>NZ_JBHEEV010000002.1:0-654812 GCF_041930145.1 Brucella ciceri | reverse complement strand
AAGTGTCCTACACCAAGTGGAACGACAAGCACTCTGAACTCAAGGGTGAAGACGCTTGGCAGGGCATGGTTCGCTTCCAGCGCTCGTTCTAATCCTTCGGGATTGTTCAAAAAGAACCCGGCAGCATCGCTGCCGGGTTTTTTTGTTTTTCGATTTTCACGGTTGTGATCTTGCTTTCACCGAAAACTCGGTCTTTGTACGGATAAGAAGACGATACGTGCTTCGTCGCTTCACCTCCCATCATTACCAGCGTGGAGATGCCCCGATATGTTCAAATGGTTTTGGCCCGGCATAACATGGACCGCAGCGCTGACAGCGCTTGCGCTCTGGTTCGGGGCCGATCGGGTCGAGACGGATATTGCGACGCGGACCGGCGCAGCACTTGCTCCATTCGTGTGGACGGGCTTGGATGTGGACGGCCGCGATGTGACGCTGAAGGGCATTGCTCCCGATCCAGAGGCTCAATCTGCGGCGCAGGATGCGCTGGCAAAGGTATGGGGGATTCGCGAGATCACCGATCTGACGAGTGTTTTGCCGCTCGTGTCGCCCTATGCGTTGCAGATAAGGAAGAGTGCTGACGGAATAATCCTGTCCGGTTCAGTTCCAGATAATGATGTCAGAGACCGAATCATGACTGCCGCCGAAAGTGCGGCTCCGGGCATTCCGCTTGATGACCAAATGGCAATGGGTCGCGGCAGCCCACCGGACTTCGCTGATTCGGTGGAGTTTGCCTTGCAACTTCTGTCGGGATTGCGGGAAGGGGAGATCGGGATTTCTGATCGCAATATTTCGATCAAGGGCAGGGCAGCAGACACGGCGAGCTATCAAAAGCTCGAGTCCCGATTGAATTCGCCGCTCCCTTTCGGCCTGACGGCCGGACAGGTTGAGATTGGCGAAGCCGAGCTTCAGCAGTGAGGCAGGCTGATCTGATTTGGAGTTCATCTCCGCCAGTTTTCTGTTCGGAATTGACAGCTCGCCTGTTCGGACCTTTCCTTTCGCACTATGAATAGACATAGCGGAGCATATGTTCCGTTTCCGGAATAGAAAGCGGACCTGACAATGCTTTATCTAGCTGTATCGTTTTGGCCGGTTCTCGTCGTGTCGGTTCTGATCGGCGCGGTCGTGGGCTGGCTGACCGGTTCGAAGTAATGGTTGCAAATTTGGGGCAGGGAAAATTGACGGCGACTATGTTCGTCGGGCTTGAGTAATTTGGAGTACGAGGAAACCATATGCCGTTGCTGATTGTTCAACTGGCTGTTCTTGTTGCCGTCGCTTTTATTATCGGGTGCCTTCTGGGCCGCTTCCTGAGGCGGAGAAACGCTGCTGTCCCGGATAGCGAACGCACAATCATTGCCGCAGCACGTGCTACATTGCCTGTCGACGAGAAGCCGGAAACGCCCAAGGAAGCTGCAGCACCGGCTGAAGCTGAAGAGCCCAAGGCTTCAACACAGCCGAGCGAGCCGGAGACGATTCCGGTCAAAGCTGTACCTGAGGCAGAAGTGGTTGGAAGTTGGCCCTTGGAGGCCGAAAGCCCTGACGCAGATGCGGAACCGGTTCTCGATCCGGGCCGTCCGGAGCTTCTTGAAGCTGCGCGTCGTGGAAAAGCCGACGATCTCACCGTCATAAAAGGTATCGGCAGGGCTGTTCAGGGTTTGCTCAACGGTATCGGCGTATTTCACTATGACCAGATTGCCAGCTGGAACGATGAAGAGTCGCGCTGGATTGAGCGAAATATTGGTTTCCCGCGCCGGGTGGAGCGCGAGGATTGGATCGGGCAAGCTGCGAAACTGGCAAATGCAGCGAACAAAGCCAGCGCCAAGCAGGCGGACAAGCCCCGTAAGGCGGCGGCTAAACCCAAGCCGCGACGGACAAAAAAAGCAGGCGAATAGCCTGCTTTTTCTTTGTCTTGTATTTTCGCTTGGAGCATTTCCAGCAAAAGTTTGAAACGGTTTTGCGTTGGATAATGCGATACTTCCGGCGTTCTGTTAAAACAGGAACCACTCTAACGCCGACCGTGGATCAGGTCAGCCTGGATATCCGCGCTGCCCGTCAGGCGAGCCTTATATACCTCGTAGTTTTCCATCACCCGCTGAACATAGTTCCGCGTTTCCGAATAGGGGATGCGTTCGATCCAATCCACGACCTGATCGATAGGCTTCCCACGCGGATCACCATATTTCTCGACCCATTCCGATGCGCGGCGAGGGCCGGCATTGTAACCGGCGAAGGTGAGCACATAGGAACCGTTGAAGCGGTCGAGCTGTTCTCCGAGGAAGTGGGCGCCAAGCGTCGCGTTGTAGCCTGCATCCGTCGTGAGACGCGGTGCGGAGAAGCTCATGCCGTTGCGGGTCGCAACGCTTTTCGCTGTTGCGGGCATCAATTGCAGCAAACCGCGGGCACCGGCCTTCGAAACGGCACCGACGTTGAACTCGCTTTCCTGCCGCGCGATTGCATAGGCGAGGGCCTTGCCGGACCCGCTTATATTGGCCGTGGCAGGAATTGCACCGAGCGGATGTGACAGAGCGCCGACATCGAGACCGCGCAACGCAGCGGTTTTGCCGACGCGCAGCGCCAGATAATGATTTTCGTTGCGTTCGGCCATGACCGCTAGCAGGGCCAGTTCGCCCACGCTGTCGAGTTCCTGCGAAAGCTGGTTATAGAGCGCGGTTGCACGATTGCTGTAGCCGACCTGTTCCAGCCGCTTGATTGCTTGCACAGCAGGGCGACCGGCAAAGCGCCTACGATCCGCGTCGGTCGGTTTCGGATAAATGAGTTCCGGTGCCTTTTCGTTCAGCTTGGCTGCTGAAAGCTGTCCGTAGAATGTCGTGCCGAAATGAGCGGAGCGACGATAAAAGTCGCGGGCATCGCCGCCGCTGCCCGCCTCAGCCGACCTTCCGAGCCAGTAGAAAGCCCGCGATGCGGAAATGGGACGCGAGGAAATTTCCGCGATCCTTGCAAAATGCGGGGCAGCTGTCTTTGGCTGGTTCAGGGCGCGGAGCGCATACCACCCGGCATGAAATTCAGCTTCTGCCGCCATTGTTGGGGATTCGGCTGCGTGGGTCGAAACCACCTTGTAGGCGAGTTGCGGCTTGCCCTGATCAAGCAGTTCCCGCGACAGGATACGCCGCTCTACCCACCAGGCATCCGGATCGACCAGTGCCGAGGCCAGACGCGGCGCTTTCAGCATGAGGTCCGTTGCTTCGTTGTAGCGTTCGGCGCGACGCAGATAGCGAATCTTCAGGAACTGGTAGGCGGCATTGCCCTGCCAGCTGCGGTCGACATCCGCTATCGCCTTGGCGGCGTTCGGAGATTTTTGTGCAACTGCCGCAAAGGCGTTGTAGAGCGATTGAGCCTGCGCCGGACCTGCAAGCAATTTTGCCGATTGCATGCGGTCATTATAGAGAGAGCGCAGAATACGGCGCTGATGGTCCTCACGGGTCAGGACGCCCGAGAACTCTTTCAGGATCTTTTGCTCGTCATCGGCAGAAAGGCGCTGCGTAGCCCACCATGATGAAAGCAACTCACGCGCTCTGCCCGCATTGCCGGAGCCGACATAGGCGCGGGCGAGTACGATCATGCCTTCGGTCGTTTGTGGGCGCCTGTTGCCAAACGTGGCGATGACCGTGGCAGGAGCAGGATTTTCCTTGAAGAGGGCCCGTTCCGAATTGCTGCGCAGAGCCGACATTCCCGGCCAGCCGCGAAGATCCGTCGCTGCGGCAGCAATTTCCGCACTCGGCACACCGTCGAGGCCCGAAGTCGCAATCGCCCAGGTCAGGATCTGACGGTCTAGCGACCCATGCGGCATGGTGTTGCGAAACGCGATCGCACTTGCTGCATCACGAGAAGAAAGAGCATCGAGCCCGCTTTTCAGCGTTCCGCCGATGGTGGCCGGATTTTCCATGCGGCCGACCGCCGATGTCACAACCGGGTCGGGCGTGGCCGGACGGGGTTTCGGCGTCACCAGATTTATCGGCGACTGATGTGTCGCGGTCGGTGCAAACGGACGCGCGAGCGGGGTTGGAATATCCGACGGCAGCGACGATTGCGCGAGCGAAATCACCGGCTGCAAGGCAGCCGCAACAAAGCAACTCGCGAGGAGTGCTTTTTTCTTCAGGGATATCTCTGCGGCTTGTTTTAACATTGGCCAACTAGAACAAAGACTTGGTTGATGCGCAATATGTCGTTAAAATCAGGCTTTTCTTAGCCGGGCTTTTGGCCGTCGATTTCTGCGTCGAGGTTAGGCTCAAGGAATGAATCTATCCTTAACAAAGCGTTATCTGCAACCTCTGCGGGGCGCAGTCACTCCGTGACGCTTGATGTTCCTTTAATCAATCCCGGCGTATCATCGGCAGTGCACGGAACCGGCAACAAATTTTGCCGCAAAACTGCCGCATTGCGCCTGTTTTGCCAGCATACCCCGCTTGCTCCACTCGTGCTGCAAGACTATTGTGCAACGCCTCGACCCGGTCACATGCCCAAGATGACTGGGAATGAGGTCCCGTCTTTCTTTTTTCAGGAGTTCACTAATGCTGAAGGGCTCAATTACCGCGCTTGTCACGCCATTCGATTCCGAAGGAGCGTTCGACGAGAAAGCCTTTCGCGCATTTGTAAACTGGCAGATCGAAGAAGGTACCAAAGGACTGGTTCCGGTCGGCACGACCGGTGAAACGCCGACCCTTTCGCATGACGAGCACAAGCGTGTCATCGAGGTTTGCATCGAGGTTGCGGCTGGCCGCGTTCCGGTCATTGCCGGTGCCGGCTCCAACAATACGGTGGAAGCGATCGAGCTGGCGCAGCACGCCGAAAAGGCCGGTGCCGATGCCGTTCTCGTCGTCACGCCTTATTACAACAAGCCGAACCAGCGTGGCCTTTACGAACATTTCTCGCGCGTGGCCCGCTCGATCTCTATTCCACTCATCATCTACAACATTCCGGGTCGTTCGGTCATCGACATGACGCCGGAAACGATGGGCGCCCTTGTTCGCGACCACAAGAATATCGTAGGCGTCAAGGATGCCACCGGCAAGATCGAGCGCGTTTCGGAACAGCGCGCAGCCTGTGGCAAGGACTTCATCCAGCTTTCCGGTGAAGACGCCACTGCGCTCGGCTTCAACGCCCATGGTGGGGTAGGGTGCATTTCGGTGACGTCCAATATCGCGCCGCGTCTTTGCGCCGAATTTCAGGATGCATGCCAAGCTGGCGATTTCGCCAGGGCGCTTGAATTGCAGGATCGCCTCATGCCGTTGCACAAGGCGCTCTTCATCGAGCCGAATCCGTCGGGTCCGAAATATGCCCTGTCGCGACTTGGCCGCGTGGAAAATGCACTGCGCTCGCCGATGGTGACGGTGGAAGCCGCGACGGCAGAGAAGATCGATCAGGCCATGAAACATGCGGGTCTGGTCAACTGACCTGCAAACTTTGCCGCTTTCGCTGATTTTTACGCTCCCGTAGCTTCGGGAGCGTTTTCATTTCAGGCATTGCACATTATATGGTGCCATCATGAACAAGCCTAAGAATTCTCCCGTGCGCAAGATCATCGCGGAAAACCGCAAGGCGCGCTTCAATTTTGAAATCCTCGATACGCTCGAAGCCGGTCTCGTTTTGACAGGCACCGAGGTCAAGTCGCTGCGCGCCAACCAGTCCAACATAGCGGAAAGCTATGCGAGCTTTGAAAATGGCGAGTTCTGGCTCATCAATTCCTATATTCCGGAATATACGCAGGGCAATCGCTTCAATCATGAGCCGCGGCGCCTGCGCAAGCTGCTCATCAGCAAGCGTGAAATGTCCCGCCTGTTCAATTCCGTGTCCCGCGAGGGGATGACCGTGGTACCGTTGAAGCTCTACTTCAATGATCGTGGCCGCGCGAAGCTGGAACTGGCGCTGGCGCGAGGCAAGAAGACTCATGACAAGCGCGAGACGGAAAAGAAGCGCGACTGGAACCGCGAAAAGGCTCGCTTGCTGCGGGACCGCGGTTGAGCACCGAAATGTAGAAAGAGCGCCTCAGGCGCTCTTTTGATTCAGATAATCCCGCACATTCCGGAACACGGTGCGGAACATGGCATCCGTCAGTCGCCCGGTGTTCGTATTATAGCGTGAGCAGTGATAGCTGGAAAAAATACGCAAGGTGCCAATGTCGCTTGCCCTGTCGTGGCCGAAGGGGTGCCGCGCAACCGGCGCGCCGAGCGCACGAACGGTCGATTGATGCGCGATCGTTCCGAGCGTAACGACAGCTTGCAGATTGGGAAACCGGGTCAGCATCGGCAACAGGAACTGACGGCAATTATTGATCTCGGAGCCGATTGGCTTGTTTTCCGGCGGGACGCAGCGCACCGCGTTGACGATGCTGGCATCCAGCAGCCGCAGGCTGTCGTCCGGACGGGCCTCGAACTTGCCGGTCGCAAATCCGAATTCGCACAGAGTGCTGTAGAGAAGATCGCCAGCATAATCGCCGGTAAAGGGACGCCCGGTCCGGTTGGCGCCGCGCAGGCCCGGTGCCAGCCCCACAATCAGGAGCCGGACATCGGCGTCATCTGCCGGAAGAAACGGAGGAACCGGGGCGTTGTGCCATGACGGCTCCTTGCGCCGCCATTCTTGCAGGAAGGCGTGCAGCCGCGGGCAGATGTGACAGTTGGGAGATGGTTCGGAAATCATGCCCTTGCATGAACCGGCTCGACGATGGCGTCAATAGCTCTCGTCGAGATCATCATCCTGACGGCGCGGCGGACGTTCTGATGGATCGCGGCCGATCTCGGCCTTGAGCGAGACCAGATCGATGAAATGATCGGCCTGGCGGCGCAGCTCATCCGAAATCATGGCCGGCTGGGTGGTGAGGGTCGAGACGACCGAAACCTTGCGGCCCTTGCGCTGAAGAGCTTCAGCGAGCGACCGGAAATCGCCATCGCCGGAGAAAATAACAAAATGGTCGACTGTATCGGTGAGCTGCATGGCATCAACCGTCAGTTCGATATCCATGTTACCCTTCACCTTGCGGCGTCCGGTGGAATCGGTGAATTCCTTGGCAGCCTTGGTGACGACCTTGTAGCCATTGTAATCCAGCCAGTCGATCAGCGGGCGGATCGAGGAATATTCCTGATCTTCAACAAGGGCAGTGTAATAATAAGCGCGGAGCAGATAGCCACGCTTTTGAAATGCCTTCAAAAGCTTCCGATAATCAATATCGAACCCCAAGGTCTTGGAGGCGGCGTATAAATTGGCGCCATCAATAAAAAGCGCAATCTTTTCACGAGAATCGAACATCGTGCAATATATCCACTCTACGGCCGGACGGGAGTGGACCGGCGACCGCTTATTCAGTTTGTTTTCTAAACGGCGGGTGGTATCAAAATTTACCAGTGCGTTTATTGCCTTCTAAGGACATATCACAGAAAAACAAGCAACCATTGGTTGTTATTTGCCCCCACTAAATTACCAGTAAGGGAGTCTTGTCTCAGTAATCGCTTTCGAGATTATAAAATATTGTGCCGTTTTGACGCGCCGCCGTGTTTTATGAGGCGAATCCATGAAATTGACGTTGTTTTGGCAGATTTCATGCGGCGATGCACGAGCAATTCCGCTTTTGCTTGTAATTTGGCTCCACACGCGTTATGTGGGGAAAAATCCATTAAAGTTCGAGAAATGAAAGGGACCGCGCATGGCCCGCGTCACTGTTGAGGACTGCGTAGATAAGGTCGAGAACCGTTTTGAGCTGGTTCTGCTGGCTGGTCACCGTGCTCGCCAGATTTCCCAGGGTGCACAGATCACCATCGACCGCGACAACGACAAGAATCCCGTCGTTGCCCTGCGCGAAATCGCCGACGAAACCCTGTCGCCGGACGATCTGAAGGAAGACCTCATCCACTCGCTGCAGAAGCATGTGGAAGTCGATGAGCCGGAAGCGGCTGCACCTGCACAGATCGCCTCTTCGTCGGAAGACGTCGCGGAAGGCATTGCAGAAGCCGCTGAGGAAGATGTGGTTGCTTTCGACCGCATGTCGGAAGAAGAGCTGCTCGCCGGTATCGAAGGTCTCGTTGCGCCAGAGAAGAACGACGATTTCTGATCGTCCTCTGGATTAATTCTTTTTGCATGCGCTGCGACTTTCCGGTCGTGGCGCATGTTTTTATGCGCCGGTGACAGTCTGAACTATCGGTTGCGATTTTCGGAAAGGCGGGCGCGCAGTTTCGGTGGGTGGAGGCATCCTTTGGGCGTCGAGTGGACGCGCACCCCTTTAAATGACGGGCCATTTCCGCCGGAAATTAATATTGTCGGCAGAAAATCAAACCTGAATGTCGAGAATTGTTCGATTTTCGGCGATTTTGGGTCAGAATGCCCGATATGTTTGCCGCGTATGCATGCAAGTATCGGTTTCCAAAGGGAGTTTTCGTAGATGATGCGCCAATATGAGCTTGTGGAGCGTGTACAGCGATACAAGCCTGACGTGAATGAGGCGCTTCTTAATAAGGCATATGTCTATGCCATGCAAAAGCATGGCAGTCAGAAACGTGCTTCCGGCGATCCCTATTTTTCCCATCCTCTCGAAGTCGCCGCGATCCTCACCGATATGCATCTCGACGAAGCGACGATTGCGATCGCCCTTCTGCACGATACGATTGAAGACACGACGGCCACCCGACAGGAAATCGATCAGCTTTTCGGGCCCGAAATCGGCAAGCTTGTTGAAGGGCTGACCAAGCTCAAGAAGCTCGACCTCGTTTCAAAGAAGGCTGTGCAGGCTGAAAACCTCCGCAAGCTGCTTCTGGCGATTTCCGAAGATGTGCGCGTGCTTCTCGTCAAGCTGGCGGATCGTCTACACAATATGCGCACGCTGGGCGTGATGCGGGAAGACAAGCGCCTGCGCATCGCCGAGGAAACGATGGATATCTATGCGCCGCTTGCTGGCCGCATGGGTATGCAGGACATGCGCGAAGAGCTTGAGGAACTTGCCTTCCGCTATATCAACCCGGATGCGTGGCGCGCCGTTACGGATCGTCTGGCAGAACTTCTGGAAAAGAATCGCGGCCTGCTGCAGAAGATCGAGAAGGACCTGTCCGAGATTTTCGAAAAGCACGGCATCAAGGCCAGTGTGAAGAGCCGCCAGAAAAAGCCCTGGTCCGTCTTCCGCAAGATGGAAACAAAGGGGCTGTCGTTCGAGCAGCTTTCCGACATTTTCGGCTTCCGCGTCATGGTCGATACAGTGCAGGATTGCTATCGGGCGCTCGGTCTTATCCATACGACCTGGTCGATGGTCCCGGGCCGGTTCAAGGATTATATCTCCACGCCGAAGCAGAACGATTACCGGTCGATCCACACCACCATCATCGGTCCGTCGCGCCAGCGTGTCGAGTTGCAGATTCGCACGCGCGAAATGGATGAGATTGCTGAATTTGGTGTCGCCGCCCACTCGATCTACAAGGATCGCGGCAGCGCGAACAATCCGCACAAGATCTCCACCGAGACCAATGCTTATGCATGGCTGCGCCAGACGATCGAGCAGCTTTCCGAAGGCGACAATCCGGAAGAATTTCTCGAACATACCAAGCTTGAGCTTTTTCAGGATCAGGTCTTCTGCTTCACGCCGAAAGGCCGTCTCATCGCCTTGCCGCGCGGCGCGACCCCGATCGATTTCGCCTATGCCGTTCATACCGACATTGGCGACAGCTGCGTCGGGGCGAAGGTCAATGGCCGCATCATGCCGCTGATGACCGAGCTGAAGAACGGTGACGAAGTGGATATCATCCGTTCCAAGGCGCAGGTTCCCCCTGCCGCCTGGGAATCGCTTGTCGCGACCGGCAAGGCGCGCGCCGCCATCCGCCGTGCAACGCGCTCGGCAGTCCGCAAGCAATATTCGGGATTGGGCATGCGCATTCTCGAACGCGCTTTCGAGCGCGCCGGAAAGCCATTCAGCAAGGATATCCTGAAGCCGGGGCTGCCCCGTCTGGCCCGCAAGGATGTCGAGGACGTGCTGGCGGCAGTCGGCCGCGGTGAACTGCCGTCGACCGATGTCGTCAAGGCTGTTTATCCCGACTATCAGGATACACGCGTGACCTCGCAGAATAACCCGGCCAAGACCGGCGAGAAGGGCTGGTTCAACATTCAGAACGCAGCCGGCATGATATTCAAGGTGCCGGAGGGTAGCGAGGACGCGACAAAGTCCGATGCCGACGCCGCGCCGAAACCGGGGAAAAAGGCATTGCCGATTCGCGGCACCAATTCGGACCTGCCGGTGCGCTTTGCCCCGGAAGGCGCCGTGCCCGGAGACCGTATCGTCGGTATTCTTCAGCCGGGTGCCGGCATCACGATCTATCCGATCCAGTCGCCCGCGCTGACAGCCTATGACGATCAGCCGGAGCGCTGGATCGATGTGCGCTGGGACATTGATGAGCAGATGAGCGAGCGTTTCCCCGCGCGCGTCAGCGTGTCGGCCATCAACTCGCCGGGCTCGCTGGCCGAGATCGCGCAGATCGTGGCGGCCAACGACGCGAATATTCACAATCTTTCCATGGTGCGCACCGCACCGGATTTCACCGAGATGATTATCGATGTCGAGGTTTGGGACCTCAAGCATCTCAACCGTATCATTTCCCAATTGAAAGAAAGCGCGAGCGTCAGCGGCGCGAAACGCGTGAACGGATAGGACTAAGATGAACACCGAAGATGTGCTTGCCGTCTTCCGCGAAGCGGGAGCGATCCTTGAAGGCCACTTTATTCTCACATCGGGCCTGCGCAGCCCTGTTTTTCTTCAAAAGGCGCGCGTTTTCATGCACGCCGACAAGACGGAAAAGCTCTGCAAGGCACTGGCGGCAAAGATCGGGGCGGCAAATCTCGGGGCCATCGATTACGTGGTCGGACCGGCGATTGGCGGCCTGATTCCTTCCTATGAGACCTCGCGTCATCTGCGCGTCCCGTCGGTCTGGGTGGAGCGCGAGAACGGGGTGTTCCGCCTGCGACGTTTCGATGTGCCGAAAGGCGCGCGCGTCGTCATCGTGGAAGATATCGTCACGACGGGGCTTTCCATTCGCGAAACCATAGACTGCATGAAGCACCTCGGTATCGAAGTCGTGGCTGCGGCCTGCATCGTCGACCGCTCGGCGGGGAAGGCCGATGTCGGCACGAGGTTGATTTCTCTGGCCGAATATGAAGTTCCAGCCTATCCTGCGGATAAATTGCCGCCAGAGCTTGCTGCAATACCGGCTGTGAAGCCCGGTAGCCGCAACATTTAAGCAGGCCAGCCGACGGCTTTCCACACGCTGCAGGGGAGGATACACCCCTGCGGCGAAATTCCGCTTTGCGGGACGCGTTCTAGTTACCTATTTAGGGTGTGTCGCGAAGACACACTTCCGGCCCCGTAAACAGGATTCCATCGTGAGTGTAGCGCCTATCATATTCGATCCCAGGTCGCCCTATCGTGCGCCATGTGGGGTATGCGTGGATTGCGATGTTCGGCGGATGGCGGTTTGTGCTGCGCTGGACCATGGGGATCTCGGCGCTCTGGAAGCAATCATGACCTCCAAGCGGCTTGATGCCAATGAGCAGCTGGTGGAGGAGGGCGAGCCGAAGCGTCGTGTCTTCAGCCTGACTTCCGGCATGCTGCGCATCTATACGTCGCTTCCCGATGGGCGTCGGCAGATTGCGGGTTTCCTGTTCCCCGGCGATTATCTCGGTCTCGCTGACGACGAGACTTACTCCCAGTCGGTCGAGGCTGTGGTGCCCTCGGTCCTGTGCGCCTTTTCCACCAGGGAGATGGACGACCTGATGGAGCGCTTTCCCAGGCTGAAGGAGCGCCTGCACCAGATGACGCGGGCCGCGCTTCGCACGGCGCGCGACAACCAACTGGTTCTCGGACGCCTTGCGCCGGTGGAAAAGCTGGCGAGCTTCCTACTGGTTCTTTCCGCCCGTGCGGAAAAGCGCGGTGAGAAGCCCAATCCGGTTCATCTTTCGATGAACCGTACCGACATTGCCGACTATCTTGGCCTGACGATTGAAACCGTCAGCCGCAGCTTCACAAAGCTGAAAACCCAAGGCCTGATTCAGTTGATAGACGCCAATACGGTGGAAATCCTGTCCCGCCGGTCGCTGGCGGCCGTTGCCGGAATGGACCCGGAGAGCCTTTAGGGCTTTCCAGCAAAATTTCTGAGAAAATACTCTGATTTCGAGCCATCGCCGGGCCTGTTTGCGTTGATTCAAATCAATGCGGAGTCCGGCGGAACAGCCTATTCCTGACCATGGAAGTTGACGCGGCCTTGAGGGTCGCGCCGTTCAGAATGGGGAAAACAGGTGCTGTTGTGGTTGGGAATTGCAATATCGGCTGTCATGCATGCGGACTTCCTTGCCGCATCATGCCGTCTTGCCCCGCAGAATGTCGCCCCGGTTCGGGTGTGCGTATCCCGGGACGGGCTTCGCCGGAGCGCCCAACGCTTAAGGTGGACGCGCTATGCATGAAGAAGCGATAAGACGCTACGCGGCGTTGGCGGTTCCCAGATATACATCCTTTCCAACGGCTGCGGATTTCATACCGGTAGGTGTCGAGACGACGCATCGCTGGCTGCGCCAGATCGGGCCGGAGGCAAGTGTCTCCCTTTACATCCATGTGCCTTATTGTCGGCAGTTGTGCCATTACTGCGGTTGCCACGCAAAAATGGCTGTCCGCAACGATGTTGTCGAGAATTTCTGTACCGCTCTGCTGAGCGAAATCGAGACCGTCAGCAAGAGCCTGACCGCGCGGCCGAACGTTGTCCATCTTCATTGGGGCGGGGGGACGCCCTCGATCTTGAACCCGCGCCAGTTTACCAGCATTCTGGCTGCACTGCGCGTTGCGTTCGACTTTTCGCCCGAGATGGAACATGCCATCGAGCTTGATCCGCGCACCGTCACGCCACAGCTCGCCCGTACGCTTTCGCTCATGGGCGTCAATCGCGCCAGCCTCGGCGTGCAGGATATCGACGCCGAGGTTCAGAAAGCCATCGGCCGCATCCAACCGATAGAGACGGTTGCCAAGGCAGCGAGTCTTCTGCGCGAAGTCGGTATCAATCGGCTCAACTTCGATCTCATCTATGGCCTGCCGTTGCAGACGGTGGAGACATTGCGCGAGACCTGCGAAAAGGTTGCCGCGCTCAAGCCTGATCGCGTTGCCTGCTACGGCTATGCGCATCTTCCGCAGCGCCGCGCCAATCAGCGCCTCATCGATGCGAGCCTCCTGCCGGATGCCGATGAACGCTTCGCGCAGGCGCGCGTCGTCGCGGAAAGCTTCATCGATTTCGGTTATGAACCTGTGGGGATCGACCATTATGCATTGCCGGACGACAGTTTGGCCGTTGCCGCGCGCAACGGCACGCTGCACCGCAATTTCCAGGGCTATACGGATGATCGCTGCCAGACTTTGATCGGCCTGGGTCCGTCATCGATTTCGCAGTTCCTCGGCGGCTATGCCCAGAATATTTCGGACGTGACGCAATATTCAAAACGCGTCCAAGCGGGTGAACTTGCAACGGTTCGCGGTTATGCAATGCGCGAAAGCGACCGTATCCGCGCCGGTATCATCACAGCGTTGATGTGCAATTTCCGGGTTGATCTGAACATGACCGCGCCGGGCGTGGAGTTTTCCGACGAAATGGCCCTGTTGCGCCCTCTGGTCGCGGACGGATTGGTGGAAATCCGTGGCGGGGTCATCAGCGCGACGAGCGACGGAAAGCCGCTGATCCGTCTGGTTGCTGCCGCTTTTGATGAATTTCGCAGGGAGACGATGCACGGCTTCAGTTTTGCCGTCTGAACTTGCGCTGGAACAAAGAGGTAGAGCGAAAGAAGCTCTATCAAAAGAATGCTGCTGCACCGGGCCGTCAAAAGGTCAGTGGCATGGGAGCACCGCCGTTGGGGGACGTGCGGTGCTCCACTGTTTTAGAGCACAGCCCGGAAGCCGGATGGCTTTCGGGCTGTGCGTTTAGAGCGGTTCCTGTTCTAATAGAACCGCCGGAACCGCTCTAACTATTTGTTTTATCGCATTATCCAACGCAAAACCGTTTCACACTTTTGCTGGAAATGCTCTAAGGATCAGGCTTTACGGTTCTTTTCCAGCTTTGGCAGGAAAATCGTCAGCAGCCCAAGCAGGGGCAGATACGAGCAAATGTTGTAAACATACTCGATGCCCTTCTGGTCAGCCACGACGCCAAGGACGGCGGCTGCAATACCGGCCATGCCGAATGCGAAACCGAAGAACAGGCCCGACACCATGCCGACGCGTCCCGGCAGCAATTCCTGTGCGAATACCACGATGGCCGGGAAGGCCGAGGCGAGGATCAGGCCGATGATGACCGTCAGGACAGCCGTCATTTCGAGGTTGGCATAAGGCAGGGCAAGCGTGAACGGCAGGACGCCGAGGATCGATGCCCAGATCACCTTGCGCGCACCGATCTTGTCACCGATGGGGCCGCCGATGATCGTTCCTGCGGCAACCGCGCCGAGGAACAGGAACAGCAGCAGCTGCGATGACTGCACCGACACGCCGAAGTGGCTGATGGTGTAGAAGGTGTAGTAGCTCGTCAGGCTGGCCATGTAGATGTACTTGGTGAAGACCAGCATCGCCAGAACGCCAACCGAGACGAGAACCTTGTTGCGCGGCAGCGGAAGGGTCTTGTCCGGCTTTGCCTTGCTGGCATTGGCAATCCGGTAGCGATTGTACCAGTTGCTCACATACCAGAGCAGCATCATGCCGATCAGCGCGGCAACGGAGAACCAGGACACGCTGATCTGGCCGAACGGCAGAACGATGAACGCTGCCAGAAGAGGGCCGATCGACGAGCCGAAATTACCGCCCACCTGGAACAGGGACTGCGCAAAGCCATGTCGTCCACCCGAGGCGAGGCGTGCGACACGGGCCGCTTCGGGATGGAAAACAGACGAGCCGAAGCCGACGAAGGCCGCACCCAGAAGCAGGATCGAATAATGATGCGCGGTCGCCAGAAAAACGAGGCCGACAAGCGTGCAACCCATGCCGAAGGGCAGGGAATAAGGCATCGGCTTGCGGTCGGTGTAGATACCTACGAGCGGCTGCAGGATCGATGCCGTCATCTGGAAGGTGAACGTCAGAAGTCCGATCTGCCAGAAGGACAGGCTGTAATTGTCCTTCAGCATCGGATAGATGGCCGGAAGGAGCGACTGCATCATGTCGTTAAGGAAGTGGCCCATGCTAGTGGCCAGAATAATGGCGAGGACAGTATTGTCCGCGCCGCTGTTTGATGGCTGCTGTGCAGCACTCATGCTCATACTGCTACTCCGAAGATGGAAGTCAGTCTTCTGGCGTATTTCCTGCCGATACTATCTGACAGCTGGAAACGAGACCTCAAGGAAATTGCGGGGTTTTGATGAGAAACCGGCGAAAATTTGCGAATTTGATGTCTGAACAGGCACGTATCCTGCTCAAACGTCAAATTCATTCCGCCAGCGAATGTCGCGACCCATTCTCAGCAAGCTATTAATAGGGCTATTGCCTCTCGCCCGCTTTCGTGATTTGGTCCAATAGTTTCGAGAGTGGGCCAAACAAGGGGCAGAGCTGCAATGAAACCGAAGTCGCCGCCGGGCCTGCTGCTTCCGGGAAGCGAGGAACTGCAGAAGTTTCACGAGCAGCGCATTGCCATGCTGGAAGGCATGAGCGGGCCAGTGATTGCCCTG
This sequence comes from Brucella ciceri, assembly GCF_041930145.1. NCBI lineage: Bacteria > Pseudomonadati > Pseudomonadota > Alphaproteobacteria > Hyphomicrobiales > Brucellaceae > Brucella > Brucella ciceri. The sequence continues at coordinate 639,155 of NZ_JBHEEV010000002.1, read as the reverse complement.
CCGACGCGCTATCCCGATGGCTATTTCGTGCCGCGCCACCGTCACAGCCGGGCGCAGCTTCTTTGCGCTTCCCAGGGGGTGGTGCTGGTGACGACTGACGCCGGACGCTGGATGATCCCGAGCGATCACGCCATGTGGATACCGGCGGGTGTGGAGCATTCGGTCGAAATCCTCGGCGAAGTCTTCATGCGGTCGATCTATATCTGCGTCGATGCCGTGTCCGGTGTGCCGGATTATCTTCATGTGGTCGGGCTGACCGACCTGATGCGGTGCCTCATAACCGATGCAACGGCGCAGGACAGCACGCCGGAACCGGACAGTCGCGATGCTCTGGTGATCGAGCTTATATTGCGGGACCTTCACACATTGCCGCAACGCTCGTTGGGACTGCCTTTTCCGTCCGATCCGCGCTTGCAGAAACTGTGCCGGGAATTCGTGAAAAAGCCTTCTTCACGCGCCACAATTGACGACTGGGCGGACAGAATGGCGATGAGCCGACGCTCGTTCACCCGGCATTTCCAGCGGGAAACCGGCGTAAGCCTTTCGGTCTGGCGCCAACAGGCATGCCTTTTCGCTGCGGTCCCCCGCCTCACGGAAGGGGAAGCGGTGACGAGCGTGGCGCTGGATCTGGGATATGACAGCGTTTCCGCTTTCACGACGATGTTCCGCAGGATGCTCGGAGTTTCGCCGCGGTTCTATCTGCCGCGGCTGGATACTGTTCCGTTTGAACGCAGCGATAGCGTCGCGGCGGAATAATAACAATTGTCTCTGCGATTGGAGCGCATTAATAGGGCCACATGCTTTTTCAACGCCGTAATCCCCCGACCAGAAAAGAGCGCCTGAGGCTTCTGGTCTGGCCGCGCCGCTCCTTCTCCCGTTCCCTCCGGTACGGTGGCAAGCGGATTCTGCGCATCACTGCCTCGCCCCATGCCGTGGCCGCCGGCCTGGCAGTCGGCGTGTTCTCGGCCTTTACGCCTTTCTTCGGCTTCCATCTCATCATTGCAATCGTGCTGGCTTATGTCCTTGCCGGGAATATCGCGGCTGCGGCCCTTGGCACGACACTTGCCAATCCGCTGACGCTGCCGTTCATCTGGGGAAGCACGTTCGAGCTTGGCCGCTTCATCATGAATGGAAGCATTGATGATGCGCCGCCGATTCATCTGGGGCGGGCCCTGGAAACCATGCGTTTCGATGAAATCTGGACCCCGCTCCTGAAGCCCATGCTTTTCGGTTCCACCATCCTGGGTGCTGCATTCGCCGTCGTGGTCTATTTTGTCACCCGCTTTGCGGTTTCGGCTTTCCGCCGCCGCCGTATCGAGCGTCTTGCAGAAAAGCACCGCCTGCACCGCGTACAGGAGCCCCAGAAAGTATGATTGTCGGGATTGGCAGCGACCTCATCGATATTCGCCGTGTCGAAAGTGCGCTTGAACGGCATGGCGACCGTTTCCGCAACCGGGTCTTTACAGAGGTCGAGCAGAAGAAATCGGATGGACGCAAGCAGCGCGCCGCATCTTATGCGAAGCGTTTCGCGGCGAAGGAAGCCTGCGCCAAGGCGCTGGGAACCGGCATAGCCCAGGGCGTGTTCTGGCGCGACATGGGCGTGGTCAACGCTCCTTCCGGAAAGCCCACGATGCATCTAACCGGCGGTGCGGCGAAACAGTTGCAAAAACTCTTGCCCGCTGGAACGCGCGCCGCCATACATCTGACAATTACCGATGATTTTCCTCTCGCTCAGGCCTTCGTTATCATCGAAGCCCTGCTTGAGACGGAATAATTGTGATTGTGGCAGATAACTCCTGCTCATAATCGTGCGATAAACCCGCGTTCTGCGGGCGGCGTGATTGCGTCATCCATTCATAGTCGTTATTAGATCGCGTTATCGGAAGCGGAGATACAATGAGCGTGTCCAGCAAGAGTGAGACAAAAAAATCCGGCGGCCTTGGCGAAACCATCAGCGTTATCGTGCAGGCGCTGCTGCTGGCACTGGTCATCCGCACCCTTCTTTTCCAGCCTTTCAGCATACCGTCCGGCTCGATGCGCCCAACGCTTCTGGAAGGCGATTATCTGTTCGTGTCGAAATATGCCTATGGCTATTCGCGCTATTCGCTGCCGTTCGGACTGGATCTGTTTTCGGGCCGTATCTGGAGCGCGGAGCCGAAGCGCGGCGACGTGGTGGTGTTCAAGCTGCCAAGCGACCCATCGGTCGATTATATCAAGCGCGTGATCGGCCTGCCGGGCGACCGCGTGCAGATGCGCGGCGGCGTGCTCTACATCAACGATCAGGCGGTCAAGCGTGAGCGGATCGGCACGATCGATAATCCCGATGTGACCGAGCAGAACCGCCCGGTCGATGTCTATCGGGAAACCCTGCCGGAAGGCGTGACCTATGATACGCTTGATCTCGCGCCGAATTCCATCGGTGACGATACGCGCGTCTTTGAAGTTCCCGCCGGTCATTTCTTCATGATGGGCGACAACCGCGACAACTCGCTCGACAGCCGCTTCAGCGTTGGCTACGTGCCGTTTGAAAATCTTGTCGGACGCGCGAACATCATCTTCTTCTCCATCGCCGACAAGGCGAGCCCGCTTGAAATCTGGAAATGGCCGACTGAAGTACGGTTTGGCCGACTGTTCAGTTCAGTTGCAGGCACACCGCATACAGCCGTAACCGGAAACTGAAATGGCTTCGGCAAATCAGGCAGCAGCAATTCTGGAAGAGCGCACCGGACACCGTTTTCTCAACGTAAAGCGGCTGGATCGTGCGCTCACCCACTCAAGTGTGCAAGCGCCCTCGCGGGCAAATTATGAACGTCTCGAATTTCTCGGCGACCGCGTTCTGGGACTGACGGTCGCGGAAATGCTGTTCGACGAGTTTCCGGAAGCATCCGAAGGCGAATTGTCGGTTCGTCTCAATGCGCTGGTGAACGCGGAAACCTGTGCGGCGATTGCCGACGAGATCGGGCTTGCCGATCTCATCCATACGGGTTCCGATATAAAATCATTGAATGACAAACGCCTTTTGAATGTGCGCGCCGATGTCGTGGAGGCGCTGATCGCCACGATCTATCTGGATGGCGGACTGGACGCCGTGCGTCCCTTCGTCAAGCGCTTCTGGAAGAAACGGTCCCTACAAACCGGGGCCGCCCGCCGCGACGCCAAGACGGAATTGCAGGAATGGGCGCATCAGCAGGGCAATGTCCACCCTGCCTATTCGATCATCAGCCGCACCGGCCCGGACCATGATCCGCTGTTCATGGTGGAGGTGACGGTCAAGGGCTTTGCCGCGGAAACGGGCGAGGGCCGTTCAAAACGGATAGCCGAGCAGCACGCGGCGGAAGCGATGCTTTATCGTGAAGGCGTCTGGAAGCGTGACAATCCGGCTTGATGCAAGAATTGGCAAATTTTAAATCGTGATCGGTTATAATGGTCTGATACGGATAATGCCGCTTTCACGAGCAGTTTTGTCGTATCTGGGACGTCGTGCGCTGGAGGACGGCGGCGTTCCGCAAGGAAATATCGTCTGGAAGGATAAACAATGAATAATCGGACGACGCCGGCTGACGGCGAAAACGAAGCAGGACAAACCCGTTCCGGCTTCGTGGCGTTGATAGGGGCGCCGAATGCGGGGAAATCCACACTGGTCAATCAGCTTGTGGGAACAAAGGTTTCTATCGTCACGCATAAGGTGCAGACGACACGCGCGCTCGTGCGCGGCATATTCATCGAAGGTCCGGCGCAGATCGTTCTGGTGGACACGCCGGGGATTTTCCGCCCCAAGCGCAGGCTCGACCGCGCCATGGTCACCACGGCCTGGGGCGGCGCCAAGGATGCCGACATCATTCTGGTCCTTCTCGATTCGCAAGGCGGCTTGAACGAGAATGCCGAAGCACTGCTTTCGAGCATGAAGGATGTGCGCCAGAAGAAGGTTCTGGTGCTCAACAAGGTAGATCGCGTCGATCCGCCGGTTCTGCTGGATCTCGCCCGCAAGGCCAACGAGCTTGTCGCATTCGACCAGACTTTCATGGTCTCGGCCTTGAACGGCTCTGGCTGCAAGGATCTGGCGAAATATCTTGCCGACAATGTTCCGAATGGTCCATGGTACTATCCGGAAGACCAGATCTCCGACATGCCGATGCGCCAGCTCGCAGCCGAAATCACCCGCGAAAAGCTTTACCTGCGCCTGCACGAGGAACTGCCCTATGCGTCGACCGTGGAAACGGAGCGCTGGGAAGAACGCAAGGACGGTTCCGTTCGCATCGAGCAAGTCATCTATGTCGAGCGCGAAAGCCAGAAGAAGATCGTGCTCGGTCACAAGGGCGAGACGATCAAGGCAATCGGACAATCCGCACGCAAGGAAATCTCCGAAATACTGGAACAGACGGTTCATCTCTTCCTTTTCGTGAAAGTGCGTGAGAACTGGGGTAACGACCCGGAACGCTATCGCGAGATGGGGCTTGATTTCCCAACCTAGATTATAACACTGGCGACCATGGAATGGCGCGATGAAGGCATAATTCTCGGGACACGACGCCATGGCGAGACAAGCGCCATCGTGGAAGTGATGACCCGTGAGCATGGCCGCCATATGGGTATGGTGCGCGGCGGGCGTTCCCGCCGCATGCAGCCTCTGCTGCAGCCGGGCAATCATGTGGATGTGACATGGTGGGCGCGGCTGGATGAGCATATGGGCAGCTTTACTATCGAACCACTGGAGTTTGCTGCCGCCCGCCTCATCGAAACGCCAGTGGCGCTTTATGGCATCCAGCTTGCGGCTTCCCACCTGCGCCTTTTGCCGGAGCGCGACCCGCATCGCGGTCTTTATGAGACGCTCCGGCTTATCATCGAACATTTCGACGACCCGCTTGCGTCTGGCGAACTGGTGTTGCGCCTTGAAGTTATGATGCTGGAAGAGCTGGGCTTTGGCCTCGATCTGAAGGAATGCGCCGCGACCGGCGTCAAGGAAGACCTGATCTATGTCTCGCCAAAATCGGGGCGTGCGGTCTGCCGCGAAGCGGGTGAGCCCTGGGCCGACAAGCTCCTGCTTTTGCCGGGCTTCGTCAATAATACTGCCATTCGCGCGGCGTCCTATGACGACATCGACCATGCCTTCACGATGACAGGCTATTTTCTGATGCGGCATGTGTGGGAACCACGTGCGATAACGCCGCCCGATGCGCGCGGCGGGTTCCTGAACGCCCTCGGTCGGGCGATCAATGCCTAGAGCATTTCCAGCAAAAGTGTGAAACGGTTTTTCGTTGGATAATGCGATAAAACAAATAGTTAGAGCGGTTCCGGCGATTCTGTTAGAACAGGAACCGCTCTAGTCGCCTGACATTTGCATCCCTCGAATATGAGCGCTGAGCAAATGCCGGAATCAAAAAGACCACTAGTAACTTTATGAATCTGGTGGATTTACAGGCAGGCTGAAAACCTCGCCCTCAAAGGCATCTGCTCCGCGCCCGATCGCGCGTATGGCTGCAACCATCCGCCCCTGACGCCCCAAAATTTCGTCTGCGAGCGCCACCAGCCGGATATTCGGCGTCGCCGAAGGAGAAAGGCTGCGAATAATCGCGGCTAGCTCGTTTTCACCCAGTTCCGGGTTCAAAGCGGAAGCTGCGATGTAAGCCGCCGCCGTGGAACGGGAAATGCCAGCATAACAGTGGATGAGCAACGGCGCATCCATGGACCAGCTCTTGGTGAAGCGGAGAAGCGCGTGCACATGGCTTTCATCGGGCGCAACCAGTCCCTCGCGCGGTTCAACAATATCGTTGAATGTCAGCGCCAGACGGCTGACATTATGGCCATCAGGCAGGGCTGCCGGGGCATCGCTTCCGAGTGTCACGACATGGCTTGGCCGGTGCAATGCGAGTTGCGCCGCCAGTTGCGACAAGGGCGTCACGACGATCAGACTCATCGGTTCTGTCGTGCTTCTTCCAATGCCGCAAACCGTGCGAGGAAATCCGTCTGCACCTCCTGTGTGGGGCGGGGTGTTATGTCCAGCCCTGCCGGATCGAAACCGCGCGGACGGCCGAAATATTTGACGGCTTCCGCCTCGGTGAAACCTGCGAGCCGCGTGGCCTCAAAGAAGGCTGCGACCTGATCGGCGCGCTTGATGAGCGTCTTGAGTGGGGCGGGAACGGTTATGGGTAGAGAAAAACGCAGGTGAATGGCGTTTTCCAGCCGCGTTTCGATCATCTTGTAGTTGCCGCCCATCACCGCCTTGAAGGGTGAAATCATGTCGCCGATCACATATTCCGGCGCGTCGTGCAGAAGAGAGAGTAGCTGCCACTCGATACTGGCGTCAGGCACCAGCCGGGTGAATATCTGGTCCACCAGCAGCGAATGCTGGGCAACGGAAAATGCGTGTTCACCGACAGTCTGCCCGTTCCACCGCGCCACGCGGGCGAGACCATGGGCTATATCCTCTATCTCGACATCGAGCGGCGACGGGTCGAGCAGGTCAAGGCGCCGCCCCGACAACATCCGTTGCCAGGCGCGCGTCTTGCCGGAAGATCGGTCGGCGCTTGCCATCAGGCGTTACCTGCTTCGGCTTCCGGAAACCCGAACCGTACTTGCGGCGGCAAGGTGAGCGTTACGGGCGCCTCGCCCGCCAGAACGGTGCTGCCGGCATCCATTGCATCCTTGACGCGATCGATGCGCACAAGTGCGATGCCGACCATATCGGCCGAACTTCCCATCGTGCCGATCTCGCGTCCGTCCACAGTAATTGGCGTGCCCATTGGGGGAAGAGGGGCTTCGGAACGTGCCACCAGAACGCGCCGTCTGGCCGTGCCGCGATGCTGCATCCGGGAAACGACTTCCTGTCCGATGAAACAGCCTTTCGGAAAGGAGACGCCGCCCGTCTGGTCGAAATTGACATCATGCGGGAAGACGTCATTGTAAGCGAAATCCGTTTCACCTTCCGCTATGCCATGTTCCGCCCGCAGCTTTGTCCACGCGCTCTGGTCGGTCGTGCCATTTGCCCGGCCATAAATCCGGCGGACATTCAGTTCAGCCGGAAAGCGGCTATCACGCTTGATTGAATCATCTTGTGAAGACGGTGAATCACCTTGCCAGGAAACGCTGACAAGTGATTCTGGCTGCTGGGTTATCTCGGCTTTCGCGCGCAGCCTGTAGAGGGTGATCCGCTTGATGAAATCGGCGGCAACGCTTGCCGGAAGATCGAAGCGCAAGCCGCCATCAATACGCGAAACGAGAAAATCGAACAGGATTTTCCCTTGTGGAATGAGCAATGCTCCGGGTTTCAGGTCGTCCGGTCCGAGTTTGTCGAGATCGGTGGTGATCACCGCCTGCAGGAATTTTTCCGCTTCCTCGCCCGTGATATGAACCAATGCCCTGTTGGAAAGATTTACCGTTTCAGCTGCCGTCGTCATCGCTTCGTCCTTGCCTTTCGCGCCCTCGTTACGTAAGCCCCAATGGACAGGCTCGCAAGTCCCATCAATCTGGCAGGAGACAACCATGGCCGAAACATTCGATACGATTTTGAAGGGTGCAACCATCGTCAACCACGACGGTATAGGCCAGCGAGACATCGGGATTCGGAATGGTCGCATTGCTGCCATAGGCTCTCTTTCCACCCATGCGGCGGGTGAGGTGATCGATTGCACCGGCCTGCATATCCTGCCCGGAGTGGTCGACAGTCAGGTGCATTTCCGCGAGCCGGGCCTTGAGCATAAGGAAGATCTCGAAACCGGTTCCCTTGCCGCCGTGCTGGGTGGCGTGACCTCTGTCTTCGAAATGCCGAACACCAAGCCCCTCACCACTTCCGCCGAGACGCTGGAAGACAAGGTGAGGCGTGGCCGCCATCGCATGCACTGCGATTTTGCCTTCTGGGTTGGTGGCACGCGCGATAATGCGAAGGACGTTGCGGAACTGGAACGCCTGCCGGGTGCTGCCGGCATCAAGGTTTTCATGGGGTCCTCCACCGGCGATCTGCTGGTCGAGGATGACGACGGCGTTCGCTCCATCCTCAAGAACACGCGCCGCCGTGCGGCTTTTCACTCCGAGGACGAGTTCCGGTTGGAGGAGCGCAAGGGTCTGCGCGTAGAGGGCGATCCGTCGAGCCATCCGGTCTGGCGTGATGAAATTGCAGCGCTTCAGTGCACGGAACGCCTTGTGCGCATCGCACGCGACACTGGCGCACGCATCCATGTGCTGCATATCTCGACTGCCGAGGAAATCGACTTCCTGAAAGATCACAAGGATGTCGCGACGTGCGAAGCAACACCGCATCATCTCACCTTGTCGGCCGATGACTACAAGACGCTCGGCAATCTCATTCAGATGAACCCGCCCGTTCGCGACAAGCGCCACCGCGATGGCGTGTGGAAAGGGATCGATCAGGGTATTGTCGATGTGCTCGGTTCAGACCACGCTCCGCATACGCTGGAAGAAAAGCAGAAGCCCTATCCGGCTTCCCCGTCTGGCATGACGGGCGTGCAGACGCTGGTGCCGATCATGCTCGATCACATCAATGCGGGCAGGCTGACACTGGAGCGCTTCGTCGATCTTTCCAGCCATGGCCCGAACCGTATTTTCGGCATGGCCCGCAAGGGGCGCATCGCGGTGGGCTACGATGCAGACCTGACCATCGTGGACATGAAGCGCCGCGAAACGATCACGCATGAACAGGCCGGTTCGAAAGCTGGCTGGACGCCCTATCACGGCAAGACCGTCATCGGATGGCCGGTAGGCACTTTCGTGCGCGGGATCAAGGTGATGTGGGAAGCGGAAATCGTGAACGCCAGCAAGGGCGAGCCGGTGGAGTTCCTCGAAGCGCTGCCGCATCGCTGAAAGTCGTCTCGTGTTCGTTGTCAACCTGACTTACATCAAGCCTCTCGAAGAGATCGAGAGGCATCTCGAGGCGCATCGGGATTTTCTGAACCGGCAGTATGCGGAGGGTATTTTTCTCGCTTCCGGACCGAAAAATCCACGCGACGGCGGCGTGATCCTCGCAAGCGGCAAGATCAGCAGAAACGAGCTGGAAACGATACTGAACCTGGATCCTTTCAGGCAGTACGGGCTGGCGACTTATGATGTTACCGAGTTCACCCCCGTGAAATATGCTCCGGCTCTGGCCGATACTCTGTAGATAAGGGCTGCGAGCCACGCGCGTTGGCGTGATCTGTCCGCTCTTTGGCCGCAAGGTGGCTTTCGGTCGTGGTTGCAAGGCGTATTTTCTCCCTATAGTCTTTTCATAGGGAGAACGAAAATGTCCGCTCACGATACAGCCCTGCTGGTTATCGACGCTCAGGAGTCATTCCGCCATCGGCCTTATTACCGGGACGAAGAGGTGGGTGCCTATATTGAACGCCAGCAGGCGCTTATAGACGGCGCGAAGCGTGCCGGCATTCCGGTGGTCCAGATTTTTCATGTCGAGAATGAAGGCCCGTTCTCAGAAGCCTCGGGTCTGGTGAAGCCGATTTCGCCGCTATCCATTGAACCCGATGCGGTTTTCCGCAAGCGTCGCCACAGCGCGCTGGTCGGAAGCGGGCTCGACGTCTGGCTGATTGCCAATGGCATCCGCCGCGTGCTGGTTTCCGGCATTCGTACAGAACAGTGCTGCGAGACAACCACGCGGCAGGCATCGGATTTTGGATATCAGGTCGATTTCGTGAGCGAAGCGACGTTGACCTTTCCCATGACTGACGCAAGCGGCCATGAGTGGAGCGCTGCGGACATCAAGGCTCGCACCGAGCTTGTTCTGGTCAATCGCTTTGCCCGTATCGTAACCGTGGAACAGGCGCTGGCTGCGCCAGGAGAACGGAAGGCGGCATGAGTGACCACGCGGACATTGCCCGGCTGATACCGATTTATGTCGTCATCCCGCCACGCGTGCTTCTGCTCGACGTGGCGGGACCGCTTGAGGTTCTGCGCAAGGCAAATCTTGAACAGAACAAGGTGCGGTTCGACGTTCACTATGTTGGGCCCGCACCGACTGCGATCAGTTCCATCGGCCTGTCGGTCGCGGGCGTGGAACCGTTGCCGCAGGCGCTGCCGGATGGCGCGCTGGTCATTGTTTCGGGTGCAGCCGATGTGCCGCTCGGAAATGCGGAGACTGACCGGTCTACCGATGCCGCGCTGGAAAAAGACATTGTTGTATGGCTTCGGCGGACGGTTCGTCCCGGCGTGCGGCTGGTGACGATCTGTTCCGGCGCGCTGCTTGCAGCGCGTGCGGGACTTCTCGACGGCTACTCATGCACCACCCACCACCTGACGATCGGCGAGCTTGAGAGGCTGGCGCCCGCCGCGCGGGTGCAGGAAAACAGGCTCTTCGTGGAAGACGGCGAGCGGCTGACGAGCGCCGGCATCACCGCCGGGATCGATCTGATGCTGCACATCGTTGCGGGGCTTGCCGATCACGCCACGGCGCTGGCGGTCGCGCGTTATCTGGTCGTCTATCTGCGCCGCAGCGGCAGTGATCCGCAGCTATCGCCCTGGCTTGAGGGGCGAAATCACATGAACCCCGTCGTGCACCGCGCACAGGATGCCATCGCCGATGATCCGGTGGCGGACTGGTCTGTGGAGCGGCTGGCGCATATCGGCGGGGCAAGCCCGCGCAACTTCTCGCGCCTGTTCAATGAATATGCCGGAATGACGGTGACGGATTACGTCAACAGGCTCAAGATCAGCCTCGCACGCGAGATGCTTCTGAATTCCGAACTCGATATCGAGAATGTGGCGACAAGGGCTGGCTTTGCCTCCGCGCGGCAATTTCGCCGGGTCTGGCAGCGCATCTACAACGAGCCGCCGAGCCGGGTCCGCCTTGCGGTCTGATTATTCGCCAGCGGTGAAAAAGCGCCAGCTCCCGTCCGGTCCGATGCCGATACTGTAGAAGATGTAGCCGCCCGCCTTCTTCATGTCCTCGAAATCGCCTGCGGTGACGATTTCGAACAGCTCGACGATCTGCGGCGGCGTCAGCCTGTCGAGCGGCATGGCGTAGAAATAGGGCCAGACATAGACCTCGTCGTCCTTGCCTGCATTCAGGTGCACATAGCCCGTATCCAGCAGATCGACAATGATCGCCAGCACCTCGCGGCCTGCCTCGTCGCCCGAAAGCGATTTGAGGAAATCGATGACATCTTCCTCGTGGTCTTCCAGCGACAGTTGTGTAGCCTTGTCCTCGATACCGAGAAGCGGACGCAATTGCTCTATGTCGCCGGAACGGGCGGCTTGCAACATGCGCTTGCGCATCAGCCTGACAGGCTCAGGTAGCTTGTCGAAGTCGCGGTGGATTTCCGGCATGGGCTTCGCGGATGCTGCCGGGGCAGGTGCGTTGTCCGGTGAAATTCTCGGCACAGCGCGGGGAAGCGCGCCGGGCAGGGGAATGGGGGAAGGGTTGTCGTCTTCATCCGCCGCAACGCGGGCGCCGGGACGTTGCAGGAAATCCGACTGATCCGCCAGCGCGACGTCGAATGCGTTTGCCGCCGCCGCGGGCAAGGCAATGCCGCAGGCAAGGAATATCCCTGCCAGTAGATTTCGGGGCGAGGCGGAGTTCCTGATCGAGAATGACATTTGGCGCTGGAATGGGGGACGCCGGAGGGAACCGCTGCGCCGGTCTGGTCCCGCGACCGGCGTTATATGGAATGTTTACTGAAGAACGCGCTGCGGCAGGAAGGTTCCCGCCACGATCTGTTCACGCATTTTCTCGATCAACTCCAGTGCACAGTCGTCACCGGCTTCGCGGATCAATTCGGTAAGCGCGGTCGTAAAGGCCGCTTCAGCAAGGATTTCCGGTTCGATACCTTCAGAGATACCGTCTGCCCAGGCCTCGTTATGATATTCGATTGCGACGAGCTTTTTCTCGCGCGCAATCATTTCGTCCAGATCGGCCGGTGCATGTTCCATAGACTTCATCCTGGCTTTCGCCTTTCTGTTGCGCTGTCGGTGTCTCACCGTTTTGCGGGAGCTCAACCACCTGGCAACGTGACTGCCTTCTTAAGACAGTGTTAACAGATTATCACGGATTTGAATGAACTAATCCTGTCAATCCGCACAAGAGTGAATGATTGGTTAATTTCCATAGCGTGAGATGATCTCGTTCGACAAGTCCCCGCCTTCCTTCATGTAGCGATCTATCGCCGCAAGCGCCGAGGGTGTGCAGCGGGTATAATTGTCGCTGAACACGCGATAGCCGTGGTTGAAGCTTGAAACGAGCCGCACCCGTTCGGCTTCGGAAGGCTTTTCCGCCGTCACTATCGCATCCATCCGATCGCGCCATTCACTGCCGGCTTCGCCGCACAGATTGCGCAGGTAATGAAGCGAACCGAGAATTTCGGCGAGCCGCAACATCTTCCCTTCATAGGGCGCGTCCTGAGCGAAGGCCGGAAATGCCGCCCCGACCCACAAAGCAATCGAGAAGCAAGCAGCCGGTCGAAAAAACGGAATGCTCTTCAATCGAAACCTCTCACCTGAAATGAGCTATTGCCACAAATAGGGGCCGCTTCAAGGCAGATCGCTAAACAGGATTAATATCCGGACATTTGTCTTCTGTCTCCGCCACCGACCGGGCGACATCGAGCGTGCTGTCCGTCACCTTCGCGACGGCCATTTCTTCTATCGTCAGCCAGTGGATGGAAGCGGCGTCGTCCCCCGCTATCTCCCGGCCCGACACGTGCAGGGCGCGGAAGACGGACAGGTAATAGCTCCTGGCATAGGCCTTGCCCTCAAGCGCCAGATCCACGGTTATGACATGCGACAGGGCCTTTGCATCGAGCGCGGTTTCTTCCTTCAGTTCACGAATTGCCGCTTGTTCCGGCGTTTCGCCTGCTTCGATACTGCCACCCGGAAAGGCGAGCCAGCCTTTCCACGGTTCTTTCCCGCGCTCGACCAGCAGGAAGCGCCCTTCGCGCCGGCAGATCAGCGACACACCATGAACCTTGGCGGGAATCGGAAATACGGGAACTGTTTTCATCATGCCCTAGCTATGATCGTGCAGACACTGGTTGGCAATGGCAAAGCGCCCCTTGACCGCTTACCAAAAAGCTTGAACATGCCCACTATGTGTGGACGTTTTTCATTGACTGCAAGCCGGGAAGAGCTGGAAGCCTTCGCGGCCGCATTGATCGCAGAGGATTTTCCTCCACGATATAATATCGCGCCAACGCAGCCCATATTGACAATTCTGGGCGGGGAAACGCCGCCCCCGGGCAGCAACAGGCCGGATCGCGTCGGGTTGCTGGTGCGTTGGGGATTTGTTCCGTCCTGGGTCAAGGACCCGAACGACTGGCCGCTCATGTTCAATATCCGCTCCGAGACCGCTGCGGAGAAGAATTCGTTTCGCGCAGCCCTGAACCACCGGCGCGTTTTGATCCCGGCATCGGGTTTCTACGAATGGCGTCGCGAGGGAAAGAACAAGGCGCAAGCCTATTGGGTGCGCCCGCGCGGGGGCGGTATGGTGGCTTTTGGGGGCCTGGTCGAGACGTGGAGCAGTGCGGACGGATCGCAGATCGATACCGGAGGCATATTGACCACGAGCGCAAACGGCCTGCTGCGACCGATCCATGAGAGGATGCCCGTTGTCGTGCAGCCCGAGGATTTTGCCCGCTGGCTGGACTGCAAGCGGTTCCTGCCGCGTGAAGTGGCGGATATAATGCGCCCGGCTCAGGATGATTTCTTTGAAGCTATTCCCGTGTCGGACAGGGTCAACAAGGTGGCCAACACGACGCCCGATTTGCAGGATCGCGTAGAGGAACAGCTAGCTTTGGAGCGTGCAGTGCCAAAGCGAAAGAGCAAGCCCGATTCCGATAACGGCAATGACGGGCAGCTTTCGATGTTCTGACAGCATTCGCCAGTCTTTCCGGACTGGCGCCGTTTATTACGCATCCACCAACTCCGGGCGCCTCACTTAAGGGCGCTCCGGGCGCTGAACCGGACCAGCTTTCTCAGCCTGTCTTCTTGACGGCGAGAATAGAACGCCGGCGATTGTCGTTGCGACCGTCGCTGCTGCGCCGCGTTGCGTTCAGCAATGCTGCAACAAGCACGGCAGGCCCGATCTCGCGGTATTTGTCAACCAGTCGGTCTTGGCGGGGTTGCAGTTCACTCTTAGACATTTGTCCTTCCTTTCGATAATGCCTGATCACCATTTTGTGATGGATTGAGACCGAATGAAGGCTGTTTGGAGCCGGTTTTGGGGTTTTCCGGTTAACGCCGGAAAGGACAGTCGCGGGTTGCAAAAATACAACATTTCCGGCGCTGTGATTGGGACCTGCGAGGACCTGGCTCCAAACCTGCTTCTCGGCAGACGCTAAACTATCAGTCATCTCGTGAAAGTTCTTGACGACGGCACCTCCACTGAGGATAAGTGCTGGCATGAAAACGCCGACCACGATCATTTGTATTTGTGCGATTATTATTGGCTAGCAGCTTGCTGGTCCGGCCGTTTTCGTCTCCCTTCATAAAAATTGGATGATAACGCCCCGGCCAGTCGGCTGCAGTCAGTCGCGCACTGATTTCACAGGTCTTTTTGGGGAATATTTACAATGGCTTATGCGCCGCAGCTGCGTCTGTACAACACGCTGACCCGCACGAAGGAGGATTTCTCCCCCATCGATGCCGACAATGTGCGCATGTATGTCTGCGGCCCCACGGTTTATGATTTCGCGCATATAGGCAACGCCCGTCCGGTGATCGTTTTCGACGTGCTGTTCCGTCTGCTGCGCCATGTCTATGGCGCAGATCATGTCACCTATGCGCGCAACATCACGGACGTCGATGACAAGATCAACGCCCGCGCGGCCCGCGATTACCCTGACCTGCCGTTCAATGAAGCAATTCGCCGGGTGACGGAAAGCACCAATGCGCAGTTTCAGGCCGATGTGACGGCGCTGGGCAATCTGGCGCCAAGCGTGCAGCCGCGGGCGACCGAGCATATGGACGAGATGCGCGCCATGATTGACCGTCTGGTGAAGCTTGGCGTAGCCTATGTCGCCGAGGATCACGTCCTCTTCTCGCCATCCGCCATGAACGAGCGGAAGGGGCCGCGCTATGGCGCGCTTGCCCGCCGCTCGCTGGATGAGATGCTGGCCGGTGCTCGCGTCGACGTGGCATCCTACAAGCGGGACGAAATGGATTTCGTCTTATGGAAACCGTCGAAGGAAGGGGAGCCAGGCTGGCCGTCTCCTGCTGGTATCGCGGTATTGGGCCGCCCGGGCTGGCATATCGAGTGCTCGGCCATGTCGATGGCCAAACTGCTTGAGCCGTTTGGCGGTGGCCTCAAATGCGATGATCCGCTGAAGAACCAGTTCGACATTCATGGCGGCGGTATCGATCTCGTCTTCCCGCATCATGAGAACGAAATTGCGCAATCATGCTGCGCATTTGGCACGGAGCGTATGGCGAGCATCTGGATGCATAACGGCTTCTTGCAGGTCGAAGGGCAGAAGATGTCGAAATCGCTTGGCAATTTCATCACCATTCGCGATGTGCTGAATGATGGCTTGCCGGAACTGGGTGTCTGGGACGATGTTGATGTGCGTGACCGCTGGGTCGGCCTGGCGGCGCGCCTGTCGATGTTGCAGACGCATTATCGCGAGCCGATCAACTGGACGGCGCAGCGGCTGGCGGAATCCGCCGAGGAGCTGCATCGCTGGTACGGCCTGCTGCGCGACAGGAATTTCACGGTGCCGGAAAAGCTGACGGCGGTCGGCGAAGTGGTCGAGGCTCTGTCTGACGACCTGAACAGCTGGACGGCTATCACGGCCTTGCGCAAGGCTTTCAAGGCGCGGGATGTCACCGGGTTGGGCGAGGGCATGGCGCTGCTGGGCTTTTTCGATCCGCATTTCGTGACGGCGGATGACATTCCGGTCTTTGCAAAGGCAGAGGTGGATAGCGAAGCCGTCGAAGCACGTATCGCGGAGCGTTTGCGCTTCATCAATGAGAAGAACTGGGCCGAGGCTGATCGCATTCGCGATGAACTGCTCGGCGAAGGTATCCAGCTCAAGGATGGCAAGAACCCGGCAACGGGCGAACGCATAACCAGCTGGGATGTGGTAGGCTAATGCCTGGAGCGGTTCCCGCCATTCCGTCTTAATCGGAACCGCTCTGGCAGGCTTGTGGAACAGGGAGGGTAATATGACGCTTGATAATAAACCGGTCTATACCGGCGGATGCCAGTGCGGTGCGGTTCGCTTTCGGGTCGACGGCGCGATGGGCTCCCCATCGATCTGTCACTGTCGCATGTGCCAGAAAGCGTTTGGCAATTTTTATGCGCCGCTGGTCTCCGTCAGCAAGGCGAAGCTCGAATGGACCCGCAACGAGCCGAAGCGCTTCCGTTCGTCCAATCACGTGCAGCGGGGATTCTGCCCTGAATGCGGCACGCCGCTTACCTATGAAGCGCCTGATGGAATCGCGCTTGCCATCGGTGCTTTCGATGCCCCGGAGGAAATCGAGCCGACCATTCAATGGGGGATCGAGAAGCAACTGCCCTATGTGCCGAAGCTTGCGAGTCTTCCCGGCTATGTAACGGAACGCGATCCGGAGAGCATCGAGTTTGTGAGAACGATGGTTTCCTACCAGCATCCCGATCACGACACTGAAAGCTGGCCGCAACAGCAAGGTTGACCGAACCGCAGCATACCCACCGACAGGCAGGCACAATGGCACGCGAACGCATCTACATCTATGACACGACCCTGCGGGATGGGCAGCAGACAGTTACCGTCCGCCCGCAGCTGCGAAGCGTGCGAGGACGGAACGAGGTTGAAGCGGGTGGTTGCTGTGCAGCCCGAATGCAGGGGGCAGAATAATGGCACGCGAACGCATCTACATCTATGACACCACCCTGCGGGATGGGCAGCAGACACCCGGTGTTGATTTTTCCGTGGAGGACAAGAAGTCGATTGTCGTGTTGCTGGAAGAGCTGGGCGTCGACTATGTGGAAGGCGGCTATCCAGGTGCCAACCCGACCGATACGGCGTTTTTCAAGCGCCGCCAGACTGCTCGCGCCAAATTCGCCGCTTTCGGCATGACGAAGCGTGCAGGCGTTTCGGCGTCCAACGATCCCGGCCTGTCCAGCCTGCTGCAGGCTTCCGCCGATGCCGTCTGCTTTGTTGCCAAGAGCTGGGACTATCATGTCCGGCTCGCGCTTGGTTGCACCAATGAGGAAAATCTCGATTCAATCACTGCCTCGGTCACTGCTGCGCGCATGGCGGGGCGGGAGGCGCTGGTCGATTGCGAGCATTTCTTCGATGGATACAAGGCCAATCCCGAATATGCGCTTGCCTGCGCAAAGGCCGCTTATTCGGCAGGCGCGCGCTGGGTCGTTCTTTGCGATACGAATGGCGGCACGCAGCCATCGGAGGTGGCCGAAATCATCGCTGCCGTGACGGCTGTGGTTCCCGGCGAAAGCCTTGGCATCCACGCTCATAACGATACGGAACAGGCGGTTGCCGTTTCGCTTGCGGCCATCGATGCGGGCGTGCGCCACGTGCAGGGGACGCTCAACGGCATCGGCGAGCGCTGCGGCAATGCCAATCTTGTTTCGCTGATCCCGACCCTTGCGCTGAAGCCCTATTGGGCGAAACGTTTTGAACTGGGTATCAAGCCCGCTGCACTGAAGAGCATTACGCGCATTTCGCGTGCCTTCGACGATATCTTGAACCGACCACCGACGGAGCAGGCGCCCTATACCGGCACTTCCGCTTTCGCGACCAAGGCCGGAATTCATGCCTCCGCGCTGCTCAAGGAACCGCAGACCTATGAGCATGTGCCGCCGGAATCGGTTGGCAACAGCCGCCGCGTCATGGTGTCGGATCAGGGTGGAAAATCCAATTTCATCGCCGAACTCGAGCGCCGGGGCATTCGCGTCGCGAAAGACGATGTGCGGCTTGATACGCTGATCGCGCTGGTCAAGGAGCGCGAGGCGGAAGGCTATGCCTATGAAGGCGCGGATGCGAGTTTCGAGCTTCTGGCCCGCAACATGCTGACGCCGCAACCGGAATTCTTCAAGGTCGACTCCTTCCGTTGCCTTGTCGAGCGGCGCTTCGATGCCAACGGCATGCTGAAGACCGTTTCGGAAGCCGTGGTCAAGGTGGAGGTCGATGGCGAGGTCCGCATGTCGGTGGCCGAAGGACACGGCCCCGTCAACGCGCTCGATATCGCATTGCGCAAGGATTTGGGGCGCTTTCAGGCGGAGATTGAGGATCTCGAGCTGGTGGACTTCAAGGTGCGCATCCTCAATGGCGGCACGGCGGCTATCACCCGGGTTCTGATAGAGTCCGGGGATGCCACAGGCGCGCGCTGGCGCACGGTGGGCGTGTCGGACAACATCATCGATGCGTCCTTCCAGGCGCTGATGGATTCGGTCAATTACAAGCTGATGAAGAACCGCTCGATGGCGGGACTGGCCGCTGCCGAGTGAAGCCATCCGTTCACAACAATTGATGCTTCGATCAGTTTAATTGAATGGATTTTATGAATTGTTGGGCGCATAGCAGGTGAAGTTCGATGCTTCGCCTGCCTCATCCGGCGCGCGAACAATTGTGATTTCGTCGAGGAGAGAGGCATGTCCGACCAGACCATCACCGATATGCGCCTTTCTGATGGGGCGCGCGGATTCCTGATGGCGCTGGGAGCATACGGGCTCTGGGGCGCGCTGCCGTTCTATCTCAAGGCGCTCGGTCACATTCCGGCGATGGAAGTGGTTTCGCATCGCGTGATCTGGTCGGTTCCGGTCGCGCTTCTTCTTCTTCTGGCCCTTGGACAGTTCAGGGATATTCTCAACGCCGTGCGCCAGCCGCGCATGCTGGCAATGGCTGCCCTGACAGCCGGGCTCATCACCATCAACTGGTCGATCTATGTCTGGGCCGTTGCCCATGATCAGGTGATGGGCGCCGCGCTTGGCTATTACATCAATCCGCTGTTCAACGTGGTTCTCGGCGGTCTTTTCCTCGGGGAAAGACTGACCAGGGTTCAATATGTCGCCGTCGGGTTTGCTTTCGCAGCGGTGCTGCTTCTGACCGTCAACGCTGGCGGTTTGCCTTGGGTATCGCTGGTGCTGCCGCTGACTTTCGGCCTCTATGGCTTCTTCCGCAAGTCACTGCCGATGCCGCCGCTGCAGGGCTTCACGCTTGAAGTGCTCATTCTGTGCATCCCGGCGCTGGGCTATGTGCTGTGGCTGGCGGCGACCGGTCAGGATCATTTTTTCACCGGCCCGGCATTCAACGTCTCAATGCTGCTTCTGGCGGGGCCTTTCACGGCCATCCCGCTGATCCTCTATGCTGGCGGCGCGAAGCTGCTGCGCTATACGACGCTGGGCCTCATGCAGTACATGACGCCGACGATGTTATTTTTCTTTGCGATTTTTATCTTCAACGAACCGTTCTCGGCAGCACAGCTTGGTGCGTTCGCGCTGATCTGGGCCGGGCTTGCGCTCTATACCTGGTCGATGCTGGTCGAGCATCGCCGGGGCCGGGCGAAGGCCTGATCTTCACAATTCGCTGAATGTGGTTCTCTTCCGGTGGATATCGCCACGGCCAGCCTTATTTTAGCCGCTCTCTCTACCGCTTATCCGTCAATAATCCAGCGGTAGAGAAACATCAGAATGGTCTTCGGGTCAGCCCAACCAAGCGCCCCGGCAAGCGAAACGCAGTCTGCTGAAACGGCGGAGCGAGAACTTGCGGCCTTCGGCACTGCCCTGAAGGGCGAACCGCTTTCCTCCAAAAGCCTGAAGCCATTCCGGCAGGTCCGTTTTTCCCTGCACACGCATCTGCGGTTCTGCCTGGCGCTGATGGCCGCCACCGCTATCGCCGGTGGGGGATTGCTGTTTGCGACAGGGCTTCTGGTACGTCACGGCCATGCCGCACAACCTGTCCTGGTCAATCCGGCAACCCTGGTTCACAGTCACGCCGCACCGAAAGAGGCGCGCCTGACGCCCGCAATGGGCGGCGATCCGGCGAGCGCCGTATCGCGGCGTATCGATATCGCGGAAGGTGTCGAGGACGGCGACGCGCGTCTTTATACCTACCAGCATGTGGTTCTTGACCTGAAAGGCCAGAGCCGGGCCCAGATCGACGACACACTTCGCGGCGCTGTTTCCGCACAGAAATCTCTTCCAAAACGGCCCGAGGAAGAACTGGAGCGCGGCGTCCCTATCAATGTCAGCCTCGCCAAACCGGCTTCCGCTACCGGCGCAAAGGTTCACGAGATCATCGTCGCGCCGCAGTCGCGTGAGCGGTTGGGCGCGTTGCTGCAAGCGGCCGGTATCGCCGTTGAGGACAGCAAGCGTCTGGAAGAAGCCCTGGCGCGGACGGAACTCGTGCCCGGCGACAATCTCGAACTGTTGGTCGATAAATCCAGACAGCACACCGATGGAGAACAGCACATCGCTCTCGCCCGTTTCGAGCACGGTGATATCGGCAAGGCAATCTATGGACGGGCCGACGATGGCGTTTTTCGCGCCACGGGCGATGAACGTCTGTTTGCACGCCTCTCGCGTGACGCCATGCTGACGGCCTACCGCCCCCAAAGCGCGCCGGACAGCAGCGGCTCCATTGCCTCGCGTCTGGGGCAAGCAGGAGCGCCGAAGGCGATCGTCGACGAAGTTGGGAAGCTGGCCGCGCAGAACGGCGTTTCGCTGGATGGCGCCGGAAAGCCGGATTTGATCGACCTGCTGTTCCGCAGGAGCGCCGAGACGGAACCGGAACTGGTTTTTGTCGAGTTCACGACCGGCGGCAAAAGTCGCCGCCTTTATCGTCATGAAAGCGAAAATGGCACCGGCTATTTCAATGAAGACGGTTCTTCCATGGCGAAATATCTCATGCCGAAGCCCCTGCCGAATGGCCGTCTCAACGATGGTTTCGGCTGGCGCGTTCATCCCGTTCTGCATGTGCGCAAGCACCACAATGGCGTCGACTACGACGCGCCAATCGGCTCGCCCATCGTGGCGGCAGGTGACGGTGTCGTGGAGCTGATTTCCTATCAAAAGGGATATGGAAAATATGTCCGTATACGCCATCAGGGCGGCTACAGCACGACCTATGCGCATCTTTCATCGGCACGAAAGGGTTTGAAGCCCGGCGAACATGTCAAGCAGGGAGATGTGATCGCCTATGTGGGATCGACGGGCTACTCGACCGGTCCGCATCTTTATTACGAACTCAAGGTCGGCGAGCAGTATGTCAATCCGCTGACGGCGCGCCTCAATGCTGGCGAAAAACTGACGGGTTCGTCCCTGAACAGTTTCCGCGAGGAGATCGACCATGTGGGGCAGATCGTCAACGAAATGAAGCTGCCCGTCATTCCGAATGCGCCCGAATCCACGAAGCCAGCTTCAGGGAAGGGCAGCCGTCACCGCTGACTATCTTGGCGGGCGATAGGCATTTGCCAGAGCCACAAATTCTTCCACACTCAGCGTTTCCGCGCGGCGCGTTCCGTCGATGCCGGTCTTGGCCAGAAGCTCGGCACCGCCAACCGGTTTCAGGCTCTGGCGCAACATCTTGCGGCGCTGCCCGAAAGCGGCCTGCGTGATCTGACCGAGCGCATTTGCATCGCAGGGCAGCGGGTCTTCACGCGGAATGATATGGACGACCGACGACATGACTTTCGGCGGTGGCGTAAATGCCTGCGGCGGCACATCGAAGCTGATCTTTGAAACGGTTCTCCACCCGGCAAGCACGCCCAGGCGCCCGTAATGATCGGTGTCGGGCGTCGCGACGATGCGTTCGGCGACCTCGCGCTGGAACATCAACGTCATGGACGAATAGAAGGGCGGCCAAGGCTCGACCAGAAGCCAGTTGAGCAGCAACTGCGTGCCGACATTATAAGGCAGGTTGGCAACGATGCGCGGCTTCGGTCCCTCTGGAAACAGGGTCGAAAAATCCTGCTCAAGCGCGTCGCCGGAGATGATGCGCAGGCGACCCGGATAATGCGCCTCGATTTCCGCAAGCGCATCCAGGCATCGTTCATCGCGCTCGATTGCGGTGACATAAGCGCCTTGTGCGAGAAGCGCACGGGTCAGGCCACCGGGGCCCGGACCCACTTCGATCACGGGCTGGTCCTGCAAACTGCCGGCCTGTCGGGCAATCTTCGATGTCAGGTTGAGGTCGAAAAGGAAGTTCTGGCCGAGCGACTTCTTCGGCATCAGATCATGCCGCTCGATCACTTCACGCAGTGGAGGAAGGTTGTCTATGCTCATGCGTTTCCGTTCGCTGCGTTTTCCGCCAGTTGCCGCGCCAGGCGAATCGCGGCCACGAGACTGTCCGCCCGGGCGATGCCCTTGCCCGCAATATCGAAAGCCGTACCGTGATCGGGCGATGTGCGAATGAAGGGCAGTCCGAGCGTCACATTCACCGTTTCGTCAAAAGCCAGCGCTTTGGCAGGAATAAGGGCCTGATCGTGATACATGCAGACCGCCGCATCATAGGTTGCGCGGGCGGATGCATGAAACATCGTATCGGCGGGCAGGGGACCGCGAGCGTTAATCCCTGCGCGGCGCAGCGCTTCGATTGCTGGCAGGATGATGGCGTCATCCTCCTTGCCCATGGCCCCGCCTTCACCAGCATGCGGGTTGAGGCCGGATATGGCCAGACGCGGCGCAGGAATGCCGAAGCGTTCCTTCAGTTCGGCGGCGGTGATCCGCGAAACTTCGATGATATCGGCAGTGTTCAGACGGACCGGCACTTCGGCTAGCGGGATATGGATAGTGACCGGAACGGCGCGGAGCTGCGGACCGGCCAGCATCATGACCGGCGTTACCGGTTTGCCCATATGCTGGCTCGCGAGTTCCGCCAGAAATTCCGTATGGCCGGGATGCCGAAACCCGGCTTCATAAAGCGGCTTCTTCGAAATCGGGCAGGTGACGACCGCCGAAGCCTCACCTTTCAGCGTGAGTTCGACCGCCCGTTCTATAGCTTCGATGATGCCCGCAGCGTTTTCCGGCAATGGCTTGCCGACGCTGTCCGTCAGTGTGTTATTGAGCGGAAGCACCGGCAAAGCATGCGCAAAGACGTCGCTTGCGGCAGAAGTGGTTGGGATGACTTCGATCTGGACTTCAAGCCCCAGATGCCGCGCACGCGCGGCAAGCTGCTGTGGGTCCGCCAGCAGGGCGAAAGGCGGCAGCGAAAGCTCGTCGCGCCGCAACCAGGCCGCAAGCGCAACATCGGGGCCGATACCGGACGGGTCGCCAATGCTGATGGCGAGAGGAGCAAGCGGTGCTGCGGACATCACGTCAATATTCCACTGAATACGGATGAAGGCGTCCAGAGCGCATCCCCAAAGCGGTAGCCCATTTTCGGGAAAAGATGCGCCCAAAACAAACAGTCAAAGCGGCGATCGATCAGATCGAAAGATGCGCTGACTGTCAGCGATTGATGATTTTCGCCTTCTCGCGCAGTTCGCCCAGATATTTCTCGCTGAGCTGTTCGGCCTTCTTTTCCTGTCCGGCAGGGGAATCCGCCCCCTCCATGGAGAAAACCAGCTGCGCAACGCGATCGTCGGATACCTGTCGGGTCGAGCAGATAGCCAGGAACTCGACGCCCTTTTCGGTTTCCTGCGGCGGGGTGGTGCCGCCGACCGAAGTGGACTTGATCGCTTTCGACCATTCGTTCGGCAATTGCTGCTCGATGATGCGGCCGAGATCGCGAACGGTCACGTCAAGAATGCCCTTGGCCTGCTGGCGGGTAGCGTCGCAGTTCTGGAAGCGCGAACGGAGCGCGTTGGCTTCCTGCTTGCGCTTGGCAAGCAAGGCAGGGGAGCGCTTCGAGGCAGGCACCACGAAAATGACCTGCTGGAGGCGATATTCGGTTGCGACAGGCTTCTTGCCGCCGTCCTTCAACATGCGCTGGACGGCTTCCTGCTCGCTGACCATGCCGGTTGCGCGGAAGCGGGCGCTGACGAGACGGCCCCAGCCCATCTGCACCATGATGTATTTCTTGAAATGGTCCGGCGTGACGCCCGACTGGTTCATCAACTGGTTCAGTTGCGCCAGACTCATCTTGTTGCGGGTGGCAAATCCTGCATAGGCCTCGTCGACCTGTCGGTCGGAAATGTCGATGCCGCGCGACTTCATTTCGATGCGCTTCAGCATCTCGTCGGTCAGCTCTTGCTTGGCGACCTGAGCGAGATTGCCGCCCTTGCGCTGCAACTTCAAGAAGGCCATGCGGTGCTGGATATCGCTGTTGGTGATGGCATTACCGGAAACGATGACCTTGACCTCAGAACCTGCGCCAGCCGCAAATGCGGGAGCTGCAACCGTCCCAAGCGTCGTCAGGCAGACTGCGGCGCTCAGCATGGAGGCGAAGAGAGGTCTTGCAATCATCATCTTTCTTTCCCGATTCCTTCCGGTCGACGAACGACAATCCTTACCGGACATATCCCAATCATGGTCATTGCCGCTATCCAGCCGAGCAAAAATCATATCAGCGGCTGATCATAAGCTGCCTGTATAGATGAGCTAGTGCGGCGAAACAATGACCCAAAAGCTATTTTGCGAAGCTTGCATCCTCTGAATACTGCAAAAAGGAAGCCGGATTAAGCTGTGAAGTGTAAAATTTCTTTGTCGAATGAAATGGAAAGACCGGAAGCATTTCCAACGCTTCCGGTCCCTCAAGTTTAGAATGTCTGGTTACCGCTGCCTATATCACCCAATGTGCGCAGCGAAATATTGAACCCGACGCCATGGGACGCCTTGTCATCGCCCGGGTTACGGGTCTGGACGTAATTCATCGAGTAAGTGAAGCACTCGTCATCATAGGCAAGGCCAGACGATGCGCGCACCAGCGTTTCGGAAACCAGATCATAGGTGCCCGAACCGAAAACGCGCCAGTTCGTGTTGATACGCGCTGTGGCCGCACCCGTGACTTCCTGACGGAGATCACTATATCCGTAAGCAGGCTGAGGCGCGATATAGGCATATTGCGCGGAGATCGTCAGCTTCTGCCAGCTCTGCTGGGCTTCAAGTTCGCCGCGACGAACCGAGAAGCTGTCCTTGTCGAACCGTCCGCGGGCAGCGAGGGCCAGACCCGTCGAGTTGGACGTGCCGATCATGGCAACATAGTCGGAGCGTGCACTCTGCAGGCCGGAATCTGCCCCGACATTCAGGAAGTCGCTCGTGCCAAACGAATTGACGCCGCCCAGCTGGAACGACTGGCCGCCAAGGGCGTAAAGAGCCCAGTCGCTATTGTTGAAGTTACCCGAATAGCGCAGACCGAGATTGGCGCGCGTGCCGCCTTCAACACGGTCATAACCGGAGAACTTGTCACGCGAGAACAGGTTGGTCGCGTCGAAGACGAAGCTCTGGGCGTCTTCATTCGGCAACTCACCCGCATACCGTTCGTTGTTGCGAACATAAAGCTGCGCGATCGGCTCGAGAATGTGGGTCGAGCTGGTGGACGAGAACAGGATCGGCCAGCGCAGTTCAAGCCCGGCGGTCGCCATGGCGCGAAGTGCTTCCGAACGCACGAGTGCATCCGTATAGCCAGCATCTGCCAGATTGAAGTTCGTATTGGCCCCAATCGCATCACCGCGCAGTGCCAGCAAGGGCGTGATGACCAGACCGGCAGGCGTGATGAAAGTGCGCTTCCATTCCGCTTCGGTGGTCAGGCGCGCATTGGTGCCGTCAAAGCCGGGAACGCGGGGGAATCTGGTGCCTAGAGGCGTGTAATTCGCATTCTGGCGATAGAGAACCTGCAGATTGGTATTGAAGTTCAGCTCGCCGCCATAGACCGGTTCCGGCAATGTGTAGGAGTAATCGAGGCTCGGGAATACCCATGGCTGCTTCGAGTGCATCTCATTGGGATTGTTCGACAGCAGCGATTCCTGCACATTGAAGCGATAGAAGTTCAGGTCGAAATAATTGCGATTGCTGATCCCCTGCAGATAAATCTTGGAGACCTGCGTGCCCGCATTATAACCGTCAATGCTGTAGGTACGGCTGAAATTGCGGTCGGTCTGCGCCATCACATCCCAACCGAAGCGCCAGCGCGAATTCAGCTCGAAATCACCCTTCGAGGCGACCATGCCGCGGTTGTCTTCGTAGCGATCTACGGAAGTCGCACTGAATTCTTCAGGCTTGTTTTGATGAATGCCCGCGATGCGAAGATTGTAGGTGCCGTTTTCCAGGCGGTGACGCCATTCGGCTTCCGTCAGGAAGCCCTGCTTGGTGTAGCCTGTCGTGGACAGCGTCAGGTCGTAATTCGGGGCGAGCGCCCAGAAATATGAATTCTTGATGCCGACGCCCAGATCGTCCTTATAGGAGAAGCCCGGAAACAGGAAGCCGCTCTTGCGCTTCACCGTCGGGTCGGCCATTTCGAATGCCGGGAAATAGGCAAGCGGCATGCCGAAGAATTCAAAGCGGCCATGTTCGAAGCGGACCGTCTTGGTCGTGCTGTTCCAGATGATCTTGCGCGCCTTGATTTGCCACAGAACCGGCTTGTCAGGATTTTTCGCGCAGGGTTCGCAGGCCGTATAGACGCCGTTGTTGAACGTCGTGATTTCGCCATTGCTGCGTTCGGCACTTTCGGCGGCGAAACGGGTGTTATCCGTCGTCTCGACGCGCAGGCCGTTTACGAAGCCGTCGCGGAAACTGTCGGTGACGTCCATATGGTCGGAGTAGATCTTGTTGCCGTCGCGCTCGACGATCTCGACATTGCCCGTTGCGGTCATGCGCCGCGTCTGCTGGTTGTAGGTCACCTTGTCGGCGACAAGATGATTGCCGTCATATTCGATGCGCACCTTGCCCTGAGCCGTGACGGTATTAACGTCACGATCATAGACAAGTTCGTCGGCCTGCAGGAGCATGCGCGCATTCGGATCGCTCTGGTAATTGGCAGCGAGAGCGTCCTGTGCCAATGCGGGTGAGGGCAGGGCTGCGACAGAAATGAAAGGTAAAGCAAGGACGCACGCCAAGGCCGTCCCGCGCGTCAGGCGCGAGAGCGAATGGGGCAATACCATGCGGGCGTTACTCGAACCCACTAACCATCCTCCTTATGCAACAAAAAGGAGACACCAAAAAATGTCGCGATAATAACCGGCACCCAGGCAGCCACGAATGGCGGAACGAATCCCGCATTCCCGAATGCCTTCACCAGCACCGAAACGACATAAAGCATGAAGCCTGCGATAACGCCACCCAGAATCATAGCTCCTGACTGACCAAATCGCACAAATTTCAACGACACTGTTGCAGCAATGAGAGTCATCGCCATCAGCAATGCCGGCAAAGCCAGAAGTGACTGGTATTGCATGTCAAATGCGTTTGCGGAGTAGCCGAAGGAACGCGCGACCTCGATCTTGTGGCGCAACTGCGTGAACGGGATCGTGTCGGGCGTCGCGAGCTTCTCTTCCACATATTCGGGACGCAGCTGCGTCTCGATCTGGAAACTCGCCATTTTCTGTGGCTCTTCACCGCGCGCGAATCGCGTCACGTCGGTAAGCTCCCAGTGACCGTCCCTGAGCTGCGCCCTGCGCGCGTCGAAACGTTCCCTGATGTTCTTTTTCTCATCGAACTGGATGAAAGTCGCGTCGGCCAGCGTCGCGCCCTGATCCAGAATGCTTTTCGCGCCGATGATGGTCTCGCCTTCATCGGTCTTCTGGCGCAGCCATGGATCGCGCAGCGCGGAAACGTCGGTAACCTTGCCGGTCTTCCATGTCGATGCGATTTCATCGGCCTTGGCGAAGCCATAGGCGGCGAACGGATTGAGAATGAAGATCGTGGCGATGCCGAACAGGAACGCGCCGAAACAGGCGGGCAGGAGGAACTGCCAGGCCGATACGCCGACGGAGCGTGCGACGACCAGCTCATATTTTCTGTTGAGCGAAATGAGCGTCGCCATTGCCGAGAACAGGGCGACGAAGGGGATCATCTGCTGCATGATGAAGGGCACGCGCATGGCGGAAAGGCCGAGCGCCGCCCACACGGAATAGTCCGGCAGGTTTGAAAGCTTGCTCGCATTCTCGGTGAAATCGAGAAGCAGCGACAAGGCGAAAATGCCGAGCAGAAAATAGAAGGTGATCTGCACATAGCGGATGAAGAAATAGCGCCCAAGCGTCCAGCCGATCATGCCTTTCCTCCGGCATTATTGCGCGAACGTCCGGTGAGGCGGGCATAGAGCGCCGAGCCCCGGCGTCTCAAACTGTCGAAACCGTCGAGAATGCGGTCGTTCCATTTGTCCGGCAGGCCGATCCGCCGCCCGGTGGCGAGCGCGAAGCCCGTCACGAGAATGACGGCGGCCGGGACCAGATACATGAGGACGATGTAGCCTGCATCCTTGTCGGCGCGGTCAGAGGCGAAATAGCCTGCCCAATAGACGAGAAGAGCGGTGCTGATCGCCGAGAAGGACGCCGACACGCGGGCTTCGCGATGCGAACGGGAATCGCCTGCGAACGCCAGCGCAATCATCGCAAACACAACCGGATAGAGCCATTGCGTCAGCCGCCGGTGCAATTCGGCCTTGTAGCGCAGCGGGCGCGTCTGGAGGATCGGGTCGTTCGGGTCCGGGTTCAGCAGATAGGAAAGCGGACGGTCCTTGGCATAGATGACGAAATCATCGCCCGCCGAGGCAAACTGGCTGAGGTCGAACGCATAGGAATTGAACTTGATGATCGAAACCGTGCCATCCGACACGTCACGGCGCTGCACCTCTCCGTTTTGCATCAGCAGCATGTCGCCGGTCGGCGTCGAAGCAATCGCGCCATCGGCGGCATAATAGATGAGATCGAGCGCCGGATCGCGGGAATCGGCGATGAAAAGCCCGCCAATGCTGCCATCGGCGCGTCGTTCCGCCACCTGGATATAGAGATTGTCGGCAAGTTTGCGGAAATTGCCTTCCTGAACGATGACATTCATGAGATCGGCGCTGGCATTGGCGATCATGGCGCGCATGTTCATGCGCGCATAGGGATCGACATAGTTAGCGACCAGAAACGACACGACGGAAATGACGGCGGCAAGAATCAGGATCGGGCGCATGACCGCGCTGCGCGGTGCGCCGGACGCATTGATGACGACCAGCTCGGAATCCTGGTTCATGGTGGACAGCGTCTGCGTGATCGCAATGATCAGCGCAAACGGCATCACGAGCGGAATAGCCGATGGAATCAACAGCGAACTGAACTGAACGATCGTCTGGAATGTCTGGCCGCTTGTGGTCAGGAAGTCGATGCGCTGGAGCACCTGCACGGTCCAGGTGATCCCGACCGCAGCGCCAAGCACTGCGAGGAACATGATCGCCACCCGGCGCAGGATGTACAACTCGATCAATCGCATAGGTGGAGTCTACATCCCGGTTCCGTTGAAGGAGCGCGCATCCGAAAAGGCTGCGGCACTCGTGACAATGACTAAACTTAATGACGCTTGGCTAAGATTGACCCAATAAACGCGGTTAACAGATTACTAAAACCATCACGAAGATGCCAGCTCTCGTGTTCCTGTTAACGGGTCCCGTTAATGAGCGATGAGTCGGCTCAAGGCAACCAGTTTTTGCATCGAGCGGGTAAGACAGGCTCGCAATTGTGTCTTGCACGGTTTTCCTCGGCCTAAAACTGGAACAATCTTGGTTCCACTCTTGCTGTTTCGCCATATTCGTCTCACATGAGTGGGGAAAAGTCGCGACACAATCGTGTCATTCTTAAATCGACATCAGGTTTGGAGTTGTCATGTCTAAACGTCCTTCGATCTCTTTCAGCGATTTTGCAGTACCGGAAAGAGGCGTGTCCATCGTGCTCGTCGCCAAGGGCGGCGGCTTTGCGGACGAGGCGGCCGCGGCTGCTGGCGGTGCGGAAAAGATCAAGCGTATTGCTGAAATTTCCGGGTTCACCGGTGCTTTGGGCAAGACGGCGGAAGCGATCGAGACGACTTCCAGCGGTGTCGACAAGATCGTTCTGGTCGGCGTCGGCGAGCCGGGCAAGCTTGGCAATGACGACTGGCTGAAGATCGGCGGCGCGGCATTTTCACGAATCGGCAAGGCGGAGCGCGCAACCGTGACGCTGGCACTGCCTGAAACCACCATCGCCGGTGATGAAGCCGCCGATCTGGCGCTGGGCATGATGCTGCGCTCCTACAAGTTCGAACGCTACAAGACGCGCAAGAACGATGAGGAAAATGGCGATCCGAAACACGCTGCGAAGATCAACATCTGCGTCGCGGATGCCCACACTGCGAAGCGGGCCCTCGAAGTTGCCGAAGCGGTGGCGGACGGCGTTATCCAGGCGCGCAATCTCGTCAACGAGCCTGCCAATATTCTGGGGCCTGTGGAGTTCGCGCAGGAAGCCGAAAAGCTCGCAAAGCTTGGCGTCAAGGTCGAAGTCCTCGGCGAAAAGGAAATGAAGAAGCTCGGCATGGGCGCGCTTCTCGGCGTGGCGCAGGGCTCTGTCCGCCCGCCGCGTCTTGTCGTCATGGAATGGCAGGGCGCGAAGAGCAAGGAAAAGCCGGTCGCATTCGTCGGCAAGGGCGTGGTGTTCGATACGGGCGGCATTTCCATCAAGCCAGCCGCTGGCATGGAAGACATGAAGGGCGACATGGGAGGCGCGGCAGCCGTCACCGGATTGATGCGCGCTCTGGCTGGCCGCAAGGCGAAGGTCAATGCCATCGGCGTTATCGGCCTTGTGGAAAACATGCCTGACGGCAACGCCCAGCGTCCGGGCGACATCGTTACCTCGATGTCCGGACAGACGATTGAAGTCATCAATACGGATGCGGAGGGCCGTCTCGTCCTCGCCGACGCACTGCACTATACGAACGACCGTTTCAAGCCGCGATTCATCATCAATCTGGCCACCCTCACGGGTGCGGTCATGGTCGCGCTCGGCCAGTATCATGCCGGTCTTTTCTCCAACGACGACGAGCTTGCGGACCAGCTTTACGATGCGGGTCAGTCGACGGGTGAAAAGCTGTGGCGCCTGCCGCTCGGCACCGAATACGACAAGATGATCGATTCGAAATTCGCCGATATGAAGAACAGCGCTGGCCGTTACGGCGGATCGATCACGGCGGCACAGTTCCTCAAGCGCTTTGTCGGTGAGACCCCTTGGGCGCATCTCGACGTTGCCGGAACGGCCATGGGTTCGCCAGCAAACGAATACAGCCAGACATGGGCTTCCGGCTATGGCGTTCGCCTGCTGGACCGCCTTGTCCGGGATCATTTCGAAAGCTAAAATCTTTTCTGAACAAAGGGATGGGTGGAGAAGCGGAATCAGTTTCTCCACCCGTTCGCGAAACGGATAGTGCATGGCGGAAATCCTCTTCTATCACCTGACGGAATCGACACTCGATGAAGCCTTGCCCGGCCTGGTCGAGCGGTCGCTGGGGCGCGGCTGGCGCGTCACGATCCAGACCGTCAGCGAGGAAAGACGCGATGCGCTTGACGGCTTGCTCTGGACCTTTTCCGACACGTCCTTCGTGGCGCATGGCACCGACAAGGAGCCTCATCCCGAACACCAGCCGGTATTGCTGACCACCAGTGAAGCCAATCCGAATGGCGCGACTGTGCGCTTTCTCGTCGAAGGCGCCGGGCTGGAACAGGCGGACGCCTATGAACGCCTCGTCGTCATGTTCGACGGGCACGATCAGGAGCAACTCGATATTGCCCGGGGGCAATGGAAAAGTTTCAAGGCGGAGAACCACGATTTGACTTACTGGCAGCAGACGCCAGACCGCCGCTGGGAGCGCAAAGCGTAATGAGGACGCTATTCATCTTGATGGCCGTCGCCGGCTTTGGTCTTGCCATTGGCTATCCGTGGTATGTGCGCCATTTCACCGGCAGCGAAATTGGCCGCTGGACCATGCTGGAAAACCGGCAGAGCGGTTTTAAGATTCAGGAAGTCAGGCTGTCGGCGGCTGATGGGCCGGTGCGCGTGTTCATCGATGCCACGCCTCTGCCGGGTTATGTGCCTGCGGAACGGCGCTCGGCGGTGACGCTTGCCGTCAGCCGCGACGGACAGCCGGTTCTCTCGCAGGGGCTCGACTTTGCCTCGACTACCGGTTCCATCAACACGGACCGCCCGCAGGATGGCAGTGTTCTGCGCCAGAGTGCCGGGGACATCGATCCCGTCATTCCGGGGCTTTATGCATTTCGTCTGGTGCAGGGAAATACAGACGGGCTTCAGATTTCAAAGGCCGATCTGGTGTTGCGGCGAGGGGCGGAAACGCCCAACGAGGTCTATACGACCATCGGCCTGATCCTCGGTGCCTTCGGGCTTTATGCATTGATGCGCACGCGCCTGCGTCCTCAAGGCTGAGGAAGCGCAGATGGGCGCTGCGATTTTCGACCGCATTCTGCTGTTGCTGCTGTCCGCACTTGCCGCCTTTATCGCGCTCGTTCCGATGGCGGAATTGGGCTGGTTCGGTTCATCCTTTGAGGGATCGAGCGGCTATCTGGCCATGTTCGTGGCTTTTCCGATCCTGACCGCCATTCTCGCAGTTCTTGCGGTGCGCTACGCACCGCGCCCGTTGCCGAAGGCACTGCGGATCGCTGGCGCGTCGATCATCGGTTTGGTCTATATAGTTTTCTTCGTGCTGTGATTGCCACTGCAGCGCAATGACTTGCCAGCGGTGGCGGATCAGTCCGCCATCGCTTCTTCATATTCGGTGGAGAGTTCCAGCCATTTGTCCTCTGCATCCGCAAGGGCAGAGCGTGCATCGCTCATCTCCTTGTTGATCCGGATCGCCTTTTGAGGCTCCTTCTCGTAAAGAGCCGGGTCTTCGAGCTGTGACGAGAAGACTTGAATCTGTTTCTGCAGCTTCTGCATCAAGGCTTCGGTTTCCTTGATCTTTTTTTGCAGCGGCGCCATGGCTTCGCGTTTCTGGGCGGCGAGTTTTCGCTGCTCGGCCTTGTTGACCCTGGCGTTGTCGTCGCGGTCGGAAACCGGTTCTCCCTTGGCGTCGGCCAGAACGATCTGCCGGTATTCGTCGAGATCGCCTTCAAACGTCTTCACGCCGCCCTCGCGGACCAGCCACAGCCGTTCCATCGTCGCTTCGATCAGATGGCGGTCGTGGGCGATCAGGATCACTGCGCCGTTGAAAGCGTTGAGCGCATGCACAAGCTCTTCGCGGCTGTCGATGTCGAGATGGTTGGTCGGCTCGTCGAGGATCAGCAGGTTCGGGCCGTGAAAGGTCGCAAGTCCCATCAGGAGGCGCGCTTTCTCACCACCGGAAAGATCCCTGGCTGGTGTCAGCATCTTTTCGGTCGAAAGGCCCATCTGCGCAACGCGCGCGCGGACCTTGGCCTCGGGTTCTGTCGGCATCAGCTTGCGCACGTGCTCGATGGCGTTGTCCTCGGGAACCAGATCGTCAAGCTGGTGCTGGGCGAAGAAGGCAACCTTCAGATTGGGCGAAACCGTGAGCGTGCCCTTTTCGGGCGTCAGGCGACCGGCAATCAGCTTGGCCAGCGTCGACTTGCCGTTGCCGTTGGAACCGAGTAGCGCGATGCGGTCGTCATTGTCGATGCGCAGCGTCACATTGCGCAGCACCGGCTTGCCCGGCACGTAGCCCACATCGGCGTTGTCCAGAGCGATGATCGGTGAGGCGGCCTTCTTTTCCGCATCCGGGAAGCGGAACGGCTGCACATTGCTTTCCACATAAAGCTCGATTGGCTTGAGCTTTTCCAGCGCCTTCATGCGCGATTGCGCCTGACGGGCCTTGCTGGCCTTGGCGCGGAAACGCTCAACAAAGGATTCCATGTGCTTGCGGTGGGCTTCCTGCTTGGCATGGGCCTTCTGCTGCAATTCCAGCATCTCATGCCGCTGCCGCTCGAACTGGTCGTAATTGCCGCGCCAGAAGCTGATCTTCTTCTGGTCAAGATGCATGATCGACGACGTGGCCGAGTTCAGGAGATCGCGGTCATGGCTGATGATAATGACTGTGTACGGATAGCGCTTCACATAATCGACCAGCCAAAGCACGCCTTCAAGGTCGAGATAGTTGGTCGGTTCATCGAGCAGCAACAGGTCCGGCTCGGCGAAGAGAACCGCAGCCAGTGCGACGCGCATGCGCCAGCCGCCGGAAAAGGCCGATGCCGGCTGGCGTTGCGCTTCCGCGCTGAAACCGAGACCGGACAGGATGGCGCCGGCGCGCGCTTCCGCAGAGTGAGCGTTGATATCGGCAAGGCGGGTGTGAATTTCCGCAATGCGGTGCGGATCGGTCGCGGTGGCCGCTTCCTCCAGAAGCGCCGCGCGCTCCTTGTCCGCCTTCATGACGATTTCGATCAGCGCTTCGTCGGTGCCGGGCGCTTCCTGCGCGACCTGGCCGATACGGGTGTTCTTCGGAAGCGAGATGCTGCCGGTTTCCGGCGCGAGATCGCCCGTGATGACGCGAAACAGCGTGGATTTGCCGGTGCCGTTACGGCCGACGAAACCCGTCTTCGATCCCGCCGGCAACGTTACGCTGGCGTGGTCGATAAGGAGGCGTCCGGCAATTCTTACGGAGATGTCGTCAAGGATAAGCATGATGAAAGCGCTTTTGCACGGCTTGAAGCGTTTCCGCAAGTATCAACATCAGTCAGGCGAAACGCCGTCCGCCTTCCGTCCGCAGGAAATGCATGAGATCGAGCGACGGCGCTTCCGTTCCCAGTCTGGTAAACGCGGTATGGATCTGTCCGCGATGGTGCGTCTGGTGGTTGAACATATGGGCAAGCGACGGGGCAAGCCGCTGGCTTATCGTGCGCATTTCGTTGAGCGCCGTGTAGCTGTAGCGCCCGCCGAGCTTCTGTGTGTCGAGGCCGTCCGCATAGCGGCATATGCGCGCGTCTTCCGCCTGCCGCAGATCGCGCAGCATGATGAAATTGTCGGAAATGATCGCATCAAGCGTCTTCGGATGATCCCCTTCCGTGGTGAAGCGTTTCATCCAGATGCGGTCGGCGACGAGCAGATGATTGAGTGTGCGATGGATGGAGCCGAAGAAGAGACCGAGATCGAGCCTGTATTCCTCGTCGCTCAACTGGGCCGCGGCGGCATAGACCAGTTCATTTGCCCATCGGTTGTAATAGGCGAACATTTGAAAATGCTGTTCCACGAGAACCCCCTGACCACCCATTGGCGCCGCTTCTGCAAGGCTGAATCGGCGCGGCATCATCTATGCAATCAATTTTCTGTCGTCTCAAGGTGCTAATCGGTTCGCCTCTTGGCAATCGGGCCTATCGACGGTATAGAGCCTCACTTTTCTGAAAATTCCAGCACAAGGTGTCATAATGGCAATCGAACGTACCTTCTCCATGATCAAGCCCGATGCGACCCGCCGCAACCTGACCGGCGCAATCACCGCCAAGCTCGAGGCAGCTGGCCTGCGCGTCGTCGCTTCGAAGCGCGTCTGGATGAGCCTGCGTGAAGCTGAAGGCTTCTATGCTGTTCACAAGGATCGCCCTTTCTTCGGCGAACTGACCGAATTCATGTCTTCCGGCCCGACGGTCGTTCAGGTTCTGGAAGGCGAAAACGCCATCGCCAAGAACCGCGAAGTCATGGGTGCGACCAACCCGGCAAACGCTGATGAAGGCACCATCCGCAAGGAATTCGCCCTGTCGATCGGCGAAAACTCCGTACACGGTTCGGACGCTCCGGAAACCGCTGCGGAAGAAATCGCATACTGGTTCTCGGGCACCGAAATCGTCGGCTGATCCCAACGAGAATATAAAGAAAAAGCCCGCCTTCCCGGCGGGCTTTTTTGTTGTCTGGGCGATGCCGGAAACAGGTTTCAAAGGCTCTGCGCGAGCCTTGCCACTTCCTTCCCTTCGTCGTCGAAGAGAACGAGCTTGCCCATATCGATCTTGTAGGACCGGGTCTTGCCGAGCACGTCGAGGAACTTGCGTTCCTGGTTCATGAGGGCAGGCGGGCACTGGACATAGGTCGATCCGATCTCGGCGAAGGAAATATTTTCCCCGGTCACGGTCGCCTTGCTGAAATAGCGGTTGCAGCCGCCCGACCCGCTGACCGCGCCATCCGTCGAAACCGTCAGGGTCGTCTGGGCATTGTCGATCACGCCCCCGCCCTGAATATCTTCCGCCAGCCAGTCCTTGCCCTCGATGCCGATGGCAGCGCCTTCGTCACCGCTCTTGCGCACCATCACAACCTTTATTTCCGCAGGTTCGCCGGGGTTTTCCGGATCGATCGCATAGCGTTCGTCATTGACGAACCATAGCGTGTCGCCCGCCGAAATGCGCGCCTGCAAGGCATAGCTATGGCCGGGTTGGATCTGGTCCATATCGAAGTTGATGGCAAACGGGATCGGCGATCCCTGAACGGATTCGATCCGCGTTTCGCCGATGACCTTGGAGGGGGCGTCGGCCAGCGAGACGTCGGAAAGCTGGACCGTCAGGCTTGCTTCCGGCGGCAGCGCGATCCGCTCGCGATACACGACCTTGCCGCTGACGGTCTTTTCCGCCGCCAAGCTGCTTGTCGGCATCGAGGTGGTCAGGAACAAGGCAGCGCCGCCAAGCGCGCCAATGCCGACCACAAGTGCCGCAGCAATTGAAAGGGTTTTCGCCAATCCATTTCGCATCGTTAAAGCCCGAAACTTCCGTTCCCGCATGCGTTGTTTGTTGCAAGACAGATGGCGCTGATGCGGATTCCAGTCTGTCTATCATCATCGCCTGTCGGCATCTGATTCATGATATCGACAATAGCGAAATCTTCGTGTGAAAATTGTGGCGGCGCAAGAACACGCCAGCTAAATTACCCACTATTCTAGGGGGTTAAATAGTTAATTCGCGATTAAAATGGAAAATTGAGATCAATAGCGAACCCCCTGATCGGAAGATCAGGACTGTTTCCAGCGTTCGCGCATCTTCTCATCTTCGTCTTTGGACGATACCCATCCCCCGACAGAACCGTCGGCGAGATGCTCCCTTTTCCAGAACGGAGCATCGGTTTTCATGTAATCCATCAGGAACGAGGCGGCCTCGAAAGCCGCGTGGCGATGCCACGAGGCCGCAGCGACCAGAACGATGTTTTCGCCGGGCCTGATAAGCCCGTAACGGTGAATGATCGTAAGCGCGGTTATCGGCCAGCGCGCGATGGCCTGTCGGGCGATGCGGTTGATTTCCGCTTCGGCCATGCCGGGATAGTGCTCCAGTTCCAGCGCGGAAAGCGTGCCGCTTTCATCGCGGCAAAGACCGGTAAAGGTGACGATGGCGCCTATATCCGTGCGCCCCTGTTCGAGCTTGCGCAGTTCCGCCGCCGTGTCGAAATCTTCGCTTCTTATGCCGACGAACAGTGGGCATGGAGCTTGCCCGCTCATCTCATCCTCCCGTCATGGGCGGAAAGAGCGCGACTTCGTCGCCGTCATTCACCAGTTCATCATGCTCGGCATGTTCCTGATTGATCGCGGCGCGAATGACGTGCTCATGCTCGAAAGCGGCATCATATTCCGGCCCAAGCAATTTCAGATGGCCGATGAGATCACCGACGGTAGTTTTGGGTGAGGGGAGTTCGATAGTCTCCTCGCCCTTGCCGATTTTCTCGCGCACCCATGCGAAATAGACGAGTTTTACCGCCACTGGATCAATCCATCACGTGTTTGAGGCCCGCCTTGAAGTAATCCCAGCCCGTGTAAAGCGTCAGGAGGGCCGATACCCAAAGCAGGACAATGCCTGTTTCCGTTACATAGGGCATAATCTTGTCACCCGCAGGGCCTGCCAGCAGGAATGCAAGAGCGATCATCTGTGCGGTCGTCTTCCATTTGGCAAGGCGCGAAACGGGAACGCTGACCTTCAGCTCGGCAAGATATTCGCGCAGGCCCGAAACCAGGATTTCGCGGCAAAGGATGATGATGGCGGCCCAAAGCGTCCAGCCGGCAATCGTGCCGTCAGCGGCAAGCAGCAGCAGGATGGCCGATACGAGAAGCTTGTCGGCGATCGGGTCGAGCATGCGACCGATGGTCGATGTCTGTTTCCAGATGCGGGCGAGATAGCCGTCGAAAAAGTCGGTGATGCTGGCGACGGCAAACAATCCGAGAGCTGTCCAGCGGGCGAAATCGCTCGACTCCAGCCGTCCCTCGATAAAGAAACACAACACCACAAGAGGCACGGCGATGATCCGGCCATAAGTGAGGATATTGGGTAGGGAGAGGGTATGATTCTTCTGCATTCGTTCCGCCGCATGTTTGTCAGTCGCACATCAACAGGGATATGACATAAAATCAACTCCCGCTAACATGTTCGCCCGAGACTTAGAGCGCGTTTCGATCTGATTGGATCAGATCGGCGCTCTAATCCTTTGTTTTGACGCGTATCTTATCCGAAAGCCGTTTCACACTTTTCAGGATGCGCTCTAATGACGCTTGTAGATGATTCCCGGACAAGTTTGTGTCATCGATCCCGGAAATGGTCGTGGATCGTCCGCGCCATGGCTTCCGAAATGCCGTCGATCTGCATGAGGTCCTCGACCGCAGCACGCGAAACCGCCTTTGCGGTTCCGAAATGATGCAGGAGGGCACGCTTGCGTGACGGGCCGATTCCCGCGATTTCATCGAGCGGATTCTTGACCATTTCCTTCTTGCGCCGGGCGCGGTGCGTGCCGATGGCGAACCGGTGGGCCTCGTCGCGCAGACGCTGGATGAAATAGAGCACCGGATCGCGCGGCGGCAGCGTGAAGGCCTGCTTGCCTTCCACGAAGAAGCGTTCGCGTCCCGCTTCGCGGTCGACGCCCTTCGCGATGCCGATGGCATTGACAAGATGGCTGATGCCAAGCTCGCCAAGAATTTGCCGCACGGCGCCCACCTGGCCTTGCCCGCCGTCGATCAGGATGACATCTGGCCAGGCTGGAAACGTATCCGTCACTTCGGCGTCGGTCGGTTCTTCCGGCGTGCCGTGTTCCTTGACCAGCCGAGAGAAACGCCGCTCGATGACTTCTCGCATCATGCCGAAATCGTCGCCCGGCGTAATGTCGGTCGAGCGGATGTTGAACTTTCGGTACTGATTTTTGACGAAGCCTTCCGGCCCGGCGACGATCATGCCGCCGACAGCGTTCGTGCCCATGATGTGGGAGTTATCATAGACCTCGATCCGGCGCGGCGGGTGCGACAGGCCGAAGGTCTCGGCCATACCCTGCAAAAGACGGGCCTGCGACGATGTTTCGGCAAGCCGCCGCCCAAGCGCCTCGCGCGCATTGGTGAGCGCGTGATCGACAAGGTCCTTCTTCTCGCCGCGTTGCGGCACGTTGACCTGCACCTTGTGTCCGGCGCGCGTCGAGAGCGCTTCGGCGATGAGCGATTGTTCCTCCACGGTCTCGGACAACAGGACGAGACGCGGGCATGGCTTGTCGTCGTAGAACTGCGACAGGAAGGCACCGAGAACTTCCGCGGGACCGAGCGAACTGTCGGCTTTCGGGAAATAGGCGCGATTGCCCCAGTTCTGGCCGGTGCGGAAGAAGAAGACCTGAATGCAGGTCATGCCGCCTTCCTGATGGATGGCGAAAACGTCTGCCTCTTCAACCGTCTGCGGATTGATGCCCTGATGCGACTGGACATGCGAGAGCGCCGCCAGACGGTCCCGGTAAACGGCTGCGTGCTCGAAATCGAGGTCCGCCGATGCGGCCTGCATCGCGGCTGACAGATGATCCTTGACCGACTGGCTCTTGCCCGAAAGAAACGCCTTGGCCTCGCTCAGCAGCTCGGCATAGTCCGCGTCGCTGATCTCATGCGTGCAGGGGCCGGAACAGCGCTTGATCTGATAGAGAAGGCAGGGGCGGGTTCGTGTTTCAAAAACCGAATCCGTGCAGGTTCGCAGCAGGAAGGCGCGCTGTAGCGCGTTGATCGTGCGGCCTACGGCACCTGCGGAAGCGAAGGGGCCGAAATAGTCGCCCTTGCGCGACCGGGCGCCGCGATGCTTGAAGATGCCGGGTGCCCGATGGTCGCCGGTCAGCAGAATGTAAGGAAACGACTTGTCGTCGCGCATCAGCACGTTGAAGCGCGGGCGCAATCTCTTGATGAGATTGGCTTCCAGCAACAGGGCTTCCGTCTCCGTGCGGGTGACGACGAATTCCATCGTCACCGTTTCGCGGATCATTCGCGTTATGCGATTGGAATGGCCGATGCCGCGCGCATAGTTGGACACGCGCTTCTTGAGATTGCGCGCCTTGCCGACATAGAGCACGTCGCCATCGCTGTTGAACATGCGATAGACGCCCGGATTATTCGGCAGGCGCTTCACGAAAGCATTGATGATGTCCTGCCCGCTCAGGCCTTCGATATCCGGCAGGCCATCGGAGGAATCCCACTGGATGGAGTCGGCAGCCG
The DNA here is from genome assembly GCF_041930145.1 of Brucella ciceri. NCBI lineage: Bacteria > Pseudomonadati > Pseudomonadota > Alphaproteobacteria > Hyphomicrobiales > Brucellaceae > Brucella > Brucella ciceri. The sequence continues at coordinate 598,981 of NZ_JBHEEV010000002.1, read as the reverse complement.
ATGGCGATGCGGGAGCTTCGACTATATCGTCGCTCTCGTCATCCTCTTCGGTCTCCGCGTCGCCAATGATGATACCGGCCACGTCCTGCTCGTCGTCGGGCGGCAGGTTGGCGACAGCATCCTCATTGTTCTTGCGGTTTCCAGTCATTCGGTAATTCCTGCAATATCCGGGGTTTCCCATGCCAGGTGCTGTCCGCCGTCAAGGGCGATCATCTGGCCGGTGACGGAGCGGCTTTCCCAGAAATAGCGAACAGTACGCCCAAATTCCGACAATTCCGGCGCGCGCTGCAAAAGAAGTTGTTCGACCTGCTGTTCAAAATCGCCCGGCTTCTGCCGTTCGCTCGGCAATGTGGGGCCCGGCGCGATTGCATTGACCCGGATACGCGGCGCGAGCGCCTGCGCCATGGTTCGGGTGGCATTCCACAGCGCCGTCTTCGAAAGCGTATAGGAAAAGAAGTTCGGATTGAGCTTCCATACGCGCTGGTCGATTACATTGACGACAAGCGCGTCCTCGCCGTCGGGCAGGGCATTCGCCATTTCCTCGGCCAGCAGGACCGGCGCCTTAAGGTGGATCGCAAAGTGCTTGTCCCACAGTGCCATGTCCAGTTGCCCGATACGGTCGTCTTCAAACAGCGATGCATTGTTGACCAGAAGCCGGATCGGCCCGAGCTGCTTCGCTGCATCCCGGACAAGGTTGCGGACATCGGTTTCCGAGGCAAGGTCGGCGCGCACGACACAGGCCTTTCCGCCTTGTTCGTTTATGGCTGCGGCAAGGGCCGCGCCGTCATCGATGGAGTGATTGCAGTGTATGGCGACCGGGAAGCCATGGACGGCAAGGTCTTCGACGATTGCCTTTCCAATGCGCCGTGCGCCGCCGGTTACCAGAACCGGACATTTGGCAAGCAGGCGAGGCTCGTGATCATTCAACACGGTAAACACTTTCTTATCGAGATTCTTCAATCGATTTCATGCCACTTCGGTCGGAAAATTGCAGCTAAAAATAGCATCCGCAACATTCATAGCTGACAAAATTGTAGGGATTTCAGCGACTTCGTTTCGTCTGGTCGGGCGGCGTGCGGCGCCACCGACACCATCCTCCCACTATATAGGTGCCAGCAACGGGCGTTGCGATAATGCAACATCGCAATTTTGCCACGTTCTCGTCAGGTTCTCTCCACAGAAGCGGGCATTTCGTGCCGCAATTACCGCCGATATGTCGGTCCTGTCAGCGCGGCATGGACGATTACTCCCAATGTCGCCCGCCCGATAAGGGACCGCGCAAAAGGTAATTTGTGTAAGGAGAATGCTATGCGCACTCTTAAGTCTCTCGTAATCGCCTCGGCTGCGCTGCTGCCGTTCTCTGCGACTGCTTTCGCTGCTGACGCCATCCAGGAACAGCCTCCTGTTCCGGCTCCGGTCGAAATGGCTCCGCAGTACAGCTGGGCTGGCGGCTACACCGGTCTGTACCTCGGCTACGGCTGGAATAAGGTCAAGACCAACACCGACGGCAGCATCAAGCCGGACGACATGAAGGCTGGCGCTTACGCTGGCTGGAACTTCCAGCAGGACCAGTTCGTATACGGTGTTGAAGGCGACGCCGGCTACTCCTGGGCCAAGAAGTCCAAGAACGGCCTGGAAGTCAAGGAAGGCTTCGAAGGCTCGCTGCGTGGCCGTCTCGGCTACGACCTGAACCCGGTCATGCCATACATCACCGCCGGTGTTGCTGGTAAGCAGGTCAAGCTCGACAACGGCTTTGACGACGAAAGCAAGTTCCGCGTTGGTTGGACTGCTGGTGCAGGTCTGGAAGCCAAGCTCACGGACAACATCCTGGGCCGCGTCGAATACCGTTACACCCAGTTCGGCAACAAGACCTATGATCTTGGCACCGAGTCGGTCCGTAACAAGCTCGACACCCACGACATCCGCGTCGGCGTTGGCTACAAGTTCTAATTATCTGATAATTGAACACGGAAAACCGGGCAGGCAACTGCCCGGTTTTTTGTTGCGCCGTTTTTGGGCTCAGTTGGTCGCGGCATCTGTCAGCCAGCCGCGAAAAGCCGACATCGCTTCGGTTTCCGCGCGCGATTGCAGCCGCGTCAGCCAGTAACTGCCCATCGTCACCGTCGTTTCGAATGGCTGGACGATGGTTTCCGACAGCAATTGCCGGGAAAACATCAGCGGCGGCGCAAGTGCAATACCCGCTCCCTGCATGGCGGCTTCCATCATCGCAAGCGACGAATCGAACATGATGCTTCGGGGCAGGGGCATGTCGCCCGTGACGCCTGCCACCAGAAACCACTGCGCCCATTCATCGGCACGGTAGGAGCGCAACAGCGTGTGGCGCGCAAGATCGGCCGGTGTTCGCAATTCGCGCGCAAGTTCGGGAATGCAAAGCGGCGACAAGGGCGCTTCCAGCAATCGCGTTGCATCGATGCCGTGCCAGGCGCCGCTGCCGAACCGGATGGCGTAATCCAGCCCCTCCGCCGCAATATCCACCCGGTTGTTGTTGGTCGAAAGCCGCAGGTCGATGAACGGATAGCGATTCTGAAAGTCGCGCAGACGTGGCAGAAGCCAGCCGACGGCCAGCGTCCCCACCGCGCCAACCCGCAATATTTCCCGGTAATGCCCCGCCTCGAAACGTTCGAGCGTTCCGGCAATCCTGTCGAATGCGTCCTTCAATGTGGGGAGCAGCGTTTCCCCTTCGCTGGTCAGCATCAGCCCGCGCGGCAGGCGCTCGAACAGCGTGACATTCAGCCGGTTCTCAAGGCTTTTGACCTGATGGCTCACAGCGGCCTGCGTGACGCAAAGCTCGATCGCGGCCTTGGTGAAGCTGAGGTGGCGCGCCGACGCTTCGAAGGCGCGCAGCGAATTGAGCGGGAGATGCGGACGAACCATGGAGACCCAAATTTTTCTAATGCCAAATGCTAGATAACGTCGTTTGTCGCCGCAGCGCAAGCATCGTATATCAGCAGGGCCTGAAAGGCCTATATCCCGTGGGAAGCGGGTTTCAGTATAATAGATCGCGCAGCGACGGCTATGTCTCGGTTGAGACGCAGCCGAATGCATAATCATGAGGTTTATTCATCTGTCATGAGAAAATATACGACGCTTTTGATTGGTTTCCTTGCTGGTTCAGCCATCATCCCCGCCGGCGGCGCGCTGGCGGCAGGCACTATAAATGATGAGGAACTTCGTCGCATTGTCGATGAGACCGTGCGCCCGCTCATGGCCGGGCAGAAAATCCCCGGCATGGGCGTTGCCATAAGCATCGATGGCAAAAGCCACTTCTTCGGTTACGGGGTGGCGTCGAAGGAAAGCGGGCAGAAAGTCGATGAGGATACGATTTTCGAAATTGGCTCGATCAGCAAGACCTTCACCGCGACGCTTGGCGGCTATGGATTGGCTACCGGCGCATTTTCCCCGTCCGATCCCGCGACCAGATGGGCTCCCGAACTTGCGAGCAGCAGTTTCGACAAGATCACCATGCTGGATCTTGGAACCTATACGCCGGGAGGATTGCCCTTGCAGTTCCCTGACGCTGTCACCGACGACAGTTCCATGCTGGCCTATTTCAGAAAGTGGAAGCCGGATTACCGGGCGGGCACCCAGCGCCGTTATTCGAACCCCAGCATCGGGCTGTTCGGCTACCTCGCAGCGCGCAGCATGGGCCAGCCGTTCGATGTGTTGATGGAGCAGAAGCTTCTGCCCGCATTCGGTCTGAAGAACACTTTCGTCCATGTGCCGGAAAGCCGGATGAAGGACTATGCCTCTGGCTACGCCAAGGCCGACAAGCCGATCCGGGTGGCGAGCGGCACGCGGGATGCGGAGGCTTATGGCATCAAGACCACGGCGCCCGATCTCCTTCGCTTCGTGGAGCTGAATATCGACAGCGCCTCGCTTGCGACCGACTTCCAGAAAGCCGTCGCCGCCACGCATACGGGTTATTACCGTGTCGGGGCGAACAATCAGGGCCTCGGCTGGGAAATCTATACCTATCCGGTCACGCTCAAGACGCTTCTCGCTGGCAATTCGTCGGATATGGCGTTGAAATCGCACAAGATCGAGAAATTCGATCCCCCGCACGCGCCCTCGGCGGATATGTTCATCAACAAGACCGGCTCGACCAAGGGTTTTGGCGCCTATGCGGGCTTTGTGCCCGCGAAGAAGACCGGCATTGTTTTGCTCGCCAACCGGAATTATCCAAACGATGAACGCATAAAGGCCGCTTACCGCATTTTGCAGGCGATCGATAAAAGCGAGTGATCCGCAAAAGAAAACCCCGGAAAATCCGGGGTTTTCTTCTTTTCAAACCAATCAGCCGCGCGGCAAAAGTTCGGTCAGTTCCGGGTGTAGCTCCTGAAAACGCTTCATCCAGCGCTTGAGCTTGGAGCGGTTGCGCTCCCACTTGCCTTCAAAACGCAGCGACAGATAGCCAAGCGCTGCGGCAACGGCGATATGCCCCACATGCAGCTTGCCCGCAAGGCGCGGCGGCGCCTCGTTCAGAAGGTCGAGCGCCCGCTCGGCCTTGCGCCATTGCAGGTCGAGCCAGGGCTGGTGGACCTTCTCTTCGGGGCGCATCCGCCGTTCATAGACATGGGCCAGCAGCACGTCGCACAGACCGTCGGCGATGGCTTCATAGCGCTCGGCATCGGTGCGCTTTTCCGCGTTGCGCGGGAAAAGCTTGTTGCCTGAAACCCGGTTCAGGTACTGGGTAATCGCGCGGCTGTCGAAGACGGCCTTGCCGTCATCCGTCAAAAGCGTCGGAATCTTTCCGAGCGGATTGGCCTGAATCAGATCCGCCGGTTCCGCCGAAGTGTTGACGATGACGCTTTCAAACGAAATGCCGGCGTGATGGGCGGCCATGCGAACCTTCGCGCTATAGGGCGAAGCGGGTGAATAGAGAATCTGTGTCATCGTAATTTCCTGAACGGGCTATGTAGGGTCTATTGCGTGGCGGGCATCATCACGGAGCGGCTTCGGCAGGCATTGGCGTCCACCTCATCGCAGGAACGGAATTGCAGGTCCTTTGTCATGCAGATGCGGACTTCCTGCAGGTAATTCCGCTTGCAACTGATCGAAATACCGTCCGGCTTCATGCCGGGATTGGCTGCGATGAAGGCTTTTTCGACAAGGATAGGGTCAACGCGTCGCCCGCCCGCCATCCCGCTGGCCAGATTGCGCAGGCTGGGCGGAATGTTGACCTGATCGAAAGCGTTGCGCAGCGTGGCGAAGTAATCACTCTGTGAAAGGCCCGAGCAACTGCCGTGCTTGCGCCATTGATAGGCGACGAGGCCCGCAGCAGGCATGATGTCCGACAGGCGGGAAATAATCCGCCGCGGCACATAGCTGCCGCCGCTTCGGTTATTGTCCACCTGACAGTTCGCCGGATAACCCCATTCGTTCTGGGGCCAGAGACCATGCACCACGAAACCGAAAGGCCGGCTGGTGCCGCATTGCTGCTTGTTGGCGCGTGGGCCTTCCGATGCGCAATAGCTTGGCGACCAGGAAAGGGCGAGGACGTAGAAATCGAACTCGCCCGGAATATCATCAGCGCGTGCAGGCAGGGCCGCCAGAACATTCGCCGTTGCCGCTGCAAGCAACGTAATCGCAGCAGCGCCAAACTTCCGCAGCATGTGCCCTCCACTCAATCGTTGCTCAAGGCGTCAGTGTCTGAATCAAAAAGCGGGAGACCGGCATGGCGACTCCAAGAGCAGATACTAGTGGTCTTTTTGATTCCGACATTTGCTCGGCGCTTATATCCGAGGGATGCAAATGCCGGATCAGACCACTAGTGGATTGAATTTGACGTTTGATACCCGCCCGATAGAGACCTCGTTTCAAACGTCAAATTCGAAAAATCCACTAGATTCATAAAGCTACTAGTGGTCTTTTTGATTCCGACATTTGCTCAGCGCTCATATCCGAGGGATGCAAATGTCGGATCAGACCACTAGCGAAGAACGCGGCACCGGGCGTCGTATACATACCAGCGGTCGAAACCGTCGACGCAGAACTCGACGTTGCGGCCCATGGAGGCAAAGCCCTGACCTTCCTCGACCATATACCAGACCGAGCGGTACTGGCCGTCGCTCAGAACGGCGGTCGCCTTGCAATAGGTGCGCTCGATCTGGGCAGGGTTGGTCTTCGGCTCATACCGCGTCAGCTGAACGTCGCTCATGGCCGAAATGCCGACCTGCGGCAGGTTCGGGACGTGGCGCACCTGATAGCCGAAATCGGAAACCACGGAACGCAGCACGCTCTGCTGGCTGCACGCGCCCGCATCCGCAACACCTGCGGGTGCCGGGGCAAGATAGTCTGCGGCGCTCGCTGGCAGGGAAACCAGCGTCAGGGGAAGGACGGCTGCGGCGAAAGCGGCTGCGCGTGAAAACTGTCCGATGCGATCCAGGGTTCGTTGCATATCTCTATCCTGTCCGAAATTGCGAGCCAGCTCGCTGAATTCTGTACTGATCGAAGCCTCGTCGAGGCGCAGTTTCTGCTAGCAAATTCTCCGGGTCAAGTGCGATCCGTCTCGCTGCGCACCCACTTGATGCTGAAATTGCTCCCCTTTTCCTCGGCCAGAAGCTTGGTAAGGCAGGGAAGCAGGGTTTGCATCTCACTTTCGAGTGTAAAAGGCGGATTGACTACAATCATGCCCGTGCCATCGAGGCGCGGTTCTGCGGAAGGCGCGCGAATCGCAAGCTCGATTTGCATGATCTTGGGAATGCCGGTTTCACGTAAGTGTCTGGTGAACCGTTCGGTTTCCCTGCGGTCCTTCACCGGATACCACAGTGCAAAGATGCCGCCGCCGAAACGCTTGTGCGCCTTGGCCAGCCCGTCGACCAGACGGTCGAATTCGCCTTCCTTTTCAAAAGGCGGATCAACCAGCACCATGCCGCGCTTTTCCTTCGGCGGAAGGTGCGCGCCAAGCGCCAGCCATCCGTCGAGTTCGGTCACGCGCACCTGATAGTCGCCGTCGAAGAGTTTTGCCAGCCTGGCCGAATCCTGCGGGTGCAGTTCCAGCGCGGACAAACGGTCCTGCTTGCGCAGAAGATGCCGCACGACAAGCGGCGAACCCGGATAATGACGAAGCTTTTCGCCTTCGTTGACGGCGCGGACGGCGGCGAGATAGGGCTCCAGCAATTCCAGCGCTGGCTGCTCGATCTGCCCTTTCTTCACCGCATCCACGATGCGGTGGATGCCACCCGTCCATTCGCCGGTCTTCCCAGCCTCGATACCTTTCAGGTCATAGAGGCCGATGCCCGCATGGGTGTCGATGACGCGAAAGGCCTGATCCTTGCGCTTCAGATATTCGACAATACGGGTCAGGATGACGTGCTTGACGACATCCGCGAAATTTCCGGCGTGATAGGCGTGACGATAGTTCATGGCTGCGCTTGTTTCATGTCGGCCTGTTTTCGGCAAGAGGCAGGGAATGGCAAAACGCCCCGATGTCTCAATCAAAAAGCGGCAGGCCGGTTTGAAAATCGCGACTTCTGGAACGGACACTGCGTCGTTGCTGCAATATCTCTCCTGTCACAAATGTGACATACAACCTTCAACATCTGCTCCTTATCCTCTGAGTCGAGTCCCGAAATGTCTGGTGGCGTCCTTCTGATCGTCCTCTTTGGCGCGTTTCTCCACGCGAGTTGGAACGCAATCGTAAAGGGGAGCGGAGACAAGTTCTTCAGCGCCGCCAGCGTTACCGGCGCTGCGGGGCTGATCGCCCTTTTCATCGTGCCTTTTCTGCCGCTGCCGAATCCCGCAAGCTGGATTTACATGCTTCTGTCGACGGTCACGCAGACCTTTTATATGTCGCTGGTGGCCGCGGCCTATAAATCCGGCGACATGAGCGAAGCCTATCCGATCATGCGCGGCACGCCGCCCTTGCTGGTGGCGCTGGTGAGCGCGCCTCTGGTGGGCGAGGTCATGGGCTGGCAAAGCTGGCTTGGCATCATCCTTATCTGTTCCGGGGTGCTGGCGATGGCGCTTGATGCCCGGCGCAGAAATCGCGGTGCTTCAAGCCGCACGGCCTTGCTGGCTCTCACCAATGCCGGTTTCATTGCCAGCTATACGATCATCGATGGCCTTGGCGTCCGCGTTTCGGGAGAGCCGATTTCCTATACGCTGTGGCTGTTCCTGATGAACGCCATACCGCTTGCCGGCTGGGCATTCTATCGCGAGCCGGACCGCTTCTTCCATTACCTGCGCAATCACTGGCGACCGGCCATGATCGGCGGGGTGGGCACATTGGGGTCATATGGCCTGGCGCTCTGGGCGATGACCATGGCCCCGATTGCCGTCGTGGCGGCACTGCGGGAGACGGCGATCCTCTTCGGCGTGCTCATTTCCTTCGTGGTACTCAAAGAAAAAGTCGGCCTGCCGCGCTTTGTAGCTGCCGGGCTGATTGTCTTCGGCGCGATTTCATTGCGCCTGTCGTGAAAATTTATTTCGTCACAGTTACAATCTTCCGGCAGAAATTCGTTTCTGCGGCAAGTGGCTTGAGCTAATAAAGTAGTATGAACCAGCACGCTCCCATTTCGAATATCAAGATCGGTCATTCGGCCTGTCCGCATGATTGCCCGTCAACCTGCGCACTCGACGTGGAAATTCTCGACGAGCGCACCATCGGGCGCGTGCGCGGCGCAAAGGACAACAGCTACACCGCTGGCGTCATCTGCGCCAAGGTGGCGCGCTATGCGGAGCGTGTGCATCACCCCGACCGCCTGAAGCACCCGCTGGTTCGCGCCGGTGCAAAAGGTGAGGGGCAGTGGAAGCAGGCTTCGTGGGAAGCAGCCCTTGATCTCATCGCAGAGCGTTTTTTGAAAGCCGAACAGGATTATGGCAGCGAAAGCGTCTGGCCCTATTATTATGCAGGCACGATGGGGCTGGTGCAGCGCGACTCGATCAATCGTCTGCGCTTTGCCAAGCGTTATTCCAACCAGTTCGACAGTTTCTGCACCAATATGGCTTGGACCGGCTATTTCGCCGGAACCGGCAGCCTGACCGGTCCCGATCCGCGTGAAATGGCCAAGGCCGATGTCGTGGTCATCTGGGGCACCAATGCCGCCGCAACGCAGGTCAATGTCATGACCCATGCGGTCCGCGCGCGCAAGGAACGCGGTGCCAAGATCGTCGTCATCGACGTTTATGCCAATGCGACAGTCCGGCAGGCGGATATGGGCATCGTGCTGAAGCCGGGAACCGATGGCGCCTTTGCCTGCGCGGTCATGCATGTGCTGTTCCGCGACGGTCTGGCTGACTGGGATTATCTGGAGCGTTATACCGACGATCCGAAGGGGCTTGAAAAGCATCTTCAGACCCGCACGCCGGAATGGGCGGCTGCGATCACCGGCCTGTCCGTTGAAGAGATTGAGGCATTTGCTCATCTCGTCGGCAAGACCAAACGAACCTATTTCCGCCTCGGCTATGGTTTCACCCGCCAGCGCAATGGCGCGGTCAACATGCATGCTGCCGCTTCGATCGCCTGCGTGACGGGCGCTTTCCTTCATGAAGGCGGCGGGGCGTTTCATTCCAATTCCGGCATCTTCAAGATGGACAAGCGCGAGATCGAAGGTCGCGCCATGCAGGATGTGAGCCTCCGCTTTCTCGACCAGTCGAAGATCGGACGCATCCTGACCGGTGACCCGGAAGCGCTTTATGGCGGGCCGCCCGTCATGGCCATGCTGATCCAGAACACCAATCCGATGAATGTGACGCCGGAACAGCGGCTGGTCCGCAAGGGCTTCGCGCGCGAGGATTTGTTCGTTGCCGTGCATGAGCAGTTCATGACGGATACGGCGAAGATGGCCGATGTCGTCCTGCCTGCGACCACATTCCTCGAACACGACGATATCTATCGCGGCGGCGGGCAGCAGCATGTCGTGCTCGGGCCGAAGCTGATCGAGCCGCTTGCCGATGCGCGTCCGAACATCTTCGTCATCAACGAACTGGCGAAACGGCTTGGCGTAGGGCATCTGCCGGGCTTCGACCTGGACGAGCGCACGCTGATCGACAACATGAATGCCAATAGCGATCTGCCGCATTTCGACGAATTGAAGGAAAAGCGGTTTGTCGATCTGCAACCGCCCTTCGAGGAAGCGCATTATATCAACGGTTTCAAATGGCCGGACGGCAAGTTCCGCTTCCGCCCGGACTGGACGGGAAGCCCTTCGCCCAACAAGCCGCCGGAAGTCATGGGACTTCAGGGGCCTCATCATTCCATTCCGGAATTTCCGGACCATTGGGAAGTGATTGAAACGGCGGATTCCGAACATCCATTCCGCATGACGACCTCACCGGCCCATAATTTCCTGAACTCGACCTTTGCCGAGACGCCGACATCGCTTGCCAAGGAAATCCGGCCCGAACTACTGATCCATCCCGACGATGCGGCAGAGCTTGGCATAGAGGACGGCGAGCGCATCGAGATCGGCAATCATCGCGGCGAGCTGGTGCTTTATGCCGTGCTGCGCGCGGGGCAAAAACGCGGTGTCGTTGTTTCCGAGGGCATTTTCCCCAATTCCACCTTCGAGCGCGGCGAGGGGATCAACATCCTGATCGGCGCCGAACCGGCAGCTCCCTATGGCGGGCTTGCGGTGCACGATACCAAGATCTGGATACGCAAAATAAATGCATAAATATTAATCCAACAACGCCGGGGCGCATATATAAACTATATATGCGCCCCGGCGTTGTTGTTTATTCGCGCTGCCCGTTAGCCGGCGTAACGCAGTTTCAGCTTGGAAACACCCACGGCGGCATTCAGGCCGCGCTGGCCCTGAAGCGAAATCGGCTGAAGCGAAATCGTCTTCCACGAACCGCCCGTCAGGATATTGGTGCCGAAGCCGACGCCGATGGCTGCATTGGCGGAAGCACCGACATAACGGCCCTGAAGCGCGCCTTCCGGACGAACGCTCGGAGCCCATACGGCCCAGGCGACACGGCCACCATTGATGAAGCCGACATCGACGCCGAGCTTGGTGATGGTGCCGGTGTAATGCTCAATCGGGCCGCGACCGCGGGCAGGCCGGAATACGCAATCCACATCCTGCTGGCTGCCGATGATTACGCCGATAGCCGGGGAGATGTCGCAGGACAGCATACCGACTTCCGAGCGTGGCTGGGTACGACCCGAAGCGGGAGGAGCTACGAAGTCGGCTGCGAGAGCTGGAGCCGTAACCGCAAGGCCGGAAACCACGGCCATTGCCGAAAGGAAGGAAGTCGAGAAACGGAGAGACATGTCTTTGTCCTCTTCTGAAAACATATTGAAAGAATCGCTTTCCACGACTCTTAACGGGGTTTGCCGAAGCAAGTTCCGTTACGAGGGGGAATTAGAGCTTTTTGCGGGAAATTAAAGTTTTGTTAACAAAAAACTTCGTGTGTGATGATTTTGCCGCGGATCAGACGCTGACAATTACGCTATCTGCCTGAATCTCTGCCCGATCCCCTGCCTCTCCGGCGGCGAATTTGCGAAGGGCGGCGGCATAAAGCTGGTGCTCGGCCTTGAGGACGCGCGCTGCAAGTGTTTCAGCATCATCTCCGGCGCGCACCGGCACTGCGGCCTGCGCCAGGATTGGACCCTCATCCATCCCCTCGGTCACCAGATGAACGGTGCAGCCTGCGACTTTCATGCCCGCATCCAGCGCCCGCTGATGGGTGTGCAGTCCGGGGAAGAGCGGCAGCAGGGAAGGGTGAATGTTGAGAATGCGGCCTTCATAGGGAGCGATGAAGCGGCCCGACAGAAGGCGCATGTAACCGGCAAGGCAGATGATGTCCGGCTGCAACGCGGCAAGGGCTTCCAGAATGGAATCTTCATGCTCATCCTTCGAGGCGTAATCCTTGCGCTTGAAGACCTGCGTCGCAACGCCTGCGCCTTGCGCCCTGGCAAGACCGCCAGCTTCTGCCTTGTCGGAGAATACGGCCACTATTTCGGCTGGAAAATCCGCAGGTTGCGCGGCGCGGATCAGCGCTTCCATGTTGGAGCCGCCGCCCGAAATGAAGATGACGACCCGCTTGCGGCTCATAGCGCAAGCTGGCCCTTGTAGACGACGCCATCCTTTTCGCGCTTGACCATCTGGCCCAGCGTGACGACCTTTTCGCCTTCGGTGGCAAGCGCTGCCACGACTTCATCGACCTTTTCAGGCTTCACGACAGCGATCATGCCGACGCCGCAATTGAAGGTGCGCAGCATTTCGTTCGGCGCGACGCCGCCGGTTTTGGCAAGCCATGAGAAGACTGGCGGAACGGAAATGGAGGCAAGGTCGATTTCGGCGGCAAGACCTTCCGGCAGGACGCGCGGAATATTGTCGGGAAAACCACCGCCAGTGATGTGCGCCAGCGCCTTGATGCCGTCCGAAGCGCGGATCGCGGCGAGAAGCGGCTTCACATAGATACGCGTCGGGGTGAGCAGCGCTTCACCGAGCGTCGCGCCCGGCTGGAACGGCGCATCGGACTTCCAGCCGAGGCCGGAAAGCTCGACGATGCGGCGCACCAGCGAAAATCCGTTGGAATGAACGCCGGACGAAGCCAGACCGAGAATGACGTCACCTTCGGCAATGTCGCCGCGCGGCAGCAGGCGGTCGCGCTCAGCCGCGCCAACCGCGAAACCGGCAAGATCGTAATCGCCGTCGCGGTACATGCCCGGCATTTCAGCGGTTTCACCGCCGATCAGCGCAGAACCGGCCTGACGGCATCCTTCGGCAATGCCCGCAACGATGTCCACGCCCTGGTCCGGCGAAAGCTTGCCGGTCGCAAAATAATCGAGGAAGAAAAGTGGCTCGGCACCCTGAACAACGAGATCGTTGACGCACATGGCAACCAGATCGATGCCCACCGTGTCGTGCTTGTCGGCGTCGATGGCGATCTTCAGCTTGGTGCCGACGCCGTCATTGGCGGCAACGAGCACCGGGTCCTTGAAGCCTGCGGCCTTGAGGTCGAACAGGCCGCCAAAGCCGCCGATCTCTCCGTCCGCACCGGGGCGCCGCGTGGAACGCACGAGCGGCTTGATCTTCTCGACCATCAGGTTGCCGGCATCGATGTCGACGCCAGCCTGCGCATAGGTCAGGCCATTATGGGCGGCAGACTTGTCGGCGGGCTTATTGGCGGGCTTGTTTTCCATGGTCATGGCCTGCTCCTGAAATGGGCGCTTATCCACGCAGTTGTCTAATGCATTTTCGGCAAAAGCGTATAACGGTTTTGCTCAGGAAAAATGCGATAAACAGAGAATGTGCGCGCAATGCCATGAGACGGCGCTGCCTGCAAGGCCACAAGGCCCGAAAAGAGTGAAACAGCGCAGAATTCCGACTAAAATTGTAAAGCGCTGCCCATCATCCGACAGAAAGGTTGTGTTTCGTCAGGCCTTTCGCACAGACATTGCAATCCTCGGCAACCGTTCTAACTTGTCCGCGACTGCAATAAGACATCCGTAACGCCGTTCTGCTATCAGGACTGGTTCTATCCAACAGTTTTCCTTTAAAATGGACGCACATGGTCAAGAAACCGACACCCACGCGCACCACCGCCAGCCGAACGATCCGTCAATCGGAAGCGAAGGTTCGCGACGGCGACATTCACGTCAATGTGGAAGTCGGTGCGCTGACCGGCTCTTCGGTGCGCCGTCAGGCGATGTTCTGGGTGGGCGCAGTCGCGGTCTTCGTCCTGTTTCTCGTCGTGTTCAGTTCCGTCCTGCTGCCTTTCGTGGCCGGGATGGCGCTGGCCTACTTCCTCGATCCCGTTGCGGACCGGCTGGAGCGCCTCGGCCTTTCGCGGCTTGCCGCCACGGTCGTCATCCTGCTCATCTTCCTGATGGCGCTGGTCCTCGGCCTGATGATCGTCGTGCCGATCCTCGCAACGCAGCTTGCGGATTTCATTTCCAAAATCCCCGAATACATCACCCAGCTGCAATCGCTTCTGGCGAATGAGGATTCGCAGTGGCTGAAGAAATATATCGGCATTGACAGTTCCGTCATTCAGCAGAATCTGAGCTCGCTGCTCCAGCAAGGCGCCGGTTTCCTCTCGACCTTGCTTCAGTCCCTGTGGAATTCGGGGAAATCGCTGATCGATATTGCGGGCCTTTTCGTCGTCACACCGGTGGTCGCATTCTACATGCTTCTGGACTGGGACCGCATGGTCTCGAGCATCGATTCATGGGTACCGCGCCGCCAGCTTCACACCGTGCGCCGCATCGCACGCGAGATGAACGCCGCCGTTGCCGGTTTCATTCGCGGGCAGGGAACGCTCTGCCTCATTCTTGGAACCTATTACGCCATCGGCCTTACGCTGACGGGGCTCAATTTCGGCCTGCTGATCGGCTTTTTCGCCGGTCTCATCAGCTTTATTCCCTATATCGGCTCCTTTGTCGGGCTGGCGCTCGCCATCGGCGTGGCGCTGGTCCAGTTCTGGCCCGACTGGATCATGATCTGCGCCGTCGCGGGCGTGTTTTTCCTTGGCCAGTTCGTGGAAGGCAACATCCTCCAGCCGAAGCTCGTCGGCTCGTCCGTGGGCCTGCATCCGGTCTGGCTCATGTTTGCGCTTTTCGCCTTCGGCTCGCTGTTCGGCTTCACCGGAATGCTGGTGGCGGTGCCTGCCGCGGCGGCGGTCGGGGTGCTTGTGCGGTTCGCATTGAATAGCTATCTCCACTCACCGATGTATGATCCTGCCTACCATCAGCCGGACCCGGATGCGGGGCCGCTGATCGAGGCGGGCGAGAGTGCGGGCAGAGAGAAATGAAATTGGGTCGTGACGGGCCGGGCGTTACAACAGGATGTGCAGGAGGCTGCGATGCGTGAGGCACCGCGCCAGATTCCGTTGAACCTTGAGCATCAGCCCGGTTACCACCGGGAGGACCTGATCGTCACGGGCTCCAACCGGGCCGCCGTCGACCTCATCGACCGCTGGCCGAACTGGCTGTCGCCCGTCACCATCCTTGCCGGACCGACCGGCTCGGGCAAGACGCATCTGGCGGAAATCTGGCGGGCCGGAACGGGCGCGCTTCTGGTCGACCCTTCCAGCATCACCGAAGAAGCCGTGAATGGCGCTGCCGAATATCCCGTGCTGATCGACGATATTGGCGCCACGCCTTTCGATGAAACGGGGCTTTTCCACCTCATCAACAGCGTCCGGCAGAATGCGGCGCAGGGAATTGGACCTTCCTTGCTCATGACCTCACGGCTGTGGCCCGCGAACTGGAACGTCAAGCTTCCCGATCTTGCGTCGCGCCTCAAGGCTGCGACCGTCGTGGAAATCGCCGAACCGGACGACTTGCTGCTTTCAGGCGTCATTCACAAGCTCTTTGCTGACCGGCAGGTGAGCGTGGAGCCCCATGTCGTCGCCTACCTGGTCAGCCGGATAGAGCGCTCGCTTCTGTCTGCAATCCGCATCGTCGACAAGCTCGACCGCGCGGCGTTGGAGCAGAAAAGCCGCATCACGCGCACGCTCGCCGCACAGGTTCTGGCCGACAGCGAACAGCCGGAACGCTGAGGATGAGGATAGCGGTCACAGGGGCAGGCGGTTTCATCGGAAGCGCACTGACGCAAATGTTGGCCGGTGAGGGGCACGAAGTGCTGCCTCTGTCCCGAAACGCGCTGTCCGGTCCGGACCTTTCAGGCGTGGAAACAGTCGTCCATTGTGCGGCACTCGCGCATCGGACGGGCGCGGAACGTCCCGATGCCGCAACATTCGATGCGGTCAATCATCGGCTGGCGGTGGAACTTGCCGCCAGGGCAAAGGCGGCCGGTGTAAAGCGCTTCGTTTTCGTATCCACGATCTATACGGTCGCGGGAAACCCGTCGCCCTTGACGCCGGACATGCCGCTGAAGCCGCGTGACGATTATGGGCGCGCCAAGGCCAGGGCCGAAACCGATCTGCGGGAACTAAGCGGGATAGAGATCGTCATCGCACGTCCGGTTCTGGTCTATGGCCCGAGAGCGCGGGCGAACCTGAAAGCGCTGATAAGGCTCTGCGACAGCGGATTGCCGCTGCCTTTCGGTCTGGCAAACAACCGGCGCAGCTTTGTGTCGCTGGAGAATGTCGCGCGCGCGCTGACATTTCTAAGCGTTGCGCCTGCGCAAAAGGTTGCCGGGCGCGTGTTTCACCTTGCTGAACCACAACCACGTTCCACGAAGGAACTGGTGACGAAGCTGCGGGCTGCCTTGGGAAAGCCTTCGCGGCTTGTGCCGGTTCCGCCGGTCGTCATGCGGCTCCTGCTTTCGGCAGCGGGCAAAAGCGGGCTTTACGACCAGCTTTATGGCGATCTGGTCGCGGACACTTCATCGCTGATTGAAGCAGGATTCGATTATCTGCCGGGTGACCGACAGCTTGAAGCAATGGCGCAGGCGGTCTGATCCAACATTCTGGATCAATTCTTCTGGCCGACAGCTTTTGGCGGCTCCATGCGGGAATGCGCTGGACGCGGAGCCTGTCTGGACGGCGCTACGGTCGCGGTTTGCTGCTTCTTGGCAATCGAGCCGGTTATCAGGCTGGCGCTGTCCGGCTTGTTGCGTCCGCCGATAAGCTGGTCCTCATGCACCCAGCCGATCATGTTCGTCTTCGGGACGATCACGCGATGCCAGCGTCCGGTCTTTCCATAAGAGCGCATCTCGCGGCCTTTTTCCACGACGCCGATGGATGGCGACTTGTCCCAGGCATTCTTGTGGATGGTGAGGCGCGCCTTGGCGTAGATCACCGAAGGCGAGCTTGCCGGTGTGTTGACGCCGCGCGGCGGCATTGAGCGCAACGCAGCCGCGGGCGGCTGGGGCGCAACGACCTGATTTGCGGGGCGCGGTGGGGTGGCGGTCTGGATTGCAGCCTGCTGCACCGGCTTTTGCGGAGCGGGCGCCGCAACGGGCGCGGACGGGCGTGGCACCGGGCCGACCGCAGCGCCATAATCCTTCGACGGTGACTTGCTTTCAGGGGCCTTGCTGGTGACGGTCGCCTTCGGTTCCGTTTTCGCGGCGGGCTGCGCAACCGGCCTGGACACAGGGCGCTGGAAGAGCGCTGTTATCGCAGCCTGTGGGCTCTTGTGCTGGGACGTCGCCCAGAGGCTGAAGGCACCGAGACCCAGAATGGCGGCCAGCGCGAGCAGGGGAGTGGACGAGCCCGAAGATTTGGCTGAACGCTTGGTGGAGCGCTTGGGCGAGCGGGTGGTGCGTTTGCGTGCAGCCATCGTCTGTCTCCTGTTCGAATCGCGATGGGGAGACGCTACCAATTGTTCCTTCGCATTTGGTTACCGGGGCTTGCCGCCGGTGCTGCCCGAGCGCTGCCCCAGCGCTGCCCGAGCGCTGAGACGGCAACAAAAAACGCCGCTTTCGCGGCGTTTCGAGGCAGGGTGGCAAGACTTACTGGTGGCCAGACGTCTTATGATCGCAGGAGGTCTGGCCGGAAGCCTTCTCCTGCTGCCGTTGGTTGGCTTCGCTTGCTTCAACCGCGTTGCGCAACTCCGCCCATTCGCGTTCATGACGACGATAAAGCTCATCGGAAACAGTCTGGATACCCATTTGGTCCTCCGTTTTATCTGGTGCCCCAAATAACATGGCGAGGGCGAAAACGTTGCATCACAAAGCGTAAGCGCTTGAAATCTTAATCGGTTTATATGTTTATAACTTGAATTCGATTTCAATTTTCCTGAATGGAAATGCCGCCTTCTCCGATTTTCATCTCGATCCCGGCGGGTTTGGTCTCTTCGCGATAGACATAGATCGCCAGACCTGCGGCCACGACGATCAGCGCGCCAATAATCAGATAAAGCCCGTTTCTGTTCACATTCAGTCTCCAGCTGGTTGGTAGTGAAGTGAGAACGCCAGCGCGTGGGGTTTGGTTCCGGAAGGAACTTTCTCAAAACAAAACCCACGCAAGCGGGGGCTCGCGTGGGTCTGCCTTCCGGTCGATCACGTCAATGCGTGATGGCCGGCAGTGTTTCTGTCGGGACCATGGAGGTAAATGGCGGCAGGTAGGCCTGTGCCATCACCAGAAGGCCGACGAGGGCGGCAAGCGCCACGGAATGGAAGAACACATAGCGCAGGATCTTCGATTCATGCCCGTACCACTGCGTTGCGGTGGAGGCGACGACGATGGACTGCGCGTCGATCATCTTGCCCATCACGCCGCCGGACGAGTTTGCCGCAGCCATCAGGACGGGTGACAGGCCGAGCTGTTCCGCCGTGATCTTCTGCAAGCCGCCGAACAGCACATTCGATGCCGTGTCGGAGCCCGTCAGCGCCACGCCGAGCCAGCCGAGCATCGCACCGAAGAACGGATAGACCCAGCCGGTCTGCGCGAAGGCGAGCCCGAGCGTCGCGTCGGTTCCCGAAAAGCGCGTGACATAGCCGAGCGCGAGCATGGCCGAGATCGTGATCAGCGAGAAGCGGACCACATAGGCCGTCCTGCCATATTCCTTCAGCAGCCGGAGCGGGTTGAAGCCCAGCACCAGCCCGCCCACCACTGCCGAGAGAAGGATGCCGGTGCCGGTGGCCGAAAGCAGGTTGAGCGTATAGATCGCGGCCTCCGAATGCGCTTCGGCCACCACCGGCGGAACCTTGAACACCATGTTATGCAGATAGGGGATCGGCATTTTCCACACCCACAGCGAATCGAGCCATGTCCGGAACTGCGGCGTGCCCCAGAGGAACACGAACACCGAAAGGATAAGCCACGGGGTCCATGCCCGGAAAACGGTTCCGGTGGAATGTTTCGGCGGTGCGGGCATGGGGCCTGCATCCACTTCGCCTTCCTGTCCCGTCGACGTCCATATCCGCTTCGGCTGCCAGACCCGCAGGAACCCCGCCAGCGCTGCCATCGAACAGATCGCAGCCACCACATCCACCAGCCATGGCCCGTGGAAATTGGAGACCAGATATTGCGGAATGGCGAAGGCCACGCCCGCCACCAGCAGCGCAGGCCAGACTTCCAGCATGCCCTTGCGCCCGGCAAAGGCCCAGATCAGCCAGAAAGGCACGAGGACGGAGAAGAACGGGAGCTGACGCCCGATCATCCCCGACAGCTGCATCAAGTCTATCCCCGTCACCGCCGAAAGCGCGATGACCGGCGTTCCAAGCGCGCCATAGGCGACCGGCGCGGTGTTGGCGATGAGCGAAAGCCCTGCTGCGGGCAGGGGCGCAAAACCCAGTCCCATCAGCATCGCGGCAGTCACAGCGACAGGCGTGCCGAAACCCGCGGCACCTTCAAAAAAGGCGCCGAACGAAAAGGCGATAAAGAGAAGCTGGAGACGGCGGTCCGGCGTGATGCCCGCAATGGAATCGCGCAGGATGTTGAACTGGCCGGTCTGTTCTGTCAGCCGATAAAGAAAGATGACGTTGAGAATGATCCAGCCAATGGGCAGAAGTCCGTAGGCGGCACCGTAAACGGCAGTGGCGCCTGCCATGTCGGCGGGCATCCCGAAGCCGACAACTGCAATCACAAGCGCTGTAAGAAGACCAAGTATGGCTGCGGTATGCGCCTTGATGTGAAAGAAGCCGATACCGCCCAGCAGGACGACAATCGGCAAGGCGGCAAGCAATGTCGACAAGAACATGCTTCCCAAAGGGTCATAAACTTGATTCCAGGGCATCAGTCCTCCCTTCCTGGATATGCGTTCCTTTCCTTGACATGAAATACGCCGCCGCAATTTCGCCGACGGTTATGCAATGAACGGCCATTCTCTCCCCGAACGGCAGTCATGTGGTGCGTTGCTAATTTATGTAGGCAGATAATTGGTAAGCTTACTTTACCAGCGCTGTCAATTCGGTGATTCTGCTACTTTCGGACGGAGAATGGCTTTATCCGTTGCAAGCGACCCGGTTTCTGCTGCCGGAGGTTGCGCTCATGCTGGCGGGACGTCGAGGGCGGCGAGCGAAATACTGCGAAAACCCGCTCTTCCCGCCATCCTGTTCGGATTGAAGGGAAAAAGCGCAATCTGACAATTTTGCCTCTTGCTTTATCTCGTTTGATTATCTAGTGAAGCCGCACCCGCTTGAAAGCGACGGAGCGTAGCGCAGTCTGGTAGCGCACCTGATTTGGGATCAGGGGGTCGCAGGTTCGAATCCTGCCGCTCCGACCATCTTCCCCAAGGTTTAAATGGTCGACACTTTGGATGCCCCGGCAGAGGCTGTGGCGTGCGTCTTTATCGCGTTGACATGCATTCACGTGTAAACTATTGCCTTGGTGGATTTTCAGCTCCCCGGCGGAGCAAAGCAGTTCAGGGTTCTTCAAATGGTTGCACGTATTTACCGTCCAGCTAAGACTGCCATGCAGTCCGGTCAGGCCAAGACAGACCAGTGGCTTCTGGAATATGAGCCGGAAAGCCCGCGCATGGTCGAGCCTTTGATGGGCTACACGTCTTCCGGCGATATGAAGAGCCAGATTCGTCTTTTCTTCGCCACCCGGGAGGAAGCCGTCGATTATGCGAAGCGCAATGGCATCGCCTATCGCGTTTTCGAGCCGAACGAGCAGAAGCGCCGCAAGGTTTCCTATTCTGACAATTTCCGGTTCGACCGGACGATGCCCTGGACGCACTGATTGCCTGTATGGCCTGACAATTGCATCAGGCCCGGCAATAGGTTAGTTCGGCAGGGCTTTGCCATCAAAGCCTTGCATTCATTGAATATCTTCGATCTTAATCGAAAGATCAGGTCCCGTAGCTCAGCTGGATAGAGCACCGGCCTTCTAAGCCGTAGGTCGCAGGTTCGAATCCTGCCGGGATCGCCATCTTCGCCTCATCAATTATTTGCTTGATCGCTTCCCTGCGGCACCTGTCGAGGGCGACGCTTTCCGTAATCCGATAATGCAGGTTTTAGCGCGAAACTCGACAAAACTGCGCGCAGACGCCGCGAAGTGGTTCGCTTCGCGGCGTTTGCCGTCTCTACGTGAATTGTCAGTCACTGACCGTGCGGGCCGTCCGGTCCGCGCTGCCTCAGGTAGACGCGCGGCCCGTGATTGCCATGCCAGCGCGGGCGGTCACGCCAGTCGCGACGATCCCAATGTCTGTTCCGGTAATAGCGACGGTCGCGATACCAGTAATCGTCACGATCATTGAGGGCCGAGCCTATGGCAAGGCCGGCGATCAGCGGAATGCCGATCAACGCAGCGGTTCGACCGAAATCATCGGAATATCCGCCGGAAGTTCCTTCCCTGAACGCGAGATAGCGTGACGAGGCCCAGCCAAAGGTCGGGCCATAGCTCACCTGACACCAGCCGTAGCCGGCTGTGCAGCCGCGCACCGTCACGGGCGCTCCGCTCGGGATGGAGCCCAGCGTCGCATAGCGCGTGCCGGGGCCGGTGCGGATATTGAGATTGGTGGTGGAAATGGCGTTCGCCGCCTGCGCTGCGCCCGCCGCAAACACGCCCAGGGCAACAAGGGCGGCTTTGAGAGCAAGCTTCATCGGAGTTCTCCCTGTCGTTATTTCCAGTAAAACGCCATCGGCGCGGGAAGGTTCCAGCGAGGGCAGGCGGGCCGCAATCCCCGAAAGCAAAAGCGCCGGAGAACCGGCGCTTTCGACAACCTTGCACGGTTTGGGGATTATCGCCGGCAGCGCGCCACATAGATGCGGCCATGACGGTCGCGATACTGGCAATTGCCGTTGCGCAGTTCACGCACCAGCAGGCCGCCCAGCGCACCCGCACCGGCGCCGATCAAGGCGCCGCGTCCGCCACCGGCAATGCCGCCGATGATGGCCCCGGCGCCCGTGCCGATGGAAAGATCCTTTTCCGTAGTGGTGCAGCCCGTTATGGCCAGAAGGGCAACCAGCCCAAGTGCTACTTTCCGCATCCCCATCTCCTCCAGAAAAAATACCAGACCATGTATGAACGATCGATCTCAAATTCGGTTGCGTCGGACCGGCAAGGTCCAGGCAAAAATATAGCGGTGCGAACCGGCGTCAGTGGCGGCGATGGCGCAGGATGACCGCGATGGCCAATGCGGCCAGTCCGAACGCGATAACGCCTTGCAGAATGAAAACCCAGTTCATCATGATCCAGTCCTCTGAGCCTTGCCCTTGCGGGTGCGCATGTATTCGGGCTTTACCTAGCGCATTTTGCACGGATGGGAAATGCGGGGCTGCTGCTTTGTGCCAGGCCGATGAAATCATTAAATTAATTTAATGGGCGCATTCACTTGGCATTCACATTGGCGGGCGCATTGTCCTCCCATCGAATGTAACAAAGGAAAGCCGATATGAAGCGGATCGTTATTGCTCTCACTGCCCTTTCATTTCTCGCCGCGCCTGCTGCGATGGCACAGTCTTATCCGTCGCATCACGGCAAGCCGTCTCACGGCCAGATGCACAAGGGCGGCCCGAAATATGATGCGCGCAGATATGACGACCGCCGTCATCAGAGCTGGAGGAAGGGCAACCGCCTGCCGCCGAACTATCGCGGTCACGTCGTGAAAAACTATTCGCGCTACAAGCTGCGCCAGCCGCCGCGTGGTTATCACTGGGTCAAGGTCAACAACGATTACCTGCTGATCGGCATCGCAACCGGCATCATTTCGTCGATCGTCGCGGGTCGGTAAATCACTGGCGGAAATGAAAAAGGCGGCCACTGGCCGCCTTTTTTGCGTCTGCGCATCAGTTCTCGGGGCCGAAATATTTGGCTTTCAGCTTGGGGATTTCCTCATTCTCATGGGCACTGATGATCGCCACGCTCGCCGGTTTGACAAGTTCGCTCTGGCGCGGGAAGGCGAAGCCATATTTGTCCGGACTGAACACATTGCCGACGAGATCGATAGGCTGGTCGGCATGCTGATGGGCATAATAGTCGAGGACCGGACCGTCGCCGACGATTGCCGCAATCTCGTCGTTCACGAGCGCGCCGACGGCTTCAGGCAGGTGATCGAAAGGCACGGTCGCGATGGAGCGTGATTTCAGGAACTGCTCCGCGACACTGCCCGCGCGCACGCCCACGGATTTCCCTTGCAGGTCCGACAGGCTGGAAATGCTGTTGTCGATATGGGCGACCGTCATGACGCTGGTAACCGATGAAGTCACATAGGCGATGATCGCAATGCCGAACACCATCCAGAATGTCTGCCAGACGCGTCCCACCCAGCCGAACAGGTTTTTGCGCGAGGTTTTGCCCGAAGTGGCAATGGAAACGACGTGGTAGAAGCTCTCCGCAAGCCCCTCGCGCCACCGCTTTGGAAAACCTTCATCAAAACGCCGGTCGAAAATCGTCAGCACCACCGTAGCGGCGAGGAGGATGAACAATATCCACGCATAGGTCGCCAGATGCCCGGCATCATCCAGGCGATTGATCAGATCGTCCCAGCCGCTGCCCGCCTGGGTGTGGATCATGATGCGCAGGCCCGCATCGAACCATGGATGCGTGAAATCGATGATTTCAGCCCGGCTCTCCGTGATTGTGAGATTGGTGACGGCTGCTTCAACCTTGCCTTCGGAAACAGCTTTCACCAGCTCCCCATAGTTGGGATATTCCACATATTGCGAAGCAAGATTCATCCGCGTGGCGATATCGTGCCAGATGTCGATGGCCATGCCGGAGTAGGAATCGCCTTCCTTGTTGACGAAAGGCTCGCTTACATACACACCCACCTGAACAGGCCTCGGCGTTTGCTGGGCGTGTGCGAATGAAGAAGCCGCTACCAATAGTAGAGTAAGCAGAGCTTTCCATAAGTTGCGACTGATTAAGCTCGTTGCTGCCTTTAACGACACGGTATCCCCCATAACTTCCTGCAGATGCTTCAATCTGGCCGATTTCTGTATTTGAATTATATTAATATTGACTTCCATTGCAGGCAATTTATTCCGCGTAATATTATTATTAGTACCCGCTAATTAAATTTATTATATGTTCCCTCGTTCTATGGAACCGAACGCGCCTTTTGCAGTTACCCGGCTGACAAGCCGAAAGTCATAAAGCGGCAAAAGAGGGGTTCATGGAAAATATCGACAATCCGGATTCTGCCGTGCGGCCGATCACGTCGGCGCCGCCGCGTCTGCCCACCCTGGCAGCAATGGCGGTCACCGTCGCCATCCTTTACTTTGCAAAGGATGTGTTTCTGCCGCTTGCCATCGCGGTGTTGCTGACATTCGCGCTGGCGCCGATCGTCGCCTTTCTGCGCCGGGCGGGCCTTCCGCGCCTGTTCGCGGTGATTACCAGCGTGGCGGGCGGCTTCCTGATCGTGGCCGTTTTCAGCGCCGTGGTTGCCTTCCAGGTTTCCGAAGTCGCGCAGAATGTTACATACTATCAGTACAACATCATCGAGAAGATCAGGACACTCAAGGAAGCGGGTTCCGACAACAGTTTCTTCGACAGGCTGAACAGCTTCGCCGAGCGCATAGGCACGGAAATCAACCGGCCGGAACAGAAAACGCAGGCGCTCCCTTCCGATGAGCCCGAGGAAAAGCCGCTCCTTGTCCAGATATTCGCACCACGCCATCCGGTGGAAACGCTTAGGAGCATCATCGAACCGCTTATCGGACCGCTGGCGACGACGGGTCTCGTCGTTGTCGTGGTGATTTTCATGCTGCTCGAAAGGGAGGAACTGCGCGACCGCTTCATAAGGCTGGTGGGTTACGGCGATCTTCATCGAACGACCGAAGCCTTGCAGGATGCGGGAAAGCGGGTCGGCCAATATCTGCTGACGCAGCTCGTGGTGAATATAACCTATGGTGTGCCTCTCGCCTTCGGTCTCTGGATTCTCGGCATCCCCAACGCGGCCCTGTGGGGAATGCTGGCAATCGTCTTGCGGTTCGTGCCCTATATCGGCCCGGTCATCGCGGCCATCTTGCCGCTGTTCCTTGCCTTTGCCGTGGCGCCCGGCTGGAACCTGCTTCTCTGGACGATCGGGCTGTTCGTCGTCATCGAGCTTCTTATAAACAACGTGATCGAGCCGTGGCTTTATGGTTCACGCACCGGCCTGTCGCCGCTTGCCATCATCGTGTCGGCCATTTTCTGGGCGTGGCTGTGGGGGCCGGTCGGGCTCGTTCTGTCGACGCCTCTGACGGTCTGCCTCGTGGTGCTGGGCCGCCATGTACCGAAATTCGAGTTCCTGGAAATCCTCTTCGGCAACGAGCCTGTGCTTGACCCGAAGGAACGCCTCTATCAACGCCTCCTTGCAGGCGACCCGGATGAAGCCACTGACAATGCCGAGGAAATGCTGGAACAGAAATATCTGGTCGAGTTCTACGGCTCGGTTGCTGTTCCCGCACTTCTGATGGCGGAGCGCGACCGGCTTCGCAGCGTGCTGACAGAGCAGCAGTTGCAGATCGTCACTGAAAGCACGAAGACGCTGGTGGCCAATCTGGAGCAGATTGCAACCGAGGAGGAGGGCGACGATGAAGAGATCGCGATTGAAAATCCTGATGGCGATGGCAGCAAAACCGATCTGGAGCTTCCTTCCGGCGAAGGTCGGTCGCTCCTGACCTTCGGCGGGCGAAGGGGGCTCGATGACACGGCGGCGGTCATGCTGGCGCAGGTGCTTGCCGTGCAGGGCGCCTCGGCAGAGGCGGTCGCGCATGATGCGCTCACTCCCGCCAGATTGAAGGCGCTGGATATTTCCGGCAGGGATACGCTGATGATCTGTTTTCTGGACCGGCAGGCGGCGCGTCACGCCCGGTTTGCGGTGCGCCGTCTGCGGCGGCTGCAACCCGCTGTGAGGGTAGGCGTGGTGCTGTGGCATGAGCCGAACGAAGCACGATCTGTCGACCGGGAGGCATTGCGGGAGGAGATGCAGGCGGATTTCGTCGCCTGCACCATGATTGAGGCCGTCGTTGAAGGGCTGTCGGAAACAAAGCCGAAGCCGCTGAAGGCAGCGGGCAAGACGGCGCGCGCACAGTCGCGCAAGGCAACCGCTGCAAAGCCCGCATAGACAAAACGCGATGAGCCTGACTCATCGCGCTTTTGTTAAGCCCCTGCGGCGATTGAGTATCTCAGTGCCTCGGTATCAAATTGCCGCGAAACCTTTTTCGAGATCGGCAATGAGATCCGGCACGTCTTCCAGACCGATCTGCAGGCGGATCACCGGTCCCGGATAGTCGCCCCTGGCGATGGTCCGGTCATTGAGGCGGACATGAACCGCGAGGCTTTCATAGCCGCCCCAGGAATAGCCAAGGCCGAAAATCTCCAGCGCATCGAGGAAGGCATGGGCTTCCTTCTGCCCGCCGCCGGCAAGCACGATGGAGAAAATGCCGGAGGAGCCGGAAAAGTCCCGTTTCCAGATTTCATGGCCGGGATGGCTTTCCAGCGCTGGATGCAGCACGCGGTCAACCGCCGGATGGCCTTCAAGCCAGCGCGCGATTTCCAGCGCGTTCTTGCGGTGCTGTTCCAGCCGCACGCCCATGGTGCGCATGCCGCGCAATATCTGGTAGGTGTCGTCAGCCGAAGTGCAAAGACCGAGCGTTCCGTGCGTTTCCAGAAGCTGCGGCCAGCATCTTTCGTTGGCCGATACCGTGCCGAACAGAATATCGGAATGGCCGGACGGATACTTGGTCGAGGCGTGGATGGAAATATCCACGCCGAAATCGAGCGCCTTGAAGTAGAGCGCGGTGGCCCATGTATTGTCCATCATGACGATGGCGCCGCCCTTGTGCGCCTCTTCGACGATAGCGGGGATATCCTGCATCTCGAACGTGTTCGAGGCGGGCGATTCCGTGAACACGACCTTGGTGTTCGCACGCATCAACTTCGCGATGCCGGACCCGATCTCCGGATCGTAATATTCGACATCCACGCCCAAGCGCTTGAGGATCGTATCGGCGAAATGGCGGGTCGGATTGTAGATCGAATCGACGAACAGCGCATGGTCGCCGGGCGACAGGAAAGCGAGAAGCGGAACCGTGACGGCGGCAAGGCCGGACGGGACGCAGATCGTGCCCGCCGAACCTTCCAGCGCGTTGATCGCGGCGCAAAGGGCATCGCTGGTCGGCGTGCCGCGCGTGCCGTAGGTGTATTTCTGGCCGCCGGTCGCCATTGTTTCCGCATCGGGGAAAAGCACGGTTGAGGCACGGACAACGGGTGGGTTCACGAAGCCATGATAGTCGCGCGGCTGATAACCGTCGTGGGCGAGACGCGTGTTTATACCCAGCTTCTCTGTCTTGACCTGCTGCTTAGTCACGAAAATGCCTCCAGACCATGTTGCATGCTATCCCGCTGATTCTCGCCTGCCGATTCTCGAAAGAGAGGATTCTGCCGGGTCGCATCAAGGTCGGCTGCGGCAAAAAGATCTGCGATTCCGTCTGCGGCGGAAATTTTGAATACTTGGATAGGATGCGCGCGTTCCGGATGCAACCTCGCGTGCCATTTGTTGCGTAATAAGCTTGTGAAAGGACATTTCAGTATGGCGGCGTCAGGCACGGGAAGCACTTTTCTTTATCCCTTTCGCGCAGCGCTGGAACTCCTTCAAGCTCTTCTGCGTCCGGCCTATAAGGGCGCGCCGTCCTCGTGGACGCTGGAAATGACAGCAATCGTCGTGCTTCTGCCCTTCATCATTCTCGTGCTGCATCTGTGGGATGCGGACATCATTCGCGTGACCGCGCAAAGCACCAATTTCATCATGCAGCTCCTGCGGACGGTAACGGATGCGATTCGCACCGTCGTATGGCTTGCAATCGGCATCGTCGTATGGCTCGCCACGGCGATACTGCTCTCACCGAAATTGCGTTCCGGCGCCAGAGCGTGGCTGGTGAAGCTCCACGGCTGGGCAACGCTCATCCTGACCTCGATCATCGTCGCAAGTGTGCCGGTCGAAATCGGCAAGCTCGCGATTGGCCGGGCACGCCCGTTCCTGCTCGATGACGTCGGCGCAGCCTATTTCTCGCCTTTCAAGGGCCAGTTCCTCTATGAAAGCTTCCCTTCCGGCCATTCCATGATGGCTGGCGTCATGATGGTTTCGCTCTGGATATTCCTGCCGCGCTGGCGCATCCTTACCGTTATGATCTGCATTCTCTTCGGAATAAGCAGGCTCGCAGCCGGGGCGCACTACCCCACGGATGTGGTCGCCGGTCTGACAATCGGATTCGTCACGACCTGGTGGGTGGCTCGCTATATGGCCACGCGAAATATTATTTTTTCTCTGGACGACGAAAGCACGATGCCGCGCGTCTGATTTCTACCGGAAATTGCCGGAATCGCGGCCCATCTGGTATGGTAGTACTGCCTAACAATCTGTGTTTATTTGAAAAAACCTGTGCTCCGTCCTCGCGTGCAATGTGGGCTGCACCCGACGACCTTCCTACCCAGAAATCGGGAAATCGTGTAAATTTTCGAATATTTCTCCCTCATCTTTTTTGAAAGCCTTTTCGCTCGCCTGCGTTAAAGCCTTGACCAAAGACAAAATTTCGCCTTCGATAAGACCCGTGAAGGCGACAGGTTTGTCACTGCGCTCAAAAGAAAAATTGAAGACCGGATAGCGGTCTCGGGCGAGGGCAAGCTGTTGTAGGGCATGGGCTTGGGAGGTCACGCGACTTATCCAACGGGTTTATGCAAAAAATAAAGCAACAAGAGACGCCATGGGCCATAGGTCCGGCGCTCTCCAGGGAACGAAAAAGGTTGCAGGCCAGATGAAAAAAACTCTTATGACGGGTGTATTGGGTGCGGCGGCGCTGTTTTGCGTAGCTTCGGGAGCATCCGCTGACACGCTTTCCGATGTGAAGGCGAAAGGTTTTCTACAGTGCGGCGTTAATACGGGTCTGCTTGGATTCTCTTCCCCCAACGACAAGGGTGAGTGGTCCGGCTTCGACGTAGATTATTGCCGTGCCGTGGCTTCTGCGATTTTCGGTGATCCGGCGAAGGTGAAGTTTACGCCGCTCAACGCCAAGGAGCGCTTCACGGCCCTGCAGTCAGGCGAAATCGACGTCCTGATCCGTAACACGACCTGGACCATCAGCCGCGACACTGCGCTCGGCCTCGATTTTGCCGGCATCAATTACTTCGATGGTCAGGGCTTCATGATCAATTCGAAGAAGCTGTCGGGCATCAATTCCGCATTGCAGCTTTCCGGCGCTTCCATCTGCGTTCAGGCCGGTACGACGACCGAAATGAACATGGCCGACTATTTCCGCGCCAACAAGATGGAATATAATCCGGTGGTCTTCGAAAAGATCGAAGAAGCGAACGCCGCTTACGATTCCGGCCGTTGCGACGCCTATACGACCGACCAGTCCAGCCTTTACGGCGTTCGTCTGGCGCTCGCCAATCCCGACGATCATGTCATCCTGCCGGAAATCATCTCCAAGGAGCCGTTCGGCCTGACCGTTCGTCAGGGCGATTCCAAGTGGACGGACGTCGTTCGCTGGGTGCACAACGCGCTGCTCAACGCCGAGGAATATGGCATCACGCAGGCCAATGTCGAAGAGATGAAGAAGTCTGACAACCCGGACATCAAGCGTCTTCTCGGCGTGGAAGCGGACACCAAGATCGGCACCGATCTCGGTCTCGAGAACGATTGGGTGGTGAAGATCATCAAGGGCGTCGGCAATTACGGCGAAATTTTCGAGCGTAACATCGGCTCCGGCAGCCCGCTCAAGATTGCACGCGGCATCAATGCCCAGTGGAACAAGGGCGGCCTGCAATATGGCATCCCCGTCCGCTGACGGGCATTACTCTCCGGACTGATCATCGGCGGGTGCAGCAGCGCCCGCCGGATTTGTCGGCTTTGCAGTTTGTCCGTTTGCTGTCGATCCCGCATCTGCCGGGCATAGGATGCTGACAAGCTGCTTTTTGGAATTCAACCGCGTCTTGCAGTCCTCGAAGGCTCGAACCGAGCCCGGACAGGAACGGCAGGACCGAACGGTTCGGCATTCGATATTCCGATTTCAGGCGTTGCCCGCAAAGGCGGCCAAGTCAATTTTTCGGGTTTGATGCTGTCAGCCGAGAGGCACAGGAAACATATGGCTTCCTATTCTGCAACTGAACGCCGCCAAGATAGCGGCGGAACCTCGCTCCTGTATGATCCGCGGGTTCGCGGCATCTTCTATCAGGTGATCGTCTTCGGGGTGGTCATCGGGGCAATCTACTGGATCGTGGGCAACACGGTCACCAATTTGCAGCGTGCGAACATCGCGTCCGGTTTCGGTTTCCTCAGTGGCCGCGCCGGTTTTGATATCAGTCAGACGCTCATTCAATACAGCAGCGACTCGAACTATGGCCGGGCCTTTCTGGTCGGCCTGATGAATACGCTTTACGTCGCCGCGCTCGGTGTCGTGACGGCTTCAATCATCGGATTTCTGGTCGGTATCGGGCGGCTTTCGCGCAACTGGCTGATCCGCAAGATCTGCACGGTCTATGTCGAAGTCTTCCGCAACATTCCTCCGCTGCTCGTCATCTTCTTCTGGTATTTCGGCGTGCTTTCGGTGCTGCCGCAGGCTCGCGACAGCATCGCCCTGCCGCTCGGCACATACATGAACAATCGCGGCTTCTTCATGCCCGCGCCGGTATGGGGCGAGGGGGCATGGCTTCTGCCCGTGGCGCTGCTCATCGGCATCGTGGCTTCGATCGTCATTGCGCGCTGGGCAAAGCGCCGCCAGATGGCGACGGGCCAGCCTTTCCACACGATACGCGTGGCGGCGGCGCTCATCATCGGCCTGCCCGTCCTGGCGCTGATCGCGACCGGCTTTCCGATCTCGTTCGATTTGCCGAAACTGGGGACCTTCAATCTGACCGGCGGTGCGCAGGTCAAGCCGGAGTTCCTCGCCCTGTTCCTGGCGCTGTCCTTCTACACCGCGTCCTTCATCGCTGAGACGGTCCGCGCCGGTGTTCTGGGCGTCAACAAGGGGCAGACGGAAGCGGCCTATGCCGTTGGCCTGCGTCCCGGCCAGACGATGCGCCTCATCATTGTGCCGCAGGCGCTGCGCATCATCATCCCGCCGCTGTCGAGCCAGTATCTGAACCTTATCAAGAACTCGTCGCTCGCAATCGCCATCGGCTATCCCGATCTTGTCGCCGTCGGCGGAACGATCCTCAACCAGACGGGTCAATCGGTCGAGGTCGTGGCGATCTGGATGGTGATCTATCTCGGCATCAGCCTGATTACCTCGGGCCTCATGAACTGGTTCAATGCCAAGATGGCGCTGGTGGAGAGATGACAATGGAAAACGCAGATCTCCAATATGTACGCACGCAGATGGTGGATGGCGAAGCGCCACCGCGCTCGGTGCAGGGGCTTTCCCACTGGCTGCGCGTCAACCTGTTCGCAACGCCCGTCGATGCGGCGCTGACCATTCTCGGCCTGCTGGTCGTGGCCTGGTTTCTTCCGCCGATCATCGAATGGCTGTTCGTCAAGGCCGTGTGGACCGGTGCGGATCGCACCGCCTGCCTCACCGTCGCGCAGGGCGGCGCACAGCCGGAAGGCTGGTCGGGCGCATGCTGGGCTTTCGTGAATGCGAAATACGAGCAGTTTCTCTATGGCCGCTATCCGATTTCGGAGCGCTGGCGCGTCAACCTGACGGCGCTGATCTTCGCCGTTCTTCTGGTGCCGCTCCTGATTCCGAAGGCGCCGAAGAAGGGGCTCAACGCGATCCTGTTCTTCTTCGTCTTTCCGATTGTCGCCTTCTTCCTGCTGGTCGGCGGCTGGTTCGGCCTTCCCTATGTGGAAACGCCGCTGTGGGGCGGGCTGCTGGTCACGCTTGTCCTGTCCTTTGTCGGCATCGCCGTGTCGCTGCCGCTGGGGATCGTGCTGGCGCTCGGACGGCGTTCAAAGCTGCCGGTCATCAGGGCGTTCTCGATCATCTTCATCGAAATGGTGCGCGGCGTTCCGCTGGTGACGGTGCTATTCATGGCCAGCGTCATGCTGCCCCTGTTCCTGCCGCCGGGCGTGACTTTCGACAAGTTGCTGCGTGCCTTGATCGGCGTGGCGCTTTTCGCTTCGGCCTATATGGCGGAAGTGGTGCGCGGCGGCCTCCAGGCCATTCCGCGCGGGCAGTATGAAGGCGCGGATGCGCTTGGCCTCAGCTACTGGCAGAAAACGGGACTGATCATCCTGCCGCAGGCGCTGAAGCTGGTCATTCCGGGAATCGTCAACACCTTCATCGGTCTCTTCAAGGATACGAGCCTTGTCTACATCATCGGCATGTTCGACCTGTTGGGCATCGTCCGTCAGAACTTCGCCGACGCTAACTGGGCTTCTCCACAGACGCCTGCTACTGGTCTGATCTTTGCGGGCTTCGTTTTCTGGATTTTCTGTTTCGCAATGTCGCGATACTCTATATTCATGGAACGACGCCTCGATACGGGTCATAAACGATAAGAATAAAGGGAATAATGGAAATGAGTGCACAAAGCGCCCTCCCGCAATCCGAGCTCGGAGTGGAAGTTGACCGTTCAAAGATGCAGGTTTCCAAAACCGATGTCGCCATCGAAATCACCAACATGCACAAGTGGTACGGGGAGTTCCACGTTCTGCGCGACATCAATCTGAAGGTCATGCGCGGCGAGCGCATCGTTGTGGCCGGCCCGTCGGGCTCGGGCAAGTCGACCATGATCCGCTGCATCAACCGTCTGGAAGAACACCAGAAGGGCAAGATCGTCGTCGA
This sequence comes from Brucella ciceri, assembly GCF_041930145.1. Lineage (NCBI taxonomy): Bacteria > Pseudomonadati > Pseudomonadota > Alphaproteobacteria > Hyphomicrobiales > Brucellaceae > Brucella > Brucella ciceri. The sequence goes on along the minus strand of NZ_JBHEEV010000002.1, from coordinate 566,504 downwards.
CAACATCGAGCTGACCAATGACCTGAAGAAGATCGACGAAGTGCGCCGCGAAGTAGGCATGGTGTTCCAGCACTTCAACCTCTTCCCGCACCTGACGATTCTGGAAAACTGCACGCTGGCGCCGATCTGGGTGCGCAAGATGCCGAAGAAGCAGGCGGAAGAAATCGCCATGCATTATCTGGCCCGTGTGAAGATTCCCGAACAGGCCAACAAATATCCGGGCCAGCTTTCCGGCGGCCAGCAGCAGCGCGTCGCCATTGCGCGCGCACTGTGCATGAACCCGAAAGTCATGCTGTTCGACGAGCCGACATCGGCTCTCGACCCGGAAATGGTCAAGGAAGTGCTGGATACGATGGTGAGCCTTGCCGCCGAAGGCATGACCATGATCTGCGTGACGCACGAAATGGGCTTTGCCCGTCAGGTCGCCAACCGCGTGATCTTCATGGATCAGGGCCAGATCGTCGAGCAGAACTCGCCGGACGAGTTCTTCGACAATCCGCAGCACGAACGCACCAAGCTGTTCCTCAGCCAGATCCTGCACTGATCAGGCTCATCGCTCGAAATTAAAACACCCGCCGGTCCGCCGGCGGGTGTTTTTACGAGAACAGCAGGGGGCATTGTGACGAATATTCAATGGATCGAAGAGCTTCCAGCCGAGCGCTATCAGGAGTTCCACACATTCTATTGCAACGAATGGGACCAGGGAGCGCAGCTTGGAAGACGTCACCCATATGCTGGCCCATTGCGACCTGCTGTTGTTCTGTCTGATGGCAATGACCGTATTGCGGGTTTTGCGCGCGTGCTGAGCGATTTCACCTTCAAGGCGATGATCTTCGATGTCATTGTGGCCGAAGATTATCGCGGGCAGGGCCTCGGACAGGCCCTTGTGGAGCGCATACTCCACCATGAAAAGCTGAAGCGCGTGAAAAGCTTCGAGCTTTACTGCCCGGATCGGCTTGTGCCCTTCTACGAGAAGCTTGGCTTCGTGAAGGGCACTTCGTCGCTTCTGTTCAGGCAACCCTAATCTTCGACAAACCGGCGCAGGCGCTGGAGTGCACCGTCCCACTGGCTGGAAACGCTCGCGAGATAGGCGCGGGCGTCGACAAGCGGGGCGGGATGCAGCCGAAACCGGCTTTCCCGGCCGACCTTTTCGCGTTCGACCAGATTTGCCTGCTCCAGCACGGACAGGTGCTTGGTGACGGCCTGCCGGGTGATGCTGCCATTCTGCGACAGAACCACGATCGAGCGGCTTTCGCCGTCGCTCAGGGTCTCGATGAGCGCCAGCCGGGTTGGATCGGCAAGCGCTGCGAAAACCATGGACATGTCCGTGCCGGTCATTTCTGGCCTATCGTCCATTTTCGGCGTGTCTCTTGATGTTGCCGACCTGTTCCTCCCAGCCGCCTTCGTTCATCCGCAGCGCCAGCGGCCGGCGTTCTGCGGGCAGGGCATCGAAACCGCTTTCGATCACCGTCAGCCGCGTTCCCGCCTCGATCGGTTCCAGCCTGAACTCCACCAGGGTCGGCGGCTCCTTGGAATAGTCAATGCTGTGGTCCACCGCGTAAGGATGCCATGTGAAGGCAAAATAGGACGGAGCCTTCATTTCCTTGATGAAGGATTCCCACGGTTCATGCTCGAAACCCGGATAGGTGATGTGTCCGGTCGACCTGGTGCCGACGATGAACGGGCCGTCGAGCTTGACCTGGAACCAGCTCCCGAATTCTTCATGGTCGGTGAGGGCGCGCCATACGCGGTCAATCCCCGCGCGGATGTCCACAGTCTTCACAATGCGGTCGGTATTGCTTTCAACGGTCATGATTGCATCCTCCGTAATTGGCAACTTCATGGTTGCCAATATAGGGGTAGGGGCGAAATAAGCAACCAAAAAGTTGCATATCTTATTCAGGCAGTGGGGCCTTGTCGGGAAGCGGGAACAGCGTCACGAATTTTTCTGCAAGCGCGCGGTCGCCCATGACCTTGAGAACACTGGCGCTTTCCAGCGCCGAAAGAGGTTGCCCGCCATAGATGGCAGCGGCGAGCATACGCGGTGAACTTTCGAAATGCAGGTCATATTCCTGCGCCGCGCCGCGTTCGATCCGAACCCCGGAATCGTCAAGATGAGCCGTGAAGTCTTCCGCCTCCAGACAAAGGCCGATCACCGCCCGCAGGCCCGCAGCCCTGTCATGATCGATCATGGTCCGCAGCGAAAGCAGGAAGGAAACGGTCGAAATCGGCAGGTTGGGATCATGTTTCGGCGAGCGCGCCGCCCATCGGCCCAGTGTCTGGAGAATAGGTTCGCTCTCATAACCCCACTCGGTCAACTCATAGACCTGGACCGAGGCGGGAGGGGGCAGTTTTTTCTTGCAAAGAATGCCTGCTTCTTCCAGCCCTTCAAGGCGTTGCGTGAGGACATTGGCGCTCACGCCCGGCAGGTCAGCCCGCAAATCACTGAAGCGTTTGGGGCCGAACATCAATTCGCGCATCACCAGAAGCGACCAGCGTTCCCCAATCAAATCAAGGGCATGGGCCGCCGCACAAGCATCGTCATAGCTGCGCTTCGCCGATGGTTTTTGCGAGTTGGTTATTTTTTCTAACTTCATGGTTGCTAATTATAACTTATATGCCATTATGTACAAGCGAACTTTGAGTTCTTCCGATGCCAATTGCGTGAGTTCTGCGCCGGAAGGCTCGACCTTGTTATCGCCGGGGAACCGGGCAGGCGATAGATAATCGAAAAAACAGGAGCGGGCCGCCGGCCCACCAACGGAGGAAATCCCATGCCGAAAATGATTTTCGTGAACCTGCCTGTGAAGAATGTCGCGAAGTCGACAAACTTCTACGAAGCCATCGGCGCCACCCGGAACCCAATGTTCTCGGACGAAACGGCTTCCGGCATGGTCTTTTCGGATACGATCCACGTGATGATCCTCGATCACGACAAGTTCAGCCAGTTCACGCCGAAGAAGATCGCCGATGCCAACACGGTCAGCGAGGTGCTGGTCTGTCTGTCGGCGGAAAGCAAGGCCGAAGTGGATGCGACTGTGGAGAAGGCGGTCAACGCTGGCGGAAAGGCCGACCCCGGCCCGAAGCAGGATTACGGCTTCATGTATGGACGCAGCTTCGAGGATCTCGACGGCCATATCTGGGAGATCATGTGGATGGACATGGAAGAAGCCAAAAAGGTCATGGGCTAGCATTCGGGAGAATGACTACCCCGGACAATGGAGGAGAAAATGTCAGGTTTGACGATTTGTCTCTGGTTCGACGGAAATGCTGAAGAAGCCGCCAACCACTATGTTTCGGTCTTCCGCGCGTGCGGAAGACCGGCTTCGATCGACGGGGCCATCCGTTTCAGGCATGGCCATCAGCAAAACGAGAACCAGCCGGTTGTGGTGAACTTTACGCTCGACGGGCAAAAAATATGCGGCCTGAACGGCGGACCCCAGTTCAAGTTTTCACCGGCAAGTTCGCTGATCGTGCGATGCAGGGACCAGGCGGAAGTGGATGCGTTCTGGGAAAAGCTGCTGGAAGGCGGCTCGCCGATGGAATGCAGCTGGCTGACCGACAAATACGGGTTTTCGTGGCAGATCGTGCCGGACATGCTGCTGGATATCCTGCAGGACGGTCCGCCGGACGTGCGCCAGCGCGTCGCCGATGCCATGATGAAGATGGTCAAGATCGATGTTGCAGCGCTGGAAGCCGCACGCGACGCGGCCTAGGGTCAGGACCTGCCTTGGTCCCGCATGGCCGCAATAGCGTCATAGCCATAAAGCCAGTCCAGATCCTTGAGGAAGCTGTCCGGGCTGCGCAGGGCGAAGAGCGTGTTGCGGCCAAGCGCAAAAATACCGGTGGCGTGATAGGCAAACCTGTTGAGCTGGCCCCGTTTGGCGACCGCAGCGATCCGCTCCTTGCGGACCGCATCGAAGCGCCTCAGCCCGGCTTCGCGGTCGCTGCCGTCCAGCGCCTGCGCCAGCGCCGCCGCATCCTCGATCGCCATGGCAGCGCCCTGCGCCGCAAAAGGCGTGACCGCGTGCGATGCGTCGCCGAGAAAAATCGTCCGGTCCGGCCCGACGAATTGAGCATCCGGCATTTCAAAAAGCGGCCAGTAGGTCCACTCATCGGCAGCCGCCAGCACGTCGCGAACGGGCGCGCCCCAATCGGCGTAGATGGAGCGCAGACGCGCGAGGTCGCCGGTTCTGGACCAGACTTCACCGGGATTCTCGCCGGTCGTGATGGCAACGAAATTGAAGAAACTGCCGCCCTTGACCGGATAGGCGATGAAATGCGCCTTGTTGCCGAGCCAGGCTGAGACGGCTTTGCGTTCCGGCATGGCGTTGAGGAAGGAAGCGGGCAGGGCGCTGGCGGCAAGCGTCGTGCGCCACGCAATATGCCCGCTGAACCGCGCCTTGCTGAAACCTGCCTTGGATCGTTCAGCCGACCAGACCCCGTCGCAGGCGATCAGATAGGCAGCGTCGGCAGGCTCTTCGGAATTGCCAAGGCGGACGGTGGCCACAACGGTCCCGTTCTCGACGTGATGATCTGTGATTTCTGCGCCGAGGCTGATCTCGATGCCCGGCTGTTCGCGGCAGGCGTCGAGCAGTGCCAATTGCAGGTCGGCGCGATGGCACACGGCGTAGGGATGGTGCCAGCGCTGGCGGGCCTTGTCGCCGAGCTTCATTTCCATCAGTGCGCGCGCCTTGCGCCCGTCCATGAGGTAGAGCGCTTCCGGCGTGACAGCCTGGGTGGAAAGACGGTCGGCCACGCCGAGCCGTTGCAGGTGGCGCATTGCATTGGGGGCAAGTTGCAGGCCAGCGCCGACTTCCGAAAGGGTTTCTGCCTTTTCGACGAGCCGGACGTTCCAGCCGCGTGCTGCCAGTTCCAGCGCTGCCGACAGGCCGGCAACTCCGGCCCCGGCAATCAATATGCGCCCTCTGCTCATGTCGGTGAGACCATCCGGAGTTCGGCCCGGATCAACAGCCGTGATCAGGCTGCCTTATCGGCAGGTGCTTCGTAGGCGCAGCCAGCCGGAACGGTTTCGTCGGCATGGAGCTCTGCATTGTAGCGATAGAGCGTCGAGCAATACGGGCAAACGGCTTCGCTTTCATCGCCCATGTCGAGAAACACGTGCGGATGATCGAAAGGCGGGTTGGCACCGACGCACATGAATTCCTTCACGCCGATTTCGATGGCAGCATGGCCGGCGTCGTTCTGAAAGTGAGGAATGATGTGATCGGACATAACATGCTCCGGTTCTGGTCGATGGGCGGTATGGGCATGGTCTTGCGCCGGGTGCCGGACAGGATCATGCTGGACATTGGCATGCGTGTACCGCGAAAGTCTTGTTTCCGGAAGCGTTTTCATCAATTCTGAGGACATTTCAAGCTATTTGCTATCAAACTGTCATATGACAGCCATAGGCTTATCGAGCGTCCGGAAAAGTGCGAAGCAATTTTCGATCAGGATGCGCGGAGAAACAGACAGACGGAGCCGGAATGTTCCGGTGGCGGTCGGGACAGGAAACATGAGCGAAAACAGCGTTATGGCGAGCGAAACCCCCAGCGTGACCGAAGGCGGGAACCACGAGATGACAGCCGGACTGGCCCCCAACCCAACCGTCGTTCCCGATATGGAAGCGGACCCCGAGGTTCACAAAGCTTTGAACGGCGAACTGATGCAGAGCGCCGACCGCTTCGTGAACCGCGAGTTTTCCTGGTTGCAGTTCAACCGCCGCGTTCTCGAAGAAGCCGCAAACATGCGCCAGCCTCTGCTCGAACGCCTGCGCTTCCTGTCCATCTCCGCCGCCAATCTCGATGAGTTCTTCATGGTTCGCATCGCCGGACTTGCCGCACAGGTGCGTGCTGGCGTGGCGCTGCGCAGTGCCGATGGGCGCACGCCGCAGGAACAGCTCGATTTCGTTCTGGACGAAGTGGGGCGGCTGCAGGAAGAACAGCAGGGGCGTCTGCGCGCGCTACGCGAGGAACTGGAACAGGAAAGCATCGAGATCGTCCGCCCCTCCGCGCTTTCCCGGCCCGAAAAGGAATGGCTTGAAAACCACTTCCTCGAAACGATTTTCCCGGTCCTGACGCCGCTCTCCATCGATCCTGCGCACCCGTTCCCGTTCATTCCGAATCTTGGCTTCTCCATCGCGTTGCAGCTTGCGCGCCGCGCCGACAATCATCCGATGACCGCGCTCCTGCGCATTCCGGTCGCGCTGAAGCGCTTTATCCAACTGCCGACCGAGCAGACCAACGACTATCGTTTCATCACCATCGAGGATGCGGTGAGCCTGTTCATCGGGCGGCTTTTCCCCGGTTATGAAGTGCGTGGCGCCGGTACGTTCCGCATCATCCGCGACAGCGATATCGAAGTGGAAGAAGAGGCCGAGGATCTGGTTCGTCTCTTTGAAACGGCGTTGAAGCGCCGCCGCCGCGGTCAGGTGATCCGCATCGAGTTCGACGGCGAAATGCCCGAAGCGTTGCGCATATTCGTGGCGACGGAACTGGGCGTTTCGGAAAACCGGATCAGCGTGCACGAAGGCCTGCTGGCGTTGAACATGATTTCGGAGATCGTTTCGATCCCGCGTGAAGACCTGAAATTCGTGTCCTACAATCCGCGCTTCCCCGAGCGCATTCGCGAACATGGCGGCGATTGCTTCGCTGCGATTCGCGAAAAGGACATCGTGGTCCATCATCCCTATGAATCCTTCGACGTTGTGGTGCAGTTCCTGCGGCAGGCCGCAGCCGACCCGGACGTGCTGGCCATCAAGCAGACGCTTTACCGCACTTCCAACGACAGCCCGATCGTGCGCGCGCTGGTCGATGCAGCCGAGGCAGGCAAGTCGGTGACGGCGCTGGTGGAGCTGAAAGCCCGTTTCGATGAGGAAGCCAACATTCGCTGGGCGCGCGATCTGGAACGCGCGGGCGTTCAGGTGGTGTTCGGCTTCATCGAGTTGAAAACACACGCCAAAATGTCGCTCGTGGTGCGCCGTGAAGACCAGAAGCTGCGCTCCTATGTGCATCTGGGCACCGGCAATTATCATCCGATCACGGCGCGCATCTATACCGACCTGTCGTTCTTCACCTCGGATGCGGATATTGCGCGCGATGTGGCGCATATCTTCAATTTCATTACCGGCTATGCCCAGCCTGCCGAGGAAATGAAGATCGCGATTTCACCCTTCACGCTGCGCGCCCGAATCCTCAAGCACATCGAGGATGAGGTGGCGCATGCGAAGGCTGGACGTCCGGCTGCGATCTGGATGAAGATGAACGCGCTGGTCGATCCACAGATAATTGACGCGCTCTACATGGCGAGCCAGGCTGGCGTGCAGATCGATCTCGTCGTGCGCGGCATCTGCTGCCTGCGTCCCGGCGTTCCGGGGCTCTCGGACAATATCCGCGCCAAGTCGATTGTCGGGCGTTTTCTGGAGCATAGCCGCGTTTTCTGCTTCGGAAACGGCAACGACCTGCCCTCCGACAAGGCAATCGTCTATATCGGTTCCGCCGACATGATGCCGCGCAACCTTGATCGCCGCGTGGAGACCCTCGTTCCGATCACAAATGCCACAGTGCATCAGCAAATCCTGTCGCAAATCATGTTTGCCAACATAATTGATAACCAACAGAGCTATCAGCTACTTGCGGACGGCACCTCTCGCCGGATAGAAAAAGAGGCAGGAGAGGAAGCTTTCAACGCGCAGGAATATTTCATGACCAATCCTAGCCTGTCGGGTCGCGGAAAGTCGCTGAAGTCTTCGGCCCCCCGCCTTATCGCGCATCGCAAGCGTGCGCAGGCGGAAAGAAAAACGACTGCATGAGTCCAGCTGTAGCACAAGGCCGCCTCAAGGGGCTGAAACCCGTTGCGGTCATCGACATTGGCTCGAACTCGATCCGTGTCGTCATTTATGAAGGCATCGTCCGTTCGCCGACGGTGCTTTTCAACGAAAAGATTCTCTGCGGCCTTGGCAAAGGCCTCGCAAAGACCGGCAAGCTCAACGAGAAATCCGTTGAGGCGGCGCTTCGCGCGCTGAAACGTTTTCGCGCCCTGGCCGAACAGGCGGGCGCGGTTTCCATTCATGCGCTGGCGACTGCCGCCGCGCGTGAAGCGAAGAACGGCCCCGACTTCATCGCTCAGGCGGAAGCCATTCTTGGCCGGCACATCGAGGTATTGTCCGGCAAGGAAGAAGCCTATTATTCGGCGCTCGGCATCATTTCCGGCTTCTACAAGCCGAAGGGCGTGACGGGCGACCTTGGCGGCGGCAGCCTAGAACTGGTCGCCGTGGATGACCACGAGGTGGGCGAGGGGATCACCTTGCCGCTCGGCGGCCTGCGCTTGCAGGATATGTCCAACGAGAAACTGCCCGAGGCGACGAAGATTGCGCGCGCGGAACTGGCGAAGGCGACGCTTCTGAAAGCTCATCAGGGACAGGTTTTCTATGCCGTAGGCGGCACGTGGCGTAACCTTGCCAAGCTGCATATGACGGCGAAGAATTATCCGCTGCACGTCATGCACGGCTACGAGATGAACCCGGTGGAGGCACAAAGCTTCCTGAAGCGCGTCGCCAAGGGCAATCTCGACACGATGCGCGGCATCGAGGCAGTTTCGAAGAACCGCCGCCAGCTCTTGTCCTACGGCGCGACGGTGCTGCTTGAGACGATCCGCCTGATGAAGCCTTCCAAGATCGTTTTCTCGGCGCTCGGCGTGCGCGAAGGCTATCTTTATTCGCTATTGCCCAAGAACGAGCAGCTTCTCGATCCGCTCCTGGCCTCGGCGGAAGAGTTTTCCATTCTGCGCTCGCGCTCTCCGCGCCATGCCCGTGAGCTGGCGACGTGGACGACATTGTCCCTGCCGGTACTCGGTTTTGACGAAACCGATGACGAGGCGCGCTACAGGCAGGCCGCCTGTCTCGTGGCCGACATAAGCTGGCGCGCGCATCCCGATTATCGCGGCTCGCAGGCGCTGAACATCATCGCCCATGGCTCGTTCGGCGGCATCGACCATAAAGGACGTTCCTTCATGGCGCTTGCCAATTACTATCGTCACGAAGGGCTGATCGAGGACGAAATCGCACCGGAGATCATGCAGCTCGCCACACCGCGTCTGCGCGAACGGGCCAAACTGCTCGGGGCGCTTCTGCGCGTGGTCTACCTTCTGTCGGCTTCGATGCCGGGCGTCATCCCGCGTCTTTTCTGGCGCGAGGAAGAAAACGGGATTGCGCTGGTCGTCCCCGGCGATCTCGCCGATCTGATTTCAGACCGCCCCGAAGGCCGGTTGCAGCAACTGGCGAAACTGACGGGCAAGAACATCTATTTCGCGGTCGGCGACGGCGCGATTGAGGGGACAAGGGAATAAGGCAGTAAGCGAGTAGGGCAGGAAGGCAGTATGTTCAGCGCGAGCATTCACATACTGCCTTACTGCCTTACTGCCTTATTGCCCTAACTCCACCGCCCTTATCCGCCGGTTCTCGAACTTGATGCCGATCTTGCCGTCGATGAGATCGAGAGCTTTCTGACCGAAAACCTCGCGGCGCCAGCCATGCAGGGCAGGCACGTTTGCATTGTCGCCTTCCGCGGCGATCTTGTCGATGTCGTCGGAACTCGCCACGATCTTTGCCGCGACGCCGTGTTCCTCTGTCACAAGCTTGAGCAGGACCTTGAGGATATCGGCTGCCGCTGCGCTGCCTTCCGGCGAATGCGACTGCTTTGGCAATTTCGGCAGGTCTTCCTTGGGGATTTCAAGCGCCGACTGGATCGCAGCGACCAGACCGGCAGCCTGAGCGGAACGCTCCCAGCCCTTGGGGATGGAACGAAGACGTCCAAGCGCTTCCGCGTCGCGCGGTTGCTGCTGGGCGATCTCGGCAATCGTGTCGTCCTTGATGATGCGTCCGCGCGGCACATTGCGTTCGCGGGCTTCGCGCTCGCGCCAGGCGGCAACGGCCTGCACGATCGCCTGCTCGATTGGCTTGCGAACGCGCGCCTTCACCCGCCGCCATGCGTCGTCGGGATGAAGGTCGTAGGTTTCGCGGGAAGTGAGCACCGCCATTTCCTCGTTCACCCACTCGCTGCGACCCTCTTTCTCAAGTTCCTGCTTCAGATAGAGATAGATGTCGCGCAGATAGGTCACGTCCGCCAGCGCGTAGTCGAGCTGCTTTTCGGAAAGGGGGCGGCGCCGCCAGTCGGTAAACCGCGATGACTTGTCGATGTGCTTGCCCGTAACCTTCTGGACGAGCTGGTCGTAGGAAATGGCGTCGCCAAACCCGCAGACCATTGCTGCCACCTGACTGTCGAAGACGGGAGAGGGGATCAGGTCGCCGAGGTGGAAGACGATTTCGATGTCCTGCCGCGCGGCGTGGAAAACCTTGACCACCTTTTCGTCGGCCATCAGGCTGAAGAAGGGTGCGAGGTCCAGTCCCGGCGCGAGAGCGTCCACGAGCGCCGTGTGGTTGGGCGAGGCCATCTGGATAAGGCACAATTCCGGCCAGAACGTCGTTTCGCGGATGAACTCCGTATCGACTGTGACGAAATCGGATTTGGCAAGGGCGGATACGGCCTCTTCGAGGGCCTCTGTCGTCGTAATAAGATGCATGGTTACCTTTTAGAGAAAGCGCGGCCGCTTGTCGCGAAAGAATGCGCAAAACGCGCCGTATAACAAGTGCAAATAGTGTTTTTTGTCGATACTTTGCGTCAAGGCGCCCGAACCTCGACGCTTGCAGAGAGTGCAGACTTGACAAAACCTGGTCAAAATGCGCTTTTCCGCCAGAATTTGCAGCGCTTTGCCTGCACTGATTTATCTTACCAAAAGGCAGAAATCATGCACCGTTACCGCAGCCATACCTGCGCAGCCCTTCGCAAGACGGACGTTGGTTCCAACGTTCGCCTTTCCGGCTGGGTTCACCGCGTCCGTGACCATGGCGGCATTCTCTTCATCGATCTTCGCGATCATTACGGCATTACCCAGATCGTGGCCGATCCCGATTCGCCCGCCTTCAAGGTTGCCGAAACCGTTCGCGGCGAATGGGTTATCCGTGTCGATGGTGAAGTGAAGGCCCGCGCAGACGATGCGGTCAACGCCAACCTGCCGACCGGCGAAGTCGAAATCTTCGCAACGGAAATCGAAGTGCTGGCGGCTGCCAAGGAACTGCCGCTGCCGGTCTTCGGCGAACCGGACTATCCGGAAGACATTCGCCTGAAGTACCGCTTCCTCGACCTGCGCCGCGAAACGCTGCACAAGAACATCATGAGCCGCACGAAGATCATTGCCGCGATGCGCCGCCGCATGACCGAGATCGGTTTCAACGAGTTCACCACGCCGATCCTGACGGCTTCCTCGCCGGAAGGCGCGCGCGACTTCCTCGTGCCGAGCCGTATTCATCCGGGCAAGTTCTACGCGCTGCCGCAGGCGCCGCAGCAGTACAAGCAGCTTCTGATGGTTGCTGGTTTCGACCGCTACTTCCAGATTGCGCCCTGCTTCCGCGACGAAGACCCGCGTGCCGACCGCCTGCCGGGCGAGTTCTACCAGCTCGACCTCGAAATGAGCTTCGTGACCCAGGAAGAAGTCTGGGAAACGATGGAGCCCGTCATGCGCGGCATCTTCGAAGAATTTGCCGAAGGCAAGCCGGTGACGCAGAAATTCCGCCGCATCGCCTATGACGATGCGATCCGCACCTATGGTTCGGACAAGCCGGACCTGCGCAACCCGATTGAAATGCAGGCCGTGACCGAACATTTTGCAGGGTCGGGCTTCAAGGTCTTCGCCAACATGATCGCCAACGATCCGAAGGTCGAAGTCTGGGCAATCCCGGCCAAGACCGGCGGAAGCCGCGCATTCTGCGACCGCATGAATTCCTGGGCGCAGGGTGAGGGCCAGCCGGGCCTCGGCTATATCTTCTGGCGCAAGGAAGGCGACAAGCTTGAAGGCGCCGGCCCGATTGCCAAGAACATCGGCGAAGAACGCACCGAAGCGCTGCGCAACCAGCTCGGCCTCGGCGATGGCGACGCCTGCTTCTTCGTGGCTGGCCTGCCGTCCAAGTTCTACAAGTTCGCGGGCGACGCCCGCACGCGCGCCGGTGAAGAACTGAACCTCGTCGATCGTGACCGTTTCGAACTGGCATGGATCATCGACTTCCCGTTCTACGAATGGGACGAGGACAACAAGAAGCTCGACTTCGCGCACAACCCGTTCTCCATGCCGCAGGGCGGTATGGACGCGCTGGAAAACCAGGACCCGCTGGCGATCAAGGCTTACCAGTACGATCTCGTCTGCAACGGCTTTGAAATTGCTTCCGGCTCGATCCGTAACCAGCTGCCGGACGTCATGGTCAAGGCATTCGAGAAGGTCGGCCTCAGCCAGCAGGACGTGGAAGAGCGCTTCGGCGGTCTCTATCGCGCATTCCAGTACGGCGCGCCTCCGCATGGCGGCATGGCCGCCGGCATCGACCGTGTCATCATGCTTCTGGTCGGCGCGAAGAACCTGCGCGAAATCTCGCTGTTCCCGATGAACCAGCAGGCGCTCGATCTCCTGATGAACGCGCCTTCGGATGTGACGCCCGCGCAGCTGCGCGACCTGCATATCCGGCTGGCTCCGGTACAGAAGAGCTGAGCGGTTTTACAGAAAGAAAAACCCGGCCTTGAGCCGGGTTTTTTATCAACTGAGAGAAAAGCCCGGTGGAAATGCACCGGGCTTTTTTCATTCTGGGGCGCTTCCGATTGAAACGGGATGGTCGGAATCGCTCCAAGTATTTGTTTTGCCGCATTATTCAGCGCAAAACCGCTTCGCGCTATTGCTGGAAATGCTCTAGTTGTTGGCGTCGACGCTGATTTTCAGAAGCTGGATGATCTTGGTCGGATCCAGCGATGCGGTCGCAACGATGGACGCGAAGGTCACCGGCTGATCCGGCGATGCGCTGATGGTCAGCGACTTCGGATCGGTGAAATACTTGTCGGCCGCGACCTTGAGCTGCTGGGCGAATTCCGGGTTCTTGAGCTGTGTCGCCATCAGCGGAACCATCATCTTCATCTGCTCGCCGAGCTGCTTGCCGTCCGCGCCCTGCTGCTTCGCATAATAATCCAGGACCTTCTGGGTCAGGGTATCGTTATCGAAGCGGATCGACAGGTTCTTTAGGTTGAGCTGTTCCGCCAGACCAAGAATGGCGAGACCGGCGGCGTCCTTGTCCGCATCGGCCTTGCTCATGTTTTCCTGCGTCTTCTGGACGGCTTCGAGGAATGCCAGATCATACCCGCCGAGGCTGCCGGTGATGTTGATCTTGCCGAGTTCCTTCGCCTCAAGCTCCAGCTGGTCCAGCGACGTGTCGCCGGAAGTCGGCGACCAGCTGCCCTTCGAGGTCAGCGAGCCGTTGAACGTGTTCATGTCGAGCGGCGCCAGCGGGTTCTTGCCGCCCTTTTCAAATGTCGCGTCGATATTGGCGATGGTCCAGACATAGCCGATCTTCTCGGCCTTGTTGGTGGTGTCGAGCGACAGGTCGAAGCCCTTCACCGTGGCGCCGTCTTTGCCCGGCGTGCCGAACAGGATTTCATCGACCTTCAGCTTGTCATACATGACGACGCTGTCGAGCGGGCCCTTGGCCTTTTCCGACGGAATGTGCACGTTCTGCAGGGCAAGGCCCTTCATTTCGGCCTTGTCGTTCTTGTCGGTCTCACCGGCAAGCGCCAGGTCGGGCACGGTGACCTGCTCGATGCTGTAGCCGCCGTCCGGTGCATCCTGAACGTTCTGCAGCGTCACGTCACCGATGGCGGTTTCCTTTTCGCCGATGGTCGGCAGCTTGATCTTGGTGCCCTGAAGCACGATGTCGGAGCCGCTCGCCTGGACATTGGCGAAGCTCAGTTCGCCACCCTGTTTGGCATAGAGCGCCTTGATGCGCTCGGCGACTGCATTGGCGTCTGCGGCCATGGCAGCACTGCCGAATACCAGCGAAAGCGCTGTTCCGGCAGCCAGAACACGTGCCGCTGGCCTGATATTGACGAAAACCTGCATTCGAAGCTCCTGCCTGATCTTTAGAGCGCATCCCGAAAAGCGTGAAACGGCTTTCGGATGAGATGCGCATCAAAACAAAGGATCAGAGCGCCGATCTGTTCCAATCGGATCGGCGCTCTGATGTAGCGCGGCATTCATAGGCGGAAATCACTCGCAATAACAACATGATTTCCTCAGCCTGCGATTGCAGCGGGGGAAATTCACCCTGATAGCTCTATAGGACGCAAATGGCGGCAGGATTGCGACTATTGCACACTAATGTACTGGATTGGTTCTCCTGAACTCTTGCTGGCGAATCGCGCAGTTGGTACGAAGAGACATGGGAAAAAGTCTGATTCCGCCGGACGACGGCGAAGAACACATCGAGCGGGTCGATCTCAAATCGGCTCTCGAGGAACGTTACCTCGCTTATGCGCTGTCGACGATCATGCATCGCGCGCTGCCGGACGTGCGCGACGGCCTGAAGCCCGTGCATCGCCGCATCATGCATGCCATGCGCCTGCTGCGCCTCAATCCCGATCAGGCCTATGCGAAATGCGCCCGTATCGTCGGCGACGTGATGGGTAAGTTCCATCCGCATGGCGACGCATCGATTTATGATGCGCTGGTGCGTCTGGCGCAGGATTTCGCGGTGCGTTATCCGCTGGTGGACGGGCAGGGCAATTTCGGCAATATCGACGGCGATAATGCTGCCGCCATGCGTTACACAGAAGCGCGTATGACGGAAGTCGCGACGCTGCTGCTCGAAGGCATCAACGAAAACGCCATCGATTTCCGTCCGACCTATAATGAGGAAGACGAGGAACCCATCGTCCTTCCCGGCGCTTTCCCGAACCTGCTCGCCAACGGCTCCGCCGGTATCGCGGTCGGCATGGCGACCAACATTCCGCCGCACAATGTGGCGGAGCTTTGCTCGTCGGCGCTCTATCTGATCAATCATCCCGAAGCGCCGGTGGAGGAACTTGTTACCTCGCCCGAACAATGGGAAGAACTGAAGCGCGAAGCCGAGACCGATCCGGCAGCTCTGCTGAAATGCAAGGTGCGAGGCCCGGATTTCCCGACCGGCGGCATTCTTGTCGAAGAGCACGGCAATATCCTCGATGCCTATCGCACGGGCCGCGGCGCGTTTCGTGTCCGCGCGCGTTGGGAAAAGGAAGAGGGCAATCGCGGCACCTGGGTGATCGTCATCACCGAAATTCCCTATCAGGTGCAGAAGTCGCGCCTCATCGAAAAGATCGCCGAACTGCTTCTGGCAAAGAAGCTTCCATTGCTTGACGATGTTCGCGACGAGTCGGCGGAAGACATTCGCATCGTTCTGGAGCCGAAGAACCGGACGGTCGATCCCGAACTGTTGATGGAATCGCTGTTCAAGCTGACCGAGCTGGAAAGCCGCGTTTCGCTCAACATGAACGTGCTGTCGCACGGCAAGGTGCCGAATGTCCTGTCGCTGGGAGCCGTCCTGCGCGAGTGGCTCGACCATCGCAAGGAAGTGCTCGTCCGCCGTTCGCAATTCCGGCTGGCGGAAATAGAACGGCGCCTGGAAATTCTCGGCGGCCTGCTGATCGCCTATCTCAACCTTGATGAGGTGATCCGCATCATCCGTGAGGAGGATGAGCCGAAACAGGACCTGATGCGCACCTTTGAACTGACCGACGTTCAGGCCGAGTCGATCCTCAACATGCGCCTGCGTTCGTTGCGCAAGCTTGAGGAATTCGAAATCCGCAAGGAGTTCGATGACCTCACGGTGGAGAAGACGGACCTTGAAGGGCTGCTCGCCTCCGGCACGCGCCAATGGAAGAAGATCAGCGCCGAAATCAAGTCGGTACGCGAAAAGTTCGGCCCGAAGACCGAACTTGGTGCGCGCCGCACGACCTTCGCCGACGCGCCAACCCACGATCTGGAAGATATCCATCAGGCAATGATCGAGCGCGAGCCGGTCACGATCGTTGTATCCGAAAAGGGCTGGCTGCGGGCGATGAAGGGGCATCTGGCCGATTTCTCGACGCTCGCCTTCAAGGAGGGCGACAAGCTCAAGCTCGCTTTCCATGCCGAGACGACCGACAAGCTCCTGTTCTTCACGACAGGCGGCAAGTTCTTCACCATCGGCGCGAATACGCTTCCGGGCGGTCGCGGACATGGAGAGCCGATCCGCATCCTTGTCGATATGGAAAACGATCAGGACATTCTGACAGCCTTCGTGCACGATCCGGCGGCGAAACTGCTTCTCGTCAGCCACGAGGGTAACGGTTTTATCGTTCCCGAAAGCGAGGCTGTGGCCAATACCCGCAAGGGCAAGCAGGTGATGAACGTGAAGGCGCCGGACGAGGCGAAGCTTTGCCAGCGTGTTTCCGGCGATCATATCGCAGTGGTCGGCGAGAACCGCAAGATGGTGGTCTTCCCGCTTTCCGACATTCCGGAAATGACCCGCGGCAAGGGCGTGCGCCTGCAAAAATACAAGGATGGCGGTGTGTCCGACGTCCGCACCTTTGCAATTGCCGAAGGACTTTCCTGGCAGGATTCGGCAGAGCGCACGTTCAATCGCAGCAAGGAAGAGCTTGTGGAATGGATCGGCGCGCGCGCCTCTGCGGGCCGTCTGGTGCCAAAGGGCTTCCCGCGTTCAGGCAAGTTTTAAACTTGCAGTTGGAGGCTGCTCGAGAGCCTACAAGTTGTGATCGATTTTCGAGCTGATTGCGGCTTTACTTACAACACGACCCAGCGGGTCGTGTTGTAAGGAGAAAATCATGCAGGTTCGTCCGGCCTTACTCAATGACGCTGTACTCATTGCGAGATTTTAAGGCGTTCGATCAGTGAACTGTGCGAGGCAGATCACCATAATCGCGATGATATCCTCGCGCCGTGGCTAGCCAACAAGACGCCTGAAAACGTGTTCAAGTGGATTGAAGCTCCATCTCAACTGATGCTCGTTGCTGAAATAGGGAATGCCATAGCCGGTGTGGGGCTGGCGACGGATGAGGGAGAGATCCTGCTGAATTATGTTGCGCCGGAATTTCGCTTTCATGGTGTCAGCAAGGCGCTCATTTCAAAACTCGAGGAATATCTTTTATTTCGAAAGGTGGCTGTTGCGCGTCTTGTCAGTACCGAAACAGCGCGCCGTTTTTATGCCGGACGAGGGTATGTAGCGGTAGGCGAAGCGGAGATAAGGCGCGGCGGAGAGCTCTCATATCCCATGGAAAAACCGCTGGTAGGCTAGCCCTCGAACCGCTGCCAGCCGCGGGGGCCAAGGTGCTCCTGCGGTGTGAAGCGGATTTTATACTGCATCTTGCGTGATCCCTCGACCCAATAGCCGAGATAGACATGCGGCAGACCGGCGGCATGCGCGCGCTGGATATGATCGAGGATCATATAGGTGCCAAGCGACCGATCATGCATATGCGGTGAGAAGAACGAATAGACCATCGACAGACCATCGGCCATCACGTCGGTAAGTGCTACCGCGACCAGCTCTCCATCGCCCTTGGCGCTGATGAAGCTTTCCGGGCCGCGCTTGCGATATTCGATGATCTGCGTGTTCACATGCGTATCCTCGATCATCATCGCATAATCGAGAACCGTCATGTCCGACATGCCGCCCGAGCGATGGCGCGCATCGAGATAATCGCGGAAAAGCGCATATTGCTCGGTGCTGGGCTGGGCCTTGTGCACGCGTCCGATCAGATCGTTATTCTGCGTCCAGACGCGCCGCATGTTGCGCGTCATCTTGAACTCTCCGGCAAGGATGCGAACGGATATGCAGGCCCGGCACAATTCGCAGGCCGGACGATAGGCTATGTTCTGGGATCGGCGGAAACCGCCCTGCGTCAGGAGATCGTTGATTTCGTTCGCCTTGTCGCCGACCAGATGCGTAAAGACTTTTCGCTCCATCTGGCCTTCGAGATACGGGCAGGGAGACGGAGCTGTCAGAAAGAACTGCGGAGACTGTTGCGGTTGATGGGTCATTCAATATCCACGAAATGGCAATACCGAAACCATCACGATACTTTTTGTAAGGATTGAGCCGACCGCACAAAACGTCAATAGGCATTTTGCGCAGCCGGCTCTGAATTTTTTTGATCTGAAGCGCACCCCGAAAAGTGGGAGCCGGTTTTCGCGCCAGGATGGCCGATAAAAAAGCAGAGCATTTCCGGTGTTTCATGAAGAATCAGGAAATGCTCTGTCGTTTATCGATCAGAACGAATGACAGCCGTGCCGAGCAGAAGATCGTGCACGGTGCGCTTGCGGTCGAGAACCAGCGTTGCAAGCAGGATCAGCGGCGTCAGGACGACATTCAGACCCCAAAACAGGACCGTATGGACGATTGCGAGCATGGGATCGACCGTGCCGCCTTCAAGCCGGACGAGCTTGATATTCATCATCTGCATGCCCTTGGTGGCCTGCTGCGGCCCGCCCAGGGTCCGCGCGACATAAAACAGCGCCACCATCGGGAACATGATGCCGTAGAGCATCCAGCCGAGGCTGAGCGTGATTATGCCCAGGATTGCGATGACGATTGCTGCCGGGATGCAGAGCAGGAAAACAATCAGGTAATCGATGAGAAAAGCCATAATGCGGCGCGTGCGCACGCCTTCAAAAAATGCGCGGCTTTCATAACGCGGGCCCATGACTTCGCCGTGCAGGATATGGTCGGACATTTTTCCTTCCAGTCGTTTCAAAAGAAGCGCCCGGGGGGATTTGACAACCGGCGCTGCCCCGCCACCTCGGCGGAACAGTCATCAACATGGGAACCAAAACCGGCGGATTCAAGGAAATGTGATGATTTCCCGAAAGGGTGCCTTGCCGGTCAGCCTTGCTGTTTAAGCTTTTGAGCTGCTTCGATTGCGAAATAGGTGAGAATTCCATCACAGCCGGCGCGCTTGAAGGCGAGCAGGCTTTCCATCATCACCTTTTCTTCGTCGATCCAGCCGTTGATCCCGGCGGCCTTGATCATCGCATACTCGCCCGACACCTGATAGGCATAGGTGGGAAGGCGGAATTCGCTCTTCAGGCGATGGATGATGTCGAGATAGGGCAGGCCCGGCTTGACCATCAGCATGTCCGCGCCTTCGGCAATGTCCTGCTCGGCTTCGCGCACGGCTTCTTCCGGATTGGCCGGATCGAGATAATAGGTCTTCTTATCGCCTTTCAGCAGGCCCTGCGTGCCGATGGCGTCGCGATATGGACCGTAAAAGGCGGAAGCGAACTTGGTTGCATAGGACATGATGGGAATGTGGCAGAAGCCATGTTCGTCCAGCGCTTGGCGCACGGCGCCGACGCGACCGTCCATCATGTCGGAAGGTGCGATGATGTCGGCACCGGCTTCGGCTTGCGAAAGCGCGCCCCGAACCACCATGGCGACCGATTCGTCGTTGATGATTTCGCCGTTGCGCAGGATGCCGTCATGGCCATGCGTGGTGAACGGGTCGAGCGCCGCATCGGTGATAATGCCGATTTCCGGCACTTCCTTCTTGATTGCGCGCACGGCGCGATTGATCAGATTGTCCGGGCTTGCGACGAAAGCGCCGTCCTCGGTCTTCACTTCCAGCTTCTCGCGCGGGAAGGGCGCGATGGCGGGGATGCCGAGCTTGGCGGCTTTCTCCGCCATGCGCACTGCCATGTCGACCGAATAGCGCTCGACGCCGGGCATGGCTTCCACGGGCTCGGCAACGCCGGTGCCATAGGTCAGGAAGAACGGCAGGATAAGATCATCGACCGTCAGCCGGGTTTCCTGCACGAGCCTGCGCGACCAGTCGGCCTTGCGCATGCGGCGCAGGCGTCTGCTGCCGGTGACGTCATCGACATGCTGGCTGATATTGGCGGGCAGATATTTGGACTGGCGATCGGTCATGAGGCTATTCCCGAGAATGGAGGCCCTGGAACATGAAATCGCAGGGCTGGTCAAAAAGACCACCGGTAACTTTATGGATCTAGTGGATTTTCGAATTTGACGTTTGAAACGGGATTAATATCGGACGGATATCAAACGTCAAATTCAATCCACTAGTATCGGATGCGCTTCGTTTATCATGGGAAAAGTGCCGAAACCAAGAACATTGACCTGTGCAGGATTGACGCGGGGCGTCTCACTTTCTACCCATTTACAGGAACGGGAGACACGATATGCAGATTGACTTCGGCGGTGGCAGCGAAATCAGCTTTGAACGCAAGGGAAAAGCGGGGCTTGTGAAGCTTACGCGGACCGAAGCCCTCAATGCGCTCACGCATAAGATGATTCTGGCGCTCGACCGCGCATTGCAGTCCTGGGAAGACGACCCTGAAGTGGCATGCGTCATTCTCGAAGGCGAGGGGCGGGCCTTCTGTGCCGGCGGCGATGTGGTCGCT
The DNA here is from genome assembly GCF_041930145.1 of Brucella ciceri. Taxonomy (NCBI): domain Bacteria; kingdom Pseudomonadati; phylum Pseudomonadota; class Alphaproteobacteria; order Hyphomicrobiales; family Brucellaceae; genus Brucella; species Brucella ciceri. Next base: position 546,182 of record NZ_JBHEEV010000002.1, on the reverse strand, counting down.
GCCTACAAGTCCGGTCAGGCCGGAACACCAGCTTACGAATTCTTCCGCGACGAATATCGGCTCAATGCGCGCATTGGCCGTTTTCCAAAACCTTATATCTCCCTGATCAACGGCATCGTCATGGGCGGCGGCGCGGGCATCTCCGTTCATGGTTCGCATCGCATCGTGACGGAAAACACCATGTTTGCCATGCCGGAAACCGGCATTGGCTTCTTCCCCGATGTAGGGGGTAGCGCATTTCTCCCGCATCTGCATGATAATTTCGGGTATTATCTGGCGCTCACCGGCAACCGCATCCGCTGGGGCGACTGCCTGCAGAGCGGGATCGCAACCCATGCGGTCGCCGCAAGCGATCTGCATGACCTGCGCGAAGACATCATCGCTACCGCCGACATCGACGCGGCGCTGACGCGCAGCCAGTACCCCGATTTTGAAACCTCCGTCGAAACCCGCCAGATCATTGCGGAGTGTTTTTCGGGCGCAACGCTTGCCGACTGCATGGCCGCGCTGGAAAAAGAAGCGGAAGCCGGCAACAAGGCCGCAATGGACATTGTGAAGGTGATCGCCACGCGCTCCCCGACCAGTGTCGCTGTCACTTTCCGCCAGATTGCCGATGGGCGCGCGCTCGATCTCGACGATTGCATGCGCATGGAATACCGCATCGCCAACCGCATGCTGGAAGGGCATGATTTCTATGAGGGCGTTCGCGCATTGCTTATCGACAAGGACGGCGCGCCGACATGGAAGCCTGCAACGCTCGATGACGTGAAGCCCGAACAGGTCAACGCCTATTTTGCAAATCTCGGCGACGGGGAACTGACCTTGTGAGGATCTCCTGATGCATATGAACGAGCTGCGCCAGCATATCCAGCCCAGCGGAACCGAATGGGCCTTCACATGGTTCATCCGGATACTCGCGCTCGTGGCGCTGGCCAGCGGTGTGTTCTACTGGGTCAGGCTGATCGGTATTCATCCCGGGCTTCTGTGGCGGTTCGACCTGATGCCATGGACCTGGCAGACGGCGGTCGTCGCTCTGGCTGTTCTGATGCCGGTCGCGGCAACGGGACTATGGATGCGGGCGCCCTGGGGGCCTGTGCTATGGTTCGTGGCAGCACTCGGCGAAATCGCCATCTATTCCGTTTTTTCGCGACATTTCGAGTACAAGCCGCTCACGGTCGGGTTCAACGCGGCCTGCATCGTCATATTTATCGCATTTCGCATTCTGCTCTTCTTTGAGAAGAAACGGCAGGCCCGCGCGAGCCTGCCGATATAGATTCTATAGCGGCTGCGTTCCTTCATAGCGGGCGAAGGGCTTCGTCATCTGGCCTTTGAAAAGCAGCACATCATAGGTTTGGGCCTTGCTGCCCGGCATATCCATGCCGGGCGAGCCCATGGGCATTCCGGGGGCGGTCAGCCCCGTTGCCTGCGGACGTTCCGCCAGAAGCCGCTTGACCGCGCCAGCCGGAACATGCCCCTCAATGACATATCCATCGACGACCGCCGTGTGGCACGAGGCAAGATTGGCGGCGACACCATGTTTTGCCTTTACGCTGTCCATCGCTTCCTCGACCTTCACGGTCACATTGAACCCGGCGGCTTTCATATGTTCGGCCCAGCCGTCGCAGCAGCCGCAATAAGGGTCCTTGTACATGGTCATTTGCGGAGCGGCGGAAACGGGTTCGGCATGAGCGAAATTCGTGAAGCCGGTAAAGCTTAACAGTCCGCCGACCACAAAATACTGTGCGAAACGAAGCGTCATGGTCCCTCCAATGGAATGTTGATAGCCGGTAACTAGCTCCTGTCCACATACTTCTCAAATGACGAAAGTTTAATGTGACGCGCTTTCCAAGGCCCGGAAAACCGGCATTTTACGCCAAAACAGCGCATTGCGGAGCAGGCTCAAGGTCGCCGCGGAGTAAGCAAACATTAAGCCTGAATGGCCAATTTTGCCGGTAAGTTACTGTTAAGGCTGACTTTTAAGTCGAATTTTATGCATCTCCCCTAAATTGCTCTCAAGACGGTGAGAAACAATACACCGCGTAAAACAGGACAGAGAGCTGCATCATGGTTTCATGGAATGCGGCTCCGGCAGAGAGGCAAAAGAAATGATCAACGCACAGCGCAAGACGGAGTTGTCCGTTCCGCTCACGACACCGGAAACCGCACTTCGCTCGCTCTATCTGGAAGCCCTCCAGCTGGTCGAGCGCCTGCATCGCCGCCTGCTCGACGTCGTCAAGGACGAGTTCGACCGCAACGGCCAGAGCGACATCAATGCGACGCAGGCGCTTCTGCTTTTCAACATCGGCAATTCGGAACTGACGGCAGGCGAACTGCGCTCGCGCGGTTACTATCTCGGCTCCAACGTTTCGTACAATCTGAAGAAGCTGGTCGAGATGGGCTTCATCCATCATCAGCGCTCGCGTGTCGACCGCCGTTCGGTGCGCGTCAGCCTGACGGACAAGGGCAATGCCATCGCCGATCAGGTGGCCGCGCTCTACGAACGCCATATCTCTTCCATCGAGCAGATTGGCGGTATTCAGGTCGATGAATTCATGGCGATGAACAAGTCGCTGCAGCGTCTCGACCGCTTCTGGAACGACAGCATCGCATACCGCCTCTGATCTCGGCTCGCCGCCTCTGGCTGACTGATGGTTTGTTGCAGAACTGTCACAACAGGCTGCCATTGAGAAGAATAAGGCGCTGTGAAGCTCTCAATCGTAAGGCGCGTGGCTTGAAATTCCGGCCATGCGACATGATTAAGCCATAAAAAACGACATAAGCGTTTTACAATGGCACGGGCAATATTGTGCCTCCTTCATTCAGGAATGGGCTCGAAAGTCGAATTTCGGATAAGCGGGCATCGTCGCATCGCTTTCTGTCCGGATATCGCCTTGCTGAACTATTGCTGATATTCTCTGGGAAGATCCCGCGCGAGCGGTTAGCCTTTTGGGACTACGCAAGATGACCAAGACCGACAGACCAGCCGATGCTTTCAAAGTAGATCGCCGCAGTTTCCTGCGCGGCGCGGCAACCGCCGGCCTTTCCGTGGCAGCCTCCGCCATGGTTTCCTCGGCCTATGCCCAGCAGGTTCTGACTGATGTTATCGCAGCGCCGCGGCGCGGCAACTGGGACGACCAGTTCGATGCCCGTGCAACGGGCGGACAACGCGTCGCGACCAACCAGCCGGTTCTGAGCCCCCAGACGGTCGGCAATCTCCAGACTGCCATCGCGCAGTATACCGACATTGCCGGTCGCGGCGGCTGGCCGAGCGTGCCGGGCAATGCAAAGCTCCAGATCGGCGTGACCGATCCCGCCGTGCAGGCGCTGCGCAAGCGTCTCATGATTTCCGGCGACCTGCCGCAGGAAGCCGGTCTTTCCAGCTCGTTCGACACCTATGTCGATGCTGCCGTCAAGCGCTTCCAGTCCCGTCACGGCCTGCCTGCCGATGGCGTCATGGGGCAGTTCACCTATGCCGCGATGAACGTGGACGCGAATACGCGCCTCGGACAGCTCCAGACCAATCTCCAGCGGCTTTCGCCACTGGCCGATCAGGGCATGCAGGAACAGCGTTTCGTGATGGTCAACATTCCGGCCGCGCGCATCGAAGCCGTTGAAGGCGGCAGCGTCGTGCAGCGTCATACGGCGGTTGTCGGCAAGATCGATCGCCAGACGCCGATCCTGAACTCAAAGATTCACGAAGTCATTCTCAATCCTTACTGGACCGCGCCCAAGTCGATCATCCAGAAGGACATCATTCCGCTGATGCGGAAGGATCCGCAATATCTGGCGAAGAACAAAATCCGTCTCTACGACCAGTCCGGTCAGGAAGTTGCGCCTGAAACCGTGGACTGGAACACGGATGATGCAGTGAAGCTGATGTTCCGTCAGGACCCGGGCAAGATCAACGCCATGTCCTCGACCAAGATCAACTTCCACAATCAGCATCAGGTCTATATGCACGACACGCCGCAGAAGAGCTATTTCAACAAGCTCATGCGCTTCGACTCTTCCGGCTGCGTCCGCGTCCAGAATGTCCGCGATCTCGACGTATGGCTGTTGAAGAACACGGCCGGTTGGGATCGCCAGACCATCGAAAATACGATCAAGTCGGGTACGAACACGCCGATCCAGGTTGCCGATCCGGTTCCGCTGCACTTCGTCTACATTTCCGCATGGTCCACCGGCGACGGCGTGGTGCAGTTCCGCGACGACATTTACAAGATGGACGGTGCAACGGCCCTCGCGCTTGGCACCGACACCTGATTCTCATCTCGACTGCGCGTTTCAAGCCGTCCGGACCCGTTCCGGGCGGCTTTTTCGTCTTGGCTCAATTATCAAATCGGTTTGCCGCATTTTGGAATAAGCTTTTCGCTTTGCGGCCATTGGCCTTGTGCGCTCAAGTGTGATAATGCGCCTCATCCATATAGCTTTTACCGGCTAACCCGGAGGGTGTGAAACATGTCTCAAGCCAACGCCGCCGCCAAGAACGCGTCTTCCGACGTTTTCTTCAATGCAAGCCTCGAGGACATCGATTCCGAGATTTTCGGTGCAATTCGCAACGAACTCGGTCGTCAGCGTCATGAAATCGAGCTGATCGCCTCGGAAAACATCGTTTCGCGCGCTGTTCTGGAAGCACAGGGTTCCATCCTTACCAACAAATATGCCGAAGGCTATCCGGGCAAGCGCTATTACGGCGGCTGCCAGTATGTCGACGTTGTGGAAGAACTGGCCATCGAACGCGCCAAAAAGCTCTTCGGCGCAGAATTTGCCAACGTTCAGCCGAATTCCGGCAGCCAGATGAACCAGGCCGTGTTCCTCGCGCTGCTCCAGCCGGGCGACACGTTCATGGGCCTCGACCTGAATTCCGGTGGCCACCTGACGCATGGTTCGCCGGTCAACATGTCCGGCAAGTGGTTCAATGTCGTTTCCTACGGCGTCCGCAAGGACGACCACCTGCTCGACATGGACGAAGTTGCCCGCCTTGCACGCGAAAACAAGCCGAAGCTCATCCTTGCCGGTGGCACCGCCTATTCGCGTATCTGGGACTGGAAGCGCTTCCGCGAGATTGCCGACGAAGTCGGCGCCTATCTCATGGTCGACATGGCGCATATCGCCGGGCTGGTTGCCGGTGGCGTTCATCCTTCGCCGGTCCCGCATGCGCATGTCTGCACCACGACGACGCACAAGTCGCTTCGCGGTCCGCGTGGCGGCATGATCCTCACCAACGATGCCGACATCGCCAAGAAGATCAATTCGGCTGTCTTCCCCGGCCTTCAGGGTGGCCCGCTGATGCACGTCATCGCTGGCAAGGCTGTCGCCTTCGCGGAAGCACTGAAGCCGGAGTTCAAGCTCTATGCGAAGAACGTCGTCGACAATGCGCGCGCACTGGCCGAAGAGCTGAAGTCCCACGGCCTCGACATTGTTTCGGGCGGCACCGACAACCACCTGATGCTGGTTGACCTGCGCCCGAAGAACGCGACGGGCAAGCGTGCAGAAGCTGCTCTTGGCCGCGCCAACATCACCTGCAACAAGAACGGCATTCCGTTCGACCCTGAAAAGCCGTTCGTCACGTCCGGCGTTCGTCTTGGCACGCCTGCCGGCACGACGCGTGGTTTCGGCGTTGCTGAATTCAAGGAAATCGGTTCGCTGATCGCCGAAGTTCTCGACGGCCTGAAGGTTGCCAATTCCGACGAAGGCAATGCCGCTGTCGAACAGGCCGTGAAGGAAAAGGTCATCGCGCTTACCGACCGTTTCCCGATGTACGGTTATCAGGGATAAGCCGGTTTCCATGATCGAGAGAAAACCCCGTTCAACCCTGTTGAGCGGGGTTTTTTTCATTCTCCCATCCGGTAGGTGGATTGCCACTAATCGGCTATGATCGGCAGGAATCGGCTACGGAGAGCGCGCTCTTGAGTTTTCAAGGGGAGTGACCCCACATATGAGCGGTCCATTGCCAGTGTTAAGGTTGCCAGTTTTGAAGCTGCCGATATTGAAATTGAAAGAGTTCCATGCGTTGTCCCTATTGCCAGTCTGAAGATACGCAAGTGAAGGATTCCCGCCCGGCGGAAGACGGTGCTGTCATCCGCCGGCGTCGTGTCTGCTCGGTTTGCGGCGGGCGTTTCACGACCTTCGAGCGCGTGCAGTTGCGCGACCTGATGGTCGTGAAGAAAAGCGGGCGTCGCGTTCCTTTCGATCGCGACAAGCTCACGCGGTCCATCGAGGTGGCGTTGCGCAAGCGCGATGTCGATAATGACCGGGTTGAACGGGCTATTTCAGGCATTGTCCGCCAGCTTGAAAGTTCAGGCGAAGCGGAAGTCACCTCCGACGAGATCGGGCGGCTGGCCATGGATGCGCTGAAAGGCATCGACGATATCGCCTATATCCGCTTTGCGTCAGTCTATCGCAATTTCAGCAAGGCCGTCGATTTCCACAATGTCATCGACGAGCTGACGGTTCCTGAAACCGAGGACGATCTGGACGCTTGAGCATGAGTGGCAGCAAGTTTCCGCATTCGGACGTGACTTCGGATGATGTTCGCTTCATGGAGGCGACGATCCGTTATGCGCGCCGTCACAAGGGGCTGACCGGCACCAATCCGTCCGTCGGCACGATCATTGTCAAGGATGGCGTCATCGTCGGGCGCGGCGTGACCGCGCTGGGCGGCAGGCCCCATGCGGAACCGCAGGCGCTGGCGGAGGCGGGAGACGCCGCGCGTGGCGCGACGGCTTATGTGACGCTGGAGCCATGCGCCCATCACGGGCGCACGCCGCCCTGCGCCGAAACGCTGGTGCGGGCAGGGGTGGCGCGTGTCGTGGCGGCGGCGACCGATCCGGACGAGCGGGTCAGCGGAAAGGGCTTCGCCATCCTGCGTGAAGCAGGGATAGAGGTCGTACCCGGCATTCTCGCCGATCAGGCTGCCGACGATCTGGCGGGCTATCTGAATCGATCTGCGAAGAAGCGCCCGGAAGTGATTCTGAAACTTGCGCTTTCCGCTGATGGCATGATCGGCAGGCGCGGCGAGGGACAGGTCGCGATAACGGGACCGATTGCGCGTGCGCAGTCCCATATCCTCCGCGCGCAGACAGATGTTATCCTGATCGGTATTGAAACAGCGCTTGCGGATGATCCCGTTCTGAACTGCCGCCTTCGGGGGCTGGGACAGCGTTCGCCGGTCCGCGTGGTGCTCGATGGCGGATTGCGCCTGCCGCTTTCGTCAAGACTCGTACAGACCACCGATGCCCAGCCCTTGTGGATCGCCTGCGGCGAGGAGGCGTCGCCCGAACGGCGTTATGAGTTGACGGCTGCCGGTTGCCGCATCCTCGCGACCGAAGCCGACGATTGCCGCATCGCATTGCCCGAGTTGATGGACGATCTTGCCGCGCAGGGCATTTCCTCGGTTCTCGTTGAAGGCGGCGCGGGCGTTGCAAAGAGCTTTCTCGACGAGGGGCTGGTGGACCGGCTTGCCATCTTCCGTTCGCCGGTTGAAATCGGCTCGGAACATGGGGTTGCCGTGGACGGCCTTGAAACCCATATCGCAGACGAATTCAAAATTCTGAGGCAGGCGCGCTATGGCGACGATGCCTATGCAGAATATGTAAGGAAGATTTGATGTTTACAGGCATTATCACCGATATAGGCAAGGTTGACCGGATCAAGCCGCTGAATGAAGGCGTCCTTCTGCGTATCGAGACCGCCTATGACCCGGAAACGATTGAACTGGGCGCGTCGATTGCCTGTTCCGGGGTCTGCCTGACGGTGGTGGCGCTGCCGGAAAAAGGCACCAATGCCCGCTGGTTCGAGGTGGAGGCATGGGAAGAGGCGCTGCGCCTCACCACGATCTCCGCTTGGCAGAACGGACGCAACATCAATCTGGAGCGTTCGCTGAAGCTTGGCGACGAAATGGGCGGTCATCTGGTTTCCGGCCATGTGGACGGACAGGCTGAAATCATCGACCGCAAGGAAGAGGGCGACGCCGTGCGTTTCACCTTGCGCGCGCCGGAAGAACTGGCACCGTTCATCGCCCAGAAGGGTTCGGTTGCCCTTGATGGTACGTCGCTGACGGTCAATGGTGTCGATGGAAACGAGTTCGATGTGCTCCTGATCCGCCACTCGCTGGAAGTCACAACATGGGGCGAGCGGAAAGCGGGCGATAAGGTAAATATCGAGATCGACCAGCTGGCACGATACGCAGCAAGGCTTGCGCAATATCAGAAATAGGCTTAGAGCCTAAAACTCTAAAGCTGTAACAGCATTTCCCGATTTTAAGCGTTGACCGCAATCGTTGCGGTCCGCAAGATTTGTCATGGAGTCTCTCATGTCCAAGCACGAGGCGCATGCGCCGCATTTGCTTATTGTTGAAGCGCGTTTCTACGATGATCTCGCCGACGCGCTTCTGGATGGCGCAAAGGCAGCCTTGGATGAGGCAGGGGCGACCTATGATGTCGTGACGGTTCCCGGCGCTCTCGAAATTCCGGCGACGATTTCCTTTGCGCTCGACGGTGAAGAAAATGGCGGCACGGAATATGATGGCTATGTCGCGCTGGGCACGGTCATCCGTGGTGAAACCTATCACTTCGATATCGTTGCCAATGAATCCTGTCGCGCGCTCACCGACCTTTCGGTCGAGGAGAGCATCGCCATCGGCAACGGCATCCTGACCGTCGAGAACGAAGAGCAGGCATGGGTTCGCGCCCGCCGCGCTGACAAGGACAAGGGCGGTTTTGCTGCCCGCGCCGCACTGACCATGATCGACCTGCGCAAGAAGTTCGGAGTCTGATCGTTATGAGTTCTTCTACCGGAGGCCGCCCGACTCCCAATGCCCCGCGCATGGCCAACAAGCGCGGCGTCGCCCGTCTTGCTGCCGTGCAAGCGCTCTATCAGATGGATGTGGCCGGGACGGGCGTCCTGGAAGTGGTGGCCGAATACGAAGCTTTCCGCCTCGGCAAGGAAGTGGACGGCACGCAGTATCTCGATGCCGATCCGCAATGGTTCCGCGCAATCGTAGCCGGCGTCGTGGATGAGCAGCTGAAGCTCGACCCGATGATCCATCAGGCGCTGACGGAGGACTGGCCGCTGTCGCGTCTCGATTCGACGCTGCGCGCCATTCTCCGCGCCGGTGCATGGGAATTGCAGACGCGCAAGGACGTGCCGACGGCAGTCATCGTGTCGGAATATGTCGATATCGCCAAGGCCTTCTATACGGAGGAAGAGCCGAAGCTGGTCAATGCCGTGCTCGATCGTCTGGCGTTTGTCATTCGTGGCGAGAGCCGTGGCGTGAAGCCGCGCTGATCCGGCTTCGCCGACGATAATCCTGAAAGAAGGGCTGTGAGAAATCGCAGCCCTTCTTTCATTGTACGCTGGCAAAGAACGACTTGACGTTTGTTAAACCGTTTCGCATGTTGGTCGCGCGGCATTGAGAATGCTGAAATGCAGGGAATCGCGCCAATTCATTGAATCCAAGGCGTAAGTTTCCTGGCGAATATACCGAAGAAGCCCGGTATCTTGCATTGGCTTCAGGCACTTCCATGCCGCTCAGTCGGGTCCGGGGAGGGGTTTTCGGGCCTATCCTGCGCACGTGTCTGCCGACATCGCGGCTCGCGGTCAGACGGCAGCCAGCGCGAGCTATGGAGCGCGTTCCGATCTGTTGCGGCAGGCCGGCGCTCCAATTGTCTGGGTGGCCGCGCATATTTTCCGAAAATCGTTTCACATTTTTCGGGATGCGCTCAATGGGAGTTGGCCTTTATGCAAATGGGAGTGGCAGTCTTAGTTCTCGTCATTGCCTGCGGCGTGCTTTCCGTTCTTTTCGCCATATGGGCGATCCGTTCGGTTCTCGCAGCCGATCAGGGGACGCAGCGCATGCAGGAAATTGCTGAAGCCATCCGCGAGGGTGCCTCAGCCTATCTCACAAGACAATATTCAACGATTGCCATCGTTGGCGTCGTGGTTTTTCTCGCCGCCTGGTATCTGCTGTCGATCAGTGCGGCAATCGGCTTTTTGATCGGTGCAGTTCTGTCGGGCGTCACCGGCTTCATCGGAATGCACGTTTCGGTTCGCGCCAATGTGCGCACTGCGCAGGCGGCATCGCTCAGCCTTGCCGGGGGGCTGGAATTGGCCTTCAAGTCCGGGGCCATTACCGGTCTTCTGGTGGCCGGGCTCGCGCTGCTCGGCGTCTCCGTCTACTATTTCATTCTCACCGTCTGGCTTGGTTACGCGCCCTCTGATCGCACCGTTATCGATGCGCTGGTGTCGCTCGGCTTCGGCGCTTCGCTTATTTCCATCTTTGCGCGTCTTGGCGGCGGCATCTTCACCAAGGGCGCAGACGTTGGCGGAGATCTCGTCGGCAAGGTGGAAGCCGGTATCCCGGAGGATGACCCGCGCAACCCCGCGACCATTGCGGACAATGTCGGCGATAATGTCGGCGATTGCGCAGGCATGGCCGCCGACCTGTTTGAAACCTATGCGGTGACAGTTGTTGCCACCATGGTTCTCGGCGCGATCTTCTTCAACGGATCGGATGTTCTTTCAAGCGTCATGCTCTATCCGCTGATGATCTGCGGCGCCTGCGTGATTACGTCGATCGTGGGCACTTTCTTCGTCAAGCTCAGCGTCGATGGCTCCATCATGGGCGCGCTCTACAAGGGGCTGATCGCAACGGGCCTGCTTTCCATTGTCGGGCTTGCCGTCGCCAACACGCTGACGATCGGCTGGGGCGAGATCGGAACGGTCGCCGGAAAAAGCATCACTGGCACCAATCTCTTCATCTGCGGGCTGATCGGCCTCATCGTTACCGGTCTGATCGTGGTGATTACGGAATATTATACCGGCACCAACAAGCGCCCGGTCAATTCCATCGCGCAGGCCTCTGTGACGGGGCACGGCACCAACGTCATCCAGGGGCTGGCGGTTTCGCTGGAATCGACCGCGCTTCCGGCAATCGTGATCGTTGGCGGCATTATCTCGACCTACCAGCTTGCGGGCCTGTTCGGGACCGCTATCGCCGTTACCGCCATGCTCGGCATTGCGGGCATGATCGTAGCGCTCGATGCTTTCGGCCCGGTTACCGACAATGCCGGCGGCATCGCGGAAATGGCCGGTCTCGACCCGGAAGTCCGCAAGGCCACCGATGCACTGGATGCCGTGGGCAACACAACCAAGGCTGTCACCAAGGGCTACGCCATCGGTTCGGCGGGGCTTGGTGCGCTGGTGCTGTTTGCGGCTTATTCCAACGATCTGGCCTATTTTGCCGCCAACGGGCAGACCTATCCCTATTTCGCGGATATGGGGCCTGTCTCCTTCGATCTCTCCAACCCCTATGTAGTTGCGGGACTGATCTTTGGCGGCCTTATCCCTTATCTGTTCGGTGGCATGGCGATGACCGCCGTGGGCCGGGCCGGGGGCGCGGTGGTTCAGGAGGTGCGCCGCCAGTTCCGCGAGAAGCCGGGCATCATGACCGGCAAGGAACGCCCGGATTATGCCCGTGCGGTCGATCTTCTGACGAAGGCGGCAATCCGCGAAATGATCATCCCGTCGCTCCTGCCTGTGCTGGCGCCGATTGTCGTCTATTTCGGCGTTTTGCTTATTTCAGGCTCCAAGGCTGCGGCCTTTGCAGCCCTTGGTGCATCGCTTCTGGGCGTCATCATCAATGGCCTGTTCGTCGCAATTTCCATGACATCTGGTGGCGGTGCATGGGACAACGCCAAGAAGAGCTTCGAGGACGGGTTTACCGATGCCGATGGCGTGAAGCACCTGAAAGGTTCGGAAGCGCACAAGGCATCGGTGACGGGCGATACGGTCGGCGATCCCTACAAGGATACTGCCGGTCCAGCCGTCAATCCGGCGATCAAGATCACCAACATCGTGGCCCTGCTGCTGCTGGCTGTGCTGGCGCATATGTCCTGACGGACTGAGCTTCAAACAAAGAAAACCCGCCGTGAAGGCGGGTTTTTCGTTTTGGAGGTATCGGCAGGATCAGTTGCTGGGGCCGCCTGCGGCGCCCGGCAAGGATGTCGGGGCCTTGGACACGCCCTGAATGATCTGGCCGAGGAAGCTCTGGTCCTTGCCGCCGGTCGGCGTCGTGCGCGACACGAAATCGAACAGCTTGCCGTCCTTCAGGCCGTAATTGGCGATGTGCTCGACCTTGCCGTCCTTGTCGAAATAGATGGCGAGGATCTGTCGCTCGATGATCTTCGGCTTCATGAACTGCGCGGCGCGGTAACGCTTCTGCGAAATGTAATAGAACACTTCATTGTCGAAGGTCGCGGTGGTGGACGGCGTGCCGAGCGCCAGAAGCACCTGCTCGCGGCTGGAGCCGACAGGGACCGAATCAAGCGCGTTCTGATCGAGTACGTAACCCTCTGTCAGAGTTTCGGACGGATTAAGCGTGGATGCAGTATTGCACCCCGCAAGCGCCACTGAGACGAGAATTGCCGTGCCTGCGAGAAGAGCACGCTGCGTGCGCATGCTTGGAAAAATTCGCTGCAACAAAGACCTCTCCATACATTCTAAATCAGCGCGGCACTTTCGCCGTCGGGAGAACTTCGGTAAACCACCTTGCTTATTTATGCAACTGGAACGGTCGTACGGACATGATTCTCCAACTTTTCCGCCGCAAATCCAAAGCAAACGAGGCAATTATGCTTCGCGTTTACGAGGTGATCGTGGCGGCGGCGCGGCAAAAACGGTTCTATGCACAATTTCAGGTGCCTGACACGCCGCTGGGCCGTTATGAAATGCTTTCCCTTCATATTTTCCTCGCGCTTCACCGCATGAGGGGAGAAAACAGGGCGCTTGCCGATCTCGCGCAGGAAATCGCCGACGAGTTTTTCAAGGATGTCGACCATTCGCTTCGCGAACTGGGCATCGGCGACCAGGGCGTGCCGAAGCGCATGAAAAAGCTTGCGCGCATGTTCTATGGCCGCGTCGCGGCTTATGGCGAGGCGCTCGACGCGAATGATGGCGATGCGCTGGCGGCGGCCCTGACGCGAAACATCCGCCCGGATCTCGAATTCTGGCCGCATGCCCACCATTTGGCTGAATATGTGCTGGCGTGCCGCGACCGGCTGCAAAAAATTGCAGACGACGCTTTGGTGGCAGGCGACATTTCCTATATGGATGCAGACTAAAGCATGTCTCCGAAAAGTGGGAACCGGTTTTGGGAGACATGCATGGGAACAAAACTTAAGAGCGCATCCTGAAAAGTGTAAAACAGTTTTCGGATAAGATGCGCGCCAAAGGCGACTTTGCGCCAACGAACAATGCTGAAAAAGGCCAATGAGAATGACTGATAAACCGGCGCTCACCTATCCTGTTCCGGTTCTTCACCTGCCGCAAAAGGGCGTAACGGTGAAAATAGGCACGGATGAGAAAGAGCGCGCAGCGCTCGCGGCAGACCATGGGCTTGAGGCCGTGAATGCCTTTGCCGCAGAGTTTCTGATTACGCCTTGGAAAAAGGATGGTATCCGGGTGCGTGGCCGTATCGACGCGGAAATCGTTCAATCCTGCGTCGTGACGCTGGAACCGCTGACCAACAGCATTGCCGAGGAAGTCGATACGATTTTCGTGCCGAAAAATTCACGGCTGGCGCGAATTCAGCTTGATGATAGCGGCGAAATGCTGCTCGATGCGGAAGGCGCGGACAGTCCGGAAGTTTTTGTCGGCGACAAGATCGATGTCGGTGCGATTGCGGAGGAATTCTTCGATCTCGCCATCGATCCCTATCCCCGCAAGCCAGGCTTGCCGGACGATAGCGAGCCGAAGGTTTTCGGGGACGATGATGGGGAAGAGAAGCCCGTTTCGCCATTTGCGAAACTTTCGGAATGGCAAAAGAAGCCGTAATTCACAGTGAGTTTGTCAGAATTTGGTTGTGTGGAAACGCAAAAGCACTATTTTCGCCGAAAACCTGTCTGCTGCAAAAGGCAGAGCAGGAGCAGGGTCGCACAGGAATAATCAAGAGTGATCAAAATTTCGATTGACGCGATGGGCGGTGATTTTGGCCCTGAAGTGGTCATCCCCGGCGCAGCGAAGGCGCTTGAGCGTCATCCTGACATCCGCTTCATATTCTTCGGTCTCCCCGCGCAGGTGGAGCCGGTGCTGGCACGCTATCCGAAGCTGAAGGCCGCATCGGAGTTCCGCGCGAGCGAGGTTGCCATCAGCATGGACGACAAGCCAAGCCAGGCCCTGCGCGCCGGTCGTGGCAAATCGTCCATGTGGCAGGCCATTGAGGCCGTAAAGACCGGCGACGCCCAGGCATGTATCTCCGCCGGCAATACCGGCGCGCTTATGGCCATGTCCAAGTTTTGCCTGCGTATGATGTCGGATGTCGAGCGTCCGGCGATTGCGGGCATCTGGCCAACGCTGCGCGGTGAAAGCATCGTCCTCGATATAGGCGCCACCATTGGCGCCGATGCGCGCCAGCTCGTCGACTATGCCGTCATGGGCGCGGGTATGGCGCGTGCCCTGTTCGAGGTGCGCAAGCCGACCGTCGGGCTTCTCAATGTCGGCACGGAAGAGGTCAAGGGCCTCGACGAGATCAAGGAAGCAGGCCAGATTCTGCGCGATACGCCGCTTGAAGGACTTGCCTATTCCGGTTTTGTTGAAGGCAACGACATCGGCAAGGGTACGGTGGATGTGGTCGTGACCGAAGGTTTCACCGGAAATATCGCGCTCAAGGCCGCGGAAGGCACGGCCCGCCAGATGGCGGAGCTGCTGCGTCAGGCCATGAGCCGCACGCTGCTTGCCAAGATTGGCTACGTTTTCGCCAAGGGCGCGTTCGACCGCCTGCGCGAGAAAATGGACCCGAACAAGGTCAATGGCGGCGTTTTCCTTGGCTTGAGCGGAATTGTTATCAAAAGTCATGGCAGCGCGAATGCCGAAGGCTTCTGTTCGGCGGTGGAAGTCGGCTATGACATGGTGAGAAATCGCCTTCTGGAAAAGATCGAGGCCGATCTGGCGCATTTCCACCACAGTCATCCGCATGTTTCGAGTGAAGGTGACGAGGCTGCGAAGGCTTGAATTCCGCAACGCCATCCAGGAAGTGCATTTGAAAGACTTGCGGATTGCCGGATATCCTTCGGCGCCGAAGCGGTGAAGTAACTTTTACCGGTTATGTGTAGGGCCAGAATTCTCGACTGCGCGCACGATGTTCGCCGCGCCGGTCGCATGTAAGGACAGGAAATAAGAGATGATAAGATCTGTCGTGCGGGGTATCGGTTCGGCATTGCCGAAGCGGGTCATGAAGAATACCGATTTCGAAGGTATCATCGAAACCTCGGACGAATGGATCGTGCAGCGCACGGGTATCCGTGAACGTCACATTGCGGGCGACGATGAAACCACGGTTTCGCTTGGCACCGCAGCAGCGCGCGCGGCGATCGAGAATGCAGGCTTGCAGCCGACCGATATCGATCTCGTCTTGCTGGCCACCTCCACACCCAACCATACGTTTCCGGCCAGTGCCGTGGAAATCCAGCGCGAGCTTGGAATCACCACCGGTTTTGCATTCGACATGCAGGCCGTGTGCAGCGGCTTCATCTATGCCATCACCACGGCGGACCTCTATATCCGCGGCGGCATGGCGAAGCGCGTTCTGGTCATTGGCGCGGAAACCTTTTCGCGTATTCTCGACTGGAGTGACCGCACGACCTGCGTTCTTTTCGGCGATGGCGCCGGTGCGCTCGTGCTGGAAGCCGCCGAGGGCAATGGCCTGACCTCGGATCGCGGCGTTCTCGCCGCCAACCTGCGTTCGGACGGCAATCACAAGGAAAAGCTCTTTGTCGATGGCGGCCCGTCCACGACGCAGACCGTCGGCCACCTGCGCATGGAAGGCCGCGAAGTCTTCAAGCACGCAGTCGGCATGATCACCGACGTTATCGAGGCCTCGTTCGATGAAACCGGCCTTACTGCCGAGGATATCGACTGGTTCGTCCCGCACCAGGCCAATAAGCGCATTATCGACGCTTCCGCCAAGAAGCTGAATATTGCGGAAAACAAGGTGGTCATCACCGTTGACCGTCATGGCAACACCTCTGCTGCCTCGGTTCCGCTGGCGCTCGCAACCGCTGTTGCGGACGGTCGCATCAAGAAGGGCGACCTCGTTCTTCTGGAGGCAATGGGCGGCGGATTCACCTGGGGCGCGGTTCTGTTGCGTTGGTAAGCGATAAATTTGATCTGCCGTGAGGAAACTCGCTGCTTGACCGTTGCGCTTTTATTTGTGTAACGTCCTGTCACGTAAGGATATTATCTGTTCAAACGCTAACCAGGCAGGTTCGGTCATGGGAGGTAAAACGGTCACGCGAGCTGATCTGGCAGAGGCTGTTTACCGGAAGGTAGGCCTTTCCAGAACGGAGTCGGCGGCTCTTGTCGAGATGATCCTCGACGAAGTCTGTGACGCTATCGTCAACGGCGAAACGGTGAAATTGTCGTCCTTCGCGACATTTCAGGTTCGCGACAAGAACGAGCGCATTGGCCGTAATCCGAAAACAGGCGAGGAAGTTCCAATTCTTCCCCGCCGTGTGATGACTTTCAAAGCTTCTAACGTTCTCAAGCAGCGTATTCTGCAGGAACATCAGAAGCGCGAAGCCAAAAGCCAGAAATAATTCCTGAAATGCTGCCCAACGGGCGGCATTTTTGTTTTTGCGCCATCATCTCAAACTGACATCGGTTCCTTCTGCGCCTGACCCCGGGTCAAGCGCAAAGGGACCGGCTTTTGCCTGATGCAGGTTGCCATTTGCATGGCTAGAGCATTTCCAGCAAAAGTGTGAAACGTCTACGCGGTGAAATCAGTTCACTGGACTGATTTCTTAACCCGCTTCGATGTGTTGGATAATGCGATAAAACAAGTAGTCAGAGCGGTTCCGGCGTTCCTGTTAGAACAGGAACCGCTCTAACTATGCGCCGGTGCCAGCCGCGCTGCCTTCCGTTCTGCGTGAAGGGATGCTTATAAAGCTCTGATATTATATAATGGATTTTGCAGGGCGAATCGCTTTGCTATATTGCAATCTGAAAAATGGCAGGTTTTTCAGAAAGAGTTTGCGTTGAGCGCCGTCCGGTTTTGAATGACGTTGAGCCGTGCCTTTTTGCATGCTGGAGATTGTTAACTCCCCGTCCTTTAAAATCCGATGCTGAAACGCCTTTTGTGTAGCAAGCGCGTTCGCGTTGGCGAGTTGAACTATCTGGATCGGCGAGGTTGCGCCGCGACGGCGAAACCCGAACCTCTGGAAAGGGCAAGTGGAATGGACAAGAGCCCTGATGCGTTCAGGACGATCAGCGAAGTAGCGGAGGACCTCGATCTTCCGCAGCATGTGCTGCGTT
Organism: Brucella ciceri; assembly: GCF_041930145.1. Classification (NCBI taxonomy): domain Bacteria; kingdom Pseudomonadati; phylum Pseudomonadota; class Alphaproteobacteria; order Hyphomicrobiales; family Brucellaceae; genus Brucella; species Brucella ciceri. Next base: position 528,875 of record NZ_JBHEEV010000002.1, on the reverse strand, counting down.
TCTGGGAAACACGCTTTACCCAGATCAAGCCAATGAAGCGTGGCGGTGGCCGCCGATATTATCGCCCGCTCGACGTGGAATTGCTGAAGGGCATTCGCCATCTCCTCTATGATCAGGGCTACACCATCAAGGGTGTGCAGCGTCTGCTCCGCGAAAACAATGCGCAGTTCATCATCGCGCTTGGCAATGGCGACGTGCAGGCCATAGAGGCGATCACGCGCCAGAAGCAGGCCGCCGCCGACAAGCGGGCTGCCGAAGAGGCGGCGGATAATGAAATGGCTTTGCCTAGCGGCATCAAGGCGCCGCAACCGGCCCGCAAGCTTTTCGGTCTCCTGAAGGGCGAGGAAGATGGTCCCATTGGCGCTGATGGAAGGCGTCCGTCGAAGGATAATCGCTCGCTGTTGCAGGAGGCATTATTCGACCTGCTCGAATGCAAGCGTCTTCTCGATCAGGTTCGCTGATCGACTCTAACCCATGAAAAAGGGAGGCTTTTGCCTCCCTTTTCTTTTGTAGGCGAACTGGATCAACTGGATGAGAGTTTCAATCCGATGATACCGGCGAGGATCAGCGTCACGCTTGCGACGCGGAAGAAGGTGGCCGCTTCGCCGAGGATGACGATCCCCACCACGAAAGCGCCCACCGCGCCGATACCCGTCCATATTGCATAGGCCGTGCCGAGCGGCAGGCTGCGCATGGCTATCGACAACAGAGCGAAGCTGCCGATCATCGTCACGATGGTGATGACGCTCGGTTTGAGAAGGGAAAACCCTTCCGATTTTTTCATGAAGAAGGCCCAGACAACTTCGAGAATCCCGGCCACGGCCAGATAAATCCATGCCATTTTAATGCTCCCTGATGAGGGTTCTGAACGGGCCGTCCCGTTCGTTGATGAGGGCAGGAAGGTCGTCCTTCCTGCGAAGTCCTTGATCAGTGCGACGGATGCAGTGCATCGTTGAGATACATGCAGGTCAGCATGGTGAAGACATAAGCCTGAATGATCGCCATCAGCAATTCGAGCGCCGTCAGCGCGACGGTCATGGCAAGCGGCAGTACGGCGGTCAATATGCCTAGCGTTCCAAGGCTGCCGAGCCCGATGACGAAGCCGGCAAAGACCTTCAGCGTGATGTGCCCCGCCAGCATGACGGCGAAGAGACGGACTGAATGACTGACCGGGCGCGAGATATAGGACATGATCTCTATCGGCACGATGATCGGTGCGAGCACGACCGGTACGCCCGCAGGCATGAACAGCCGGAAGAACCCGAAGCCGTGGCGCACAAGCCCGTAGATCGTCACTGTCAGAAAGACGAGCATGGCCAGCGCGAAGGTCACGATGATATGGCTGGTCACCGTGAATGCGTAGGGAAACATGCCGATCAGATTGGCGAACAGGATGAACAGAAACAGCGAGAAGACGAGGGGGAAGAAGGTCATGCCTTTCTCACCGGCATTCTCGCGCAATGTCTTCGACACGAATTCGTAGAGAATCTCGGCGGAGGACTGCCAGCGTCCCGGGACCACGCTGCCCCTTTTGGACGAGAGGAACATGAATGCAGCCGCGCTCAGCGCTGTCAGCATCATGAAAAGTGCGGAATTGGTGAAAGCAACCGGCTGTCCGCCGATTTCGCCAAGTTCAACGATGGGCTTGATTGCAAATTGTTCGATCGGTCCTGCCATAGGACTTCCTCCTATGGGGCCGTCCCCGATGCGAACACTGGCGCAGGTCGTCCCGCGCGGCATTTTAAATAGTGATTCTTGCTGGCAGAGGCAAGAGGATTGACGCTTCTGGAAAGCCCAACAGAAACTTGATCACGCATCCCATGTATCAGGGAGCTTTTTCGCGTATTCTACCGTTCTTAACCACAGATTATGCCGGGAGATCGATCCATGACCATCTCAAGACGTAATTTCATTGTTACAGCATCTGCTGCCGGGGCCGGACTGGCCTTGTCGCCGCTGGAGCTTGCCAGGGCAGCAGCCGAAACAGGCGGTTCCAAAGTGCCAAATCCTTCACAGGTAGAAAATCCGGGCTTCCATCGTTTCCAGTTCGGTGATTTCGAAATCACCACCCTTTCCGATGGGCGCAGGGCAGGCGAGGCGCCCGAAAAGACTTATGCGGTGGGACAGGACCCGAAGGCGGTCGCCGCACTTCTCGAGGAAAACCTTCTGCCCGCTGACCGTTTCGTCAACAGTTTCACACCGGTGCTCATCAATACAGGCAAGGAGCTTGTGCTGTTCGACACAGGCATGGGGGCTGGCGCTCGCGAGGCGGGGCTCGGCAGGCTGGCCAGCGCGCTGGAAGCCTCTGGTTACAAGACGGATGATGTCTCGCTGGTCGTGCTGAGCCATTTCCACCCCGATCATATCGGTGGGTTGATGGAAGACGGCAAGCCAGCCTTCGCCAATGCCCGATACGCGGCGGGACAGAAGGAGTTCTATTTCTGGACAGACCCCGCGCGGCTCGACAGTCCCGCGAAGACAGTTGCCGAAATGGTGGCAAAAAACGTCAAGCCTCTGGCCGACAAGATGACGTTTCTGGGGGATGACAGCGAGGTCGTATCCGGCATCCATTCCGTGGCCGCCTACGGCCACACGCCGGGTCACCTTGCTTTCCGGATCGAAACGGGCGGCAAGTCACTCATGCTCATCTCGGACACGGCAAACCATTTCGTCATCACCTTGCAGCGGCCCGAATGGCACGTTTCCTTCGATATCGACAAGGAGGCCGCCGTCCAGACCCGCAAGCGCATGTTCGACATGATCGCGACGGACAGGCTGCCCTTCATCGGCTATCATATGCCGTTTCCCGCCTTGGCCTATCTCAAGCGGGAAGGTGAGGGCTATCGCTACATCGCGGAAACCTATCAGCTCCGTGAGAAATAGTTTCGAGCGATGACCGCTCGTCCAGAGCATTTCCAGCAAAAATGCGAAGCGGTTTTGCGTTGGAAAACGCGGCAAACAAATACTTGGAGCGCTTCCGACGATTCCGTTTAAATCCGAAGCGCTCTAGCGTCCGCCGGCAACATCGATGAATGTGCCGGTGACATAAGCGGGAGCGTCGTTCAACAGCCAGAAAATGGCTTCGGCGACCTCCTCCGCCTTTCCGGCCCGCCCCACCGGCGTACCGGCGCCCAGTCGCGCCGCGCGATCCGGGTTGCCTCCGCTTGCATGAATATCGGTATCGATCAGGCCCGGTCGCACCGCATTGACCCGGATGCCCTTTGGCGCCAGTTCCTTCGACAGGCCGATCGTCAGCGTATCGAGTGCACCTTTCGCTCCGGCATAATCCACATATTCAAAGGGCGACCCGAGACGTGACGCCATGGACGAAACGATGACGATGGAGCTGTCCGGCTGCAAGCGTCGCGCCGCCTCGCGGGCGCACAGATATGTGCCATAAACATTCACGTCGAACATGGTTTTCAGGCGCTCGGCGCTCATGTCCGCAAGCGGCATAGTCTGGGCCACGATGCCGGCGTTCAGGACCACGCCTTTCAGCGGACCAAGCCCCGCTTCGGCCTTGTCGAACATGGCGATCACGTCCTCTTCGCTGGATATGTCGCCCTGGATGGCCAGCGCTTTCGCACCGAGCCTCGCTGCTTCGGCCGCTGTTTGCTGTGCAGCCCGTTCGTTCCCGGCATAATTCAAGGCCACGGACCAACCCTGCGCCGCACTGCGCAGGATAGCAGCGCGACCGATGCCGCGACTTCCACCGGTGACCAGAACGTTCCTCATGCTCTCCTCCATGCCAACCATGGCAGAGGTAATCCGATTTGCACTTTATGTGCAAAGGAAAGATCGTATGAAAATAAAGGTTTGGGGGGAGGAAAGGGTTGAAGCGGAGGGATTCGAACCCACGGCGTTCTACCCGGGACCGCCTCTGGGACGCGCGATCATTTCAATCACGTCATTTTGTTACGCATCCGAAATGAAAAATGCAATCGTTGGAAGGCGTGCTATTGGTTTCCCGCTTGAATGAAACACGGGGGCACCTCACGAGTTTTTCTCTCGTTCCGAATCTTTGTTTTAATTTACAATAGCCTGGCGAAATTCTTCTGCGCTGTTTCGGATACCGGCATTCCGTTATTTCTAAGAAACTCCTCAATGGCGAATTCCGGCGTGTGACCAAGGCCGATTTGGGTATTAGCCATAACCTTGCCATTGGAGCGAACAGCTCCAGCAATATAAATGGTCTTGCCTTCGGATTTCTTGATCGGGTCAAGTTTATAACCGACCCACGCGCCAAATCGTTCTGACGCAAATTCGCTGTACGTCCAATTGCAACGATTATTGTCACGCCTGGCGATCATTGGCCCCCTCCCAATAGTTCCCCAACGCGCTGCAAGTAACCGCAATCTTATAGTGTAGTCAAACTCCTCTTCACTCGTTCTGAACGAATTTCCGTGTTCGGGGATTGGCTCCCCACATTCCCCCTGCCGGGCTAATTACTGGTAGTGGATTTTTCTTTTGAAACAGCGGAGAGTGAGTCGGGGAACTGTGCGGGAATTTTCAGTATTATTCCGGACTTCTGGCGCTCTTTACGGGACCTGGATTCCGTTTCGTTCCCTTCAATGCCATTGCAGTCCCGATTGAAAGGAATTGCAAGGCATTAAATTTTAAGGGGAAAAATGGTCGGAGCGGCGGGATTCGAACCCACGACCCCTTGACCCCCAGTCAAGTGCGCTACCGGGCTGCGCTACGCTCCGAGCCGGGGAAAGCCGTAGAATATAACGACTTGGTGCGCAAGGGATAATTTCTCGAAACTGTTAAATTGCACACGGACTTTGCGTCATGCGCGATATCGCAAACGTTGCTCCAATCCGGCAGCGGCGCATTGTGTCGAAATTGTGAAGAAATTGTGACAATCTGTCACCTTCGATAGCAGCTATGCCTCTCCTAATAAATTGGGGGAAGGAGGGTATCGTCGGATGAGAATCAGTCACCTTTTCAAGACGCTTGATTTCTGGCGGGCGCATCTGGCGGTCAATCGCGAGCCGGTCTGGGAGAATATATTGCCGTTGTTCTTCTTTCATCGCGACGGGGTGCTGGCGATCCAGAGATTGGCGCGCGAGTGGACCCGGCTTTACGGCCTTCGGCGGGTCGACGTGTTTCGGGGAAATGTCGTCCGTGAGAAATGGTCGAACCGCCGTATTGGTGAGCTTCTCGATCAGATGCAGAAAGTCAGCGATGCCCGATCAGCACAAAAGCAAGTGCGGACAGAGGAAGCGCCCCGTTATGTCGACGGGTGTCTGGTTGTGGTCCGCACGCAGGACACGGACATCCTGATTGACGGTCGTCGCCGGGCGAATGTCTGGTGTAACATGCCGGGCCAATATGCGGTCTGGGTAATCGAAGTAGAACCGCGTCCGTCCCGTCTCTCTAAGCTTATGGGCGGCGGCGAATTCCAGGCATCTCGCTTATAGGCGCGCTGCAGGTCTCAGCTTCGAAATCAGGAGCGCGGCGCGAACAGAATGATGCATGTACCGGCGAAGGCCGTGCATGCGCCGACGACATCCCAGCGATCGGGGCGGGCGCCCTCTGCGAACCAGATCCAAAGGATCGACGCGATGATATAGATGCCGCCATAAGCCGCGTAGGCGCGACCGGCGACATTGCTTTCAATCAGTGTCAGCAGATAGGCGAACAATGCGAGGCACACCATGCCGGGCGCCAGCCAGAGCGGTGACTTGTCGAGTTTCAACCATGCCCAGAAGGCGAAGCATCCGGCAATTTCAAAGAGGGCTGCGGCGGCGTATATCGCGAATTGCAAGGTTCTGCTCTCCTGAGCCTTCTTTGAGTTTGAGTGAAAGCTGATACTTGTATTCCAGCCCCGCACAACCCCAGATTATTCCGAAAAGCAGATAAAAATGACGCCAGTGATCGGTATCGATGACATTGCCGATCAGGACATGCCCGAGATAGGTTGCATAGGCCACCAATAGAAATGGCTGCCAGGGGCGATTGCGAAACAGCAGCTTGAAGCCGATCGCGAGTGTCAGAAATGTCAGTGTCAGAAAAGCCATGAAGCCGATCCAGCCATAGTCGAGCACGGCCTTGAGCCAGATATTGTGGGTGTCTTCGCCGAACATCGGCCCGAATTCCAGCGGCCCGATACCCAGAGGACGCTGCGTGGCCAGAACCATTCCAAGCCAATGCCGCGCGAAACGTCCAAGCCTTGCGCTGTCGTAGCTTTGTTCAAGACGTGCGCGCTCGCGAAAGAACTCGCCGACGCCGGGGATCTGCAGGATAATCAGGATCGCGAGAATGATGACCACAACGGCAAGGAGACCGATTGCGATCAGGCGAAGGCGGAAGCGATTGCTGTTGGTCTGTAGAAACAGCACCCCAAACAATACGACGAAAGACAGGGGGACCATCGCCCATGCCGCGCGCGAAAAGGACACCAGTACGCCAAGCGTGAGCAGGCAGCAGAGCGGCAGATAGACAGCCACATCGCGCAGGCTCCCGCGCATGATGCGATAAAGCGTCCAGGTCAGCGGCAATATCAGGAAGGGCCCATAGACATTGGGGTCCTGAAAAGCGCCTTGCGCGCGTCCATAACGCGTGAAGTTTTCCGCTCCCGGGAAAAGACCGAAATAACCTGCAATGCCGAGGAGGGACGAGAGCATGCCGACGAGAAGATAGGCGTTGAAGATGGTTCGCAGGCGCCGGTAGTCTGCTTCGATCACCGCCGCGAAGAATACCGATGTAAAAGCCAGAAACAGCGAAACGGCAATATAGAGCGGGGCTTTCTTGACGTCAGCCATCTGCATGACCGAGATCATGCCGCCGAAATTGAACACCGCGAGGATCGCCAGCAGCATCAGGCTGGTTCGCGTCAACCGCAGGCCGAACAGCAATGCCAGCGCGATAAGGCCAACCATGTAGAGTTCATACGGCGCAGGCTCGCTCATCACAAAGCCGAGCAGAAAGACGCCGAGGCCGATTGCGCTGTTGGCGATGAGGCGGTTGAGCGCGCGCTTGCGCGCCGCATCCGCCGGCAGCGTCAAAGCTGGACGCGGATTTCCGTCAAGCCTTTGCGCAACGCTGGTCAATAGGCGTTTTCCGTATTGAGGAGCCGTATCGGCGTCAGGAACAGAATCTTGAGATCAAGCCAGAGCGACCAGTTTTCGATGTAGTAGAGATCGAATTCCGTCCGCATACGGATCTTGTTTTCATTGTCGATTTCGCCGCGCCAGCCGTTGATCTGCGCCCACCCGGTGACGCCGGGCTTCACGCGGTGCCGTGCGAAATAGCCGTCGACCACTTCGTTATAGAGTACATTATGCGAATGGGCTGCGACCGCATGCGGGCGTGGGCCTACGAGAGACAGGGAGCCTGCCAGAACATTGAAGAACTGCGGCAGCTCGTCGATGGAAGCCTTGCGAATGAAACGCCCGACACGCGTGACGCGAGGGTCGTTTTTGGTAACGGCCTGCTTCGCAGAAGGGTCGCACATCTCGGTGTACATCGACCGGAACTTCCAGACATTGATGATTTCGTTGTTGAAGCCATGCCGCTTCTGCTTGAAGATCACAGGACCCTTGCTGTCCAGCTTGATGGCAATCGCCGTGCCGATCATGATGGGCGAAAGCAGAACGATGCCCAGAATGCTGAACACGACATCGAAGACGCGTTTGGCGACGGAGTCCCAATCGTTGATCGGCTTGTCGAAAATATCCAGCATTGGCACCGCGCCCACATAGGAATAGGCACGCGGGCGGAAACGCAGGTGATTGTTGAGGGCTGAAAGGCGAATATCGACAGGCAGGACCCAGAGCTTTTTCAACAGGGCCAGCACGCGGGCTTCGGCGCTGATCGGCAGCGACACGATCAGCATGTCGATACGGGCAATGCGGGCGAACTCGATCAATTCATTGATATTGCCGAGTTTGGGATAACCCGCGACGATGGGCGGCGAGCGCTTGTCATCGCGATCGTCGAAAATTCCGCAAATGCGGATATCGTTGTCGGGCTGCTGTTCCAGTGATCGAATGAGCAGTTCTGCATTGGGCCCCCCGCCAACGATGACGGCGCGGCGTTCCATCGTGCCGTTTCGTGCCCAGCGCTTGATTTTCCAGGCGATGAAGAGACGCGAGAGCACGAGTAGAACACAGGCGCTGAGCGCCCAGTAAAGGAACCAGCCGCGCGAGAAATCGGAGGAGGACTTCATCAGGAAGCCGGCGATGGCCAGCGTTCCCAGTACGGCAGCCCAGCTGATGAACAGCCGCCGCAGATAACGGCCTGGACTGCGCAGCACGTTGATCTGATAGCCGTCGTTGATCTCCATCATCAGGACGAAAAGCGCGCCCCCCGCGATGATTGTGAGTGGGTAATAGAAGATGAGATGCGTACCGAGGCCGACATAAAGCAGAAAGCTCGCAATGCCGGACAGGAAGACAAGCCCGAACTCCACCATGCGCATGACGCCGCTCAACATCAGCGGCGAAAATGTTTCGCGCTGATATTGCTCTGCCATCTGGCGCGCAAGGGGGCCGAGTTTCACGGGACCGTGTGTCCCGGCATCCTGCTTGCTGCTGGCTTCCATGGCTTTTCGGCCAAAAGGAGAAAGCGCATCATTATCTCGCACAACATTGCCCCTGATCATAAAATGACGCGTAGTGATTAGCCCCAAAGTCCTAAGCAGAATATAAACGTCGCCGGACAAGCTTATGGCTTAGGTAAACACTCGATTAAATACATGACTGAAAGCCGTTACTGTTAGCAACGGCTAAAATAAAAAGATTTCTGCCCGCACTGTTACAGCATTGGCAGCCGCTGCTGGTATGCGCCAGTTGTCGCAACCCAAGCAGCCGCAAGGCTTGCCTTGTCGGATTATATTGCCTAGGACGGTGATATGGAACCGTTGGAAGATAAAGCAGCAAGCGGCATTTTGCCGTCGAACTGTTCGGCGCATATTGCCGTCAACAGGCAGGCTCTCTTCCCACTCCTGATCGGCACCAGATCGGACGATGTCATGGGGTTGCTGCGCGCCTGACCGCACAGCGACCCAAAATCCTGATGAGAGCAATTCACGCTGCGACCTTTGAAGGTCGTATTAACTGTTTGTTTTGATGCGGTTTTGTCCGAGCCCTTAGCGGCATTCGACAAGGCGCGCTAGGGTTGATCATGACTATCTGGGCCGAACTGGCGAGAGCGGGCAATCATGCCGGCGATGAAATTCTGTTGCGAAAACGCGATCACATCTATGAAATCCGTTATAACGGCCTGGAATTGATGTCGAACGTCAACTTTCAGTCCGAGACCGTATTGGCAGAGAGGTCGCTTCGCCTGCACGGACGGGCGGTGTCACACATGCTGATCGGGGGGCTCGGCATGGGCTTCACGCTTCGGGCCGCGCTTGACTTGCTTGGACCCGACGCCAGGGTGACGGTGTGCGAGCTTGTTCCAGAGATCGTGGATTGGAACCGGACCCATATCGGCCATCTTGCCGATCATCCGCTGAACGATCCGCGGGTCGATGTCCGGGTTGCCGACGTGATGGATGTCCTTCGCGCTGAGCAGGACCGGTATGATGCCATACTGATGGATACGGATAATGGACCGGATTTTACCGTCCGCGCCGCCAACGGAGTCATCTACGAGGACGATGGGCTCAGGGTGGTGAAACGGGCATTGAAGCCGAACGGCGTCGCCGCGTTCTGGTCCGCAACCATATCCGACCCGTTTGAAGACAAGCTGGACATGCTGCCCTGGCAATGGCAACGCGAGGATATATCGTTGATCGGCGGGCGTGCCGACGCCTTCCACTATATCTATTTTGCGGCGCGGGGCGGATTTCGGTCACAGGTGGACAGAGCTGTGTCCGCCTCCGAACCCTTCGCCGCGATGGTTGGGTGAGGGGTATCCGTCAATCTTCCGGCACTGTCCGGTCGGGATGTGCCTCGTAATAGATCGTCTCGATCGAGTGGGCCATGGTTTGCAGGCTGAAACGCTCATGCAACCGCGCCGCGTCCGGCATCGCGGCGCGAAACGCTGCGGGATCATCCGCAACGCCCAGCATCTTATGCGCAAGCGCCTCCTCCTCCGGCTCCACCAGTGCGGGGGAGCGAGGCCCAAACACTTCGGGAATGCCGCCAACATTGCTGGCGATGACGGACTTTCCGGCAGCGAGCGCCTCCAGAACGATATAGGGAAACGCTTCGGCGCGTGACGGAACCACCATTATACGCCCCAGGGCAAAGGCCTCGCGCGCAGCCATGCCGGGCAGAAAGCGGATTTGCCCGGAAAGGCCTAGTTCTTCGGCAAGGGCGATGAAGCCGGGCTTTTCCGCGCCGTCTCCCACCATGGTCGCGGTGAGGGCGCGCTGGTTCCGGTCGCGCAGGCGGGCAAGGGCGCGGATCATGACGTCCGGTCCCTTCAGTTCGCGCATCGTGCCCACGAACAGAAAATCGCTGGCACCGGCTGCGTCGGCGATGGGTATGAATTCATCTTCGGCCAGGCCGTTATAGATGACGGCATGAAGGCCATAGGGCCTCCCTACCTTTTCTTCGTAAATACGCTTTTCGAAGTTCGAGACGAACATCACCGCATCGGTCAGAGGGGCCAGCAACCTCTCGATCAGAAAGACGGCGCCGCCGCGGCGCGTCTTTCTGTCAAAATGCAGGCTTCCGCCATGCGGTGAATAGATACGGGCTACGCGAGACCTTAATACCCGTAAGACTGAGCCGAACAAACGCGCATAGACGCCGCCCTTGGCGCCATGTCCGTGCAATATGTCCGGCTGCAATTTCTTGATGATGCGATATGTTTTGTAGGCTGCCGCTGCATCGCCCAGTCCGACACGGCGCTGCATGGCAATGCGGTGAAGGCCGAGCGCGAGCTTTGGCCGCAATTCCTCCATAAGCGCGTCTTCGCGCGGACCGCCGGTCGTTGCGTCGCAGACAATGCCGACCGCGTGGCCTTTTTCCGCCTGCAGGCCCACCAGATCGCGGACGTGGCGGAAGAGCCCGCCGGTCGGTTCGCGGAAGCAGTGGAGGATGCGCAGCGGGGAGGCATTGGTATCATCAGCCATCAATCGCCATCAGAATAGACGTTCGCGCACATAGATCGTGTCGCCCGGCAGGATGGGATCGGAAATCAGCACGCGGCCCGTCAGGACCTTGCCGTTGAACTGGCGCGTGATATCGACATTCTCCTGATTGGCGCGCGGGCTGAAACCGCCCGCTGCGGCGATCGCTTTTTGCGCGGTCATACCCGGAACATAGGAATACTGGCCGGCAGCACCCACTTCGCCCATCACGAAAATCGGACGATAGCGGTCGATTTCAGCGCTGACGTCAGGGTCGCGCAGATAGCCGCCCCGCAGCTTGGATGCGATGACGCCCTCCAGCTGTTTGGATGTCTTGCCGCGTGCCGGAATGCTGCCCACGAGCGGGAAAGCGATATAGCCAGCCTGATCGACGCTATAGGTATTGGTAAGGCTCGGCTGCTCGAAAACCGTGATACGCACCCGGTCGCCGGCATCCAGCATATAGGGCTGGTTCAGCGCCTCGTGGAAAGCGGGCGGGGCAGGGCGATAGCTGGAGCAGGCAGAAAGCGTCATGGCGGCAAGGCCGAGTGCCACGAGCAGAGTGTGGCCTTTGCGCTTGTTCTGAATTGTCTTCGCCGTCATTTTCCGCCTCGGTTCTTCCGAAAAGCAATATTTCTCAACGCACGCAATCGACGCGGTACCGACAGCGCGATTACGAATATCGGTTGCAAGCGTTATCGATTGATTAGGGTTAATGGCTGGTAAAGAAGACAGGGTCCGGTGCAAAATCTTTATGCTTCGTCACGGTGGCGAACTTACCCTGCTTAACCCTCTGGTTACCTTGTTCCTTTACCTTCCGCCCAGATTCGGGGGTGTTTCATCCCACGCGGGCGAGAGCGATCACGCGCGCAAGCGCACTCGCGAAGTCCATGGAGAATGGGGAATGGCAGAAGTCGATCCGTTATCAAGGGACGCAGATATTGATATCGGTGCGCTGTTCTCCAGCCTGCGCCGTCACTGGCTGTTCATTGTGGGCGGCGCGCTTCTCATGGCGGCGCTTGCCTGGGCCATTTGCCTTCTCCTGACACCGGATTACCGCGCCGAAGCACGCCTCATGATCGAGGCCCGTGAATCCATCTATACCCGCCCCAACGGCGAGACTTCTGCCGAGCGTCCGCTTTTCGATGCCGAAGGGGTGAAGAGCCAGGTCGAGGTGTTCTCCTCCGGCGATCTTCTCAAGAAAGTTTCCGACGAGCTCAAGTTGACCAGCAATGAAGCCTTCACGACAACGGAAGTGAAGCCCTGGACCCGCGTTCTCATCATGCTTGGCATGCGGACCGATCCGGAGCGCCTGACCCCGGAAGAGCGCGTCTTGCAGAAACTGCGCAAGAACATGCAGGTTTTTGCCGTTACTGCTTCGCGCGTCATCGTGGTGCAATATACGTCGGCGAACCCGGAAACGGCAAAGAATGTCGCCAACGCGCTGGCCGATCAGTACATCCTGTTTCAACAGGCCGCGAAGCTTGAATCGAACGACGATGCGACCGGTTGGCTTGCCCCTGAAATTGACGACCTGCGCAACCGTGTCCGCGACGCGGAAAGGAAGGTTGCGGATTACCGTGCTTCGCGCGGGCTTCTGACCGGGCAGAGCAACAGCACCATCGCGACACAGCAGCTTTCTGAAGTCTCGACCGAACTCACCCGGGTTCGCACCAACCGCGCTTCTGCGGAAGCCAAGGCGGAAAGCATTCGCAAGGCGCTCGCCTCCGGTGCGCCCATCGACACGCTGCCGGATGTGTTGGCTTCCGGAATGATGCAGCGTCTTGCCGAAAGGCGCATCCAGCTCAATGCCCAGATTGCCGATCTTTCGACGACACTTCTCGATGGCCATCCGCGTATCAAGGCGCTGCGTTCGCAGCTCGCCGATCTCGACCAGCAGATCAGGAACGAAGGCCGCAAGCTCGTTGCCAGCCTCGACAATGAAGTCTCCGCAGCAAAGCTTCGCGAGGACGAACTCAATCGCGAACTGAACCGGGTGAAGGCACAGGCGGCACAGGCTGGCGATCAGGAAGTCGAGTTGCGCGCATTGGAGCGCGAAGCGGCGGCACAGCGCCAGCTTCTTGAAACCTATCTGACGCGCTATCGCGAAGCCGCGTCCCGTACCGACCGCAACTATGTGCCGGTCGATGCCCGCGTCTTTTCTTCGGCGGAAACCCCGGCGGTTCCCTATTATCCGATGATATTGCCGATCGTCGGTTCGACTTTCGTGGCGGGCCTGCTGCTGCTGTCTATTTTCGTTCTGCTGCGTGAATTGTTCAGCGGTCGGGCCTTCGTGACGACCGGTGGCCAGAGGGCTGCCGCAGTGGAGGAAATCGAGATGCCGGTTATTGCCGCTGCCGCCGAAGCTGCTGCTGTGCCGCCATCGAGAGCCGAAGGCGGCGATGCAGTTTCGAATGAAACAATTGTGGCACCGCGCCGTTCATGGAATATGCCGTTTGCGGTGAGGCCACCGGTTTCGGATGCACGGAAAACCGTGGAGGAGTTTCCCATGATCAGGCGGGACAAGACCAGCCAGCGCGAAACGCGCCAGCATAATCCCAATGGTGTGGAAGCTGTCGCCGATCTGCTTGCCAGCGGTAAGGAGAAGCGCATCGTGGTTGTTTCTCCCGAAGGTGACAAGGCATCGGCGGGGACGGTGCGTCTGTTGCGTGAATTCGCGGATCGCGGCAAGCGGGCGATTCTCGTGGATATGACTGCTCAGGGAATTGTAGGTCTGGCCATGCTGGACGGTACGCATCTGCCCGGCATTACCGAGCTTTTGTCCGGCGAGCGGCGTTTCAACGAGGTCATCCACAGCGACCGGTTCTCACAGGCTCACGTTGTGCCGCTAGGGGAGGCGGATCCCGAAATCGCCATGCGCTCCGCCGATCGCCTGCCGCTCATTCTCGACGCGCTGGAAACGGTCTATGATTTTGTCGTCGTAGAGTGCGGTCCGTCGTCTTCGGAACAGATCGGGCGCATTGCGGATGGACCCGCTTCCGTGGTGATGAGCATTGTCGATCCGGACGACAAGGGCGTCGCGCTCGCCGCGCTCGACCTCGACCAAGGTGGTTATGAAGACGTCGTCATTTTGATGGACGAACCGGCCTGATTGCCGGAATCTGATTCTGGAACAATGTCTTGCAACGGGTTCCTGAATCGGATCGCCAGCACGCTCTACCTTTTCGCGAACCTGCTGCGCAGCGCCTTGGCCATGCCCCAGAGACGCGGATTGCGCTTGAGGCTTCCGGCGACCGCGTTGCGGGCTGATTGCAGCGCCGTGAAAAACCTGCCCTTGGCTGATAGCGGCACCAGCGTGTCATAGATCGCAAGATCGATGTCGCACCATTCGCGCTTGTAGGGCTCGTCGCCAATGCCGAAACTGTAGACCGAATGGCCTTCACCGCAACTACGGCTGATATCCTCGAAGAAGAGGAATTCACCCGGACTTGCCGTCATCAGTTCATCTTGTGCGATTGCGCCGAACTCAACGGTCGGTCCTGCAACGCCGAACACCTTTCCGATGATCGAACGTATGGTCCCGCCCACCTCAAGAAAGCGCAATTCGTTCAACTGATGATCTTTCGTCAGGCCCGCGCAGAAAAAGACTTTGAAGAAATTGCGCACATTCTCGTCGGAGAATGGGTCGCTGATACCCATTTGCCGAAAACGCTGCGCCTTCATCGCGAAAAAGAGATCGAGAACCTTTTCTGACTCCGCAGGGCTTCGGGGTGCGTCAATTCTCCAGCCTCCGCTTTCCTCATAGCGGCGGTCGTGCTGGCGATGCTTTTTCAGCTTTCGCTTGCGATTGGCGCGATCAAGCACGGCATCGAAGCCGCCATTAAGAGAGACGGCGAGAACCGGATTTGGATTGGGCGCTTTTCCGAGAGCAAGCAGTGGGTTGACTGCACCCTGCATTTCAGAAAACTGGCGTGTCAGCGACAGTGCATCGATGTCCGGTCGCACCTTGCGGATGATGCCGAGTAGCTGATTGACTGCCTCGCGACCGGCAACGCCATCAAATTCCTTGCTGAGCCAGGGAAAATTGCAATTGGCGTGGCTTCCGCCGGGATAGCGCGCAATTTTTACACCCCTGTGGCTGACAGCTTCCAGCGGCACGAGCAGGATCGGCGTGGTTCCGTGAAAAAGCCCGACGACAAAACTGTCGGCATTGACGATGGCGCGCCAGTTATCGATCCATTCGAGCGATTGGGGCGCGCCGTGAACGGCCTCGGCATCTTTCCAGAGCCGCGCGATCTCGCTGAAATCCGTCAGAACGTGCGCTGCGACTTCACCCGCCATTGTCTGCAGCTTCCTCGGAGGGGATTAATGTTGTTTCTTGCGTGGTGGCTGCGCCATCCACCAGATGATGCCCATGGCTGGCAGAACCCACAGAATGCCGGTCACGAAGAAATAAAGGAGATGCACCCACGCGCTTGACTGGGCCAGATGCGCCACGGCGATAATGGTCGCGAATACCGCGTAGATGATAACCAGTGCAACCAGCAAAAAAGTGCCGATCAGTTTCTTCAGCCGAACGGGCATGGCGCAGTTCTCCTTTTCCCGTTTCTTCACTAACCGGTGAACGGTGACAGTGAAAGGGTAAAAACGCGGCGGCATGTCGCGTGACACCAACTTGTAACGGCTTCACCTATGCGGCATGTATCCTTCTCTTGTTATCGAAGGGTGAATGGCATGACGGCAGCAACGGCGCAGCGTGTAGGACAGGGCAGGTCATCGAAAGAGGACCGCGACCGTCGCCTCGTGCGTTATTGGCTTTATGCAGTTTTCGTCGTGCTGATTGCCATCGTCATGGTCGGCGGTGCCACACGCATGACGGGTTCTGGCCTTTCCATAACCGAATGGAAGCCCATTCACGGCGTCATTCCGCCGCTGAACCATGCCGAATGGGTGGAAGAGTTCGACAAGTATCGCCAGATTCCCCAGTATCAGCAGATCAACAAGGGCATGTCGCTGGAGGAATTCCAGTACATTTTCTGGTGGGAATGGGCGCATCGCCTGCTTGCGCGTTTTGTCGGGTTTCTGGTCGCCGTTCCGCTGGCCTTCTTCTGGGTGACGGGACGCCTCCGGGGTGGCCTCAAATACCGCATGCTGGGTCTGCTGGCGCTCGGCGGCCTGCAGGGCGCTATCGGCTGGTGGATGGTGGCCTCCGGCCTGAGCGAGCTGACGAGCGTCAGCCAGTATCGCCTGGCGATCCATCTGACGACGGCCTGCGTCATCATAACGGCGGTATTCTACATTGCGCGGGGCCTTGTCACCTATAGCGAACGACCGGCGGAACGGTCGGTCCAGCGCTTTGCGGGTTGGATCGTGTTCGCCGTGCTTGTGCAGATTTACCTGGGTGGGCTCGTGGCCGGGCTGCATGCCGGTCTGACCTATAACACATGGCCGCTGATGGATGGTGCTGTGGTGCCGTCGGATCTGTTCATCCAGTCGCCATGGTGGCGCAACCTGTTCGAGAACCCGAAAACGGTCCAGTTCGTGCACCGCGTGTTTGCCTATACGGTTCTTGTTCTGGCTGTGCTGCATTCGCTGCAGGTTTGGAATCAGGCTCCGGGCAGCACCCATGCGCGCCGCACCATTGTTCTCCTCGGTCTGATACTTGTGCAGGCTGTTATCGGTATTGCAACGCTTCTGATGAGCGTTCCGCTGCACCTGGGCCTGACGCATCAGTTCTTCGCGCTGATCGTTCTGGCGTTCGCGGTTGCGCACTGGCGCGCAACCAAGGGCGCTTACGAGGGGTAGCTGGTCCGACGCAATTGCCTGAGCGCGGAGGCGATCTTCAGTTCCCGCGCTTCATCCGCGTCGTTACCGTCTTCACGATGCCACGCGGCTGAGAGACAGCCATAGGCGAAGGCATAATCCAGAATATAGGCCGCATCTCGCCCGATGATCGGCGCGAAATGTTCGGCCATGCCCCGCGCACGTTCGAGATCCAGACAGAGATCGTCGCGATCGAGCGGATTGTAGAAGATGTTGGCCGCATCGAAGGCGGCGTCCCCAGCCACCCCGTGCGGATCGATGGCGAGCCAGCCGCGGGGTCCCTTGATGATGTTTTCATGGTGGATGTCGCCATGCAGCGGGATAGTTTCGTGTGGCGTGGCCAGCAAGCGCCTGGCGACCGCCGTGCCTTCTGCATAGAGCGGGCTTTCATCCGCCACCGCGAAAAGACCGGAAAAGTGTTTGTCGAGCGGTTGCAAGTCAACCGGTATCGGGGCGGGAGAGGGCGTATGCAGCGCGCTCAGCACCTCGCCGAAGATGAGCAGGCATTCGGCGTCGTTACCGCGCTTCAGGTGTTCATCGAGGTGGTAGTCGCCCGCATATTCGAGCAGCATCGACGCACCATCCAGGGCGTATAATCGCGCCGCACCATGCCCATTCTGCCAGGCAAGATAATGGGCTCCGCGCAATTCTTCCATTCCGGCCGGCTTCAATTGCTTGACGACAAAAACCTCGCCCGGATGATCGATGCGTTCGACCTTCCAGACGAGGCTTGAATGCTTATCCGCCAGTGGCTCGAACGAGCCGATATTCCATTCGACAGGAAACACCGGCTGCTTCGGCATCATGCCTTGCCGAGCATGAGGTTCATGTTCTGGACGGCGGCACCCGACGCGCCTTTGCCCAGATTGTCGAGCAGCGCCACGAGATTGACTTCTCCGTCGCCTACGGTGCCGAAGACGAAAAGCTTCATGCCATCCTTGCCCGCAAGCTCTTCCGCATCGACACGCGGAAGCTTCGCGCTTTCCTCAAGCGGCACGACTTCGACAATATCCTGACCGGCATAATGATCGGTCAGCGCAGCATGAATCTTTGCAAGCGACGGTGATCCTTCAAGTTCGCTCAGGAACAGGGGAACCTGTACGATCATGCCTTGCGGGAAGCGTCCCACGCTGGGTGAAAAGATCGGGCGGCGTTCCAGACGGCCATGCATTTGCAGTTCCGGCACGTGCTTATGCTTGAGCGGCAGGCCGTAAAGGAAATTGTTTGCCGCCAGATAGTCCAGATGGTCCTTGTCTTCCATCTGGGCGATCAGCTGCTTGCCGCCGCCGGTATAGCCGGAAACAGCATTGACGCTCACCGGGTAGTCGGCAGGCAGCAGGCCCGCATCGCGAAGCGGGCGAACAAGCGCAATCGCGCCGGTCGGGTAGCAACCCGGATTGGCGACGAGGCGCGCCTCGCTGATGCGTTCGCGCTGGCCTTTCGCCAGCTCGGCAAAACCATAGGCCCAGTCGGGGTGCACGCGATAAGCGGTCGACGTATCGATGATGCGGGTCGAGTTGTGACCTTCGAGCAGGGAAACCGCTTCCTTGGAGGCATCGTCCGGCAGGCAAAGGATCGCAATATCGGCAGCGCGCAGATAGTCGGCGCGCAAATCCTTGTTGCGCCGCTCGGCTTCCGGGATCGAGATCACTTCCAGATCGTCGCGCTCGGCCAGACGGGCGCGGATCTGCAGGCCGGTGGTGCCGTGTTCGCCATCGATGAAGATTTTCGGTTTCATGCGTTTTGCCTTTGAATTCAGAAAGTTACGACATTACGTG
The DNA here is from genome assembly GCF_041930145.1 of Brucella ciceri. Classification (NCBI taxonomy): domain Bacteria; kingdom Pseudomonadati; phylum Pseudomonadota; class Alphaproteobacteria; order Hyphomicrobiales; family Brucellaceae; genus Brucella; species Brucella ciceri. The sequence continues at coordinate 510,281 of NZ_JBHEEV010000002.1, read as the reverse complement.
GAATCAGCGTTTGAGCTGTTTGAATCACTTTGTGAACAAGCGCCTCATCGTCGTTCTTTCCGTTCGGCCAGAAGGCCCAGATAGTACATTGCAATCGTCGCTCCCGCGATGGCTGTTATATCGGCATGATCATAGGCTGGTGCAACCTCGACCACATCAGCGCCCACGAAGTCAAGAGCTGCGAGCTTGCGCAGGACGGACAAAATCTTTGCCGATGACGGGCCACCAGCGACCGGCGTACCGGTTCCCGGCGCGAAGGCCGGATCAAGGCAGTCGATGTCGAAGGTGAGATAGGCCTTGGTGCCATTGGTGCGCTTCAGGATTTCATCGGCGATCGCCGCCGCCGACATGTCCTCCACCTCGTGGCCATAGATGATCTTGATGCCACAATCTTCCGGCGCGTGGGTGCGGATGCCGATCTGAATCGAGTGGTCGGGATCGATGATGCCATCGCGCACCGCACGGGCCACGAATGAACCGTGGTCGATCCGCTTGCCATCGTCGAACCATGTGTCCTGATGGGCATCGAACTGCACCAGCGCCAGCGGGCCATATTTTGCTGCATGGGCCTTGAGAAGTGGCCATGTGATGAAATGATCGCCGCCAAGTGTCAGCAGGAACGCATCGGATTTCAGAATTTTTGCCGCTTCGCGCTCGATAGTGGCGGGGGTCTTGTAGTGATTGCCGTAATCCAGCAGGCAGTCGCCATAGTCGATGACAGCGAGATTCTCGAAGAGGTCACGCTCGAACGGATATTGCGGGTCATTGTCGAAGATGGCCGAGGCCCGGCGGATCGCCTGTGGACCGAAGCGTGCGCCGGGCCGGTTGGAAACGGCGGCATCGAAGGGAATGCCCCAGACAACCGCTTCGGCTCCCTTGAGCGACTTCGTGTATATCCGCCGCATGAACGATAGCACGCCCGCATGGGTCGGGTCCGTGGCTGCGCTGGTCAGGCTGCGGGCAGTGATCGCGTGGTCGATGGTCTTTGCAGGCATGTCTGTCGTCCGGGATGATGGTCTGGCTTCTATAGCGTTTTCATTCGCTCTTGGCATCAAATCCATAGGCGCGCTCCACGCGTCCGATACGCACGCGATAGGCTTCATACCATTTCTGGCGCCCGAGTCTCTGCGCAACCAGATGGTCCACGTCGCGCTTCCACGCGCGGATGCTTTCTTCGTCGGCCCAGAAAGAATTGGTGATACCAAAGCCTTCCGCGTCGCGCGCGCTTTCAATACCGAGATAGCCGGGCTGTTTCGCCGCAAGTTCACCCATCTGAACTGCCATGTCGCCATAGCCATCGTCCTCGCCGCTGACACGCTGCGAAGCAAAGGTGACAATCAGGTAGGGCGGCTCCGGCGTGGCCGCGAAACGGTTTGATGCTACAGGCAGGGACATGGGGTTTATCCGCTAGTGAGTAGGGTCAGAGGTTCTTGGAATAGTCATGACTGCTATCGAACCGGCTTGCAACTGTGGCGAAGGCGCACTGCTACCTAACATCTTGAGGGCAAATAACAGCAATTGAGGTGCGGGAACCGTTAAGCGCTAATGGCTCTCATTTATGGAGGGACATCATGCGAAAAACGCTTCTTGCGATCTCGGCCATTCTTGTTTGTTCCGCTTCACTTGCGGGCTGTGCAACGAACCAACGCTCCGCCAGCTATCAATTGGAGCAGCAGAATGTAAGCGCAATCAACTGGATGCAACTGTCAGGCGAATATGACGCGCTGGCTTATCAGGCATTCAATGGCGCGCGTCGGGCCTTCGACGCAGCAAAACCGGCAAAGGGAAGAAAGAAGGCCGTAATCGTCGATCTCGACGAGACGATGATCGACAATACCGCCTATGCCGGATGGCGCGTCAGGCAGGGCGTACCCTTTACGGAGGAGGCATGGGCGCGCTGGATGGCCGCCGGGCAGGCACGTCCAATTGCGGGCGCTGTGGAGTTTGCAAGGCATGTGAACGCGAACGGCGGCACGATGTTCTACGTCACGAACCGCGATGCCCGGTCGTTTCAGTCTACCGCAGCCAACATTGAAAGGCTTGGCTTTCCGGGCGTGTCCGCAAAAACGCTTCTGCTGAACAGCGGTCAGTCCAACAAGCAGGAGCGTTTCGATAGTATCAAGGCTGAGGGATATGATGTCGTCATCTATATGGGGGACAATCTCAACGACTTCGGAGCTGCAACCTATCACAAGAACAACCAGCAGCGACGCGCATTCGTCGAAGCCAACCGGGAAGCATTCGGCACGAAGTTTTTCATGCTGCCCAATCCGAGCTACGGCGACTGGGTTTCAGGCATGGCGCAGGACTATTACAAACAGTCTCCGCAAAGGCAGCTTGAGATCAAACGCAAGTCCATCCGCAGTTGGGCAGGCTGAAATGCGGTGTGGAACGAAAACAAAAAAGCGGACCCGAAGGCCCGCTTTTCTGTAAATCCGAAGCGAAAAGATTATTAGCGCTTGGAGAACTGGAACGAACGGCGAGCCTTGGCCTTACCGTACTTCTTACGTTCGACAACGCGGCTGTCGCGGGTCAGGAAGCCACCCTTCTTGAGAACCGTGCGCAGGCCCGGCTCGTAGTAGGTGAGGGCCTTGGAGATGCCGTGACGAACGGCGCCGGCCTGACCGGAGAGACCGCCACCGGCAACGGTGGCAACGATGTCGAACTGACCAGCGCGATTCGAAGCGACGATCGGCTGCTGCAGGATCATCTGCAGAACCGGACGTGCGAAATACTTTTCGAATTCCTTGTCGTTGACGGTGATCTTGCCAGTGCCCGGCTTGACCCATACGCGTGCAACGGCGTCCTTGCGCTTGCCGGTGGCATAGGCGCGGCCCTGTGCGTCCAGCTTCTGGACATGAACCGGAGCGGCAGCTTCGGTCTTGGCAACGGTGCCGAGTTCTTCGAGCGAGTTGAGCTGCTCAGCCATGATTATGCATTCCCTTTGTTCTTGCGGTTCAGCGCTGCGACGTCGAGGACTTCCGGCTGCTGAGCTTCATGCTGATGGTTCGGGCCTGCATAAACGCGCAGGTTCTTCATCTGGCGACGGCCGAGTGGACCACGCGGGATCATGCGCTCGATTGCCTTCTCAAGAACGCGTTCCGGGAAACGGCCTTCGAGGATCTGGCGAGCAGTGCGCTCCTTGATGCCGCCCGGATGGCCGGTGTGCCAGTAATATTTCTTGTCGGCATACTTGTTGCCGGTCAGAACAACCTTGTCGGCATTGATGATGATGACATTGTCGCCATCGTCAACATGCGGGGTGAAGGTTGCTTTGTGCTTGCCACGCAGGCGATTGGCGACGAGCGATGCGAGACGGCCGACGACGAGACCTTCGGCGTCGATCAGCACCCACTTCTTCACCACTTCAGCCGGCTTCTGAGAGAAAGTTGCCATTGAAGTCTTCCTTGACTTGATCCCTGTCCTTGCGAACCGGGCTTTTTTTGTTGCTTGTGTTGGACTGATCCAACCCGAACGAGCGGGCAAAAGATCACTTCTGCTCGCTTCCGGCGGGTCGATATACAATGTTGACGCTTCCGTCAAGCCCTTTAATCCGAGCGCCCGTTTAAAAATTAAACAAAATCAATAAGTTATAGATTTGGTATTATAATACCATATAATTTTCCATCATTTTCAGCGCGGCGGGATCGAATAAGTGGCCGTCGCGTGGGCAACGAGTTCGCCGTTTGCAGCGTCGGTCAGGCTGATTTCGAGCACAGCGAGACGCTTCCCGAGTTTCAGGAGATGCGCCACGGCATCGATCGCTCCGGGAGATGGCTTGCGCAGGAAATTGATGTTCAGGCTGGTCGTCACCGCCAGGGCAACCGGACCAATATGGGCGAGTATGGCGGCATAGGCGGTTACGTCGGCTAGGGCAAAAAGCGAAGGGCCGGACACGGTGCCGCCCGGTCGCAGATGCTGCTCGTCGGCATGAAGGCGCATCGTTGCAGAACCATCGTCGATTGCCGTGATCTCGAATGTGTCGCCAAGCTGTGGGAACTCGCGTTTCATGAAAGCTTGCAGATCCCCGATTGTCATCACGGGGCCGACGCCTGTGCGATGCGTGGTATTGATATTCATGCGTTCCTCCCAACTTAAATACTCAATAAGGGGTGCATGTGCCTCTATGCAAGCACCGGCTCCAGCCATTCGAAGGGAACAGAGATGCAAAATCCTTCCGACGACCAGATTCGCGAAATTCTCCTTTCCGTCAGAACCATAGCGCTTCTCGGCGCTTCGCCGAAGCCGGAGCGCCCGAGCAATGGCGTCATGGAGTTCCTGCTTTCCAAGGGTTACCGCGTGATTCCGGTCAATCCGGGGCAGGCGGGCAAGGATATTCACGGCCAGCGCGTGGTGGCCCGGCTGGCGGATATCGATGAGCCGGTGGACATGATCGATGTCTTCCGCGAACCCTATTCGCTGCCGGGAATCGTCGATGAGGTGCTGGCCATGCAGCCGAGGCCGAAAATCCTGTGGACGCAGCTTGGTGTGGTGCACGAAGAAGCGGGAAACCGCGCCCGCGAAGCAGGTCTGACCGTGGTCATGGACCGTTGTCCAGCCATCGAATACCCCCGCCTGATCGCTGAATAGAAAGTTTTGGATTTAAATTCTGCGATTCCGCCATTTCGCGGAAAATCCGCCTTTGCTTTCCTGGCGGCAACGCCTAACGTCCTGTCATCATTGGGGCTTAGACGCTGGAGGAAATCATGTCGAAACGTTCGCCCGGAATTGAAACGCTGGCTGTCCACGCAGGCGCAAAGCCCGATCCAACGACGGGGGCGCGTGCAACGCCGATCTACCAGACCACATCTTTCGTGTTCGAGGACGCCGACCACGCGGCATCCCTGTTCGGCCTTCAGGCTTTCGGCAATATCTATACGCGCATCACCAACCCGACCACGGCGGTTCTGGAAGAACGCATTGCCGCGCTTGAAGGCGGTACGGCGGCGGTCGCGACCGCATCGGGCCATGCGGCACAGCTGCTCGTGTTCCACACGCTTCTGCGGCCGGGCGACAATTTCATCGCAGCACGGCAGCTCTATGGCGGCTCGATCAACCAGTTCGGCCAGTCGTTCAAGTCTTTCGACTGGCATGTGCGCTGGGCCGATGCTACCAATCCTACCGATTTCGCCAAGCAGATTGACGATCGGACCCGCGCCATCTTCATCGAAAGCTTCGCCAATCCGGGCGGTATTGTCGTGGATATCGAGGCGATTGCCGAAATCGCTCACAAGCACGGCCTGCCGCTGATCGTGGACAACACGCTCGCATCGCCCTATCTGGTGCGCCCGATCGAGCATGGCGCGGATATTGTGGTCCATTCGCTGACCAAGTTTATCGGCGGTCACGGCAATTCGATGGGCGGCATTCTGGTCGATGGCGGAACATTCGACTGGGCGAAGTCCGGCAATTACCCGCTGCTCACAGAACCGCGCCCAGACTATGCCGGCCTGGAACTGCACAAGACTTTCGGAAATATTTCCTTTGCTATCGCTGCCCGTGTTCTGGGCTTGCGGGATTTCGGGCCTGCCATTTCACCGTTCAATGCGTTCCAGATCCTGACGGGCGTGGAAACGCTGCCGCTGCGCATTCAGCGCCACAGCGACAACGCGTTGAAGGTTGCTTCCTGGCTGCACGGTCACGACAAGGTATCATGGGTCAATTATGCCGGATTGCCGCATGATAAATTCCACGCGCTCCAGCAGAAATACGCACCGAAGGGGGCCGGCTCGGTGTTCACTTTCGGCCTCAAGGGCGGATACGACGCTGGCGTGAAATTCGTCGACAGCCTCGACCTCTTCTCCCTGCTTGCCAATATTGGTGATACGCGCTCGCTGGTCATCCACCCGGCATCCACAACCCACCGTCAGCTGACCGACGAGCAGAAGGTGGCTGCGGGTGCGGGACCGGATGTGGTGCGCCTTTCCATCGGCATCGAGGATGCTGATGATATCATCGCCGATTTGGAACAGGCGCTGGCGAAGGTCTGATCGATGAGCCGGTTTCTCGATTTCAACCTTTCCGGCATCGAGCCGGAAGAAGGCGCTCCCCCACCGGAGCGCATTCTTTCAGGTAGCCCCGAATTCCGCACATGGAATTTGGAGGAGAACGCCGAAGGAACGCTTTTTGCAGGCATATGGGAGAGTACGCCGGGAAAATGGCGTATCGAATATGACGAATGGGAATTCTGCCACATTCTTTCCGGCCGCTCCATCGTCAGCGAGGAAGGCGGCGGGAGCCGGGAAGTCGGGGCCGGGGACAGTTTTGTCATCCGACCGGGCTTCAAGGGCAGCTGGGAGGTCATCGAGACTACCCGCAAGGAATATGTGATCAGGCTCTGACGCAAATGCCGCTATATCAAATAAAACACCCGCCGGATGTCGGCGGGTGTTTTGGTTGGTGGCATGCTGTCAGTTATGCGACTCGCGCCTGATCGGTCGGAAAACCGGAACCGTATTCGGTCCGGGCCGCTCTACGACAGGGGCTCCGGATGACGGACGTTCGGGCCGCGGCGGGCGAGGGCGGTCCGGCCTGTTGTAGCTTGGACGGTTCCTATCCCTGTCACGGTCGCGGTAACGATAACCGTCGCGATAGCGATAACCAGAATCCCGATAGTAACGCGGGTAACGACGATAATCGCGGTAATAGCCGCCGCTGTCATAAATGACCCCGGTGCCGATATAGCTGCCGCGCGAATAATAGGGATCGTAACCGTCGCCGTAATAGCCTTCGGACACGCAGCCGCTAAGCGTCAGACTGGCAGCGCCAATGCCAAGCGCCAGTAAAATGGATTTCAATGACATGTTCGCTACTCCGAAAGGCCGGGGTCAGCGCTGGAAACGCAATAACCACGCGGCGAACCACTATTTAGAGGGATTATGCGCGTTTCCATCTGAAGCCCATAATCAATAAAGATTGCAGAGCGTTAGCTTGGTCAGCTGCGATCAAGCCGCCGCAATAGGCCGTGAGTTATGCTCTACATATGTTCATTAAGCGCTTAGGCGTTTCAAAAGTTGCGGCTGAAACGGCAAAAGGTTGTACCAAACAAAACCGCCCCGAAGGGCGGTTGTATTTTATCCAATAGATAGCGCTTGCTTAGGGCTTGGGGGTGGTACCAGCATTCTCCACCTTCGTTGCGATATCATCGAACTTATCGTTAATTGCACCTCCGAGTGTTTGCGCTCCGACGATGATAACGACGGCGATGAGGCCAGCGATCAGTGCGTATTCAATGGCGGTTGCGCCGGATTCATTTTTACGAAAGCGTGCGATTAACTTGGTCATGTGTTGCTCCTGAGATCATTTTTGTTTGTTTAGCGGTCGTTGTGACCTGCGAGCAAACTATCCGGCAATTATGTTCACCCTCTTAAGTTGCATGGTAAACGGAAGGTGAGTATTGCATATGCTTAATAAAGTGCTGAATACAAAATGAAATTCGAAACTTCGCCATGAAGGACATTGGAGAATTGCTGAATGCAGGGTTGCAGATAGCAAAGAGCCCCGCTTGCGCGAGGCTCCATTCTGATGTGGTTGTAGTCCAGCTTACTGCGGCAGCTGAGCGCCAGCCTGCTTAACGGCATCGGCCATGGTCTGGCAGAGCTTTTCCTCCGAGATGTTCTGCGCTTTTGCGCTCGTGGCAATATCCTGCTCCATACCCATCGCGGAAACCTTGCCCTGCTTGCCGGTTGCTTCGGCAGCTTCGGCCTTGGACGTGTCGGCTGGGGCTGGGATAAGCGCGATCATTTTCGTCTGGATTTCGATGGCGCCGCCATCGGTATAACCCTTTTCCTGGCAGTACTGGAGAACGCCAAGCTGATTGCGGGCGGCATTATAGGCCATTTCCATCTGCTCCGGCGTTGCCTGAGCGAAAGCCGTGGCAAGGTTTGCGCCGAGGAAAAGACCGGCCAAAGAAACACGTAACAGATTGCGCATGATAATTCATCTCCATGAGTCAAATACACGTTGTGATAGAGCGAAATTTTTCGGCGAAGGAAACTCAAGAAAAATTAAATAGTGAAATGAAAAATAAAGAAAAATAATTCCTCGCTGAAGGCGTGAGCGTCATGAATATTTCATGGGGGCGTCATACGCCAGTCATTCCGCAGGTTGCATAAGATTTGCGATCAAACGGAAAGCACCGGGGACAAGTTGGTCGAGCTGGTGGTGCAATACAAGACTCGTATGCGTATGACGGCCTTTGCCAATTCGGGCCGAAACAAGTGAGCCATAAAGCGGTTGTTCTCCATCATCATGCATTGAAAGCAGCGGCTGATAAGCATCGTCCCATGCGGAAGCGAAATAAAGCCCGCGCTCCTTGTGCCAGCCATCCCAATCCGCTTCAGTGATGACATTGGGGCCGACGAGCAGTGGGTGTTCAGGCTTAAGAACTGTAACCGCCGCATCGGGATTTGTAACGCGCCAGCGCAACGAGGGGGAGCCAATCGTCAGTTTTCGCGGCGGCGTTTGGTCGGGATGCCAACCATCGGATGGCCGATGATAGAGCGTCACGAGATGCCCGCCATCTTCTACGAAGCGGTGCAGCCTGGCTGTCGCTGCTGCGAGGTCGTCGCGTATGCCGAAGGCAAATATTCCGACCACGATTGTGGTGAATTGTGAAAGATCGCCCGCAAGATGGTGCGCTTCGAGGTCGGTCATGTCGAAACCCATGCGTTTCAACCAAAGGTCGACATTGTCGGCACCGCCGCCAATGTAGCCAATGCGTGCATTGGGCAGTTTCACATCAAGAACCAGCACCGGCAGCACTGCAGGCTCGCGCCACACGGTTCTGCCAATATGCGGATAGTCGGTAAACTGCATCTGCCAGGCGGGGTTTTCGTTGATCGCAGCTTGGAGGTTTGTCAGGCCCGGTTTCGGAGCGGAAGGCCCATGCAGCACGGCGCTCTGACCGTTCAGGCTTATATTCCAGCCGTTTTGCGATGTGAAAGCAATCCGGTCAGCCTTTCCGTCGACAGCAAGCCTGACCCGCAAATGTTCTTCCCCTCCGGATACAATGACGGCAGGCGGATCGAACTTCAGTGAAGCGGGGGGAACAATAGCGAATGGCTCTTCGAGATCGAAGCCGCACTCCGCCAGATGGTCGTCAAACTGCGCCCTTAGCCGGACAAAAGCTTGCCCGTTACCGCCCAGCGACCGCCATGCAGGCTCGAAAAGCGGGGAAGGTGGCGCGTCTTCCATGAGCGAAACGGTGAAAATCTTTCGTTCCGAGGTTTGCTGCTTGCAGGCGATAGAACAGGTTTCAGGCAGGACAGGTTCAGCCATTATTGCGATTTCTGCCGCTCCGGGACCATGCTCGATGACGAGCCTTGTCTCATCCCCCGACGCCAATATCGGTTTTTCCAGATAAGCACGCTCGAATAGCGAAGCCGCTTCCATCAGGGCAGCATCTATTTCCTGCCGCTTGCGCTCCAGCCTGTGGCCATGCAGCAGGAGAAAACCGTCAGGTGCGCTGGTCAGGACTGTTTTCAGACTTTTCGCCGCATCGGCAAGGTTTTTGATGATGGCTTCACGATCCGGAAACGCTGCAATGGCCTGTTCGACGGATTCATGAACATGAACAAGCTGCTTCCGATTTTCAAATGCCAGCCCATCGGCGAGAACGGCGAGGGTCTCCTGTAGTCCCTCAAGAATTGTCTTTTCCGAACGGCTATCCGGCAGTCTCAGATGCAGTGGCCATTCGACCTTTGGCTTTTCCGGCCATTGACCCATGCCTTGAGTGGCGTGGCAGGCACGCGACCACTCCCCAATGCGGTCAAAATCCGCGCCCGTTGCCTCTTCCCGGCCACTGGCATAAAGCGTCAATGTTGCGTCCGGCGGCGGAAGTTCGTCATCATATGTATCGCCACCGCCTGACCATGCAGGAAGATAGAATTTCGCTACCTGCCACGGCGTCAGCCCCTCAGCAAAATGTTCAGGAAAGGCATCGGGATCGGCGGCGAGCCGTATAGCCCGTTCGGCGGCCCGGGTCATGGCGCGATGGTGACCGTGCTGGCCGGGAACATCGAGAAAGGTAGGCAGCACGATATCCGGGCGCTCGGCGCGATAGGCGCGAACCAGCCGCTCGATGGTCTGCTCCTCTCCCCAATGGGCAAAGGTACCGTCACCATCCTTGGAAAAGCCGAAATCGTGGACGCAATCGTCAGGCCCGTGGCCAAGCCAATGCACGTCGCAATCGAGAATGCGCGCCGCTTCCTCAATCTCGCGGCCGCGGATGACGCCGAGCGCACCGCCGCGTTCAGGGCCGAGCGCGTTCTGTCCGCCTTCGCCCCGCGTCGAACAGGCGATCACCACCCGCACACCAAGTCCGAACCGCAAATAGGCCATGAGGCCGCTTTGCTCGTCGTCCGGATGCGCGCCCGTATGCATCAGCGTCACGGTGGAGCGGAGCCTGCCGAGCGCCCGATGCAGGCGGACGAGGGCGGGGGACGATTTCTGGCGCTCAATGCGCTGGTGGGCGGTCAGCATGATCAGACTTCCGAATTGGTATCGAGCTTCGGCGTCATGGCCTCGAACATCGGAAGGGACGCGGCACCCAGAGCAGCGGTAAACTGTCCCGTCTGTCCGCGAATGACGCGCGGCAATGCGCGGGCGCGGCGGCTCGCGACCGAAATCGGCAGGCCGCCCATATGCCAGATCAGGTCGTCGATAATCGCATCGGGCAACATGCCGCCCAATATGATCGTCTCGGGATCGAGGATATTTTCGATCATGGCGATCATTGGCGCCAGATGGTCGGCAGCCTCCTGCACCCAGCCCATCAGAACCGGATTGCGGGCTTCGTGCAGTTTCTGGAGTGCGTCGAAATCGGTTTCCCCGATGCCCGACGCATGAAGCTTTTCACGCAGGGCATGAAGCGAGGCATAGGTTTCAAGACAGCCCTTCTGGCCGCAGGCGCAGCCACGCCCATTGGGCGTAATGACGATATGGCCGATTTCGCCGGCATTGCCGAAAGCACCGCGAAATGGTGCACCTTCCTGGATCATGCCGAGCCCGATACCGGCCCCGAAATAGATCATGGCGAAGTTGGAAATGGCATGCCCCGCACCGAACAGGCGTTCGCCAACGGCGGCGGCATTGGCATCGTTTTCGACCAGGACGGATTCTCCGCAGGCTTCACTCAAAACCGCCGCCGCGTCGATTCCGGACCAGCCGGGCAGGGTGGTCGGTCCAACCGAACTCATGCCTTCAATGTCGAAAGGCCCCGGCATCACCACGCCTATGCCGAGGAGGCGCGCCGGAAACGAAGTCTTTACTGCATCGACTTCCTTTCGCAACTGCGCGGAAAGCTTGTCGGGGCTGACATCATGGATCGGGCGTACATGCTGCGTTCTTGGCTTGCCGGAAAGATCGAGGGCAGTCGTTACCATATGCGTCGATCCCATTTCGACGCCGATGGTCATCGCGCCTTCAGGATTGACCGCGAACTGGATCGGCGGCTGGCCGCGCCCTGTTTTCAGCCGCCCGAGCTGCATCAACAGGTTCTCTGAAACCAGTTCGTCGACGATATTGGCGATGGCCTGTGCGGTGAGGTGGGTCAGGCGGGCGATGTGCATACGGCCAAGCGGCCCATGCCGGCGCACGACGTCAAGCACCACGCGCCGGTTATGATCGCGGATTCGTTCGGGATTCTTGCCGAGGGTAACCGCAAGCGCCCCGTTTGCAGCGGTCGCAGATGCGGTGACCGGTTCGCCGTCCGATTTCGATGTCATGGTCCCTCCTGTCTCCCGTCAGAGAGATATCGCGGGCTGTTTCTAACAGCAATATATTAATTCAACTAAATTATCTTATTGACAAAACGCTCGCAACATTGAACCGTAAGAGAGGGTGGTGAAGACTGCTCTTGTTCATGTGGGGAAGTGGGTCCCTGCGTGAGGAAAATGGGCGCTGCGCACGACCTGCGCGGCATGTGGTGGAATAAGCGGATGATGCCAGGCATCTCCGTGGCCGTGCCTGGGACCGCATTCGTACCGGTGGGCGGGGCAATAGGGAGGTTTAAATGCGCAAGCTGTTATTGGCAGGTCTGGTTGCGGGGCTCAGCACCGTTGCAATCAATGCCGCACAGGCTGTCGAAATCGAATATTGGCAGTATGTCTTTGAGACACGCGTCAAGGCGATGGACAAGCTGATCGAGAATTTCGAAAAGGCCAATCCGGATATCAAGGTCAAGCAGGTCACGTTCCCTTACGACGATTATCAGACGCGCGTTATCGCAGCCAAGATGGCCGGTAAGAGCCCGGACGTGATGCAGCTCTTCTATGGCTGGCTCGACAAGTTCGTGGCTGGCGGCATTCTGCAGCCGCTGCCGCAGGATGCGTTCCCGCATGACAAGATCGAAAGCGAATTCTTCCCGATCGTTTCGGCGATGAAGCGCGGCGACGAATATTACGGTCTGCCGACCGCCGTGCGTTCGCTGGCGCTTTTCTACAACAAGAAGCTCTTCACCGAAGCTGGTCTCGATCCGAACAATCCGCCCAAGACGCTGGATGAAATGGTCGAAGCCGCCAAGAAGACGACGAAGCGCGACGCTTCCGGCAATCTTCTGGCCGAAGGCATCACGCTCGACATGCCGGGACAGGACCAGCATTGGTGGCGTGAGGTTCTGGTGCGCCAGTTCGGCGGTCAGCCTTACACCGACAACGACCGTAAGGTCGCCTATAATGACGCTGCCGGTGAAAAGGCGCTTGCCTTCTATACCGGTCTCCAGACCGAACATAAGGTCGGCGAAGTCAAGTTCATGGACGAAGGGCAGGCGGCTTTCCGTGCCGGCATGGCAGCCATGACCATCGACGGCACCTTCCGTCTCGGTTCGTTCCGCACCATCAAGGACTTCGAATGGGGTGTGACCGAGCTTCCGGCCAATGCGGAAGGCGTGCGCTCCAACTATGCCAGCTACTTCGCCAACGGCATCAGCGCCAAGGCAAGCGGTGAGAAACTCGAAGCTGCCAAGAAGTTCCTGAATTACATCTCCTCGCCGGAAGCCATGGAAATCTGGCTGAAGGACGTGGGTGAACTGCCTGCGCGCCGTTCGGCGGCCCTGACGGAAACGAACCTTGCCGATCCGATCTACGGTCCGTTCCTGAAAGGTCTGGAATATGCGCACACGACCATGTTCGTGGACGAACTGAAGCAGCGCCAGACTGCGGTCGACATGGCCAACCGCGTCATTCTGGAAAAGCAGCCGGTCAAGGAATCTCTCGAACAGGCCGCCAAGACCGAGCAGGAAGTGCTCGACGCAGCCAAGTAACAGGCTTTGAAATTGCGGCGAGGTACGGCCTCGCCGCAACCGAAGGATCTTGAAACATGACAACGACTGTAGCCGGGACGACTGCAACAGGCGGCACGGCGAAGGAGCCTTCGGGCAACCGCCTGACGGATCGCCTTTCCATGCGCACAAGACGGTTGATCTGGGTCTGGAGCTTTCTGGCTCTCCCGATCCTGTTCTATTCGGTCATCCGCTTTTACCCGACGATAGAGGCTTTCTGGCTGTCGCTTACCGATTGGGATCTGATGAACCCGCCAAAGTTCATCGGCTTCGCCAATTACCAGAAGCTTTTTGCCGATCCCGAATTCTGGAAAGTGTTCCGGAACACCTTCACCTATCTTCTGGTCGGCACACCGATCAGCCTCGTGGTGGCGTTTACGATCGCTTATTTTCTGGATCGTGTGCGCATCATGCACGGCTTTATCCGTGCTCTCTATTTCCTGCCTTATCTCACAACGGCGGCTGCCATGGCATGGGTCTGGCGCTGGTTCTACCAGCCTGCGCCTATCGGTTTCATCAATAATATCCTGAATGCACTGGGCCTTCCGCAGCAGGGTTTCCTGCGCTCGGTCGATCAGGGTCTCTATGCGATCATGGCGACGTCCATCTGGGCCGGCCTCGGTTTCCAGATCATCATCTTCATGGCGGGCCTGCGCGCTGTTCCTAACACTTTCTATGAAGCCGCACGCATCGACGGCCTCGGCGAATGGGCGATCCTGCGCAAGATCACGATCCCGCTTTTGAAGCCCACTACGGTATTCCTCGTCGTCTTCTCGTCCATCGGCTTCCTGCGCATCTTCGATCAGGTCTACAACATGACCACGAATGATCCAGGCGGGCCGCTCGGCTCCACCAAGCCGCTGGTGCTGATGATCTATCAGACCGCCTTCTCCTCCTATGCGATGGGCTATGCGGCTGCGCAAACCGTCGTTCTCTTCACCATCCTGCTTTGCGTCTCGCTGTTGCAGCTCTGGATCCTGAGGGAAAAGAAATGACAGCGTCCGCTCAAAACAAACCGCTCCCGTTCCAGAACCTGCGGCCCGGTCGCATCGTGACATGGACATTGCTGCTTATCGGCGGCCTCATCATGATCACGCCGCTGGCCTTCATGTTCTCCACCTCGCTCAAGACGGCAGGGCAGGTCTACGACCTGCGCCTGATACCGGCAGAGCCGACATTGCAGAACTATGTCACCATTCTCGCCGATGGCCGCTTCCTCCGCTGGTTCCTGAATTCGATGATCGTTGCAGTCGTGGTCACGCTGTCGAACGTGTTCTTCGACAGTCTCGTCGGCTATACGCTGGCGAAATTCCAGTTCCGCGGACGCTATTTCATCTTCCTCGCCATTTTGTCCACGCTGATGATCCCCACCGAAATGCTGGTGATCCCCTGGTATCTCATGTCGAGCAAGCTCGGCTGGCTGGACAGCTACTGGGGCATCATGTTCCCCGGCATGATGACGGCCTTCGGCACCTTCCTTATGAAGCAGTTCTTTGAAGGCGTTCCCAACGACTTTCTGGAAGCTGCCCGCGTCGATGGTCTCAACGAATTCCAGATATGGTGGAAAGTGGCCATGCCGCTTGTGACGCCTGCGCTCTCGGCGCTCGCAATCTTCACCTTCCTCGGCAACTGGACCGCATTCTTCTGGCCGCTGATCGTTGCCACCAGTCCGGAGCTTTACACGCTGCCGGTCGGGCTTTCGAGCTTCGCCGTCGAGCAGTCCATCCAATGGGAAATGATCATGACCGGCGCAGCCATCGCCACGCTTCCCACGCTCGTCGTCTTTCTTCTTCTCCAGCGTTACATCGTGCGCGGTGTCATGCTTGCTGGCCTCAAGGGTTGAACATGTCCGATCTTGATCCACGGCTGTCCGATAAAAGCGTCTTTCCCGATCCGGTTTACAAGAAAACCGTGCTTCGCCCGCTTTTTGACGGCGCCAAGACCCACCATGTCGATGGCTTTCGCCGCATCGACCGCGCCCATCTCGTCATGCTGGTTGAAACCGGCATTCTCGACCGCGAACAGGCTGCAGCCATTGCCGGTGCGCTGGAAGCAATCGACAGGGAAATCGATCCTGCGAAACTGACTTATACCGGTGAGGTGGAGGACTTTTTCTTCCTCATCGAGAAGGAGCTGAAAGCGCGGATCGGCGCCGATATTGCAGGCCGCCTTCACACGGCGCGTTCGCGCAACGATATCGACCATACGCTGTTCAAGCTCGGCCTGAAAGCCCGTATCGATACGTTGATGGCGCAGGCGCGCAACCTGCTGGATGCAATGATTGAAGCCGCGGAACGCGAAAAGCAGACACTGATCGTCGCCTATACGCACGGCCAGCCTGCGCAGCCATCGACTTTCGGCCATTATCTTTCGGCGGCAATCGAGGTTCTCATTCGCGATATGGAACGAATGGAAGCTGCGCGCGCCATCGTCAACATGTCGCCCATGGGGGCGGCGGCCATCACCACCTCAGGCTTCCCGATCGATCGCGCACAGGTCGCTGGCCTGCTGGGCTTTGCCGCCCCCTTGTCCAATTCCTATAGCTGCATCGCAGCGGTGGATTACATCACCTCGACCTACTCGGCGCTGGAACTGATGTTCGTCCATCTCGGGCGTCTCATTCAGGACTTCCAGTTCTGGACCAGTTTCGAGGTCGGCCAGATTTATGTGCCGAATGCCTTCGTGCAGATTTCATCGATCATGCCGCAGAAACGCAATCCGGTTCCGGTGGAACATATGCGCCATCTGGCAAGCCAGACCATGGGCCGCGCCCGCACTGTTCTGGATGTGATGCACAACACGCCCTTCACAGACATGAACGACAGTGAAGGCGAAACGCAGCAGATGGGCTATGAGGCATTCGCTTCCGCAGGCCGCGTGCTCGAACTTCTGGCCGCTTTCATCGGTGCGATCCGCATCGATCCGGCCCGTGTCGCGGAAAACATCCGCCGTTCCTGCATCACGATCACCGAACTGGCGGACTCACTGGTCCGTATCGAAAACCTCTCTTTCCGCCAGGCGCATGAAATCGCGGCCAAGGTTGCTCGCTCTGTCGTGTCGATGGGCGGCGGGCTGGAAAAGGATGGTTTCGAACCTTTCCTTGAAGCATTCCGCGAATCCGCCGGACGCGAGCCATCCTTCGGGCGTGAGAAGTTTGAAGAACTGGTGTCGCCGCAGCATTTCGTGGCTGTGCGTGATCGTCTCGGCGGTCCGGCACCGGCCGCGATGAATGCAGCGCTTGCGCGGCATAAGGCGGAAGCAGATCGCTTCAAGGCGGTGGCTTACGATCATGCAGCCGCAGAGGCCAAGGCTGCTCGCGAACTCAATGAAAAATTCAGTGCACTTGTGGAGGCACGCTGATGGCAACCATCGAACTTGAAAAGCTGGTCAAGCGTTATGGCAAGGTCGAGGCGGTCCGGGCAATCGATCTCCAGATCAAGGACGGCGAATTCGTCGTTTTTGTCGGGCCTTCAGGCTGTGGCAAGTCCACCACCTTGCGCATGATTGCAGGGCTTGAGGATATTTCTGGCGGTCATCTCAAGATCGGCGGTGAAGTCGTCAATGAACGTGACCCCAAACAACGCAACATCGCCATGGTGTTCCAGAACTATGCGATCTATCCGCATATGACCGTGCGCCAGAACATCGGTTTCGGGCTCTACACGTCGAAGCTGTCTAAAGCCGAGAAGGACAAGCGCATTGAGGAAACCGGCAAGGCGCTGGGGCTGGAACCCTATCTCGACCGTCGCCCGGCAGCGTTGTCCGGTGGCCAGCGCCAGCGCGTCGCCATCGGCCGCGCCATGGTGCGCAATCCGTCGGCCTTCCTGTTCGATGAGCCGCTGTCGAATCTCGATGCCCAGCTTCGCGCCCAAATGCGCATTGAAATCAAGCGCTTGCATCAGCGCCTCAAGACGACGACCGTTTATGTGACCCACGATCAGGTCGAGGCCATGACCATGGCCGACCGCATCGTCGTCATGCGGGATGGCCGTATTCTTCAGACCGGCACACCGACAGAGCTTTATGAAAACCCGACCGATGTGTTTACGGCACGCTTCATCGGCAGCCCGTCGATGAACCTGATTGCCGGCCGCCGAAGCGGTGCGGGCGTCGAACTTGCACCCGATGGCGACATTCTGATCGGCGTTCGCCCGCACGACCTCAAAGTCGAGGAGGGAACGGCCAATGGCCTGTCGCTTACCGGTACGGTGACGGCGGTTGAGCCGCTTGGTGCGGAAACGCTCGTGCATCTCGATGTCAACGGCGTTTCGGTCATTGCAACGGCGCCGGGCAAGGTCATTCCCGCAACGGGCGGCACGCTTTCCGTGTCTGCGCCAGCCGGAAGCCTTTATCTCTTCGATGCCAGGACCGAGAAGAGCCTGGGCCGCCTATGATGCCGCAACAGTTCAGGCGTCCGGCTGTCCTCAGCATCGGACGGATTTATTGCGACCTCATCTTCACCGGGCTGCAATCGCTGCCGCAGCCGGGACGCGAGGTCTTTGCAGAAAACATGAAGATGGCGGCGGGAGGCGGTGCTTTCATTTCCGCGGCGCATCTCGCCCATGCGGGAAGGGCGGTTGCGCTGGTTGCGCGGCTTGGCTTCGACGGACTGTCACGCGGGCTTGAGCCGGATCTGAAGATCGACGGTGTCGATCTGCGCTTTCTGGAGCGGGCCGACGATGCCGGGCCGCAGGTGACGGTGGCAAGCGTGATCGGCAATGACCGCGCATTTCTGTCGCGCCGCGCCGGTTCGGCGCTTCCCACAACCCTTTCTGCTGCCTTGCAATGGAAGGATGCAGGGCATTTGCATATTGCTGAATTTGCAACGCTGCACGAAATCCCTGACCTCGTGCGGCAGGCAAAGGCGGCGGGTCTGTCCGTCTCGCTCGACCCAAGTTGGGACGATGCGCGGATCCATGATCCAAGCCTGCTTGCCGCCTGTGAAGGCGTCGATATCTTCCTGCCAAACCGCGAGGAAGCGCAGGCCATCACCGGCTACGATGACCCCGCAAAGGCGCTCGATGCGCTGGCGGTCCATTTCCCGGTCGTCGCTCTCAAGGGGGGCGGCGAGGGCGCGTGGCTGCGCACTGCTGATTCCAATATTCATATGGCGGCAAAGGATGTGCCGGTTGTCGATACGACCGGGGCCGGCGATGCCTTCAATGCCGGTTTCATCGATTCCTGGCTCGAAGGTCACGATGTTCATCGTGCACTCGCTGCCGGTATCGAATATGGAAGCCTTGCAGTGCAGGCGGCGGGCGGCGCTTCCATCCTGCGTTCGCCTGACCGTCTGGCGGGATAAAATTCGGGGCGGCGGCTGAATGCTTGCCGCCCCCGACAATTTGTTTTCCTGCTTCGTTCAGCAATCATCAACACCGGGTGCCGACTTAGCCGACGCTTGGCTTGATGCGGTGTTTTTCGGGTGGCTGTCCTGCGTCTGACTGGTCCCTTGGCGGGAGGACGGAGGTGCTTGTAGAAAAATACAAGAAAGAAGCCAGATGCTGATTTTTGCACTTGCGCTCGTCGCGCGAATTGCCTAAACGGCTCTCACAACGACTGGCCAGACACTTGGCGAAGCAGTCGGGCGATTAGCTCAGTTGGTAGAGCGCTTCGTTTACACCGAAGATGTCGGGAGTTCGAGTCTCTCATCGCCCACCACTTACCCCCTTGAAATTGCTTGTAAATTTTGACTGAATAGATTGCGCGGTTGTTCGCGTTTTTCGCCTAGCAACAGCCTAGCAACAGCATTGCTGTAGCTACGGCAAACCCCTTGCGTGACGGCATGAGCATTCTTCCTCAAAACTCCCTAAAGTTCCCGCGGCATCATTCAATGAAATTTGGAATGATATCGGATATGCGCTCGAATATTGACACATGACGTCCTGGAAAATCCCGGTTCGCCCTAGTTGCCACGAATCAATGGATGAAGCGTCTTGGAGAACCGACCCTACGTTCGGGTCAGCATTTCGGGGAGCAACCTAAGCTGGTTTTCGAGTGCTGAAGGACCCGAGACCTGTCGAATGACAGCACAATGAAGAGTTCGTGATTTTCACGCGAAGCGAAGCAGAGGTACGGAGAGGGGCGGGAATGTTTGATATCCCGTCGTGCCGCGTGCCTCATGCGCCTGCTGCCCTTAGTGCTACAACTCGTGACGGGCTCCAAGCGCAGATTTCAAATCTCAGCGCTGAAAAAAACTCGGACGAAGCCAGAACAGCGGCGCATTACGCACTGGCAATCGCTGAGGAAGGATATTGGGGCGGTGAGTTGAGAAGTTTCGCCAACAGCTATCTTGCCTATGATAGCCTGCAGAAGGGTTTACCGCAGCAGGCGCTGTATTATCTCGACGGTGCCACTGACCGGTATAATTTATGCCGTCAGATAAGGGCTTTGCGCGGAGCGACCTTGGAAGCTCTCGGTGAAAAGGAGCGCGCTTTGCGAGAGTTCCAGGCTTCCAGGCGGACATATGGTTGCTCATCCACGGAAAGCGGCTTCTCATACGACGACGCCGATATCGATAATAGGATTGAAACGCTGGCAACAGAAACAGAAGCCCCAAGGCCCCTGTGAGTTCAACCCGTTGCGCTTCACCACGGCGACCGCCCTTGGTGAGCGAAGTGACCGGGCCCGCGAAGGGTGCCGGAACAATTGGTGCCGTTCATGAGTTGTCCTCCCTAGCAATCAGATGCCGTGACTGGCATCGCCAGCCGAGAGCGCAGGAGGGCAAATTGGGTGGATTCTTGTTTTGGATCGTCTTGATCGGACTGCCAGCACTTCTCGCAGGCGGGTTCGCCTATGCGCACTATCTCAAGCGTACCGGGGGAACGACCCGCCATGAAGATGGCGCCTGAGGGAAGCGAGACAATCGATGGCACCCCGTGCAAATTGGAAAGGCCAACTGAAGATCGAGCAGCTTTTGTGCCCTGTCGCACTCTACACGGCAGCATCGACTTCAGAGCGCGTTTCGTTTCATCTGATCAATCGCAAGACCGGAAACCGGCTCAGCCGGGAGTTCGTGGACAGCGACACGGGCAAGCCTGTGTCGCGCGATAACCAGGTCAAGGGTTACGAGGTTTCGTCCGGCTCCTATTTGAGTTTCGACGAAGAGGAAATCGCCTCGGCCATTCCCGAAAGCAACAAGACACTCAATGTCACCCGTTTCGTCAAATGCGACGAGATCGACGATGTCTATCTTGACCGGCCATATTATCTCGCACCTGCGGGAGATGACGAAAGTTTCACGCTCGTGCGTGAGGGCATGAAAGCTGAAAAGGTGGCGGCGATTGCAGAGGCTGTCCTTTTTCGCCGTGCGCGACAGGTTCTCATCCGTCCCGACAATCAGGGCTTGATCGCCACTACGCTCAATTTCCAGTACGAGGTGCGCGCCGCGGCGGAGGCATTCGCCGATCTTGGCTCCTTCAAGTTCGATCGGGAAATGCTCGATCTGGCGAAACACATCATCGATACCAAGATGGGCAGCTTTGACCCGGCCAGCTTCGACGACCGTTACGATGCCGCCCTGGCAGATTTGATCAAGGCAAAGATTGAAGGCAAGCCGCTCAGGAAACCGGCTGCGCCGAAGACCGCAGACGTTATCGAACTGAAGGAGGCCCTTCGCAGGAGCGCGGGCCTCGACGGGGGCGGGCGAACGTCAGCCAAAGCAAAAAAAGGCAAGCCGAAGTCGCGAACTGAATCTGGCGTGAAGTCTCGCAAGAGGGCAGGGTGATCATGGGACAGCCACTCGAAACCTACCGCAAGAAACGCGATTTCACCCTGACCAGCGAGCCGAGGGGCAAGTCTGCACGGGCGAAAGGTGATCTTTTCGTCGTGCAGAAACATGATGCGCGCAGGCTGCATTATGACTTTCGCCTCGAAATGGACGGCGTCCTGAAAAGCTGGGCCGTGACGCGGGGCCCAAGCCTCGTTCCCGGCGAAAAGCGCCTTGCGGTGCATGTCGAGGATCATCCTCTCGAATATGCGGGCTTCGAAGGCACGATACCCAAGGGCGAATATGGCGGCGGCACGGTAATCGTCTGGGATACGGGGCGTTGGAAATCCACCGGCGATGCACATAAGCAATACAAGAAAGGGCATCTGGAGTTTGAACTCACCGGAGAAAAACTCAAAGGGCGATGGCATCTGGTCCGTATGCACGGAAAGCCGGGCGAGAAGCGGGAGAATTGGCTTCTCATCAAGGGAGAGGATGATTTCGCCCGCGAACCCGATGAACCTGACATTCTCGAGGAAAAGCCTGAATCGGTGAAGACCGGTCGCGTGATCGCCGATGTTGAGGACGAAGAGCCGGGGTGGTCATCGAAAACCGGTCGCATCAAGAAGAAGAAGCCAGCCCCCGCAAAGAAACCTGCAGCCTCACGTCCCACGAACAGCCAGAAGCGAGCGATGCCGGATTTTATCGAGCCGGAACTCGCTACGCTCGTACCGGCTGCACCTGAAGGAGACCGCTGGCTCCACGAGATAAAGTTCGATGGCTATCGTATCCAGGCCCATGTTGCGCAGGGCGAGGTCAAGCTTTATTCGCGCAGCGGGCTGGATTGGACCGAAAAATTCGGTCAGCAGATCGTCGCCGATCTTGTAGGAACAGGCGTGGACGAAGCCATTTTCGATGGCGAGATAGTTGTCGAAAATCAGTCGGGACTGTCCGATTTTTCTGCCCTGCAGGAAGATTTGAGCGAGGGGCGGTCAGATCGTTTCACCTACTATCTCTTTGATCTTCTTCATGTGGACGGCAATGACCTTCGCCAGACACCGCTGGTTGAGCGCAAAAAGCTGCTCGAAAAACTGCTTTCCAAAGCGTCGTCCACTCTGCGTTTCAGCGAGGCTTTCGATGCCGATGGTGCGGCGGTATGGGAGAATGCGTGCGGACTTGGTCTCGAGGGGATTGTGTCGAAGCTCAAGAATGCAGCCTACAAAAGCGGACGCAGCAACGACTGGCGCAAGTCCAAATGCATTGGACGGCAGGAATTTGTAATTGCGGGCTATGTTCCTTCAACGGCAACAAGAGGGGCGATTGGCTCGCTGCTCCTGGGCGTACAGGATAAAAAGGGGCTGGTTCCGGTAGGGCGGGTTGGAACGGGCTTTTCGGTCAAGGTCGCCAAGGAACTCTACAAACGACTGTACGCCATGCGGTTGGACGAAAGCCCTTTCGCAGTGCCGTTGACAGCAGATGAAAGGCGCGGCGCGAAGTTCGTCAAGCCGCAGCTGGTGGCCGAGATCGAGTTTCGCGCCTGGACCGCCGACAAGCGATTGCGCCACGCTTCCTTCAGGGGGCTGCGTGAGGATAAGGCCGCCAGCGATGTCAGATGGGAGGAGCAAAACGTGCCAGCTCGTGTTTCCGACAAGGATACCCAGAAGATCGATGTGAAGCTTACTCATCCCGACCGGGTCTACTGGCCGGGCGAAGGTGTCACCAAGCAGGGGCTCGCCGATTATTATGCCGAGGTCTGGCCTCGCATCGAACCTTTCATCGTCAATCGCCCTTTGGCGTTGCTGCGCTGCCCGACCGGTATCGAGGGAGAATTCTTCTTTCAGAAACATGCATGGAAAGGGCTGAACGAGCATATTGTCGAAGTTCAGGACCCGAAGGACAAGGACGAGGAACCCTATATCAGCATCCGGGACTTCAATGGGCTGATCGGTCTGGTACAAGCCGGGACACTGGAAATTCACCCTTGGGGATCAACGCTCAAGAACTGGGAGCTGCCCGATACGCTGACGATGGATCTCGATCCGGGCGAAGGGGTATCCTGGCCGCGCGTGATTGAAGCTGCTACCGAGACCAGGGAACGTCTGGAAAAACTGGGATTGACGACCTTTGTCAAAACGTCCGGCGGGAAGGGCCTGCATGTGGTGGTGCCGCTGAAGCCGAAAGCTGACTGGGACACGCTGAAAAGCTTTACCAAGGCTATCGCCGACCAGATGGCTGCGGACAGCTCGGATCGTTATGTATCCACGATTTCCAAGGCCAAGCGCAAAGGCAAGATTCTTATCGATTATCTGCGCAATCAGCGCGGCATGACGGCCGTAGCCCCTTATTCTCCCCGCGCACGTCCCGGTGCCGGAGTTTCCATGCCGCTCGCCTGGGAGGAAGTCACTCCGGCAATTGGCCCTGCGCATTTTACCATTCTCAACACGCCGACCCGGCTGGCTGCGCTGAAAAGCGATCCCTGGCAGGATTTTCGCAGCGCGGAAACGCCGCTGCCGAAAATGAAGAAGCAAGGCGGGTGACGTCTAAGGGATGAAACGCGGCGGCCTTAGGATTTTTTGCCTACGATTTCTTGCCTTCCTTGGCGAGACTCTTGCGCAACGCGTCCATGATATTGATCACATTCCCCCCGCTTGCCGGTTCCGTCTTCCGGGATTTCGGACTTGTTGCCGGTTTCTTCTTCTTTTTGGCAGTGATCATGGACTGAAGGTTTTTCTGTACAGGGTCCTGAAGGAAGTCCGGGTTCCAGTCTTCCGTCTTGTCCTTGATGAGCTTGCGGACCATCGAAAGCAGCTTCGTGTCCAGTTTGCCTTCCTCAATCGCTGAAAAATAGTCGTCGGCATTGCGCACTTCATCGCCGAAACGCAATGTCCACAGGACAATTCCCGGACCCCGCGGTTCGAGCAGCACGGCTCTCTCACGCCGGTACATGACGAGGCGGGCGAGACCGGAGACCGAGCTTTTTTCCATCGCCTCCCGAATGACCGAAAAGGCTTCCTGGCCCACCTTGTCGGAAGGAGCGAGATAATGCGGCTTGTCGTACCAGATCCAGCCGATGCTGTCGCGCGGCACGAACTTGTCGATGTCGATCGTTCTGGTGCTCTCTAGCGCCACGGCCTCAAGCTCATCCTCCTCAAGGACGATATAGCTGCCATCCTCCTTCTCGAACCCCCTGACCTCGTCGTCGTCGCGCACGGGCTTGTGCGTGACCGAATCCACATATCGGCTTATCACCCGGTTCCCGGTCTCGGCATTGAGGGTGTGAAAGCGCACTTTCTCGCTTTCGCTGGTCGCAGGCGTCAGTTCCACCGCACAGGTGACGAGCGAAAGTTTGAGATAACCTTTCCAGAAACTGTGGGGCACGATCTGATCCTCCGGAGAACAGGATAACCGGCTGGCGGCCAGATGGTTCCGGACCGGATTTGTACAAGCCGGGAACCAGTCGAGGCTCATCGTGGTTATCCGGCTGGAAGAATAAGATCGGGGTTTCCCATTGCTTGAAAAATCTCCCACCATGCCGCGAGTTGAAACGGAGGTCGCTCGGAACGGGTTGCTTCATATCAGCGACGCCGCGCCGGGTATCAAACGCCTGCGTTGCGGGACGGGGTTTCGATACGTCCGCTTTGACAGAAAGACGATCACCGATGCGGATCGGGACAGGATCGTCCGGCTTGCCATTCCGCCGGCATGGACCGATGTCTGGATATGCTGCGATGAACGTGGACATATTCAGGCCACGGGCCGCGATGCGCGCGGAAGAAAGCAGTATCGTTATCATCCGTCATGGATGGCGATGCAGGACGAAACGAAATTCTCGAGCCTGCCGGATTTCGCTCGCGCCCTCAGCCGGCTGCGCAAGGCTGTCGATGCCGATATGCGACGGCGCTCGCTCTGTCGTGAAAAAGTTGTCGCCACCGTCATCTGGCTGATGGACCGGCTGCTGCTGCGTGTCGGAAATCCCGACTATGCGCGCAGCAACAACAGTTTCGGCGCAACCACGCTGCGCAACCGGCATCTGCGCGATGATGGCACGGGCCTGCGGCTGGTCTTCACCGGGAAGTCGGGCAAAATGTGGAGCCTGAAACTTTCCGACAAGCGGATCGCCCGTATTGTTCGCTCCATACAGGAACTGCCGGGACAGCAGCTGTTTCAATATGTCGATGATGCAGGAAACCGCTGTGCGGTTACTTCGCAGGATATCAACGACTACCTGCGAACGATCATGCAGGCTGACTTTACGTCCAAGCATTTCCGGACATGGGCTGCAACGGCAGCAGCGCTGGAGGCGCTTTGCTGCATTGAGCTGCCTGACAGTGAGAGTGGAAAAAAGCGGACGCTGAACGGTGAAATCGACAAGGTTGCGCAACGGCTCGGCAATACGAGGGCGGTGTGCAGGCAGTCCTATATCCATCCCGCCGTTCCCGAACACTGGCTGGCCGGTGGGTTGGCATCAGAGGTAGAGGCGGCTTCGGCCATCCGGCTGATGGCTCCCGAACTGAACAGTGCGGAACGACGCACCTTGAAGTGGCTGCTTTCCCTTGAGAAGGCACATCCATGACGCGCTCGGCCTGCCGCGTCGGGCTGGCGTCAAACCAGAATGCCGGACGTTGAAGCTGCCCGTTGGAAAGCGAGCCTTGCATCTTCTGTACTGGTAATGTCGTGCGAGCACAGAAGGCAGGCTTTGATAGCGGCCCCGAGGCTGTTCAGTTCAAACCGGTTCCATTGGGATAACAATATGTTCTCCGCATCCGCTACCGTTCGTACTGACTGCGTGATGCCGTCGGCAATTTCGATGATGACGGCGTCATCCCAGTGCACCTGTTCCATGGCGGGCTCCTTCATGCAATGAACCCGGCAGAAGTATGAAAGTTCCGTAATTTGCCGCTTTTATCGATATTGGCAGGGTTTTTCTCAAGGCGAACGGTACTTGATATTTTAAATAAGAGACTTGTTTATTTCTGCGATAAAGCTAATTTTCATCAGAGTTTCTTGGTTGCGGAAGAAGAAATTCAATCATTGCTATAAGGAGGGAATATTCATGACCTCGATAAAGCAGCGTATGATTCAATTCGCGTTGATGTTGGGGCTTGTTTCCCTTGGCTCCATTGATGTTTCAAATGCCCAGTTCCTGGACTCTTTCAGGCCGCGAAATACAGTAACGGCAGACGTCATTACCCGGACGCCGGTCGGCACCCGTGTCGAGCTTACGGGGTCGATCAAAAGCAATGTCCGAAGAGCCGAGTATGTTTTTCAGGACCGCACCGGAAGAACGAGGGTCCGGATTGAGCGGGAAGTCTGGCGCGGACGAGAAATAAGCACAAGGAATGTAATCGAAATCCGGGGCCGCGTCGAAAACGACGTCAGGGGCAGGTTCATCGACGTATATTATTTCAAGGTCATCAAATAGCTGCCTTCAACGGTGCCTCATGCAGGAGCTGCCATGTTTAGAATGGGTGGGAAGTATCAGCATTTTGTTCACGGCAACGGCTGCGGTTGCTCCAACCCGATATTGCAGCAGGTTTCCCGGCGGCTGGATCGGCTGTCCCGAAGGCATTTCCTGACGGGCGTGGCAGCGGCAGTCGGCGCAACGATGGTTGCGGATCGCTCCGTCGCGCAATCAGCGAAGGTTTTGCTGACGCGGGCAAGGCTTTTCGACGGCAAGGCGGATACGCTGAAGTCTGGGGTACAGGTTCTGGTCGAAGGCAATCGCATTGCGGCTGTCGATATGTCGAACAGCGCTCCGCCCGATGGAGCGACGGTCATCGATTGCGGCGACCGTGTGCTGATGCCGGGGCTGATCGATGCGCACTGGCATGCCATATATGCGGCGGTGCCGCTTCCGGTTCTGCTGGAAGGTGATCTTGGTATTATTTTCGCCGCATCGACGGCGGAGGCGGAAAGAACGCTTCTGCGCGGCTTCACGACGGTGCGCGATATGGGCGGGCCGACTTTCTCGTTCAAGCGCGCGATCGATACCGGCATTATCAGCGGGCCGCGTATCTTTCCGGCAGGCGCGATGATAACGACGACCGGTGGCCACGGCGATCTCCGGTTGCCCACGGAAATACCGCGTGATGGCGGCAAGCTCAGCACCAGCGAGTTGATGGGCGCTTCGGCCATAGTCGATGATGCAGGCAGCTTGAAACTTCGTGTGCGCGAACAATTGTTGCAGGGCGCATCGCAGATCAAGATCGTTGCTGGCGGCGGCGTGTCCTCGCCGCGCAGTCCGCTGGATATGTCCACATTCAGCGAAGACGAGATACGCGCTGCGGTCGATGTGGCAAGGGACTGGAACACCTATGTCACGGTTCATGCCTATGCGCCGAATACAGTCCAGCGATCCATACGTGCGGGTGTTTCCTGTGTTGAACACGCGCATCTGATGGACGAGGAAACCGCGCGGATGATTGCGGAAAAAAATGTCTGGTTGAGCACCCAGCCTTTCCTGACGATGGACGATGCTGCATCGCAGACAGGCCCCGGTGCCGAACGAATTCAGCAGCTTTTCGCAGGTACGCCGCGAATTTATGAATTTATCCGTAAATACGGGATCAAGACCGCCTGGGGTTCCGACGTTCTGTTTTCCCCCGAATTGACCCCGCGCCAGAATTTCATGCTGACTCACTTGAGCCGTTGGTACTCGAATGCAGAGGTGCTTCGTGCGGCCACATCGGTCAATGCCGAACTTCTCGCGCTTTCCAATCTGCGCAATCCCTATCCCGGCAAGCTCGGTCTTATAGAGCACGGTGCTTTTGCCGATCTTCTGGTGCTGAACGAGAATCCGCTCGACGACATTCATGTGCTGGAAAAGCCGGAAGAAACGCTGGCGATCATCATGAAGGATGGGCAGATTCACAAGAATACCCTGAAATCATAAGCTCGTTTCGTCCTCGGGTCAGGGAGGTCCTATGCTGAAAGCTGGCAATGCAGCCCTGATCCTGATCGCGGGATGCGTGCTGATTGCAATGCTCCATTATGGCAGCGCGGTCTTTGCGCCGGTCGTTTTCGCGCTGTTCATCATCATGCTCGTCTGGCCGATCCAGCGGGCACTTTCGTTGATCATGCCGCGCTATGTTGCATTGGCGATCACTTTTCTTCTGGTCGTCTGTCTTCTGCTCGGTTTTGGATGGCTGATCGCCTGGACAGTCGGGCAGGTGGGACGCCGGATAGTGATCGACGCAGTGCGATACCAGTTGCTCTATGAACAGCTCAGAACCTGGCTCGACGGGCATGGGATTGCCGCATCGGTCCTGTTGTCGGAGAATTTCAGCGTCAGCTGGACTTTGCGAACGCTCCAGACGATAGGAAGCCGCCTCAACAATACGTTCAGCTTCTGGATCGTGGCGCTGGTCTATGTACTGTTGGGGCTGGCGGAAACCGAGGAGTTCGGGGCGCGGATCAGGCAGTTGAAAGATCAGGCGGCTGCGACCGCGTTTCTGCGCGCCAGCCGGTCGGCAGCAGCCAAAATCCGGTTCTACATGGTGCTCAGGGCGCTGATGAGCATTGCGACGGGTTCCTTCGTCTGGCTCCTGACCTGGCTGGTCGGTCTGCCATTTGCCGAAACGTGGGGATTTGTAGCGTTCATTCTCAATTTCATCCCGTTTCTCGGGCCGCTGGTCGCCACCCTCTTGATTACCGCCTTTGCGTTCACGCATTTTGCCAACTGGCAGATGGCGCTCATGGTCTTTATCGGTCTGAACATCGTGCAGTCCGTCATTGGAAGCGTGATCGAGCCCCGGCTGACGGGAAAGACGATTTCCCTGTCCCCCTTCGCAACGCTCTTTTCCGTTTTCGCATGGGGTTCCCTGTGGGGCGTCTTCGGAGCGTTCATCGGCGTACCGATCACTATCGTTGCCCTGACTTTCTGCGCGCAATACTCCGCCACGAGCTGGTTTGCGGAAATATTCGGCTTTTCTCGCGAGCAGCTTTGAAAGTTGTGGGATAGAAATTGCTATCCGGCACCCGTCCCATATCTTGACCTTTCAAGATGCGGCCTATGTATTCTGCGGTAAAGCGCATCATCCAAATGGGAAGGATATTTCGATGAGAATGATCCTGTACAGCGTCGTGACGATGGCCGTAATAGGAGCCACCGCCAGCGGGTGCACGACAGATGAACGAAGAACAGCCGGCTATGGTCTCGGCGGCGCCGCTATTGGCGGTCTTGCCGGAGCGGCCATCGGTGGCGATACACGCGGCGCGCTGACCGGCGCAGCTATCGGTGCAGCAGCAGGCACGCTGGTGGGCGTCGCCCAGACCCGCAACGGTGTGCAGTACTGCCGTTATCGCGATCGCCACGGCCGCGTTTTTGAAGCACGCTGCCGCTAGAGCATATCTCCCGAAAGCGGGAACCGGAAATACTCCAGAACGCTATGAAACACTGATTTCCGGATCCGCCCTTGAGGGGACAAGGATGCTGCGCGGTCGCTCCGGCACCGTGCATCCGTTATGGAGCGCCTCTTGATCCGATTGCATCAAAAGGCGCTCCAAAAGACTGTTTGAATGGCATTTTTTCCCGAACCGTGTCGCCTGATCTTGTGGTGTCCGCATGGACCGCCAGACAGACATTGGCGAAGCGGTTTGGCTTGTGAGTTTGTGGTTCTTTGTTACTTGGAGGGAAACATGAAACTGCATTCATTAACCGCTATTCTTGCATTCACCGCCTTCTTTTCCGTCGCAACCGTTGCCGAGACTGTTCCCGCATTCAGCCAGAGCCGCTCGGCTACCGTAGGCGTGCGGATCAACAACGGTCACAGAATACGTTGCTCCGATGGCGTCAGACTCCTCAGGATGCGCGGCTTCCGCAATGTTCGCGCCCTGGATTGCCGCGGCAGCCACTTTCTTTACCGGGGTGACAGGCAGCGCAGAACCTACGACGTCACGGTTCGGGCCAGAGACGGCAGAATAACCAATGTTCGCCCTGTGAGATGGCGTCGCTGATCCTTGCGGCGTCATCATTTTTGGTTATCAAGAAAGGAACACTGCTGTGTCGGAACTGGTCGTTATTGGGTTTGATACCGTCGGAGAGGCGGACGCCGTGCTTTTGAAGCTCAACCAGCTTCAAAAGGAATATCTCGTCGATCTCGAAGACGCTGTGATCGTCGTTCGTGACGAACAAGGCAAGGTTCATCTCAAACAGAAGTACAATATGCTCGCCATGGGCGCAGGGTCGGGATTGCTTTCCGGTGCGATATGGGGCGGACTGGTCGGGCTTATATTCCTCAACCCGCTTGCCGGCATGGCTCTTGGCGGGGCGGTGGGAGCCGGGGCAGGAGCCTTGTCGGGTTCGCTCGCCGACTACGGGATCGATGACAAGTTCATCGTGTCGCTTGGTGAGACAATTCCGGAAAACTCGTCGGCCCTGTTTGTCCTCCTGCGCAAGATTCAGTGGGACAGGGTCATGGCGGATTTCCCTGACCTGCGGGGCAGGGTGTTGAAAACATCCTTGTCTGTTGAGCAGGAAAAACGCCTGAAGGAAGCGCTGGAAGGAGCGTTGCCGGCAACCTCGTAACATGGCGCTGCCGAGACCCGTCTTGACAGCATTTTGCAGTCAGGTGGAAACGCCCGACGCGGAAGAAATGCGAAAAGACAATCAGGTAGAGCGGAAGGGCGAACCCATGTGAGCGCATTCGGTTCTATCGAGCGAGGGCGTGAATTGAAGCAGGTTTTCATCCTCGCACTTGTTTTGCTTGCCACCGCGGGATGCGCCGGTAACAGGGCTGTCACCGGGCTGGGAAGGGATGTGGCGGGCGAGACCCATTCCGGCGCGGTGGTTCCCTTCGCTGTTGCGACGGTTCGGGAGCGTATAGACGATCCAGCTATTGCCTATTCCCGCGACAGATCCCAAACGCTGAAACTCTCGACCATAGACGTCCATATTCCTGAAATGCACCGTCCGGGAAATGTTGAAACATCATCGGTGAACCCCGATCCCCGCCGACATTTCATGGCGTCAAACTATGTGCCGTTGCCGGACCGGCGCGCAATGGTCGCCGAGCTGAACCGGCGTCTGGCGAACCGCCCCGCCGCGCAACGCGAAATATTCATTTTCGTCCACGGCTATAACAACAACTTTGCCGAAGGACTGTTTCGCAATGCGCAGATTGTTCACGACTATGGCGTCACATCGGTGCCGGTTCATTTTTCGTGGGCATCCGCCGCGTCGTTTACGCGATACCTGTATGACCGGGACAGCGCCATCATTGCGCGCAGGGGATTGGCGGAAACGTTAGCGCTGGCGGCGCAGACCAAAGCCAACGGCATCGTCATCGTCGGCCATTCCATGGGCGCGGTGGCCGTCATGGAAGCCTTGCGAACGCTATCTGGCGACAAGCGCCGCGACGTGCTGAAACGCATCAAGGGGGTGCTTCTTGCTGCCCCCGATCTCGATCCCGATCTTTTCCGCAGCCAGATTGACGATATCGATTATCTGCCCCAGCCCTTTACGATCATCGTATCCCGGCGCGACCGGGCGCTGGACCTCTCCCGCAGGTTGGCCGGTGGAGCGCCGCGGGTCGGCAGTGGATTCGACATCGCTTTCCTGCAGAACAAGAATATTCAGGTTCTTGATATTTCCGAAGTCGACAGCGGCGGCCACAGCCTGTTTGCAAGTTCAAATACGCTGATCAAGTTTCTGGGCTCGGGCCATCTGCTGCGCAGGCTTATCACGGACGAATATGCAGGCATGGACGATACATTCCTCGCAGCGGGCCAGGGTACTTTCGAGCAGGCCTCGCTGGCTCTTCACCTGCCTGCACGTGTGATTGACCGATTGGCTACCCGCTAGAGAAGATAATGCGGGGAAACAAATAGTTAGAGCGTTCTATTGTCCAGCGAAAATGCGGATTGCTCAAAAAATGAACACGCTCGCATCCGTCATGACCCTTTATCCATATGAACTCGACTATGGGTTATTTTACGGTGTTCTATTGAATCAAGTTGACGGACGTATCAATCAAGTCTCTAATTAAGCTTGTCTATGGTGATGTGCGGGGTTATCCTGCCTCAATATTGCATTCTGCCTTCGTTTTATTGCTCGACATCGATAACGCATCGAAATCTACGGGAACGCAGAGGTGGCAAGCATTCATGAGCAAGGGTTGGCATGCCGAGCTTGAACTGGGGTTCGAGCATAGTCATGAAGTGACGCGCCTGATGCGGCGCCGTCACGTTGGGCCGCTCGCGGTGCAGCAACCCTTCTATCCCGAAAAAGACGGAAGCGCACATGTCTATCTTCTTCATCCGCCCGGTGGTGTTGCGGGTGAGGATGTCCTTGATATTTCCTGTTTTCTGGGGCCGGGCTCCAAAGCCGTCCTGACGACGCCGGGCGCTACCAAGTTCTATCGCAGCGACCGGGGCCGCAGCATCCAGACCACGCGGATCAATGTGGGCGAGGGTGGCGTATGCGAATATCTCCCGCAGGAAACAATCGTTTTTGATGGCGCGAAGGCTTCCATAAGCACGCATGTCTCCCTGAGTGGAGACGCAGTTTATCTTGGGTGGGACATTGTCAGTCTCGGACGGCCCGCCTGTCGGGAGAATTTCGATGCGGGCGAGCTTCGCCAGAGGGTCGAAGTATTTCGGGACGGAAGGCCGATTTGGTTCGAGCAGTTTCGCCTTCAAGGTGCCGACCAGGCAATGAATGCGGCCTTTGCATTCTGCGCCAGGCCCATCGTCGCAACGATGGTTTATGCCGGTCCCGCGCATGAAAACACACTTCAGCGCATTCGCGAAGCACTCGGCGATGCAGGAAAAAATCTCTTTTCGGTATCGCAGCTCGAGCGGGTGATCGTCTGTCGCTATCTCGGTGGACGCATGTCGGAAGCCAAAGCACTGTTTCGCAAAGCCTGGGAAGTCATCCGCGAAACCGGATTGGGAAAACCGGCGGCTGCACCACGCATATGGGCAACATAATGACTTTGAGAGGGCCTACAAATGGAACTATTGCCACGTGAAAAGGACAAACTTCTGATTTTCACCGCAGCACTGGTTGCGGAACGACGAAGGGCCAGAGGGCTGAAACTCAATTATCCCGAAGTCGTGGCTTTCATCTCCGCCGAAATTCTGGAGGGAGCCCGCGACGGCAAGACGGTTGCGGAACTCATGTCCTACGGAGCCACCCTGCTCACCCGCGATGAGGTGATGGAGGGCGTGCCCGAAATGATCCATGACATTCAGGTGGAAGCCACCTTTCCGGACGGTACCAAGCTTGTGACCGTTCACAATCCAATTCCGTAGAACATCTCCCGCACTGCCGGGAACGTTTGGGCTTTTGCTTTAACGCGCATCTTGAAAATATCGGGATGCGCTTGAGGAGACGATCATGATACCGGGTGAATATTTCATCGAAGACGGGACGATCGAACTCAATGACGGTCGTGAAACCCGCGTCATCGCCGTGGCGAACACTGGCGACAGGCCGATACAGGTCGGGTCGCATTATCATTTCTACGAGACGAACGAGGCTCTTGACTTCGACCGGGAACGGGCGAGGGGCTTCCGCCTCAATATTCCGGCTGGGACCGCCGTGCGGTTCGAGCCCGGGCAGGACCGTGAAGTCGAACTGGTCGCGCTGGCTGGTGACCGCGAGGTCTACGGCTTCAATGCAAAAATCAACGGGAAGCTGTAGGAGGGGGAGATGGGGACCATCTCAAGACAAGCCTATGCAGAACTCTATGGCCCGACAAAGGGCGACCGTCTGCGGCTGGCCGATACGGAACTTATCATCGAGATCGAGGACGACCGCTGCATCTATGGCGAGGAAGTGACCTTCGGCGGCGGCAAGGTTATCCGCGATGGCATGGGGCAGGGACAGAGACCTGCTGCCGAAACAGCCGATCTCGTCATCACCAATGTCATCATCCTCGACTATTGGGGCATCATCAAAGCCGATGTCGGCATCAAGAACGGCCGTATTTCGGGGATCGGCAAGGCCGGAAATCCCGATATCCAGCCGGGCGTCGATATAGTCGTCGGTCCCGCCACAGATGTCATCGCGGGCGAGGGCAAGATCCTCACCGCCGGCGGGATAGACACGCATATTCACTTCATTGCGCCGCAGCAGGCCGAGGAAGCTCTGGCCAGCGGCACCACGACGCTCGTCGGCGGCGGAACGGGGCCGACGGTCGGCACGCTCGCAACCACGGTTACACCGGGGCCATGGGCCATCCACCGCATGTTGGAAGCCGTGGAGGCGCTCCCCATCAATGTGGGACTGCTGGGCAAAGGCAATGCCAGCAAGCCCGAACCCCTCCGCGAGCAGATAAGGGCCGGAGCTGTCGGCCTG
Source organism: Brucella ciceri (assembly GCF_041930145.1). Lineage (NCBI taxonomy): Bacteria > Pseudomonadati > Pseudomonadota > Alphaproteobacteria > Hyphomicrobiales > Brucellaceae > Brucella > Brucella ciceri. The sequence goes on along the minus strand of NZ_JBHEEV010000002.1, from coordinate 475,997 downwards.
AAGCTCCACGAGGACTGGGGAACGACGCCCGCCGCCATCGATAATTGCCTGAACGTGGCCGACGAGGAGGATATCCAGGTCGCCATCCATACGGATACGCTGAACGAAAGCGGGTTCGTCAAGGATACCTTTGCCGCGATGAAGGGCAGGACCATCCATAGTTTCCATACGGAAGGCGCCGGTGGCGGTCACGCGCCCGATATCATCACGGCGGCGGGCGAAGAAAACATCCTGCCGTCTTCAACAAATCCGACGCGTCCCTACACCATCAATACAGTCGACGAACATCTCGACATGCTGATGGTCTGTCACCACCTCAGCCCGAAAATTCCCGAGGACGTGGCTTTCGCTGAATCCCGTATCCGGCGTGAAACCATCGCGGCGGAAGACATTCTCCATGATCTGGGGGTCTTCTCGATGATGTCGTCGGATTCGCAGGCCATGGGCCGCATCGGGGAAACCACTCTGCGCTGCTGGCAGACGGCCCACAAGATGAAAGTGCAGCGCGGCCCGCTCGGCGAAGACAGCAGCCGGAATGATAATTTCCGCGCCAAGCGCTATGTCGCCAAATATACGATCAACCCGGCGATCACGCACGGTTTTGCGCATGAGATAGGCTCGATTGAAGTTGGAAAGCGGGCCGATCTCGTATTGTGGAAAACCGAATTCTTCGGCGTGAAGCCAAGCCTCGTCATGATCGGCGGCATGATTGCAACGGCCCCGATGGGCGATCCCAATGCATCGATCTCAACGCCGCAGCCGGTCCATTACCGGCCGATGTATGGGGTCCTGGGGCGCGCGCTCGGTTCCACCGGCGTGACTTTCGTGTCGAAATCGGCGCTGGATGACGGCATCGGCGAAAAGCTGAAGCTCAACAAGCAGCTCGTTGCCGTGAAGGGTATCCGGAATATCCGCAAGAAAGACATGATCCACAACGGGCTGACGCCCAAACTGGAGGTCGATCCGCAGAACTATCAGGTGCGGGTGGACGGTGAATTGATCACGTGTGAACCGGCTGACGTCCTGCCGATGGCACAACGCTATTTCCTGTTCTAGAGCGCCCTCGTGTCCCTCGGGACTACGCAAGGAAGCTCTACCTGTCGAAGCTGCGCATCGTGCTTCCGAAAATCGATTTCGATTTCGGGAGCCGATGCCGTAGCGGAGGAAATAGAGCATGTCTCCCGAAGGTGGAAACCGGTCTCGGGGTAAGGACATGCGTAGAAACAAACGGATGGAGCATTTCCGACGCTTCGATTGAACGGGGAAATGCTCTGGATCAATATAGAAGGGAATACGTCCATGCAGCTCAATGCAATGCGGGATCATCCTTCTCTGGGATTTATCGACTGGACGCTGCGCGGCATCGGGCAAGTGGTGTTCCAGAACAACCCGCTATCCGGATTGGTCATTCTGTTCGCCATTCTGGTGAACTCCTGGATTTACGCGCTTGTCTGCCTGCTCGGGGTTGTGTCCAGCACGCTGACGGCAATCATCCTCAAGGCTGACAAGGGCCTCATCCGCGACGGCCTGTTCGGGTTCAACGGCGTTCTGGTCGCCCTTGCGCTGGTCGCCTTCACCAGTGAGGATTTCCGCAGCGGCGCAGTGCCGTCGCCCGCCATGACGATTTATGTCATTTGTGCCGCTGCCTTGACCACCATGGCCTTCACCAGCATCGCCGCATTGTTGGGACCGCACAAGGTCGCGCCCCTGACAATGCCCTTCGTGCTGGTCGGCTGGCTGTTTCTGTTCGCCATTCTCAAGTTCGATGCCATAGATGCGGGGCCGATGGCGAAGCCGGTTTCACCGGAGCAGTTTTCCTACGCCATCCCCTATGACCTTCCGACCTGGTACATGGGGATCGGCACGGCCATCGGGCAGATATTCTTTCAGGATAACTGGATCACCGGCTACATCATGCTTGTCGGCATCGCCATCCACTCCCGGATAAGCGCCTTCATGGGCCTTCTGGGGGCGATAATAGGAGCGGTGATCGCCGCCACCTTCGGCGGTCCGGAAGGGGCCATTCGTGACGGGCTTTTCGGCTATAACGCGGCGTTGACGGCAATGGCGCTGGGCGGCTTCTTCCTTGTTTTCAACTGGAGCAGCTTCCTCTACGCCGTCTTCGGCGCCGTCGTGTCCACCTGGGTCTGGGCCTCGGTCGCGATATTCCTGAAACCGATTGGAATGCCGGTGCTGACCTCGACATTCGTGATCGTCACCTGGATCATGCTGATCGGCCAGTATGCTTTCAAGGCTCTGGTGCCGGTTGCTCCGGCGGATGCGACCACGGCGGAAGAAAATCTCAAACGATACAGGCAAACGCTCCGGTCACGACCGGAATAGGCGGCTGTATTGTGTTTCGTGCCAGGCGCTGGCCATGGCCAGCGCGGGTGCCGTGTTGCCGATTTCATCGTCATTCAGCGTGCGGGCCTTTTCGACGGCGCGCTCGATCTTCGCTGCGCCGGCGATAAGTATCCTCTGGCCTGCCGTATGACCGAGCGGCACGAGACGGATTGCGGCCATGATCTGGCTTTCAACCACGCTCCACATAAGGCCGCGCAGGGCATCGACGGGCGCGATATTCCAGTGACACGCTGCAATCGCAAAGGCCGCCGGATAGGTCGCGCGCTGGTCCGAAGCGAAGCTGCGGGCCCGCTCGACACCGAGTTCCGACAGCAATGTGAGCAGGGACTCGCCCATCCGGCGGTCCTCCAGTTCAAGTTCACTGCTTTCGCGGCTTGCTCCAAGCCAGTCGTTCAGACGATGGAATTCGGCCTCATTGTCCTGCATCAACGCCGAAACCATTCGCCAGAAAATAGCGCCGTCAAGCGCGGCGTAGCTATGTTCCAGAAGGCCGAATACCCATCCGGCACAGCTTTCCTCATTCGTGACCGTTCCCGAATGGACGGCCCATTCGAGGCCGCGTGAATAGGAAAAAGCACCCACGGGCTGGCTGGGACTGACCAGCCGCATGAGGTGCAGCATGGGCAGCGCCGGAGAATGCACGGGCATTTCCGGCACCGGCCCATCGTTTGGCATTTCAGGTTCAGTATTTCTCTTCGAATGATCCAGCAAGATGACGCTCACATCATCCTGCCATCAGGTAAAGTCCGCTGAGGGCCGCAAAGCCGCCAGCCACTCGCATTGCCATCTGCCCGCCGGATCCCTGCAGCGCGCGTCCGGCTGCAAGCCCTACGCCAATGCCCGCCGCGTGAAGCAATGCGGTCGCAAGCGCAAAACCGGCACCATAGGAAAGAAACGCAGCGCCGCCGATTTCTCCGCCATGCGCATAGCCATGGAAAAATGCGAAGAACCCGACGATAAGTGCAGCAGCCGGGGTCGATGCACGGAATGCCACGGCCACGAGAAGGCCGAGCACGATAACGGATGCGAGGATGACGGGTTCCACATAGGGGATCGGCACGCCGCTGAGAGCGGCTACGAAGCCCAGCAGCATGACGCCCACGAAACTCAACGGAACGGCGATGAGCGCGCGCCCGCCAAGCATGGAGGCCCAAAGACCGACGGCGACCATGGCAAGTATGTGATCGGCGCCGGACAGGGGATGAGTAAAGCCCGCCGCAAACGAACCGTGTTCGGCGGGGTTGAGATGCGCGAATGCGGGGCTTGCCATCACTGAAAACAGTGCGGCGGCAAGAAGAAATGTCCTTTTCATTTTCGCTTCCTTTCAACAACAATGATTATGCTTAGAAGGAACCAAACACAGACCCGAGCACGAAGACGACAGCGAGCGATATGATCACACCGACAATCACGGTCATGACCATGTCGAAATAGCTTGATGCGTGGGTCTGCTTGCTGATCTGCAGGAGCAGAAGCACCGTACCGTTATGAGGCAGAGCGTCCAGCGTGCCAGCGCTGAGCACGGTGAGGCGGTGCATGAGGTCGGGGCTTATCCCATACTGGATCGCAAGTCGCATATATTCATCGCCCAGCGCGTTGAGCGCTATGGCCATGCCGCCGGATGCGGTCCCGGTGAGAGCCGCGAGAGCATTCATGGCGACAATCAATGAGACGAGAGGACCGCCCGGCACCTCAAGCGCCGCATCCCGAACCACGGTAAAGGCGGGCATGGCGGCCACGACCGCACCAAAGCCGACGAGGCTTGCTATGGTGAGGATCGGCAGGACCGAGGAGTTGGCCCCGGCGTCGAGGCTTTCCCGGATTGCCCGCAGCCGGTTGAAATTGACCACCAACAACGTCACGATGGCCGCTGCCAGCGCAATAAGGACAGCCCACAAGCCGATCGAAGAACCGACGTCGATATTCCATGGCTCCTGCTCGAGAAACGAGAAATCGACACGGGGCAGGATAATCAGCGCCATCAGGAAATTCACGACGATGACAACGAGCAAGGGCAGGAGAGCAAAGAAGAAGGGTGGCAGCGCGGCCGCGCGCGCTCCGTGTTCGAACTCGGCCGGGTCGAAGTCGCCCGAGAGGGTCGATTGTTCCCTGACTTTCTCTGTGATTTCGACATCGCCCGTGTCATCGACATAGTTTTCGCCCGCAGCCCGCGCCTTGGCTTCCGCGCGCTGCAGCCACCACATGCCGAAGACCAGCGTAATGATGGAGGCTATGATGCCCAGTCCCGGCGCCGCGAATGTCGTGGTTTCGAAATAGGGCATCGGAATGGCGTTGTTCGTGGAGGGCGTGCCCGGCATTGCCGACATGGTGAAGGTAAAGGCGCCAAGCCCGATGGCCGCAGGCATCAGGCGCGCCGGTATGTTGGCTGCCTTGAACATTTCCCGCGCCATGGGCACGAGAACGAAGAAGGCGACGAACACGCTGACGCCGCCATAGGTGACGACTGCCGATGCAAGCACGACGGAAAGCATCGTGCGCTTCACACCCAGTTTCTCCGTCAGATATCTTGCAATGGATGTAATGGAGCCGCTGTCATCCATCAGCTTTCCGAAAATGCCGCCAAGCAGGAAAAGCGGAAACCATCGGCTGACGAAGCTTGCCGTTCCGCCCATGAAATTCGATGTCCAGTTGGCCAGAAGGGGCTCGCCGGAGAGAAGCGCGACAAGCAGCGCCGCCACCGGCGAAAGCAGAATGACGCTCCAGCCGCGATAGGCAAACCACATGAGCAGGGCTAGTCCGAGTAGTATTCCAAGCAAACCCATGCAATCTGACCCCTCAGTCGATTTTGGAAAGAATGCGTCCGGAATTTTTCGATGAAACTACTTTAGATGAAATAATTCAAGCACTATAATAAAAATATGATATCGCACAGATGACAAGTCTTCCTAATCTGCACAAAGAATGCCTATACTGCCTCCTGTTCAGTTGAGCGGCCCTGCCTGCGCACAATCAGCTGTAATGCGGGTGTCTGGCGCAAGGGCGGACATCTCTGCTTCATGGGGCAATTGCCTGCCTGATCGCCCGAGACATAAAGGACCTGCATGACGGAAGTCGTCGCAATCCCGTCTATCATGATCAATCTCGGGCTGGCGCTTCTGCTCGGCTGCGTGATTGGTCTGGAGCGCCAGATCAAACAACGCCATTCCGGCCTTGTGACGCACGGCCTGGTGGCGCTGGGCGCTGCGGCCTATGCTTCGCTGCCCTATTCGCTCGGCCTTGGTAGCGACCTCCGAATGGGGTCGCAGGTTGTGACAGGCATCGGTTTTCTCGGCGCGGGGCTGATTATCAAGGACGGCGCGAGCATCAAGGGGCTGAGTACCGCAGCCACGGTCTGGAGCACTGGCGCGGTTGGCGTTCTGACCGGTTACGGGATGTGGCCGCTCGCCATCGAAACGGCCTTTTTCATCGTCTGCCTGAACATTTCGCTGCCAAGGATCGCGGTGCTCGTGAACCGCTATTCCTTCGTCGAACCCGAGAACGAGCAGTTTTATCTCGTGAAATTCCGGTGTCCTTCGGAAAGCGAAATTCCGGTGAGGGCGCTGCTGATCCAGACGCTCGATCTGAAGAAACTCCGCTTCCACGCGATCCGGAGCCATCACATCGAAGGAAGCAATGAGACCGAAATAGAGGCGACGCTGTTCGCGGGCAAGGAAGATGACCGGCTGGTCGAAGCGCTGGTAGCGCAGATGAGCCTGCGTTCCGGCATTACCTCAACGAGCTGGCTGAAACTGGAAGACGGCGATTGGTGATCCGCCCTCTGGTTTTATTGCAAGCGGACTATACTATTATATCGAAACATGCACATACTTTCACATTCGCAGTAACGTCCTCCTGTTGACATTGAGGGGTCCGCAATGGACATCCAGCAACTGCAATTAATGGAACGAAAGACAGTCGAACAGAGAAAATGGAAAGGTTTTCTCGGTATCGGCATTCTGCTTTTTGCGGGTGGAATACTCTGCCTGTTCTTGCCCGCAATCTCGGACTTTGCAGCCAGCACCATGTTCGGGCTGGTGCTGATGGCCATCGGCGTCGTCAAGATAATCCAGTCGCTCTGGATCAAGAGCTGGGCAGGTTTCGTCTGGCAGGAACTGTCCGGCGTGGTGGAGCTTATAGGCGGGATCATGATCTATCTGAACCCGCTCAAGGGCGCGCTCGCCATCACCCTGCTGATTGCAATCGTCGTGTTCGTCCATGGTTTCCTTCAACTGGCGCTGTCCTGGAAAATCAGGCCCGCAGGCGGCTGGTGGTGGTTTACCCTGTCCGGCCTCATTGCCTGGTCCGCCAGTGCGGCACTGGTGGCGAAATGGCCTTTGACGCGTGACCTGCCGTCCGGATCAATCGCTGGAATTGCGCTGATGATCGCGGGCGTTGCCTATATCGGAATAGCCCTGAGTACCCGAAATGCGTGAGTGATCGACCGATGCCGTCCCGGAGGGAGGACACGCAATTGAAGAAGTCTCTCGTTCGTCGTTCTGTTACCGCTGCCCTTGTAACGATGCTCTGGACCTTGCCGGTGCTGCCCGGTCTCGCCCAGCAGCCTCCGGCTGGGGGAGCGCCTCCCGTGGTCGTGCGCAAAGTGGAATTGGCGCCCGCAACCGCGCCGTTTCGTTTCAACGGGCAGGTGGAGGCGATTGAAGCGGTCGATATTCAGGCCCGGATCACGGGTTTCCTGAAGGAAAAGGCGTTTGAACAGGGATCGGCGGTCAAGGCAGGCGATCTCCTTTTCGAAATCGAGCCGGATCAGATGCAGGCGGCGGTCATGTCCGCGGAAGCACAGGTCGCGCGGGCGGAAGCCGCCCAGAATGCCGCCCGGCAAACACTCGCCCGAACGCGGACCCTCGCCAACCGGAATACCGTTTCGCAAGCCGCTCTCGATGATGCGCAGGCCGCGTTCGACATTGCCACGGCGGATGTGCGCAACGCCGAAGCCGCGCTCAACAATGCCCGGCTCAATCTCTCTTACACGCAGGTAAGATCGCCGATCGACGGGACGATAGGACGTTCGCTCTTCACAGTGGGCAATCTGGTCGGCCCGAGCATGGGGTCGCTTGCACGCATCGTGCAGCTTGATCCCGTGCGGGTTGTGTTTTCCATCCCGGACCGCGCGCTGATCGCCATTCGCCAGAAGGAAGCGGGAGGTGGCACGGTCAGCCCGGAAAGCTTCAAGGTGAGCCTGACGCTTGCCAATGGTACGCAATATGGCGAACGCGGGACCATCCAGTTCATCGACAATGAAGTGAGCGCGCAGACCGGCACAGTGGCGGTGCGGGCGCTGTTTGCCAATCCGAACCATATTCTGGTTCCGGGGCAGGTGGTTGCCGTCAATCTCATGGATGAAACGGCCGGTGAATTGCCGGTGGTCCCCATGGCGTCCGTGTTGCAGGACCGGCAGGGCAAATATGTCTACGTTCTCAACGAAGGAAACACGGTTTCCCGGCGACCCATCGTGACGGGCACACGCATCGACAATGGGTGGTCGGTCACGGATGGCCTCAAGGCCGGTGAAACGATTGTCGTCGAGGGCTTGCAGCGCATCGCAGACGGGCAGGCCGTATCTCCCCTTGACCCGATCCCCGGCAGTGCAGGGGTGGGGCAATGATTTCAGAGCTGTTCATCAGGCGAACCCGCCTCGCAATCGTCATCTCGATCATCATTTCCATCGCTGGTGCGATTGCGATCTTTTCATTGCCTATCCAGCAATATCCGCAGATCACGCCGCCGACGGTCAATGTATCGGCCTCCTATCCGGGCGCGAGCGCGGAAGTGATCGCCGATGTCGTCGGCGGACCGCTGGAAACGGCAATCAACGGTGTCGATGGCATGATGTATATGTCGTCCACCAGTTCCAATGCCGGGCAGTATTCGCTGTCCGTCACTTTTGAAGTGGGAACCGACCCTGAACTGGCGCAGATCAATGTCCAGAACCGCGCGCAGCTGGCGATCTCCCGTCTGCCCGCAGCGGTGGCACAGCAAGGCGTGTCGGTCCGGTCCCGCTCACCGGATTTCGTGTTGGGCATAGCGTTCTACTCACCGGACGACAGCCTGAACGCCCTTGAAATCACCAATTTCGCCACGACCACGATTGTCGATGCGCTGGCCCGCGTACCCGGCGTCGGCGAGGCGAATGTCGTGGGCGCGTCCGAATATTCGATGCGCGTCTGGCTCAATCCGCAGCGAATGGACGCGCTCGGCATAACGGTCGATGAGGTTTCGGCGGCGATCCAGCGCCAGAATATCCAGGCGACGCTCGGTCAGGCTGGCGCGCCGCCCATGCGCGTGGGGACCGAGCTTCAATATACGCTGGTAGCCGAGGGACGGCTTCGCGATACGGAGGAGTTTGGAAACATCGTCGTTCGTACCGGGGCCGACGGTGCGAAAGTGTTCCTGCGCGACATCGCGCGTCTGGAACTGGGCGCACGCAACTATGCTTCGAGAGCAAGTTTTGCCGGTCATGAATCGGCTATGCTGCAAATCAACCAGTCGCCCGGCGCCAATGCGATCCAGACCGCGACAGCCGTGGAGGCGGAGCTTGAACGCCTGTCATCGAGATTTCCGGCGGGGCTGCAATATCATGTCGTCTATGATGCGACACGGTTCGTCGAGGCGAGCCTGCAACTGACCACCCGAACATTGTTCGAGGCTTTCGTGATCGTGCTCGCGGTCACATTCATCTTCCTTCAGGACTGGCGGGCGACGCTGATCTCGGCGCTGGCCATACCGGTCTCCATGCTGGGTGCGGTGGCGGTGCTGTTTGCGGTCGGCTATTCGCTGAACATGATTTCGCTGCTGGCTCTCGTCCTTGCCATCGGGCTTGTGGTGGACGATGCAATCCTGGTCGTGGAAAACGTCAAGCATGTGCTGGAAGACGAGCCGGACATTCCGGTCATCGATGCGACGCGCAAGGCGATGCACCAGATCACCGGGCCGATTATTTCCACGACGCTCGTCCTGCTGGCGGTGGTCACGCCCACCGCTTTTCTGGAGGGCATCGGCGGACAGCTTTACAGGCAGTTCGCAGTCACGATCTCGTCGGCGCTGGTACTTTCCTCATTCGTGGCCCTGACGCTCAGTCCAGCGCTTGCGGCGTTTCTGCTCAGGCACGGCCAGCGCGGTTACCGCAGGGGTCCACTGGCGTGGTTCTCAAGCTCCATGGAAAAAACCCGCGAAGGCTACGGCAAGATCGTCGGCATTCTGGTGAAGCACTGGGTCATACCGGTTGCAGGCGTCGTCGCCTGTTTTGCACTGGCCTATTTCGTCTTTGTCAATCTTCCCGCAACCTTCCTGCCTGATGAAGATCAGGGCGCGCTCTTTGTCGACATACAGCTGCCGAGCGCGGCTTCGCTCGACCGCACGAACCTGATCGTCGAGAATGTGCGCAAGACGCTGAGCGAGACCGAAGGCGTTCAGGATGTCATAACGGTGGCGGGGTTCAGCATCCTGCAGTCAACGAGCACGCCCAATAGCGCCATGGCCGTTGCCGCGCTTACGCCATGGGCGGACCGCGAGACGAAGGCTTTGCAGCTCAACAGTATCGTCAACGGCCTGCGCGCTAAGTTCTCGCAGGTTCCGGGCGCAAATGTTGCCGTATTCGCGCCGCCCGCAATCGCGGGTATGGGAGCGGTTGGCGGTCTCGATTTCCGGCTGCAAGCCTTGCAGGGCCAGCCTCCGCAGGAGATCGCGCAGGTGGTTGCCTCCTTGCTGGGCTCCATCAATCAGCGTCCCGAAATCGCTGGTGCGGCAACCACTTTTAACGCGAATGTCCCGCAGATCTATGTCGATGTCGACCGTTCCCGCGCCGAAGCCCTTGGCCTCAGCGTATCGGATATATATGCGGCGATCGGTGCGAATTTCGGCTCGCGCTACGTCAATGATTTCACTCTGAACGGGCGCGTTTTCCAGGTCAACCTGCAGGCCGATTCCGACTTCCGCGCGCATAGCGAGGATATCCTCAAGCTTCACGTCCGCAACCGCAGCGGAGCCATGGTCCCGCTGCGAAGCGTTGTGTCGCTGACCACGGTTTTGGCGCCCTTCGTCATCACCCGATACAATCTTGCAGCTTCGGCGCAGGTCAACGCCGTAACCGCACCGGGTTCCAGCAGCGGGCAGGCCATGGCGGCGATGGAACAGGTCGCTTCGGAAGTCCTGCCGGAAGGCTATGGCTATGAATGGTCGGGACTATCCTTCCAGGAAAGAAGAAGCAGCGGTCAGGAGACGCTCATCTTCGCGCTTGCCTTCCTCTTTGCTTATCTCTTCCTTGTCGCCCAATACGAAAGCTGGGCCTTGCCGGCAGTCGTGATCCTGTCGCTGGGCGCCGCGCTTTTGGGGGCCGTCGCGGGTCTCACTTTCTTCGGGCTGCAGAACAGCCTCTATGTGCAGATCGCCATGGTGTTGCTGATCGGGCTTGCCGCAAAGAACGCCATCCTGATTGTGGAGTTCGCCAAGGAACAACGCGAGGCCGGTCTGACGGCGGGGGAGGCTGCCCGTGCCGGTGCCGAACAGCGTTTTCGTGCCGTCATGATGACAGCCGTTTCCTTTATCCTCGGCATTCTGCCCCTCATCCTGTCGTCGGGCGCAGGCGCTGGCGCGAGACAGGCTGTCGGCGTCACGATCTTTGGCGGGATGGTGGCCGCCACCAGTCTGGGATTGCTTCTCACCCCCGGTCTCTACTTCGTCATTCAGCGACTGGCCGAGCATCTGCCCGAGCGCCTGGGCGGGCGACCCGATGAGAAAAAGGATTCAGTTTCTGAAACCGTGCAAGAGTGAAATTTCCCACAGCTTCCGCTCCATTATTGCGATAGTGGGAACGCAACAGAAAACGAGAGCATGACCATGAAAGCCAGACAATTCTTGCAGATAGGGCTGATCGCAGCCAGTTTCGCCGTTCCCCAGGTCGCGAGCGCCGAGGGAAAGACCGAATCTGAAAGGAACCTGCAGGCTTTTCCGGCCGCGCCGTCCGGTTCCTACCGCTATGTCATCCATCTTCCGCCGCTTGAAAAGGAACAGGATGCGAAAGTGGAAATCATCGCGGGGCGCAACGCAACCGTGGACTGCAATATAAGCTGGTTCGGCGGAAGTCTGACCCCGAGTACCGTTGAAGGCTGGGGCTTCGACTATTTCACCCTCACGGCAAGCGACCGCATGTCCGGCACCCTGATGGCCTGCCCGGAAGACAGCAAGCGAACCGATTTCGTGCCGGTGCGCGGCGAGAACTTCATGCTCCGCTATAATAGCCGCCTCCCGATTGTCATCTATGCGAAGGACGGTTTCGAAATCCGCTATAGAATCTGGAAACCTTCGGAAGAAACCCACAATGCGGAGCGGGGATAGGCGTCGCGCTATCGAGTAAGTCGATCGACCCCGCTATCCCGTCATCACCCGGTAGATCGCGGGCAGAGCGAATGGCAGTTTCGACAGTCTGGCCACGAGCGCATAGTTTCTGCGGCCGAAAAGTGCGGGGAGATAGCTGCTGGCCTCGCGGTCGACCGTCACGGCAAAGACGTTGACGCCTCTGGCGCGCGCTTCTTGGACTGCCCTGCGGCTGTCCTCAAGGGCGAACCGGCCTTCATAATGATCGACATCGTTCGGCTTGCCGTCCGTCAGCACCAGCAGGAGCTTCTTGCGGTTGGGCTGTTCGGCAAGCTTTGCCGTAGAATGGCGGATGGCTGCTCCCATTCGCGTATAGAAGCCGGGTTTCAGCGCAGCAATCCGGTGTTCGACCGCCGGTCCGAAAGCTTCGTCAAAATCTTTCACTGTCTCGACCCGCACCCATGAACGGCGGCGCGAGGTGAAGGTCTGGATGGAACAGCGGTCGCCGCAGGCTGCAATGCCATTGGCCAGAACCAGAAGCGCCTCCTTTTCCACATCCAGCACGCGCCGATTGTCGATCCAGGCATCGGTGGATAGCGACACGTCCACCAGAATGGTGACCGCAAGGTCGTTGGCCTTGGGGCGGTTCATCAGGTGCACACGGTCGCTCCCCTGACCACCGGCGGCAAAGTCGCATCGCGAACGGACCACGGCATCAAGATCGAGATCATTGCCATCGAGCTGCGCCCGCATCAATTCGCGGCCCGGACGCAGGATTTCGAACTGGCGCCGCACGCGTCGTACAAGGCTCATTGCTTCATCATCGAGTTCCATTGGCACGTCACGAGCTTGCGCGGGGGTAGCCAGAACGTGGCAATGATCCTGAAGATAGCTTGCCTTGCGGTAGTCCCATTCCGGATAGGTCAGTCCGGCGGTGAGAGCCGTTCGGTCGATGGCTTCCGGCGGCAGGTCGAGGTCGAACCGGAAACGGGCAGCAGGTCTGCCCTTGCGCTCACCCAGTGTCAGATCGTCAAGCTCGTCGGCGGATTTGGCGTTCTGCTCGTCGCTATCGTCGGTTGGCCGGTCGACGCTCACCATTTCGGCCATGGCCAGGATTTTTTCGAAGCGGTTGAGAATGAACGGGCTTCTGTCGGCCAGTCTGGGGTCCTGCTTCTCGCGATTGGCGATCTGCCGTCCGGTTTCGACGCCTTCGACCTTGCTGCCGGGCACCGGCTGGTCGTCACTGTCGCGCGGGGCGGTTTCCTCGCGCCTTATCAATTCCGGCCATAGTGGGGCGGGCAGGGCAGGCAGATAGCTCGCGGGCGCGCAATGCGGAAAGATCGTGGGGAGGCTGTCGTCGGGCAGTCCCGCGCCCTGTTTCAGAAGTGCCAGAATCCGCTCTTCCACCTGTCGCTCCAGCCCATGGAGCGGGCGTTTGGGGCGTGCAGCCAGCACTGCTTCGCACAACCGCGCATAACGTTTCTGCAAGCCGGGAAATACCCGGCAAGTCTTCGCAACCGTTTCCGATGCGACAGCAAGTGATGCAAGATTGCGGCGCAGCGGATCGGTGGGAAGCTCGTTCACCTCAACCGGCATCACCGCCATGTAACCGGCAAGCCAGACGTAAAGATCGTAATTGAGCGTGCGGTCGGGAAAAAGCGCGATCTCTGGCGGCAGCATCAATGTCGCTTCATCCCGCAACGGCTGGCTGAGTTTTTCTTCACCCAGGGCCATTCGCTGCCGCAGGCCCAGCCTGTGCCCGGAGGTTCGCGCGCGGGCGGGGGCAATCTGCACGGCTACGTCGCCGCCAAAACCGCGAAAGCAGATAGCGAGCTTCTGGCGAATATCGCCAAGCTGCACGGCTTGCTCGGGATAATGCGGCCATGATCCCGTCTTGCCGATCAGGCGATGCCACGCCCGACCGACGGTTTCCTCCAGTTCCAGAAAATCCAGCATGGTGCGCCCGCCTATTTCAGCATTGCATCGGCAACTTCAATCAGCGCGGCCTTCACGTCCGGCTCGTCGGTTAGAGGCTCGATCATTGCGGCGCGCGCCGCTTCGCGTTGCGGCATGCCCGCCTCGATCAGCGTGGCGCAGTAGACCAGCAGGCGGGTCGAAACACCTTCTTCCAGATCGTGGCCTTTCAACCCGCGCAGCCGGTGAGCCAGCGCCACCAGCGGCGCGACCTTCTGTGCGGCAAGTCCGCTTTCTTCACTCACCACCGCGATTTCCTGCTCTTTCGGCAGAAAGTCGAACTCGATGGCAACGAAGCGCTGTCGCGTACTGGGCTTCAGGGATTTCAGCAGGTTCTGGTAACCCGGATTGTAGGATACGACGAGCATGAAGCGGTCGGGCGCTTCGAGCAGCTCCCCGGTGCGCTCCAATGGCAGAAGGCGGCGGTCATCGGTCAGCGGATGCAGGACCACGGCCACGTCCTTGCGCGCTTCGACGATCTCGTCGAGATAGCAGATGCCGCCTTCGCGCACGGCGCGGGTCAGCGGGCCGTCAACCCATATGGTGTCGCCGCCCTTCAGCAGATAACGCCCGGTCAGGTCGGCGGCTGCCAGATCGTCATGGCAGGAAACCGTCGAGAGCGGCAGGCCGAGCTTTGCGGCCATATGGCTTACAAACCGCGTCTTGCCGCAGCCGGTCGGACCTTTCAGAAGCAATGGCAGCTTGCGCGTCCATGCCATTTCAAAAAGCGCGCATTCATTGCCCGATGGGCTGTAGGCAGGGATTGAGACACCGGTATTGTCGATATTTCTGAGAATGGAGTTCATGGCCGTTTTCCTTTGCATCAGGCGGTGAAGCCCCGCCTGATGGCGGGGCCTAGCGTCGATCATTCGGCGGGCTGTACGAAGCCGGAGGTGTTTTCGCGACGTTCCTTGCCCGGAACCAGCACGGCCCAGATGAACATGAAGGCCGAGATCACCACCACGACGCCGGAGCCGAGGCGTATCCAGTAGAATACGGCCAGCTGATCCTGCACGGTCATGAATGCTTCTCCGAGCACGCGCTGAAGGTGGGTCTGGACGACGCCCGCAAAGGTCAGGGCGAACGTCATCACGGACATGGCCGTGCACATCGCCCAGAAGCTCACCATGGAGAGCATCTGGTTGTATGGCGCCCGTCCACGCAGTTCAGGGATCGCATAGGCCATCACCGCAAGGTTGAGCATGACGTAGGCGCCGAAGAAGGCGAGGTGTCCGTGGGCGGCGGTAAGCTGCGTGCCGTGGGTGTAATAGTTGACCGACGACAGCGTGTGCAGGAACCCCCACACACCCGCTCCGAAGAAGGCCATCACCGAACAGCCGATGGACCAGAGAAGAGCCGCACGGTTTGGATGTTTGCGACCGGCTTTCCATGTCATCACGAAGGTGAAGATGACCATGGTGAAGAACGGGGCGACTTCGAGCGTCGAGAACAGCGAACCGATCCACTGCCAGTAACCGGGCGCGCCGATCCAGTAATAATGGTGACCGGTGCCGAGAATGCCGGAAAACAGGGCCAGCCCGACAATGACATAGAGCCATTTTTCGACGACCTCGCGGTCGATGCCGTTGAGCTTGATCATCAGGAAGGCGAGGATCGACGCCATGATCAGTTCCCACACGCCTTCAACCCACAGATGGATGACGTACCACCAGTAGAGCTTGTCGAGCGCGAGATTGATCGGGTTGTAAAAGGCGAAGAGGAAGAAAAGGGCAAGGCCCCACAGGCCGAACAGAAGGATGTTTGTTACGGTCGTCTTGCGGCCCTTGAGCGCCGTCAGTGTGATGTTGAACAGGAAGATCAGGCAGACGACGACAATGCCGACCTTGATGATGAATGGCTGTTCGAGAAATTCCCGCCCCTCATGAATATGGAACAGGTAACCGACAACGGCGATGCCTGCGGCGACGAAGAAAAGCCAGAACTGGATGACGGCGAGCCTGGTGCTGTAAAGCTCGGTTTCGGTCTCTTCCGGCAGCAGATAATAAGTCGAACCCATGAAGCCCATCAGCAGCCAGACCACCAGCGCATTGGTGTGGATCATGCGGACGATGTTGAAGGGCAGCAGCTCGGAGAGCGTGTTGGGCAGGACATAGATCGTACCGGCGAGAACGCCGAATGCGACCTGCGCGATGAACAGTACGAGCGCTCCATAAAAATAGAGCATCGCAACCTTTTGGCTTTCATATTTCATAATGTGTAACTCCGTTCATCCCGCGCTCAGCCTGCCTCGTTGGGCGGCCAGTCCTGCGTCTTGATGCGGCTGGTCCATTCAAGGAAATCAGCCAGATCGTTGAGTTCCTGTTCGCTCAGGTTGAACTGGGGCATCTGGCGACGCCCTTCGATCCCGGTGGGTTGTGCCTGCATCCACGCTTTCATTGTCTCGCGTGCGCCTTCGGGGTCTTCTTCCCCGCCCCAGCGCTTCCAGACATTGCCGAGCTCGGGCGCGAAATAGGCGCCTTCACCCAGCAGCGTGTGGCAGTTGATGCAGGAGTTTTTCTCCCAGATGTGCTTGCCGCGGGCGACGGATGCCGTCAGCGTCGATTCATCCGTGGACGTCGTTTTCATGTAGTAGTGGCTGTGCGCCGTCAGCCCCACGAAGATCGCGAAAAAGAAAATAGACCCGCCGTAGAAGACGTTTCGAGCGCCGGTCTTGGTTAGGCGTTCTGCCATCCCTTCGTCCTTTCATTGGCCGGGGTCAAAGCCCGGCAAATTCCCCCGTCGATAATGTGGCTGGTCATTTCCCCTCGCCAGCATCACGGGACAGGACCGTTCTATCGGTCGGGCAAAAGCCTTCTTTGCGATTTGGCAAAGACTGGAGCGTTTCCAGAAAAGCGCAGAACGGGAGATGGAACAGTTGTTTACAAGAGGATGCGGACAAGAATGGAACGTCCGAGCGCAAGCGCCAGCAGGAGCGCAGGCCAGGCCAGCAAGGCAGGCCTCAAAAGGCCGTCCGTCCCGCGCATCTCCATGAAGTCGAGGATGACGAACCAGCCCTTCGCGAAGGCGAGGATCAGAACGATGACGACGGCTGCGAGCATTCCTGCGCTGGTGGCTGCGATGAATGCGCCGCTCAGGGCAAGGAGAACGAGGACAATGAATGTTCGGGTGAGCGAAGAAGCGCGATCGGACACTGTGGGCCTCAGGCAAGGTAAAGGACAGGAAACATCACCAGCCATACGAGGTCGATGGCGTGCCAGAGCGTCGTGATCAGCAGGACATTGGATCGTGTCGGCCGCCATGCGACCAGCGCCAGCACCACCGACCCGAACAGCACATGCATCAGGTGAAAGCCGGTCAGCAGAAAATAAAGCTCGAAGAAGGAGCCCGCGGCATCATCGCCCGCGAACTCGATTTCATGCGAATATTCCACGAGCTTGATCGCCACGAAAACGAGACCGAAAAATGCGGCATATAAAAGCGGACGGCGAGCCTTGCTCAAATCGTTGCGCCTGCGCACGGCAATTGCCGCCTGCCAGCCGCTCATCAAAAGCACGACGGTGTTGGTTGCGGCGAGGGCTGGGCTCAGATGCGAACGCAGCTGCGTCACGCCTTCCACGTCGATGATCGACATCACCATGAAAGCGGTCAGCAGGATTGCGAAGGCGGCAAGCTCGCTCCACACCAGGATCCAGAGCAGGAGATCGTCTTCGGGGCGATCCTCCGAACCCGTTGCAACTATGGTCAAATCTTCGGTTCCAGACATGGAACATGCCTAGCGCCCGCAATCGGGAGCTTCTTTGCGTTTTGGCAAAGAACAAACGCACTGACCGGGCCAGTGTATCGCCACCATAGCAAAGGAAACTTCAATGACGGACGCACAGATCGGGCTCATCGTCGCGACACCGGCGATCATCGGTTTTTCACTGGTTCTCTATCGTATGGGAGCCTTGCAGGGCGCGGGCACCCTGTCCGCCGTTGCGGCTTCCATCGTAATTGCCGCCGTCCTTTTCCTCGGTCAGTAGGCGAGGGAGACGGGAGCCACGAATGCGCTGCCCGTCGTCCCGAATCTCTTTGAAAAGAAATATCTTTAAATATTTGTTTTGATTGAATTTTGCTTGGATTTCGGCGGCTGTTTTCGCTCGATTTTCAGGCGTTTTCCGCCGCCTTATCGCTCGCCATCGGCCAGCCGCCTGATGCCCGACATATTGAGAACGGTCAGTTTCTGGCGTCCGCCGCGAACAAATCCCTGTCCTTCCCAGCCGGTGAGAATGCGCGACACCGTATGCAGCGTCGTCCCGGTCATTTCGGCGATATCCTGCTTCGTGATCGGGAAATCGATGCGGATACCGTCTTCCTCTTTCCGTCCGGCCTGACGCGCGAGGCGCAGAACCGTGTGCGCGACACGCCGCTCGACTTCTTCCGTCGACATTTCGCGGATGCGCGTATGGGCTTCTTCCAGTCGCTTGCCGATGGTCTGGATCGCATTCATCGCCAGACCGGGATTCTGCTCGACGAAATAGTCCCAAAGCTCGGTTGGCCAGGCGAGAACGATGCTCTCCGCCACGGCGACCGCCGTGCCGGGATAATCGCTTCTCTGCAAGGCGCGCGCAAAGCCGAAAAGGTCGCCCGGATGCACCATGCGGACGATGATCTGCTGTCCGTCCGGCGTCACCTGATTGACCTTCAATCGCCCGTGCAGGAGCAGATAGAACAGGACGGCATCGTCGCCCTGTTCAAAAATCGCCTCTCCGGGCAGAACGCGCTTTGTGGTTGCATATGAAACAAGCTTGTCGAGTTCGCCATCACTCATTTTGGCGAACAGGGACAGTTTCCTGACAAGTCCGCGATCTATCATGGACATTGCATTTTCTCACACTCCAAGACCCATGTTCACCTTAGCACAGCACAGCGGGCTTGGAATTGTTTTCGCAGCCGGGGACCGGGCATTCACAGCTCATGCACCTATGTTCTGGATACGCTTCCACACCACGGCATACCAGCGGTTGTCACGCACCAGCCTGAAACCGAGATTGTCGGGCGGGACGCCGACGCTGCATCCTCCGGTTTTCGGGTTGCGGATAAACGAGCTCATCGCCGCGCGGTGCTTGCCATTGACCACATAAACCCCGCACGACGGCACTTCCGCAACCTGCTTGCCATAGGCATCGATATTGACGCGGCGGTGGCAGGTCTGCGTCCATTCCCACACATTGCCTGCAATGTCGGCTACTCCCAGTTCGTTGACGCCGAAGGCACCGGCGGGGCGTCGCGCGGGGCTTCTGTCCAGCTTGCGGGCGCTCTGTTTCTCATAATCCCTCAGCCAGCGGATTGCAGGATTGCTTGCGGCATCGTCCTCGATGCCAAGCGCATCGTCGGGAAAGCGCGACCCTGCGGCGAAAGCCCACTGCTCGTCCGTCGGCAGGTGCCAGTTTTCGCCGGTCTTGCGCGACAGCCAGTCGGCATAGGCCAGTGCATCATCGTAACTCACGCCGACGACCGGCGCCTCGGCAGCCGATGCATCGTGATTGTGCGGCAGGGCCTCGGCAGGCTGGCATGCGCCATCCTCCACACAAAGCTCGTAGTCGGCCGTGCCGACCTGATATTTCATGATCTCGAATGGCCGTGACAGCCTGCGCGTCGTCAACGGGGCATCGACGGGGTAATTGTTCTTCTGGAAGTCGCCATCGGCCCGATAGGTCATGGTGCGGGGCGTAATGACAACCGTTTCGGGACGCAGCGCGGATGCGCCCGGCAGCGATTGACCCGGACGTCCTACGGCGTCAACGACGAACAGCCCCGCCACAACTGCCAGCAGAACCGCCGGAACGGCCACCGCAAGCTCTCGCAGGCACTTCTTTCCTTTGCATTTGTTCATCGGATAACAGGGGACCGCATCCATCCGGGAGGCAGGCGGATGCAGCCCCGAGCCTTTCTTTGCAAAGCAACAGTTGGGGAAGATTTGCCAAAGGCGCTCCGGGAGGCGAAGCGCCTTCGTGCATTGGCCTTATGTGCCCGACGGGGCCAGAACCGATGTCATCAGGTCGTCGTTCCATTCACCCGTGACCTTGAAGTGGGCTGCTGCGCCAAGTTCAAAGGCCTCGATCAGGTTGTGGTTCACATAGGCATAGATGCCGGGCTGCTGGAACGTATAGAAAGCTGCTCCGGCTGCACCGCCCGGAATGAACCAGGTTTCCTGATCAACATCGGGCGGCGTGTTGAACTTGCCGGTCGACCAGACATAATCTCCGTGACCTCCGATGAGGTGCGGTCTGGTATCGCGATTGGCCTGCGAATGGACGATCAGGACCTTCTCGCCAACCGCCGCCGTCATCGCCTTGTCGCCCGTCAGTGCGCCGACCGCGCCGTTGAACACGACATGGGTCGGGGTGAGGGTGCGCATGACCTTGACGGTGTCTTCATATGCGTCGCCCGGCGCGTCATACTTCTTGAATTTCCCGTTCTCGTCACGCGGCACATAGAAATCCTGCTCCCCGACATAATAAATCTTGTCGTAGGTCAGGGCCTTGCCCTTGCCGTCATGCAATCCCTCGCGCGGCAGCACCATGATCGCGCCGTTCATGCCCGAGACGACATGCCAGGGAACCATTCCGGGAGGTGCGCAGTGATAGACGAAGACGCCGGGCTTGGTCGCCTTGAAGCGCAGGATGGTCTTTTCCCCCGGATTGATTTCCGTCAGCCCGCCGCCGCCAAGCGCACCCGTTGCGGCGTGGAAATCGATATTGTGCATCAGCGTGTTGGTTTCGGGGTTGATGAGCGTCAGCTCGACATAATCGTCCTGATGCACCACCATCAGCGGTCCCGGAACCGTGCCGTTGAATGCCATGGCGTGAACTTCGGTTCCCGCGTCATCGATGACGATCTTCTTTTCCTCGATCACCATGGTGAATTCAATCACCTTTGGGCCACCCTCGGCAACCTGGGTGTGGGCGTGCACGAAGGGAGGGTCCACCAACTCCACCTTCTGGCGCGGCAGCGCCGCAATCTCCGCAGCACTTGCCTTTCTCACCGCGCCCTGTCCCCAGGCCGATGTTGTTGCCAGCACCGGCGCAAGCGCCCCTGCGAGGGCGGCTCCCGCCAATATGCTGCGGCGGCTGATTTGCATCTGGTCGACCATCGATACTCTCCTTTACGATAGGACCGAGCATTTCCTGCTCTGTCATGCCGACTATAGAAAAGGCCGTGTGGATGGTCCTTGACTGCGATCAAGGTGATGCAGAAAATCGGGTAATATTAACCACACAATATCAATAGCTTATCTTCAGTTCTTGATTTATGTTCCGCCTTGTTTGCGCTGGCGCAAAGGCTTTTTGACAAAGGGTTCCGCCCAAAGAGAAACCAGCGAACAGTCTGGCGCCATTCGCTGGTTTCGATGAGGGGTTTGCGTGACCTTGGATTACTCGCCAAATCGGGCCTGTACTTCAGGCGCTGCCATCTCGGGCATCCACTCCGGTTCATAGGTCAGCTCGACATTCACCGCCCGAATGCCTTCGACAGATTCGACGCTGGCGCGCACGGCATCGGTCAGAAAACCGGCTGCGGGGCAACCGGGCGTCGTTGTCGTCATGCTGATATCGACCTTGCCGCCATCATCTATGTCGATGCTGTAGATCATGCCGAGATCGATCAGGTTGAAACCGAGTTCGGGATCGAGCACCAGACGCAGACTGTCGATGATCTGCTGCTCCAGCCGGGCATGGGCTATGTGCTGCATGGCATCTACCCCGGCTCTCCGACGCGGATCATGATGCGATAGGCATTGCCGGTTTCATCGAAATTGCCGACCCATGCATGGCCGCGTTTTTCAAGCTCGGGAAACAGGAACAAAGGCTCCCGGTGCAGGAGGGCGAACAGAACCGCACCGGCGGGCATATCCTCCACTTCGGCCAGAATGCGCACCATGGGTTCCGGCGGCTGCATGTCTGAGCAGTCGAGATAGCGCGATGGCTCCGGCCAGACATCCGGCGAAACGACGTTCTCGGAAAACTGCAACTCCGGCGCAGCATCCGCCGCCGGGCTGAAAAGCACCTGCCAGTCGCCGTTTTCCAGAGGCTCGGCCTTTGCCGAAAAGCCTTTCCGCTCCATGACGCTGAAAAGCGGTGCCGGTTTGAACGGCGCGATCAGCAGGAGGCCTTGTCCCGGCGCAAGGCCATCGACTGCTTCCATGATGGCGTTGAACGGTTCCACGCCGCCCTTGATCAGCGGGCGCACGTCCAGCACATGGTGTGCGATGTCCTGAACTGAGAGTGTCATTTCGATCTCCTGAAGATTGGTTCACCGGCATAGATCAGATGCGGCAGGGTTGCCCCTTTTGGCAGACGCAGGCCGTGCGGTACATCAAGAAGCCGCCGGGCGCGAAAGAATTGCACGGTCAATGCGAGTATGGCGGCGAGACTTAAGGCTACGGCAAGGCGAAACACGGTCGGATAACCGGCGATCAGGGCCAGCGTCGCGACAGCAACGCCGCTATAATAAAGAGCGAACCATTGGCGGGCGCGCCCCTCGCTGACCATATCCTGCACGCGCGGCGTCGGTGCGCGTCCCATCACTGGGCCATAACATTCGAGCCAGGTCAGGAAGGGTATGATCTTGTAGAGCTGGGCAAGGCTCAGGCCGGAGAGCCAGCCAAAGGTGAACAGATAGACCAGACCGGCAATCATCCGGTCGGAGACCTCTGTCCAGAAAAGGGCGATAGCCAGCAGCAGCGAAAGCCCCAGCGCGATGAAGGCCGGAATGCTGGCCGCGCTGTTCAGCTCAATCGTCTTGCGTTTGCGCTGCCGGTAGATCGCGCGGATATCGACGATATAAAGCGCGATGCAGGCAATGCCGGGAACGAGAGCCGCCGTGACGGCAATTTCGGTCGATCCCGTTTCCAGCGCTGCGATGACGATCCCGGCTGCAAGGATGGTCAGGGCGGCAGCGCCTTCCCACCATATGATTCTGGTTGTTTGCCGCACGGCGTCGGGCGACAGCATGAACATTGTCAAAAGCCTGTAGCTGACGCCCATGGCGGTAAAGGTCATCCAGCCGCCAAGACCAAGCGCGGCGTGAACCGGCAATGCCGATCCCGTAATATCGAGCAGGACGGCCTGCTCAGTAAAGCCGGACAGCGCGAAGGTGAAAATACTGCCAAGCAGTGCCGTTATCAGAAGACAACAGATGCCTGCCGCGACGAACCGCGCAGGCAGGGCGATCGGGCGGGCAAGCCAGAGCGTCATGCCCAATATTGCGAAAATGAGGGAAAATCCGCAGGTCAGCAACATGCCCGAGACCGGCAGCAGCCATGCCGGGCTTTCCGTCAGCCCCGCCATGCCCGCAAAGCCGACAAGCAGGCCGGAAAGGCCCGTCACCAGCAGAAGCAAGGCGGGGAGGCTTGCACCGCTTCCCCATAAGGGGCGGTTCACCAGAACCGGGACGAATTGCAGCAGTGCGCCGCTCATCAGCAGGGCCAGCCAGCCGATGGAAACGGCATGCACGACGATGAGCGTTTCGGCGGCGCGAATCCCATGAACCGGAAAGCCGAAACCACCCGCCATCAATCCAAGCCCGAAGACGAGGAAAGCCAGCGAAGCGGTAAAATAGGACAGGGTCCAACGGGAAAGCGTCGCGCCGATCATCTCAATTCGTCCCGGACATGGGTCTGCAAGACTTCAGTGATTGCCGCAGCTGCATTCATGGTCTGCGCCATGATGGATTTTCCGGCGGCCGATCTCGACGCGCCATAGTGGGCCGGTTTCCTTGTAGACCCAGGAGAAGGCGCCCGGATTGCGGGTTTCGAGCTGACGGTGCAGCGGCACCGGATCGTGATCGTTGACGATTTCCAGCGCTTCGCCGGGCTCAAGCGCGTCGATCATCGCGAAGATCGTCGCATGCCGCGAAATCGGCGGTATGGTGCGGACATCGATTACGGGGGAGAGGGAGACAGGTTCTGCCGACATCTTGTTGTTCCGTGGCTGTCAGGCTTCGAAGCATGATGACGACAGCCGCATCATCATTGGAGCCATTCTAGAGTGACAGGCGAGAACCGGATTTGTTGTATCTCAAAGAAGACGGGAAATTTTCTGTCCGATATTTCATTCGTTCGGTGATGCGGGGCAGCGGCCTCTGCCGCTAGCCCCGCGCGTGATCCCCGAAACGGGATTACTGGGTGATTTCAGCCTCGACCAGCTTCTTCAGCTTTTCGAGGGATTCCTGCCAGCCGAGATAGCAGGCTTCAGCCGGAATTATATCCGGCACACCCTGCTGTTCGATATTGATTTCGGTGCCGACCGATACGGCTTTCAGCGAGATCGTGACTTTCATTTCGCCCGGCAGGTTCGGATCGTCGAAACTGTCCGTATAGACGAGCCTTTCTCCCGGAACGAGTTCGACATATGTGCCGCCGAATGAATGGCTTTCGCCCGTCGTAAAGTTCCGGAAAGACATTCTGTGCTTGCCGCCGACCTTTGCCTCCAGCTCATGGACGGTGCAGACAAAGCCATAGGGCGGCAGCCAGCTTGCCATGGCATCCGGCTCGATGAATGCGCGATAGACCTTTTCCGGCTTGGTGGCGAATACGCGGTGCAGGCGGATAGTGCTGGGCATGGTTTCCTCCCATTGTCGCTTTCAGCGGGTGTTGGCGGGGTGTTTGAAAAGCAGGCTTATATATCGCTTGAGATGATCGATGCTTTCGACCGCACGCTGCGGATCGCCGCTTGCCTTGGCGATGATGAAGGCACCCTGAATAACCGCCTGCGTATGAAGCGCGAGGCTTTCGGCGGTGAAATCACTGGCAACCGGATAGCGCTCCATCGCGGCTGCAATGTCGGGGACAAGCGTGTCCGCATGGCCTGAAATGCTGGCCCAGCAGGCATCCCTGATGACGGAGTTGGTCTCATAGACCTCCTGCGTCATGGTGCCGACGAGGCAGGTGAAGTCAGGCAGTTCGCCCTGAACGAGCTGCTTGCGCAACTCGACATAGGCCAGCACGCGCTCAAGCGGGTCTTCGGGAGCGTGATAGGCGGCATCCGCAAAAAGCGCGCCCGTTGTCTCCGACCAGTAGTTGGCGGCGGCAACGGCCAGATCTTCCTTGCTGGAGAAATGGTGAAAGAATGCGCCTTTCGACAGCGATGCCCTGGCGCAGATGTCATCGACCGACGTTGCGGCATAACCCTTGGTGCGAATAACGCCGAGCGCTGCATCAAGCAGATTGGACCGGGTCGATGGGTTCTGTTTGCGTGCCATTTTCGTACTCCCTGACTATATCATACCAACTGGTCGGTATTAAATCAAGGGGAGAACGAATCTGGTCCTTCGGGGCTCTGGAAGCGGGGAGGGTGTGGGAGGTGGAATGACTGCCGGTATTGCACCCATGGCGCAATACCGGCAGCGAATAGGCGCGGGCGGTCAGTCGATCTGGACGTTGGCATCCTTGACGACCGGCGTCCATTTGGCGATTTCGGCCCTCACATGCGCGGCGAGTTCTTCCGGTGTCGAGCCGACGATGGTGGCGCTGAATTCCTTCATGCGCTCCTTCACGGTTGGATCTTCCATGGCCTTGTTCGCGGCTTCATTGAGCTTGGCCACGACCTCGGGTGGGGTTCCAGCAGGTGCGAACAGCGCGTTCCATGTATAGGTCTCATAACCGGGGATCGTCTCTGCGATCGTCGGCACATCGGGGAAGGACGGCGCGCGCTCCTTGGTGGTGACGCCGAGGGCCTTCAATGTACCGCCCTTCATATGCGACGAGGAGGAGGGCAGGTTGTCGAACATGATCGGAACCTGATTGCCGATGACGTCATTGAGAGCGGGGCCGGACCCTTTGTAGGGTATGTGCTGCATCGAAACGCCGGCCATCTTCTTGAAAAGCTCGCCCGACAGATGCAGCGGCGTGCCGTTGCCGGACGAGGCATAGCTGTATTTTTCCGGCTCGGCTTTCAGCAGGTCGACAAGTTCCTTGACGGAGTTCACCGGAAGCTCCGGATTGACCACCAGCACATTGGGAACGATCACCAGAAGCGAGATCGGAGCGAAGTCCTTTTCCGCGTCATAAGGCTTGGTCTTCAGAATCAGCGGATTGAGCGCGTGCGTCGCCACGGTGCCCATCAGAATCGTATAGCCGTCCGGGTCGGCCCGCGCGACATTCGCAGCGCCAAGGCTGCCACCGCCGCCGCCGACATTCTGGATAATGACCTGCTGGCCGAGAATCTCCGACATTTTTGCCGCGATGACGCGGGCAACCACGTCCGTCGAGCCGCCAGCCGCAAACGGCACGACCATGGTCACCACCCGGTCTGGAAATGTCTGTGAACGGGCAGGGCTGCCAAGTGCGAATGCTGACAGGATGGAAAGGCCGAGCGCGAGGCCCGCGCGCCGTGTGATCCGATAAGCCGACATATATTCTCCTCCCAATGTCGAAACTCAATTGAAATGTCCGAAAGTAGAAACCTGCTTCGGAAAAATGCGATGCGTACAAACAGAGAGATAAAGCGCCCGTCGAAGTAGTTTCCGGGCCGGGCATCTGGATATGACCGGGATCGATTGTCGGTATGATTGTCTTTTATTGAACTCCGGTCCGGTTTCAGTGAACTACGTCACTTGCCTGAAAGCAAGCAACGAGATTCTAGCGCTTTAGTAGCGGAGAAACAGGCACTCTCCGTCGCGGGTGGCGATGATTCTGGAAACCGGACTGATTCCGGGGCCATGGCGGCGCTTGTGGATAAGTTTGATGTCATTGAAAATGCCCGGAAAACAGGCGTTCCGCAGCAAAATCGAAAATTCTTATCCTTTCTTCATGACCCTTGCTTGACACTTGTCCGAGAACCCCTTAAACGACCGCTCACACCGGACGGAAACGCCGGTGCGACGCAGCCGCAAGGTTGCCGAGAAATGCGCGGGTGTAGCTCAGTTGGTTAGAGTGCCGGCCTGTCACGCCGGAGGTCGCGGGTTCGAGCCCCGTCACTCGCGCCACTTTCCTCTCAACAAATCGATAGATTGAACGTTGACACGAAAGTGGCGCCCACCGCCGTTTCACTTCTTTTCATCCAGCATTTTCAGCAAAAGTGCGAAGCGGTTTTGCGTAGGATAATGCGCAGAAAAAGAGCAAGCATTTCCAGCAAAAGTGCGAAGCGGTTTTGCGCGGGATAATGCGCAAGAGCAAGCATTTCCAGAAAAAGTGCGAAGCGGTTTTGCGCGGGATAATGCGCAGAAAAAGAACAAGCATTTCCATTGATTCAATTTAACTGGGAATGCTCGAAATTGCTGACATTGCACGGGCGTTGAAACGTCCTGTGAATGATTTTTCCAATATCGCAAATCTTCTCCAAACACGCGCTTGACACTTGTTCGAGAACCCCTTAAACGACCGCTCACACCGGACGGAAACGCCGGTGCGACGCAGCCTCAGGGCTGCCGAGAAATGCGCGGGTGTAGCTCAGTTGGTTAGAGTGCCGGCCTGTCACGCCGGAGGTCGCGGGTTCGAGCCCCGTCACTCGCGCCACTTTCCTCTCAACAAATCGATAGATTGAACGTTGACACGAAAGTGGCGCCGGACCGCCTTCTTCAGGAAAATCGTGGAATTGCCGAACCGTGGGCCTGCTACTTGGAAAATTGTTTCCAGGACAGATAGGCAACCGACAGGATGATCGCCGCAATGACAAGAAGATCGCCGCTGGCGAGCAGATAGTGGCTCATGCGTGATCTCCTTTCGCTGCTATGGCCGACAATGCATCCATGATAGCCGGGCATCCATGATAGCCGGTGCGAATGCGATCTGAAGGCATTGCTTCGCAAACCCATTGCCATCCGGCATGTTTCCATTCCAACTTTCACCGCAAACGCGAACGGAATTTTCCATCATTCACGCAAGCCGTCCTCCGCCTTAAATCGCGGCGGCGGAAAACCTGCCACCTGACCATGCATTGCCAAGGACCCGATTTCCTGTTTTCAATCGCGCGGAACCGGATGACAGGAACGGATCGCTGCGACGATGACCCGACACGCTCTTCTTGGTGTGCTTGCAACGTTTTTGATTCTTGCCGGCTGTGACACGCCGCGCGCCGTGTTGTGGCACGGTCCCAATTCGAGCCCGCAATCGGTGGCGGCGGCGGAAGCCGCCATTATCAAACCGGCGAAACCGGCGGCTGTGGTTCCCATCTATGTTGCAACGAGCCGCCAGCGCTCCGACGATTTCTCGCAGCCCTACAATTCAAATCGCTCCAAGACGCTCAATTTCGCGCAGGTCGATGTCGGCATTCCGGCGGCCCATGTGAAAGGGCAGGTGGAGTCGACCGGCTACAAGCCCGACCCGGCCAAAAATTTCGCGGCAACCGCATTCCAGCCATACGAGGATGCGGAGCAGTTTCTCGCACAATTGAATGCCGCCCTTGCGAGGCAGGGGCCGAAGGACAGGGAAATCCTGATCTTCGTGCATGGCTACAACAATAATTTTGCCGACAGCACATTCCGCACCGCGCAGTTCGTCCATGATTACAAGATGAAGTCGGTGGCGGTCGAATATGCCTGGCCGTCCGGCGGCGATCTGGGCCTTTATGTCTATGATCGAGACAGCGCGGACTTTGCGCGGGATGGTCTGGCCCGGTTGCTCGAACTTGTCGCCCGCAGCAAGGCCGAGCGCGTTGTGCTCGTCGGCCACTCGATGGGCGGCTTCGTCACCATGGAGGCTTTGAGAACCCTGTCCCTGCGTGGCGAAAAGCATGTGCTGCGCCGCATCACCGCGCTGTTGCTCGCGGCACCGGATATCGATCTCGACGTCTTTGAAAAGCAGATAAGGGACATCGACCCAATGCCGCGTCCGACAGCGGTAATGACATCGCGCAGCGATCGGGCGCTGGGCGTCTCGTCCTTCATCACGGGCGGCCATGCGCGGGTAGGGGACGGCACCAGCATTCCGATACTTCAGAAATACGGGATCGCGGTGATCGACGCGACCGATCTGGATGGCGGCGCGCATAATGTCTTTGCATCCTCGCCGTCGCTCATGGCTCTGGTCAGCGACGGCACGCTCTCGCTTAACGCCCTGAACGGGCGCGAGAACCGGACGACGGGGCAGGCGGTGCTGGCGGACGGCGCTTCGGCGATCAAGGGAGCCGCATCGCTCGTGCTCTATCTGCCGGGCCGGCTGGTGGGGGCGGCGGGCTCCGCTGGTCCGTAAACGCATTTTCAGGCGGGGGACTGGATCGCCGGTTTCCACCCACGAAGTCGTGGGCAATTGATTCTCGCGGAGGATTGCCGGACGGCGCGGACCGGGCGACTTTTCCTCACGAAATTATGATCTTTTCATGTTATAGGGGTTTTAAGGGGGATAAGCGGGCCGGATGCATGGCTTGTTAAGCATCTTGGTTCGACTTTGCCCAATAGATCGTGCCGGAGGGGTTGCGCTTGCGCACGCGCTGCGATAACCGTCCCGGCGAAAAGCGCTTAGTTCGCACGGCATGCCTTTTGAAGCTGCTTGGGGCGACGGGGTTGCAACAGATGCAATGTGTCGCATGGTCGTCAGCTCCAAAAAGCTTATGACAGGCGGCGCAGCCTCGTATTCAAGCCGGATAAAGGACCATGAACGAGCTTTTAAGTTCCTACCTGCCGATCGTCATCTTCCTCGGCATCGCGATGGTAATTGGCGTAGCCCTTCTGGTTGCGCCGTTTCTTGTCGCTTACAGACAGCCCGACCCCGAAAAGCTTTCTGCTTACGAGTGCGGCTTCAATGCCTTCGATGACGCCCGTATGAAGTTCGACATCCGTTTCTATCTGGTGTCGATTCTCTTCATTATCTTCGATCTGGAAGTCGCCTTCCTTTTCCCGTGGGCCGTGTCCTTCGGTGAAATCGGCTGGTTCGGCTTCGCGTCGATGATGGTGTTCCTTGGCGTTCTGACCATCGGCTTCATTTATGAATGGAAGAAGGGAGCGCTGGAATGGGATTGACCTCAGCCAACACAACGCTCGTGGCTCCGCAGCCGAAGGGCATTCTTGACCCGCGCACGGGCAAGCCTGTCGGTTCCGACGATGCATTCTTCAACGATCTGAACAGCGAGCTTTCCGACAAGGGATTCATCGTCACCTCCGCTGACGCTCTGATTACCTGGGCGCGTACCGGCTCGCTGATGTGGATGACCTTCGGTCTGGCATGCTGCGCCGTGGAAATGATGCACATTTCCATGCCGCGCTACGACGCCGAACGCTTCGGTATCGCTCCGCGCGCTTCACCGCGTCAGTCCGACGTGATGATCGTCGCCGGCACGCTGACCAACAAGATGGCGCCCGCCCTGCGCAAGGTCTACGACCAGATGCCGGAGCCGCGTTACGTTATCTCGATGGGTTCCTGCGCCAATGGCGGCGGCTACTACCACTATTCCTATTCGGTGGTGCGTGGCTGCGATCGCGTGGTTCCGGTCGATATCTACGTTCCGGGCTGCCCTCCGACCGCTGAGGCTCTGCTCTACGGCATTCTTATGCTGCAGAAGAAGATCCGCCGCACCGGCACCATTGAACGCTAAGGCCGAAGAAAAGGACATTTGATCATGAGCGAAGAAGCTCTCGGTGAACTTTCCGGCTACATCAAGGAACGTCTCGGCGATGCGATCGAAGAGGCGAAGCTTGCCTATGGCGAGCTGACCCTGTCGGTTCCGGTTGCCAGCATCATCAGCGTTCTGACCTTCCTGCGCGACGATGTGCAGTGCCAGTTCGTCAACCTGACGGATATTTCGGGCGTCGACTATCCGCAGCGCGCCAAGCGCTTCGATGTCGTCTACCAGCTCATGTCTCCGCGCCAGAACCAGCGCATCCGTGTCAAGGTTCAGGCTGATGAGGACACGCTGGTGCCGTCCGCGGTTCCGGTCTTCGTCGGCGCCGAATGGTTCGAGCGCGAAACCTACGACATGTACGGCGTCCTGTTCTCCGGCCATCCGGACCTGCGCCGCATCCTGACCGACTACGGTTTCGAAGGCCATCCGCTGCGCAAGGACTTCCCGCTCACCGGTTTCGTTGAAGTTCGTTACAACAACGAGCTGAAGCGCGTCGCCTACGAGCCTGTGCAGCTGCGTCAGGAGTTCCGCAACTTCGACTTCCTCTCGCCATGGGAAGGAACGGACTACGTTCTGCCGGGCGACGAGAAAGCCAAGGCGAACTGAGGACATACTCATGGGCGCAGGCGAGAGATTGAACGGTCAATGTCTTTGCGGAGCGGTGAAGTTCACCGCTGTTCCGGCAAAGATGGAAATGGATGTCTGCCATTGCAGCATGTGCCGGCGTTGGTCGGGCGGTGCTTTCATGGCCGTCAACTGCGGCACTTCGGTCGAAATCGAAGACGAAGCTGCCCTCTCGACCTATTCGTCTTCGGAATGGGGCGAACGCCGCTTCTGCTCGAAGTGCGGTTCGTCGCTGTTCTGGCGCGGTGTCCATGATGGAATGATGGTCGTTTCGATGCAGGCTTTTGCCGAACCGGAACGTTTTCATTTCGCCGAAGAAATCTTCATCGATAACAAGCCTGCGAATTACGATTTTGCCAACGACACCCACCGGATGACCGGCGAGGAGTTCTTGGCGGCTCTTGCAGCCAAACAGGAAGCTGAACATGGCTGAGACTCAGGTCCGCAATTTCAATATCAACTTCGGTCCGCAGCACCCTGCCGCGCACGGCGTGCTGCGTCTGGTGCTTGAGCTCGACGGCGAAGTGGTCGAGCGCGTCGATCCGCATATCGGTCTGCTGCATCGCGGCACCGAAAAGCTGATGGAAGCCAAGACCTATCTTCAGGCCCTGCCTTATCTCGACCGCCTCGACTACGTGGCGCCGATGAACCAGGAACACGCCTATGCGCTCGCCGTCGAACGCCTGCTGGGCATCGACGTGCCGAAGCGCGGCCAGCTCATCCGCGTTCTCTATTCGGAAATCGGCCGTATCCTGAACCACCTTCTCAACGTCACCACGCAGGCCATGGACGTTGGCGCGCTGACGCCGCCGCTCTGGGGCTTCGAGGAACGCGAAAAGCTGATGGTGTTCTACGAACGCGCCTGCGGCGCGCGCATGCACGCAGCCTATTTCCGTCCGGGCGGCGTCCATCAGGACCTGCCGGACCAGCTCGTCGAAGACATCGGCAAATGGATCGATCCATTCTTCAAGACGCTCAACAATCTCGACGACCTCATCACGCCGAACCGTATTTTCAAGCAGCGTAACGTCGATATCGGCGTCGTGAAGCTGGAAGACGCTTGGGCATGGGGCTTCTCGGGCGTCATGGTTCGCGGTTCGGGTGCAGCATGGGATCTGCGCAAGTCGCAGCCATATGAGTGCTACAACGAGATGGAATTCGACATTCCGGTCGGCAAGAACGGCGACTGCTATGACCGCTACCTGATCCGCATGGAAGAAATGCGCCAGTCGGCGAAGATCATGCGCCAGTGCGTTGACCTGCTCCTCGGCAAGGAACGCGTCGGTCCGGTTTCCAACGCCGACAACAAGATCGTGCCGCCGAAGCGCGGCGAGATGAAGCGCTCGATGGAAGCGCTCATCCATCACTTCAAGCTTTACACGGAAGGCTACCACGTGCCTGCCGGTGAAGTTTACGCAGCAGTTGAAGCGCCGAAGGGTGAATTTGGCGTCTTCCTCGTATCGGACGGCTCCAACAAGCCTTATCGCTGCAAGCTGCGCGCTCCGGGCTTTGCCCATCTTCAAGCCATGGATTTCCTGTGCCGCGGCCATATGCTGGCTGACGTGTCGGCAATTCTTGGCTCGCTCGATATCGTGTTTGGTGAGGTTGACCGCTGATGTCCGTTCGCCGTCTCGCAGATGATGCCGTCCAGCCAGCCGCTTTCGCGTTCAACGCGGAAAATCAGGCCTGGGCGCTCAAGACGATTGCAAAATTCCCCGAAGGCCGTCAGCAGTCGGCCGTCATTCCGTTGCTCATGCGTGCGCAGGAACAAGATGGCTGGGTCACGAAAGCTGCCATTGAACACGTTGCAGCCATGCTCGAAATGCCGCTGATCCGCGTTCTGGAAGTTGCGACCTTCTATACGCAGTTCCAGCTGAAGCCCGTCGGCACGCGCGCCCACATCCAGGTTTGCGGCACCACGCCTTGCATGCTGCGCGGTTCGGAAGCGCTGATGGATGTCTGCCGCCACAAGATCAACCACGACCCGTTCGAGCTCAACGCCGACGGCACGCTGTCGTGGGAAGAGGTGGAATGCCAGGGCGCCTGCGCCAATGCACCGATGGTCATGATCTTCAAGGACGCCTATGAAGACCTGACGCCGGAACGCCTTGCCGAAATCATCGACGCGTTTGAAGCCGGCAAGGGCGACACCGTCAAGCCGGGTCCGCAGATCGACCGTGAAACCTCCAATCCGCTCAATGGCCTGACGTCGCTGACGGAAGAGCTGGACTACAAGAAGATCGGCCTCGAAACCCGCAAGGCATCCGATGCCGCCGCTGCCAGGGCAAAGGCGGAAGCCGAAGCCAAGGCAAAGGCAGAAGCCGCGAATGTTCCGCCGTCCAACGCGGCAAAGCCCGTGACCAACGCGCCTGAAACCGCTCCGGCGCTCAAGTCGCCTTCGGAAGTCAAGGTTTCGAATGCAGCCGAAAAGGCCGCTTCCGTCGAAACCACGAAGGAATACAAGCTCGACGACAAGAACCGTCCCCAGCCCATGGAGCGGCCGGAAGTGGTCGACGACCTCAAGCTGATCTCGGGCGTCGGTCCGAAGATCGAGCAGACCCTGCACGAGCTTGGCATCTTCACCTTCAAGCAGGTCGCTGCATGGAAGAAGGCCGAGCGCGACTGGGTCGACGGCTATCTCAGCTTCCACGGTCGCATCGAGCGCGAAGACTGGATGAAGCAGGCCAAGGCTTTGGCCAAGGGCGGCGTCGAGGAATACATCAAGGTATTCGGAAAGAAGCCGGTATGATGACTTCGATATTGGCAAACACGAACGGAAACAGGTGAGACATGCTGGCTGATAAAGATCGCATCTTCACCAATATCTACGGCTTCAAGGATCGCTCCCTGAAGGGTGCAATGGCGCGCGGCCATTGGGACAAC
The DNA here is from genome assembly GCF_041930145.1 of Brucella ciceri. Taxonomy (NCBI): domain Bacteria; kingdom Pseudomonadati; phylum Pseudomonadota; class Alphaproteobacteria; order Hyphomicrobiales; family Brucellaceae; genus Brucella; species Brucella ciceri. The sequence continues at coordinate 442,326 of NZ_JBHEEV010000002.1, read as the reverse complement.
ACCAGCGGGCTGATCGAAAAGGGCCGTGACTGGATCATCGAGGAGATGAAGGCGTCGGGCCTGCGCGGCCGCGGCGGCGCTGGCTTCCCGACGGGTCTCAAGTGGTCGTTCATGCCCAAGCAGAGCGACGGTCGCCCGCATTATCTGGTCGTCAACGCCGACGAATCCGAGCCCGGCACCTGCAAGGACCGCGAAATCCTGCGCCACGATCCGCATACGCTGATCGAAGGCTGCGTGATCGCCGGTTGCGCCATGGGCGCCCACACGGCCTATATCTATATCCGTGGCGAATTCATGCGCGAGCGTGAAGCCCTCCAGGCGGCAATTGACGAATGTTACGAAGCCGGTCTGCTGGGCAAGGGCAACAAGTGCGGCTGGGACATGGACATTTTCGTCACCCACGGCGCTGGCGCTTATATCTGCGGTGAAGAAACGGCTCTGCTCGAAAGCCTCGAAGGCAAGAAGGGCCAGCCGCGCCTCAAGCCGCCGTTTCCCGCGAATATGGGCCTCTATGGCTGCCCGACGACCGTGAACAACGTGGAATCGATCGCCGTTGCGCCGACGATCCTGCGTCGTGGCGCGGCATGGTTCTCGTCCATCGGACGCCCGAACAATGTCGGCACCAAGCTGTTCCAGATTTCCGGTCACGTGAACACGCCTTGCGTCGTGGAAGAAGGCCTCGGCATTCCGTTCCGCGAACTGATCGAAAAGCATGGCGGCGGCATTCGCGGCGGCTGGGACAATCTGCTGGCGGTCATTCCCGGCGGCGCGTCGTGCCCGGTCATCAAGGGCGAGGACATGATGGACGCCATCATGGATTTCGACGGCATGCGTGACAAGAAATCGTCGTTCGGCACCGGCGGCCTCATCGTCATGGACAAGTCCACCGACATCATCAAGGCGATTGCCCGTCTGGCGGCGTTCTTCAAGCATGAAAGCTGCGGCCAGTGCACGCCGTGCCGCGAAGGCACCGGCTGGATGTGGCGCGTGATGGAGCGCATGGTCAAGGGTAACGCGCAGAAGCGCGAGATCGACATGCTGTTCGACGTGACCAAGCAGATTGAAGGTCACACGATCTGCGCACTGGGTGATGCCGCTGCATGGCCTATTCAGGGCCTGATCCGCAATTTCCGTCCGGAAATTGAAAAGCGCATTGACGATTATACGCGCAACGCCGTTCAGAGCCGCAATATCCGTCTGGAAGCGGCTGAATAAGTTGTGTGAGCCTGCCCGGCAGGGCATGGCCCCGAAAAGTGCCTGGCGGTTTTCGGTAAAGGCCATGCCAAAAGTAAGGGCAGGGCAAGAGTTTGAGATCTGGAAGATGCGGCACAAGCCGCAGGTTTGGATAAGCGATGGCAAAGATCAAGGTTGACGGCACAGAGATCGAAGTACCCGATCACTATACGCTCCTTCAGGCTGCCGAAGCCGCGGGCGCGGAAGTCCCGCGTTTCTGTTTCCACGAACGGCTTTCCATCGCCGGAAACTGCCGTATGTGCCTGGTTGAAGTGAAGGGCGGACCGCCGAAGCCGGCGGCATCCTGCGCCATGGGCGTGCGCGATCTGCGTCCCGGCCCGAATGGCGAAGCGCCTGAAATCTTCACCAACACGCCGATGGTCAAGAAGGCCCGCGAAGGCGTGATGGAATTCCTGCTCATCAACCACCCGCTGGATTGCCCGATCTGCGATCAGGGCGGCGAGTGCGACCTGCAGGATCAGGCAATGGCCTTCGGCACCGACGGTTCCCGCTATCGCGAGAACAAGCGCGCCGTTGAAAACAAGTATATCGGTCCGCTCGTCAAGACGGTGATGACGCGCTGCATTCACTGCACGCGCTGCGTCCGCTTCACGACGGAAGTGGCAGGCATTTCGGAACTGGGCCTCATCGGCCGCGGTGAAGACGCCGAGATCACCACCTATCTCGAACGCGCCATGACGTCTGAATTGCAGGGCAACGTCATCGATCTTTGCCCGGTCGGCGCTCTGACCTCGCGTCCTTATGCATTCCAGGCCCGTCCGTGGGAACTGAGCAAGACCGAAACCATCGACGTGATGGATGCCGTCGGCTCGAACATCCGCGTCGATACCCGTGGTCGCGAAGTGATGCGCGTCATGCCGCGCGTCAATGAAGCGGTGAACGAGGAATGGATTTCCGACAAGACCCGCTTCATCTGGGATGGCCTGCGCACCCAGCGCCTCGACCGCCCATATGTTCGCAAGGATGGCCGTCTGGTTGCAGCATCGTGGCCGGAAGCATTCGCTGCCATCGCCGCCAAGGTCTCCGCAACGTCGGCTGAAAAGATCGGCGCGGTCGCTGGCGATCTGGCTTCGGTTGAAGAACTCTACGCGCTGAAGGGCCTGATGGCTTCGCTCGGCACCGCCAATATCGACAGCCGCCAGGATGGCGCAGCTCTCGATCCGGCTCTGGGCCGCGCAACCTATCTCTTCAACTCGACCATCGAAGGCATTGAAAACGCTGATGCTTTGCTCATCATCGGTTCCAATCCGCGTGTTGAAGCCGCTGTTCTGAACGCCCGCATCCGCAAGCGTCAGCGCATGGGCCATTTCCCGGTCGCCCTGATCGGTGAAAAGGCTGAACTGCGTTACGATTACGAATATCTGGGTGCTGGCGCTGAAACGCTGGGCCAGCTTGCTGCCGGCCAGAACGCATTCCGCGACGTATTGGCCAAGGCTGAACGTCCGCTGATCATCATCGGTCAGGGCGCGCTCACCGGCGAAAACGGTCGTGCGGTTCTGTCGGCCGCCGCCAAACTCGCTCAGGACGTCGGCGCGATCAAGGACGAGTGGAACGGCTTCTCCGTTCTGCACACCGCCGCTTCGCGCGTTGGCGCTCTGGATCTCGGTTTCGTGCCGGGTGAGGGCGGCAAGGCTGCTGGCGACATGCTCGGCAATCTGGATGTCGTGTTCCTGCTCGGCGCAGACGAACTCGACATGACCCGCAAGGGATCGAGCTTCATCGTTTACATCGGCACGCATGGCGATGCCGGTGCCCATGCCGCCGACGTTATCCTGCCGGGCGCAGCCTATACGGAAAAGTCGGGCACCTGGGTCAACACCGAGGGCCGCGTGCAGCTTGGCAACCGCGCCGGTTTCGCGCCGGGCGAGGCAAAGGAAGACTGGGCGATCCTGCGCGCTCTTTCCGACAGCCTTGGCAAGCGCCTGCCGTTCGATTCGCTGCAGCAGCTTCGCGCCCGGCTCTATGCGGACTATCCGCATATGGCGGCTATCGACACCATCGCGCCTGCTTCCGCCGACGATCTCGTCGCGCTGGCGGCCAAGGCAACAAACCCGGGCGGCGGCGCTGCGTTCGTCTCCCCGGTCAAGGACTTCTACCTGACGAACCCAATCGCGCGCGCTTCCGCCGTCATGGCCGAATGCTCGGCGCTCGCGGCCGGCGGCTTCCAACAGGCAGCTGAGTAAGCGAGAGAGAGACGGAACAATGGAAGGAATTTTTGCAGCTTACGTCTTGCCCGCGCTTATCATAGCGCTGAAGTCGGTCGTTCTGCTCGTCGTATTGCTGATCGTCGTCGCTTACCTGCTTTACGCGGATCGCAAGATCTGGGCAGCGGTGCAGCTTCGTCGCGGCCCGAACGTTGTCGGTCCCTGGGGTCTGTTCCAGGCCTTCGCCGACTTGTTGAAGTTCGTCTTCAAGGAACCGATCATCCCGTCGGGCGCAAACAAGGGTGTCTTCCTCCTTGCGCCTTTCGTTTCCGCCGTTCTCGCAATGGCGACCTGGGCGGTCATTCCGGTCAATGAAGGCTGGGCCATCGCCAATATCAATGTCGGCATACTCTATATCTTCGCCATTTCTTCGCTCGAAGTTTACGGCGTGATCATGGGCGGCTGGGCATCGAACTCGAAATACCCGTTCCTCGGCGCGCTTCGTTCTGCCGCGCAGATGGTTTCCTACGAAGTTTCCATCGGCTTCGTGATTGTCACGGTCCTGCTGACGGTTGGCTCGCTCAACCTCACCGACATCGTGCTTTCGCAGAATACCGGCCTCGGCACCATGCTTGGCCTGCCGGCTTCGTTCCTCGACTGGAACTGGCTCTGCCTGTTCCCGATGTTCGTGATCTTCTTCATTTCGGCGCTGGCCGAAACGAACCGTCCGCCTTTCGACCTTGTCGAAGCTGAATCCGAACTCGTGGCCGGTCACATGATCGAATATTCGTCCACGCCGTTCCTTCTGTTCTTCCTCGGCGAATATGTGGCGATCACGCTGATGTGCGCCCTGATGACGACGCTCTTCCTCGGCGGCTGGCTGCCTCCGGTGGATGTGTGGTTCCTCAACTGGGTTCCGGGCATCATCTGGTTCATGCTGAAGCTCTGCTTCTGCTTCTTCCTCTTCGCAATGGTGAAGGCTTTCGTTCCGCGTTATCGCTACGATCAGCTGATGCGCCTTGGCTGGAAAGTGTTCCTGCCGATCTCGCTCTTCATGGTCGTCGCAACCGCGACCTTCCTCAAAGTCTTCGGTCTGGCGTAAGGAGTAATCATCATGGCTTCATTCGCTCAAGCAGCCAAATCGCTCCTTCTCAAGGAATTCGTAGGCGCGTTCTTTCTTTCCATGCGCCAGTTCTTCGCGCCCAAGGCGACGTTGAACTACCCGCATGAAAAGGGCCCGGTCTCTCCGCGCTTCCGTGGCGAGCACGCACTGCGCCGTTATCCAAACGGCGAGGAACGCTGCATCGCCTGCAAGCTTTGCGAAGCGATCTGCCCGGCGCAGGCCATCACCATCGAGGCCGGTCCGCGCCGCAACGACGGCACCCGCCGCACGGTGCGTTACGACATCGACATGGTGAAGTGCATCTATTGCGGTTTCTGCCAGGAAGCATGCCCGGTGGACGCCATCGTGGAAGGTCCGAATTTCGAATTCGCGACCGAAACCCGCGAAGAACTCTACTATGACAAGGAAAAGCTCCTTGCCAATGGCGACCGTTGGGAACGCGAAATCGCGCGCAATATCGCGATGGATGCGCCATATCGCTGATTGGTCCTGCTGAAACCTGGTTTCGGCATCCGGTTTGAAAAGCGGCAACAGGAAGGGGCGGCCCATCTTGTTGCTGGAATTTAAGTTTCGCGATTATTCGCGGCAAACAAAGACTAAAGAGGGCAAGGCAATAAGGCTTTGCTCACGGAAAGGTGTTGGGGGATCCCCATGCTGACAGGTATTGCGGCAGCGTTTTTCTATCTGTTCGCCTTCATCATGATCGCATCCGCGTTCATGGTGATCGCGGCACGCAACCCCGTGCATTCGGTGCTGTTTCTGATCCTCACATTCTTCAATGCGGCAGCCTTGTTCCTGCTGACGGGGGCCGAGTTCCTCGCCATGATCCTGCTCGTCGTTTACGTCGGGGCAGTGGCGGTTCTCTTCCTCTTCGTCGTCATGATGCTGGATGTGGATTTCTCCGAGCTGAAGCGCGGCGCGCTGCAATATGCGCCGGTTGGCGCGCTCGTCGGCCTCATCCTGCTCGGCGAGCTGATCTTCGTGTTTGCAAGCAACATGTTTGCACCGAAGCTGGGGCAGGGCGCCGTGCCGATCCCGAATATCGCCGAGCGGAGCAATACCGCTGCTCTGGGTGACATTCTCTACACCGACTTCGTCTTCTACTTCCAGGTTGCTGGTCTCGTCCTTCTGGTCGCGATGATCGGCGCCATCGTTCTGACGCTGCGGCACAAGCCGAATGTCAAGCGCCAGTCCATTCCGGCCCAGGTTGCTCGCACGCCCGAAACGGCGATCGAGATCAAACAAGTCGAAACGGGCAAAGGCATCTGAGGATAAGCATATGGAAATCGGTATCGCCCACTATCTGACCGTTTCGGCCATCCTGTTCACGCTTGGCGTCTTCGGCATCTTCCTGAACCGCAAGAACGTCATCGTCATCCTGATGTCGATCGAATTGATCCTTCTTTCGGTCAATCTCAACTTCGTGGCGTTCTCCAGCCAGCTCGGCGACATGGTCGGGCAGGTGTTCGCCCTTTTCGTTCTGACCGTCGCGGCTGCGGAAGCGGCCATCGGTCTGGCAATTCTCGTTGTTTTCTTCCGTAATCGCGGCTCCATCGCGGTGGAAGACGTCAATGTTATGAAAGGTTGACGGGCAAATGCTCTACTACGCGATCGTCTTCCTTCCGCTTCTCGGCTTCCTGATTGCCGGTCTCTTCGGCAATCAGATCGGAGCCAAGGCGAGCGAATACATCACTTCCGGTTTCATGGTCGTCGTCGCGGTCCTGTCCTGGGTCGTGTTCTTCCAGATTCCGCTCGGCCACGACGCGGAAACCGTCCGCATCCCGGTTCTGCACTGGGTAACCTCGGGCGCGCTTTCCTTCGACTGGGCATTGCGCATCGACACGCTCACCGGCGTCATGCTGGTGGTGGTGAACTCGGTGTCGGCTCTCGTGCACATCTATTCCATCGGATATATGCATCACGATCCGCACCGTCCGCGCTTCTTCGCCTATCTGTCGCTCTTCACCTTCGCCATGCTCATGCTGGTCACGTCGGACAATCTGGTCCAGATGTTCTTCGGCTGGGAAGGCGTGGGTCTGGCCTCGTACCTCCTGATCGGCTTCTGGTTCCAGAAGCCTTCGGCAAACGCCGCCGCCATGAAGGCCTTCGTCGTCAACCGCGTTGGTGACTTTGGCTTCCTGCTCGGCATCTTCGGCGTGTTCGCGCTGTTCCAGTCGGTCGACTACAACACGATCTTCGCTGCTGCCGCCAATTTCCTCCCCGCTGAAGGCGCCGCCGATGCCAATCAGGTCGTTCTGAACTTCCTCGGCTATCAGCTCGACAAGCAGGGCGCGATCACGATCACCTGCCTGCTGCTCTTCATGGGCGCGATGGGCAAGTCGGCGCAGTTCCTGCTGCACACCTGGCTTCCGGACGCCATGGAGGGCCCGACCCCGGTTTCGGCGCTCATTCACGCCGCTACCATGGTTACCGCGGGCGTGTTCATGGTCGCCCGCATGTCGCCGATCTTTGAACTGTCGCAGACCGCGCTTCTGGTCGTGACCATCATCGGCGCGACGACTGCCTTCTTCGCGGCAACGGTCGCCCTCGTGCAGAACGACATCAAGCGCGTCATCGCCTATTCGACCTGCTCGCAGCTCGGCTACATGTTCGCTGCACTCGGTGTCGGTGCCTATGGCGCCGCCGTGTTCCACCTGTTCACGCACGCTTTCTTCAAGGCGCTTCTGTTCCTTTGCGCCGGATCGGTCATCCATGCCGTTTCGGAAGAGCAGGACATGCGCCGCATGGGCGGTCTGCGCAAGCTGATCCCGATCACCTACTGGATGATGGTCATCGGCACGGTCGCCATTACCGGCCTCGGCATTCCGGGCACGGTCATCGGCACCGCCGGTTTCTTCTCCAAGGATGCGATCATCGAATCCGTCTTCGCTTCGCACAGTGCTGCCAGCGGCTACGCTTCGACGCTTCTCATCATCGCCGCGCTCTTCACGAGCTTCTATTCCTGGCGCCTGATTTTCATGACCTTCCACGGCAAGCCGCGCGCTTCGGCGGAAGTCATGCATCACGTCCATGAATCGCCTGCCGTCATGTTCGTTCCGCTGCTGATCCTCGGCGTCGGCGCGCTCTTTGCCGGTGTCGTGTTCAAGGAACTCTTCTTCGGCCACGAATATGCCGAGTTCTGGAAGGGCGCTCTGTTCACCTCGGCTGCCAACCAGATCCTCGAGGAATATCACCATGTTCCTCTTTGGGTGAAGCTGTCGCCGTTCGTTTCGATGGTTCTCGGCTTTATCGTCGCCTGGATCTTCTACATCCGTTCGCCGGAAACGCCGAAGGAACTGGCTGCCCGTCATCGTGGCCTCTACCAGTTCCTCTTGAACAAGTGGTACTTCGACGAGCTGTACGATTTCCTTTTCGTGCGTCCGGCTCGCTGGCTTGGCCGCGTGTTCTGGAAGGGTGGCGACGGCTGGCTTATTGACGGCTTCGGCCCGGATGGCGTCTCGGCCCGCGTGCTCGACGTTACCAACCGCGTCGTCAAGATGCAGTCCGGATACCTTTATCACTACGCATTCGCGATGCTGATCGGCGTCGCCGCGCTCGTCACTTGGATGATGCTCGGGAGCTCTTTCTGATGACCGACTGGCCAATTCTTTCAACGGTCACGTTTCTGCCGCTCGTCGGCGCGTTACTGATCCTTCTGATCAAGGACGACAGCGAGGCATCGCGTCGCAATATCCGCAACGTCGCTTTGCTGACGACGATATTCGTCTTCGCCCTGTCGCTCGTCGTCTGGGCCGGTTTCGACAATTCGAACCCCGGCTTCCAGATGGTCGAGCAGGTCGACTGGATGGGCGGCGGCATCAGCTACCACATGGGCGTGGACGGCATCTCCGTCCTGTTCGTGGTGCTTTCCGCTTTCCTCATGCCCTTCTGCATTCTGGCAAGCTGGGTGTCGGTGGAAAAGCGCGTCAAGGAATACATGATCGCGTTCCTCATTCTGGAAACGCTGATGATCGGCGTGTTCTGCGCGCTCGACCTGTTCCTGTTCTACGTGTTCTTCGAGGCAAGCCTTATCCCGATGTTCATCATCATCGGCGTGTGGGGCGGCAAGCGCCGCGTCTATGCGAGCCTGAAGTTCTTCCTCTACACGCTTCTGGGCTCGGTCCTGATGCTCATCGCCATCATGGCCATGTACTGGCAGGCTGGCACGATGAACATCGTGGAGCTGCTGAAATACGACTTCCCGGCCGGGATGCAGACATGGCTATGGCTCGCCTTCTTCGCGTCCTTCGCGGTGAAGATGCCGATGTGGCCGGTCCACACCTGGTTGCCGGATGCGCACGTTGAAGCACCGACGGCAGGCTCGGTCATTCTGGCCGGTATCCTGCTGAAGCTCGGCGGCTACGGTTTCATCCGCTTCTCGCTGCCGATGTTCCCGCTGGCTTCCGCTGATTTCGCTCCGTTCATCTTCGCGCTGTCGGTGATCGCAATCATCTACACCTCGCTCGTCGCGATGGTGCAGGAAGACATGAAGAAGCTGATCGCCTATTCGTCGGTTGCGCACATGGCCTATGTGACCATGGGTATCTTCGCGGCAAACGAGCAGGGCCTGCAGGGCGCAATCTTCCAGATGCTGTCGCACGGCATCGTGTCGGGCGCGCTCTTCCTCTGCGTCGGCGTGATCTATGACCGCATGCATACCCGTGAGATCGCGGCGTTTGGCGGTCTGGTGAACAACATGCCGAAATATGCGGTGGCCTTCCTCATCTTCACGATGGCGAATGTCGGTCTGCCGGGTACTTCGGGCTTCATCGGCGAGTTCCTGACGCTGTTCGGCGTGTTCCGGGTCAACACCTGGGTGGCGCTGTTCGCAACCACGGGCGTCATCCTCTCGGCGGCCTATGCGCTCTGGCTCTACCGTCAGGTGATCTTCGGCGCGCTGACCAAGGAAAGCCTCAAGGCGCTCCTCGACCTCAGCCCGCGTGAGAAGCTCATTCTGTACCCGCTTGTGGTGCTCACCATCTTCTTCGGCGTCTATCCGACCCCGGTCTTCAATGTGACCGCCGGTGCCGTGAACGCCCTGGTCCAACATTACGACGCAGCACTCGCGGGCTCCGCGAGCGCCGTGCTGGCACAGTAAGAAATAAAGGCGTAGGTCATGCAGACTGATCTGATAGCTCATCTGACCCTTGCAGCACCGGAGGTTCTCCTTGCTGTAGGCGCCTTGGCACTGCTCATGATTGGCGTGTTCTCCGGCGAACGGGCGGCCACGCTCGTCAACGGATTATCCGTCGCGGTGCTTATTGCAGCGCTGGCTCTGGTCATCCTTTTCCCGGCGAACGGCGCTGTTTTCGGCGGCGCCATCGTCAATGACGGTTTTGGCCGCTTCATGAAGGTGCTGACACTGGTCGGCTCCATCGTGACGCTGATCATGTCGGTCGGCTTCGCCAAGGCGGAGAAGTTCGACAAGTTCGAATTCCCGGTCCTGATCGTGATTTCCACGCTCGGCATGCTGCTGATGGTTTCCGCCTCCAACATGCTGTCGCTCTATCTCGGCCTCGAACTGCAATCGCTGGCGCTCTATGTTCTGGCAGCGTTCAACCGCGATAGCGTCCGTTCGACGGAAGCAGGCCTGAAATACTTCGTCCTCGGTTCGCTGTCCTCGGGCATGCTGCTTTACGGCATCTCGCTCGTCTACGGTTACACCGGTCATATCGGCTTTGCCGAAATCGCGCAGGCCGTCTCCGGCGGACAGCGCGAACTGGGCCTGGTCTTCGGTCTGGTCTTCATTCTGGCCGGCCTGGCATTCAAGATTTCCGCCGTTCCGTTCCACATGTGGACGCCGGACGTCTATGAAGGTGCGCCGACCCCGGTAACGGCATTCTTTGCCGCCGCTCCGAAGATGGCCGCCATGGCGCTCATCATCCGCGTCGTCTCGGAAGCCTTTGCCCCGGTCACCCATGACTGGCAGCAGGTCGTCATCTTCATCGCGCTTGCCTCGATGATCCTCGGCGCCTTTGCCGCCATCGGCCAGCGCAACATCAAGCGCCTGATGGCTTATTCCTCGATCAGCCACATGGGTTATGCGCTTGTTGGTCTGGCCGCAGGCACGGTGATCGGCGTGAAGGGCGTGATGATCTACATGGCGATCTACCTCGCCATGACGCTCGGCACCTTCGCGTTTATTCTTGCAATGCGCACCAAGGACGGCAATGTCGAGAACATCGATGATCTGGCCGGTCTGTCCCGCACCAATCCGGTGCTGGCAACCATCATGACCATCTTCCTGTTCTCGCTCGCCGGCATTCCGCCGCTCGCAGGCTTCTTCGGCAAGTGGTACACCTTCCTTGCCGCTGTGCAGGCCGGTCTCCTGCCGCTCGCCATCATCGGTATCGTGGCTTCGGTCGTGGGCGCGTTCTACTACCTGCGCATGATCAAGATCATGTGGTTCGATGAGCCGACCGGCGGTTTCGTTCCCGTCGCGGGCGAGCTTCGCCTGGTTCTCGGTGTAACCGGTGCCTTCGTGCTCTTCTACGTCTTCATTGCTGGCCCGATCGGTGGTTTTGCCGAAGCCGCAGCCAAGACGTTCTTCTGACAAATGCACGAGGCGGAAGCATAGATGAGTTTTGCGCTTTCGCCTGTTGCGAAAAATGAGGGCTACCGTCTCGAAAGCTTCGAGACGGTAGGTTCCACCAACGCCGTTGCCCTGGAACGGGCAGCCGCGGGTGATCCGGGCAGGCTCTGGCTTGTCACGAAGAAACAGGAAAGCGGTCGCGGAAGACGGGGCCGTGCCTGGTCCACGCCGGAAGGCAATCTTGCCTCCACGCTGCTTCTCGTTGAATCCTACGAAATGAAAACGGCGGCAACGCTCGGGTTTGTCGCGGGCCTGTCGCTCGCCGATGCGCTTGACGCGATATTCGCCGCGACCGGGCCTGCCGTGCCGCCGACAATCGGCCTCAAATGGCCGAACGATGTTCTGCTGAATGGCGCCAAACTGTCCGGCATCCTGCTGGAATCTTCCATTATGGGAAAAGGCCTGTTCGCCGTTGCCATCGGCATCGGAACCAATGTGGTCGCCTTTCCTGACGATCTGCCCTATGCGGCGACTTCCCTGCGCTCGCTTGGCAGCAAATGCGATGCCGAAACCTTGTTCGCGGCCCTGTCGGATGCATGGTCCGTCAATTATCGCGTCTGGAACGAGGGGCGCGGCCTTGATGACATTCGCAAGCGCTGGCTGGAGCGCGCCCATGGCCTCGGCCAGCGTGTGACGATGCAGGTCGAAGGCCGTATCGTCGAAGGTCATTTTGATACGATTGACGAGGCATGCCGTTTTGTTATTCGCGAAGACGATGGTTCGCGGGTTGCAGTAACGGCTGGCGATGTCTATTTCGGAACTGCTGCTACAATACGCAAATAATTTGCTTTGTTTTGTCTTGCCAGGGTTGCAACAGGACAACTTTGGGTTCAGTTGGTGCGGCAAGACCGCTCGATAGTCATAGAGGAAATTTCATGGCCCGATCCAATACTACGGAACTCGTCTTTCTGCCCCTTGGCGGCGTGGGCGAAATCGGCATGAATTTGGCCATGTACGGCTTTGGCCCAGCCGATAACCGCGAGTGGCTGGTGGTGGATATGGGTGTGAGCTTTGCCGGGCCGGAACAGCCGGGCGCCGACCTCATCCTGCCGGATATCCGCTATCTCGAAGCTGAAAAGCACAATCTGCGCGGCATCGTGATCACCCATGCGCATGAAGACCATTTCGGCGCCTTGCTCGACCTTTGGCCGCACCTGAAGGTGCCGGTCTATGCGACGCCCTTTACCGCCGGTCTGCTGGAAGCCAAGCGGCAGTCGGAGGATGGCGCGCCCGACATTCCGATCACCATCTACAAGGCTGGCGAAAAATTTGAGGTCGGGCCTTTCAAGATAGAGGCCGTGGCCGTCACCCACTCGATCCCGGAGCCGGTTTCGCTGGCCCTTACGACGCCGCTCGGCACGGTCGTGCATACGGGCGACTGGAAGATGGACCCGGAACCCTCGCTCGGCCCCGTCATCGATGAGGCGCGTTTCCGCGCCATCGGTGATGCTGGCGTGCTGGCGCTGATCTGCGACTCCACCAACGCCTTGCGCGAGGGTGAATCGCCTTCCGAACGTCAGGTGGGCGAAAGCCTGCGTGAGCTGATCGAAAATGCGCGTGGCCGTGTGGCCATCACCACCTTCTCGTCGAATGTCGGCCGTATCCGGTCGATTACCGAGGCGGCGCGTGACGCGGGCCGCCAGGTGCTGGTGGTCGGGCGTTCGATGAAGCGCGCCATCTCCGTTGCGACCGAGCTTGGTTATATGGAAGGCCTGCCGGAATATCTCAGCGAAGAAGATTACGGCTATATTCCCCGCGAGAACGTGGTGATGATCCTGACCGGCAGTCAGGGCGAGCCGCGTGCCGCACTCGCCAAGCTTGCGCGTGACGAAATGCGCAGCCTCGCTCTCACGGCGGGCGATACGGTCATCTACTCCTCGCGCGCCATTCCGGGCAATGAAAAGGCCATTCTCGATATCAAGAACCGCCTTATCGATCGCGGCATCAAGATCATCGGCGACGAGGATGCACTGGTCCATGTGTCCGGCCATCCACGCCGCAGCGAATTGCGCCGCATGTATTCCTGGGTTCGCCCGCAAATTCTGGTGCCGGTGCACGGCGAGGCAGCGCATCTTGTCGCGCAAGGCTCGCTTGGCGCGATGGAAGGCATCGAGCAGGTCGCGCAGGTGCGCGATGGCGACATGCTGCGTCTGGCGCCGGGCAAGGCCGAGATCATCGATGAAGCGCCGGTTGGCCGCATCTACAAGGACGGCAAGCTGATCGGCGACGAGGAAGAAATCGGCATGGTCGAGCGCCGCAAGCTTGCCTATGTCGGCCATGTCGCCGTTTCGGTGCTGCTCGACCGCGAGCACAAGATCATCGATGAGCCCGACCTCGTAACTTTCGGCGTGCCGGAGGAAAATGCGCAGGGCGACCTGCTGGAAGATATCCTTCTGGACGCGGCGATCGAGGCCATCGACAGCATTCCGCGTGTTCGCCGCAAGGATATCGAGCTGGTGCGGGAGTCCGTGCGCCGTGCCGTTCGCGCTGCGGCAAATGAAGCATGGGGCAAAAAGCCCGTGGTGACGGTGTTCGTGAATAGGATACGGTAATCGCATATATTTGCAGAATGACCGGCATGGGAGGTGCTGATGCTCGAACGCTTGAACCACGTGGCAATCGCCGTTCCGGATATTGACGCCGCCGCAGCGCTTTATCGCGGTAAGCTCGGTGCCAAAGTCACCGAGCCGCAGGCGCTGCCCGAACATGGCGTAACCGTGGTTTTCATCGACGTCGGCAACACCAAGATCGAATTGCTGGAACCTCTGGGCGAGGGGTCTCCCATCGCCGCCTTTCTGGAAAAGAACCCGTCCGGCGGCATGCACCATCTTTGCTACGAGGTTGCGGACATCATCGCCGCCCGTGATCGCCTCAAGGCGGAAGGCGCGCGCATCCTGGGTGACGGCGAGCCGAAAACCGGCGCGCATGGCAAGCCGGTCCTGTTCCTGCATCCCAAGGATTTCAACGGCACACTGATCGAACTGGAAGAGGTGTAATCATGTCTCTGGTTTCGGGTATCGCGATCTATTTCATCATCTGGTGGACCACGCTGTTCGCGCTGCTGCCGGTCGGCTTGCGTACACAGGCCGAAGAAAACGAAGTGACCCTGGGCACGGTCGCCAGCGCTCCGGCGAGGCCGCGCATCGGTCGGGCCTTCCTGCGCACGACGGTCGTCGCGACGCTCATCTTCCTGCTCTATTATTATCTGACGCAGGTCAGCGGTTACGGCCTCGACGATATCCCGCATTTCTTCCCGGATCTGACTTGACCCGACCGGGTTTCACGGGTCCGGTTCCGGCATGAATTTTGAGGCTGCCTAAAAATTAGGCAGCCTCTTTTTTGTATAAAGAAAAGTGGATGACTCCACCAAAAGTTGTAGTCTGTGGCAGCCCTTAAGCGTAACCCGTTGAATTTCCGACAGGCTACAACCCGCCGTCATTTGTGACAGCGAGGCCATTTCCTCGGCAATTGTGCATGAATAAATCGATTTATACTTAAGTGAAATTTAATACTTGGATGCGCAGAGGGCACCGGGATAAATCCCACAAAATCAATGTGTTATTCGCGCAAATAAAATAGCGAAACTGCGGAGACCAGAGCCGTCCCGCAAGTGCAAAAAAAAAGCAAGGCTTTCGCCTTGCTAATCAAATACGCGTTCGATCCGTTTCCATTTGACTGGCGGCTGCGAAAGTCGCGCCTGGATCCATCCTCCCAAGACTTTGACCGCGTGAAACCAACGGTTTTATTCCGTTGTTGCTCTTATGATGAAAAAAATAGCGAACTGCACAGCTTTTGTCACGAAAAATCTTCTATCGCGTCATATTTCTTTCGCAAAATTTCCCCGGAGAGAGTGATATATCTGTAATATATTGAATTTGAATGTGAATCTGGATGCCCGATTTGGCGGAGGCAGTTCTTTCGGCAGGCGATCATGGCTGTGGATGGGGAAATCCGCCGCCGCGAAAGCTTTTCCAGGCGGGTTTCCAACCGATCTATAACCCGGTAAGAAACCGACGAATATGCTTAATTTTTGCCTGATTCTTGAAGCACTCAGGCAGTCCCTCTTGATTGGTGGTTACGATGCGTCTGTCGCGGTATTTTTTGCCTATTCTGAAGGAAAACCCCAAGGAGGCGGAAATCGTCTCCCACAGGCTGATGCTGCGTTCGGGCATGATCCGTCAACAGTCGGCCGGCATCTATGCCTGGCTGCCGATCGGCCTGAAGGTGCTCAACAAGGTCTGCGACATCATCCGCGAGGAGCAGAACCGCGCCGGCGCCAATGAAATCCTGATGCCGACCATCCAGTCCGCCGACCTGTGGCGCGAAAGCGGCCGCTACGACGCCTATGGCAAGGAAATGCTGCGCATCCAGGACCGTCAGGAGCGCGACATGCTCTTCGGCCCGACCAATGAGGAAATGGTCACCGACATTTTCCGCTCCTATGTGCGTTCCTACAAGGACCTGCCGCTCAATCTCTACCACATCCAGTGGAAGTTCCGCGACGAAGTGCGCCCGCGTTTCGGCGTCATGCGCTCACGCGAATTTCTGATGAAGGACGCCTATTCGTTCGACCTCGATTATGAGGGCGCGAAAATGGCTTACTACCGCATGTTTGTGTCCTATCTGCGCACTTTCGCCCGCGTCGGCCTGCAGGCTATCCCGATGCGCGCCGATACCGGCCCGATTGGCGGCGATCTTTCCCACGAATTCATCATTCTGGCCGAAACCGGCGAAAGCCAGGTTTTCTGCGACAAGGCCTATCTCGATCTGGCCGTGCCGGGCGCGGACACCGATTTCCGCAACGATGCGCAGCTGACCGACATCGTCCAGCGCTGGACGACGCCTTATGCTGCGACCGACGAAATGCACGACGAGGCCGACTGGGCCAAGGTCAAGCCTGAAGATCAGGTTTCCGCGCGCGGCATCGAAGTCGGCCACATCTTCCATTTCGGCACCAAATATTCCGAACCGATGGGCGCGAAAGTGCAGGGCCCGGATGGCAAGGAACATCTGGTTTCCATGGGTTCCTACGGCATCGGCCCGTCGCGCCTTGTCGCAGCCGCCATCGAGGCCTTCCACGATGATGCAGGCATCATCTGGCCGAAGGCCATCGCACCGTTCGGCGCTGGCATCGTCAACATGAAGCCGGGCGACGAAGGCTGCGACGCCGTGAGCGAGAAGCTCTACGAAGCGCTGACCAATGCAGGCGTCGATCCGCTGCTTGACGACACGGACGACCGTCCGGGCGCAAAGTTTGCCACGATGGACCTGATCGGCCTGCCGACGCAGGTGATCGTCGGACCGCGCGGCGTTGCCGCCGGTGAAGTCGAAATCAAGGATCGCAAGACCGGCGAACGCCAGAACCTGAGCGTCGAAGCTGCGATCAACCTGTTGACGGCAGAAGCATGAGCAACGCGGCGGCAGCAAAATCCGGGGACAAGGCAAAGGTAGCCCAGAAGGCTCCGAAGTCAGGTCCATTCTCGGCCTTTGAGCGGATGATCGCATGGCGATATCTGCGTGCGCGCCGCCGCGAGACCTTTATCTCGGTCATTGCCGGGTTTTCCTTCACCGGCATCATGCTGGGCGTGGCGACGCTCATCATCGTCATGGCGGTGATGAACGGCTTCCGTGCCGAGCTTCTTTCGCGAATCCTCGGCATCAACGGCCATCTCATCATGCAGCCGATTGACCGCCCGCTGGATGATTATGCCGATCTCATCAAGCGGATCGACGGTATTTCCGGCATCAGGTTCGCCATTCCCGTGGTGGAAGGGCAGGCGCTCGTGCAGGGCAATATCGGCGCAGGCAATGGCGCGCTGATCCGGGGCTTGCGTGAGGAAGACCTCGACAAGCTCAAGCTCGTTTCCGGCAATATCCGCCAGGGCACGCTGCAGGGCTTCGATCAGGCGGGCGGCGTCGCCATCGGCACCCGCATGGCGGAAAATCTCGGCCTGTCCATCGGCGATACGCTGCGCGTGATCTCGCCCGACGGCGATGTGACCCCGTTCGGCGTCAATCCGCGCGTGAAGGCCTATCCGATTGTCGCCATCTTCGAGATCGGCATGTCGGAATATGACTCGTCCATCGTCATGATGCCGCTTTCCGAGGCGCAGCTTTTCTTCAATCAGGAAGGCAAGGTGCAATCGCTTGAAATCTTTGTCGATAATCCCGACAAGGTGGATGCGATGCGCGCCCCGGTGGAAGAGGCGGCGGGGCGCCAGCTCTCGCTTGTCGACTGGCGCCAGCGCAACCAGACTTTCTTCTCGGCGCTGGAAGTCGAACGCAATGTCATGTTCATGATCCTGACGCTGATCGTGCTCGTGGCGGCGCTGAACATCATTTCCGGCCTCATCATGCTGGTGAAGGACAAGGGGCATGACATTGCGATCCTGCGCACCATGGGGGCAACCCGCGGCGCGGTGATGCGCATCTTCCTGATGACGGGCGCCGCCATCGGCGTCACCGGCACGGTGGCCGGTGTGGTTCTGGGCGTCGTCGTCTGCCTGAATGTCGAGCGAATCCGCGAGTTCTTCTCGTGGCTCTCCGGCACCACGCTCTTCAATCCGGAACTTTATTTCCTGAGCCAGCTGCCCGCGAAGATGGACCCCGGCGAGACGATTTCCGTCATCGTCATGGCTCTGGTGCTGTCGTTCATCGCCACCATTTTCCCGGCCTGGCGCGCTGCCAAGCTCGATCCGGTCGAAGCATTGAGGTATGAATAATGGCGGCTGAAATCATCATGCGGCTGCAACGCGTCGGCCGCGCCTACAAGGAGGCCGACCGCGAACTGGTGATCCTCAAGGATGCCGATTTCACGCTGCGTCGCGGCGAAATGGTTGCGCTTGTCGCGCCATCGGGTGCGGGCAAATCGACCTTGCTGCACACGGCTGGCCTTCTGGAACGTCCCGATGAGGGAGAGGTTTTCCTGGACGGACGCTCCTGCAGCAAGCTTTCCGATGACGAGCGCACGGCGGTGCGCCGCAACGACATCGGCTTCGTCTACCAGTTCCATCACCTCCTGCCGGAATTTTCCGCGCTGGAAAACGTGATGATGCCGCAGATGATCCGCGGACTGTCGAAGAAGCAGGCGGCGGAACGTGCGCAGCAGCTTCTTGAATATATGAAGATCGGCAAGCGCGCCTCCCATCGCCCCTCGGAGCTTTCCGGCGGTGAACAGCAGCGTGTCGCCATCGCGCGCGCCGTTGCCAACGCGCCGCTTGTTCTTCTGGCCGACGAACCGACGGGCAACCTCGACCCGACGACCTCGTCCTATGTCTTCGGTGCTCTGGAAGCGCTCGTGCGCCAGTCCGGGCTTGCAGCCCTGATCGCCACCCACAATCACGAACTGGCTGGCCGCATGGACCGCCGCGTGACGCTGAAGGACGGCAAGGTCGTCGACCTCTAAAACGTCCACATTATACAGTAGCACCTCATCCTGAGGAGCCGCCGCAGGCGGCGTCTCGAAGGGCGAGGTGCGGCTCTGCCGTCAGCGCGTTCCTGTCTGACCGAACAGCCGGTGCTCTCCCATCAGTTCTGCTGTGCGTTTGATCGGGCCGGGCCTCTGGGCCTGCCGGTATTCCAGTACCCCTTGTCTTGGTGGCCGGGGGCCATGGAATCCGCCTCCGCCAGCAGCACCTCATCCTGAGGAGCCGCCGCAGGCGGCGTCTCGAAGGGCGAGGTGCGGCACCGCTGCCAGCGCGTTCCCGTCTGACCGGACAGCCGGTGCTCTCCCATCTGTTCTCTTGTGCGTTTGATCGGGCCGAGCCTCTGGGCCTGCCTATATTCCCGTACCCCTTAGCGTTCGGGCGGCCATGGAACCCCGCCTCCGTCAGCACCTCGTCCTGAGGAGCCGCCGCAGGCGGCGTCTCGAAGGGCGAGGTGCGGCACCGCTGCCGGCGCGTTCCTGTCTGACCGGACAGGCCAGCGCTCTCTCATCTGTTCTCTTGTGCGTTTGATCGGGTCGGGCCTCTGGGCCTGCCGGTATTCCCGTACCCCTTGTCTTGGTGGCCGCGGGCCATGGAACCGCCTTCGCCGCCAGCACCTCATCCTGAGGAGCCGCCGCAGGCGGCGTCTCGAAGGGCGAGGTGCGGCTCTGCCGTCAGCGCGTTCCTGTCTGACCGGACAGGCCAGCGCTCTCACATCTGTTCTGCTTGCGTTTGATCGGGCGGGACGTCTTAGGCCTGCCTGTATTCCCGTACCCCTTGTCCTGATGGCCGGGCGGTCATGGAACCGCCTCCGCCCCCAGCACCTCATCCTGAGGAGCCACCGCAGGTGGCGTCTCGAAGGGCGAGGTGCGGCTCTGCCGTCAGCGCATTGCTGACCGGACAGCCGGTGCTCTCTCGGTTCCTGCCTGCGGTTGTGTATTCACTATTCGTAAACCCTAAAATGAATGCCGTTGCAAAACGGGTGTTGACTTTGGAACAAAAATAGAACAAAAAATAAACATACGTGAACACAGAGGAGTTTCCAACATGACCGATCTCGTCCACGACGTTCTGTCTTTCATTTCGGTAAGCCTGTTCATTGCAACTTTCGCCATCTGGGTGAGCGCTATTTGAAGGAAATAGCGGGTTCCTGTGAACCCGCGCCACGGGGGCGATAGTCTTACTGGACATCGCCACTTCATTCCCCGAAACTGATGCTTTCAGGCGACAGAGTCGCCAGCCGCGATGAATCACGAATGTGGTTCATGCTTGAAGCAATGTGCTATCAGGCGGCTATTGTATCGGCGCCAGGATCGAAATCGATTTCTGGAAAGTCCGATACATGGATTTGGAGCGCCGGATGTATGTCCATCCGGGTGGCTCGGCAGATGATCGGGGTCGATGGAATGAGTGATGCAGCAGCAGCCAATGCAGCAAATGACGGTGCTTTGACGCCACGTTTCGTGCATCTGCGGGTACACTCGGCCTATTCCTTGCTGGAAGGCGCATTGCCGCTCGGCAAGATCATCAAACAGGCGATTGCCGACGAGGCGCCGGCTATCGCAGTCACCGACACCAACAATCTGTTCGGTGCGCTTGAGTTTGCGCAGAAGGCATCGAAGGACGGGTTGCAGCCGATTATCGGTTGCCAGATCGATGTTGCCTTTGGCGACCATGCCGACAATGGACGCAGCGCCAATCGCCGGGTTGCGTTGGACCTTGCCCCCATCGTGCTGCTCGCGACGACGGAAGAGGGCTATGGCAATATCGTGCGGCTCGTCAGCCGCGCGTTCCTGGACACTCCGGCGGGTGATCCGGTGCATGTCGAGGCGAGCTGGCTACCGTCCTTGGCGAAAGATGTCATCGTGCTTTCCGGCGGCGCATTGGGGCCGATCGGCCGCGCCTTTGCCGCCGACCGTCCGGACAGGGCGGAGGCACGGCTTGCTTTCCTGCGGGAAGCCTTCGGCGACCGGCTCTACGTCGAACTGCAGCGTCAGGCTGGCTATGACCGTGCGCTGGAAGCAAAGACCGTGGCGCTTGCCTACGAGATGGACCTGCCTCTGGTGGCCACCAATGAGGCGTTCTTTCTCAAGGCGGAAGACTTCGAGGCCCATGATGCGCTTCTCGCCATCGCGGAAGGACAGATATTGTCCAACGATGATCGCCGCCGCCTGACGCCGGATCACCATCTGAAAAGCCGTGCGGAAATGGCGGCACTCTTTGCCGATCTGCCGGAAGCGCTCGAAAACACGGTCGAGATTGCCCAGCGCTGCAGCTGGTACACGCAGACGCGCAAGCCGATCCTGCCGCGCTTCACGGGCGAATCGGACGATCCGGAAGCGGCCCTTCAGGCGGAGGCCGACGAGCTGGCGCGGCAGGCGCGCGAGGGCCTGAAGATGCGGCTCGAGACGGCGGGCCTCGCGGAAGGCTACACGGCGGAGCAATATGCCGAGCGTCTCGAATACGAGATCGGCATCATCACCCGCATGAAGTTCCCCGGCTACTTCCTGATCGTTGCCGACTTCATCAAATGGGCGAAGGCCCATGGCATTCCGGTCGGGCCGGGCCGCGGTTCCGGTGCCGGTTCGCTCGTCGCCTATGCGCTGACGATTACCGATGTCGATCCGCTGCGGTTCTCGCTGCTTTTCGAACGCTTCCTCAACCCGGACCGCGTTTCGATGCCCGACTTCGATATCGACTTCTGTCAGGATCGCCGTGAAGAGGTGATCCGCTATGTGCAGGAAAAATACGGGCGCGATCAGGTTGCGCAGATCATCACTTTCGGAACCTTGCAGGCGCGCGCCGTGCTGCGCGATGTGGGGCGCGTTCTGGAAATGCCTTATGGTCAGGTCGACCGTCTTTGCAAGCTGGTACCGCAGAACCCGGCCAATCCCGTGTCGCTGGCGCAGGCCATCGAAACCGAACCCAAGATCAACGAAGAGCGCGAGAAGGAGCCGGTCGTCGGGCGGCTTCTCGATATGGCGCTCAAGCTCGAGGGGCTTTATCGCCACGCCTCGACCCACGCCGCCGGTATCGTGATCGGTGACCGTCCGCTGTCCGAACTGGTGCCCATGTATCGCGATCCGCGTTCCGACATGCCGGTCACCCAGTTCAACATGAAATGGGTGGAGCAGGCGGGACTGGTCAAGTTCGACTTTCTCGGCCTCAAGACGCTGACCGTTCTGGAAACGGCGGTCAAGCTGGTGGCGCGCAAGGGTATCGAGATCGACCTGTCCCATGTGCCGCTCGATGATCCGCTCACCTATGAAATGCTATCGCGCGGTGAAACGGTCGGCGTGTTCCAGGTTGAAAGCGCCGGCATGCGAAAGGCGCTGCTCGGCATGCGCCCGGACCGGATCGAGGATATCATTGCGCTTGTGGCGCTTTATCGTCCCGGCCCGATGGAGAACATCCCGACCTATAATGCGCGCAAGAACGGCGAGGAGGAGATCGCCTCCATTCACCCGAAGATCGATCACCTGATCAAGGAAACGCAGGGCGTTATCGTCTATCAGGAACAGGTGATGCAGATCGCGCAGGTGCTTTCCGGCTATTCGCTCGGTGAAGCTGACCTTCTGCGCCGCGCCATGGGCAAGAAGATCCGCGAGGAGATGGACAAGCAGCGCGTCCGTTTCGTGGATGGCGCGATCGAAGGCGGTGTCGACAAGGCGCAGGCCAACATGATCTTCGACCTGCTGGCCAAGTTCGCCGACTACGGCTTCAACAAGTCGCACGCCGCCGCCTATGCCATCGTCTCCTACCAGACGGCCTATATGAAGGCGCATTACCCGGTCGAGTTCCTCGCCGCGTCGATGACCTACGATATGTCGAACACCGACAAGCTCAACGATTTCCGCCGCGAGGCCAACCGTCTTGGCATCGAGGTCGTGCCGCCGTCGGTGATGACGTCGTTCCGTCCGTTTGAAGTGGGCGAGAAGCAGATTTTCTATTCGCTTGCCGCGATCAAGGGCGTGGGCGAGGCGGCGGTGGATCATATCGTCGAGGTGCGGGCCGAGAAGCCTTTTGAAAGCCTTGAGGATTTCTGCGAGCGGGTCGATCCGCGCATCGTCAACCGGCGGGTGCTGGAAAGCCTCATCAATGCCGGTGCGATGGATTGCTTCGGTCGCGAGCGTCCGGCCATGAGTGCGGGCATGGATCGCATCATGGGCTTTGCCCAGCGCACGCAGGAAAATGCCGCAAGCGGCCAGTCCGATATCTTCGGCCTGTCCGGCGCGCCCAAGGAAACGCTCATCCTGCCGCAGGCAGCGCCCTGGCTGCCATCGGAAATGCTGCATCGCGAGTTTCAGGCGGTCGGCTTCTATCTTTCGGCCCATCCGCTCGATGAATATCGCGATGTGCTGAACCGGATGCGTGTTCAAAGCTGGGCGGATTTTTCCGCGGCCGTCAAGCGCGGCGCCAATGCCGGACGTCTGGCGGGCACCGTGACCGCCCGTCAGGAGCGCAAGACGCGAACCGGTAACAAGATGGGCATCGTGCAACTGTCCGATGCCAGCGGCCAGTTCGAAGCAGTGCTGTTTTCGGAAGGGCTCGCGCAATATCGCGATCTTCTGGAAAGCGGCAAGTCGGTGGTGATTACTGTTCAGGCGGAAAACCGTCCCGAAGGCATCGGCCTGCGCATCCAGACGGTGCAGTCGCTCGAAGACGAAGCCTGCCGGATGCAGAAGGCGATGCGGCTTTACCTGCGCTCCGCCGATGCGGTCCGTCATATCGCGCCGCATTTCAATACGCGCGGCGACGGGCAGGTGAGCCTCATCGTCATCAAGGATAACGGCCAGCGCGAAGTCGAGATCGAACTGCCGCACCGTTATCGGGTCAGCCCGCAGATCGCGAGCGCCATGAAAGCCATTCACGGCGTCGTGGACGTGGAACTGGTTTAAGATAATTAAGGCAGAGCGGCGGCGAGCCCGTTTTGCGGTCTTTTTGCACGAAAAACCGGTGGTGATGTGTGTATTTCACCACCGATTTTGTGGCGAACGCCCGTCAAAAATGTGGCGTTTCTGTGATTTGCCTCAATAGGCGGCTGTGAAACGCTGGCGTATATGCTGGCCTTTTTCAGCTTCGTCCAGAATGGCGACCGCCAGATCGGCGACGGAGATCTTGCTTTCGCTCTTGTCGTCGAACACCGGTTCGTCGCCGCCGAGACGGTATTTTCCGGTGCGCTCGCCCGGCTGGAGAATGATCGCCGGCGACACGAATGTCCATTCCAGTTGGTCCTCGCCGCGCAGGTCTTCCAGTGCCTGACGGGCGCCGAGCGCGCCTTCCTTCCATTCGGCAGGAAACTCGGGCGAGTCGACCAGCTGCTTGCCATTGATCGAAAGACTGCCCGCGCCACCAATCGCTATAAGGCGCTTGATGCCGGCCTTTTTGGTGGCTTCCGTGATGGAACGGCTGCCATTGATGTGGTTTTCGCGGATATTCTCGTCGCTCCAGCCCGGATTGTAGGCCGAAATCACGATGTCATGTCCCGCAAGCTGGCTTGCAAGCGCATCGGTATCGAATACGTCAGCCTTTACCGCTGTGACATTGGCGAGCTTTTCCACTTTTTCCGGATGGCGAACCAGTGCGGTCACCTGGTGGCCGCGTGTTGCGGCTTCCTTGAGAATGGCGGCGCCCACAAAACCCGTTGCGCCGATCAGTGCGATTCTGGTCATGGCATTTTCCTTTCCGATCTTCTCGTATCGAATGAATTGAGGTACGTTTCGTAATCAGGTTATTTCTGATAACTACATAAGTGATGCTGCCAAGCGTGTGAAGAACGCACTTTTACATGTTCAGGGTACATGGAAGTAACCGCGTCGAAGGCAAGTGTTCAGGGCGGTTTCGATGAGGCCGAAAGGCAAGGACCGAGTTAACCAATTGTTTTACCGGGATTTTGCCGCCAACATAGACCATGTGCGTTCGAAAGCGGCGGGGCTCGAAGAATAAAATGCGCGCCGGGCGGTGGACCGCCTGTCCGAGGAGAAGCAGATGACGATATCGACACGGCCGGATGGCAAGACGCCCTTGCTCTCATCTACTCCGGCCTTCAAAGCCGATGGGGACGGCGCCTGTCCGATCCGCGAAGTGCTGGATCGGGTGGGCGACACGTGGAGCATTCTCGTCGTCTTCAATCTTCAGGAAGGCTCGATGCGCTTCAATGCCTTGCGGCGATCCATCGAAGGCATTTCGCAGCGCATGTTGACGGTGACGCTGCGGTCGCTGGAGCGCGACGGGCTGGTTTCGCGGCATGTTCGCCCGACATCCCCGCCGGAAGTGGAATATTCACTGACCGAGCTTGGCCATTCTCTGGCCGTGCCGATCGATGTGCTCGGCCAATGGGCCGTCAAGAACCGCGACCTGCTTCGCGGTGCACGCGCACGTTTTGACGAAGGCAACGAATAAAAGGGGAACCGGGCCGTTTCGCCGTGCGTTTGTCTTGTCAGACAGGAGAGAAAGCCATGCCCGCAAAATCACAAGCCCAACAGAAGGCAGCCGGAGCTGCTCTTGCTGCCAAACGCGGCGAGATCAAGAAAAGCGAACTCATCGGCGCGTCGAAGGAAATGTATGAATCAATGACCGAAAAGGAACTGGAAGAGTTTGCCGAAACCAAGCGCAAAAGCCTGCCGGAGCACGTAGACGGCGACAAGAAGCACTGAACAGGACAGGCGAGCGCCGTCCGGCACTCGCCATGTGATCTTTACTTGTCGGCCTTGTTCGGGGCTAGTTCGATTGCTTTCAGCTTGCCGTCGGTGATACCGCAGCGCAGCGTGATGCTGTCCCACTTCGCGGAAACACCCTTGTTGCGCGCTTCACCGGGAACCGAAATCACCGCTGACACCTTGCGCGGGTCGCTGGAACTGAATTTCGATGATTTATCATCGGTTTGCGCGTCGGAAATATCGTCTTTGGTGAAGCCGAGACGATCATATTTCTTGCTCTTCTTCACATAGTCATAGCCGCTGGCGATACAGTCGGCGATCTGCGGCGCGACCCGCTGATCCTTGACGAGCGTCTGGTAATTTCCTGTAAAATCCTTCGAGCGCTTCGGAACGGCATCGGCATGAGCCGCAGCGCAAAAACCCAGTGTGAAAATTGCGGAAACTACAAGTTTGGTCGATTTCATGCCCATGTCCTTCTGGAGACCCGTCTTTCACTGGCGATCAGGCGGGGTTGAATCGATAATGGAACCGAGATTACAGGCGCAATTCTGATTTTTTTATGAATTTCCAACGCTTACGATAGCTTATTGGCAAATCCGTGCAAGACAGGATTTGCCGTGGCAGCCCTGGTCGAGATGCATGTTGGTGCGGTGCGCGGCGTCGCCGTCCGGACCGATCACGGTCATGAAAAGCTTGCAGCTTGCACCGTGCACGGCGCGCCAGAATGCCTTTTCCTTGTCGTTGCCGTTCCAGCCGCTTTCCAGTTGCGTTTTGGTGCCGTCCGCGAATGTGAACGACATGATATCGAGCGCGTTTGCAAAGGCGTGTTCCGAAACCCGCCCCGACGAGGCTCCGTTTACCTTTCGGCATTGATAGTCCGATCCGACGCCGATCTCCGTGATTTTTGAATCCGGGCCGTAAACATCCTTCGCGGCTTTGGTCACTTCGCTGCTCCACTGCGCCAGCGTGACGGCCATAGCGCAATTCGTGGTCACTGCATTGGCGAATTTCAACGGCTCGTCCTTGCCGATGGCGGTGAGGGACAGAGGGGAATGAACCCCGCATTGCTCACCGTCCTTGATCGGAGGCAGGAGCTTGCCCTCGACCTGACCGGAAATGAGCGCCGGGCAGGACACCTGATAGATTCGTTCTTCGATTTCCGGCCTGGCGTCCTGCCGTTTCTCGTCAGCCTGTTTGGGATTGTCTGCCGGTTCCGCCGGTTTCTCCGGAGATGGGGTCGGGGCCGGGCGGGGCTGTTCCTGTGGTTCCGTATCCGGCTTTTCCTCGGGAAGGGGCGTGGCTTCCGGCTCCGGTTTCTTGTTTGCCGTATCCTCCGGTCGCGGGATGGGAACGGGTATGGTGAAGCCGGGCGCCGGTTTTGCTTCAGCCTTCGGTGCGGGGCTCGCTTGTCTCGCCGTTTGTTGCTTTGCGGCTGGCTTCTTCTGACTGTGTCTTGCCACCGGACGTTTGCGATGCTGCCTTGCCTTCTGGGCGTCCTGTTTGAGGATGCGTTCGATGAAAGTTTGCGCCTGCGCCTCGCCGGAAAGAATGCCGGACAAGGACGGCATTGCAACGAGGCCAAGCGCGATCAGCGCGATGAATGCACCCTTGCCGGACGGAAAAAAAGACAAAGCCATTGACGCCTCATGAGTAGCAGTTCCGTCAGGGCTAATGACGAAACAGGGAATGGCGTTCCTTCACGCTTGATGGCAGAGCGTAGCAAATGGTAGGAAACGCATGCCGAACACCGGTTTTTCCGGCTTTTTCGACCCTGCGCGCTTGACAAGATAACAGCTGGATGACTAAAAGCCGCCATCGCTGGCGCGTCATCGCGCTGGCGTTTCATTTGACGTGTCCCGTGGATGAAGATTGCGCTCGCGCGCTTCATCCTGTCAGTCCTCGAAAACGGAGGGCAGAGGAGGGCGCGTTTCCTCCAGCGCCTTCGGGCGCTATAACCTTTGAAGGAAATGCGATGAGCAAGCGCGAATCCGCTAAGTACAAAATTGATCGCCGTCTTGGCGAAAACATCTGGGGCCGTCCGAAGTCCCCGGTAAACCGTCGTGAATATGGCCCGGGCCAGCACGGCCAGCGCCGCAAGGGCAAGCTGTCGGACTTCGGTGTGCAGTTGCGCGCCAAGCAGAAGCTCAAGGGCTTCTACGGCGACATCTCCGAAAAGCAGTTCCGCAAGACCTACGAAGAAGCCGCTCGCCGCAAGGGCGACACCGGTGAAAACCTGATCGGTCTGCTGGAATCGCGCCTCGATGCAGTCGTGTACCGCGCCAAGTTCGTTCCGACGATCTTCGCTGCCCGCCAGTTCATCAACCACGGCCACGTGAATGTAAACGGTCGCCGTGTCAACATCCAGTCCTACCGCCTGAAGGCCGGTGACGTTGTTGAAGTTCGCGAAAAGTCGAAGCAGCTGGTTATCGTTCTGGAAGCTGTTCAGCTCGCAGAACGTGATGTTCCGGACTACATCGAAGTCGACCACAACAAGCTGGTTGCGACCTACGCCCGCGTTCCGACTCTGACGGATGTGCCTTACGCCGTTCAGATGGAACCGAACCTGGTCGTCGAATTCTATTCGCGTTAATTCCATGCGCGCTCTGGCGCGCTGGATATTTGCCGAAATCGAAAAGCCGCGCTGTACATCAGCGCGGCTTTTTCGTTAAGCATTTCCAGCAAAAGTGCGAAGCGGTTTTGCGCAGGACAATGCGTAGTTTAAATGAGCATTTCCAGCGAAACTGCGTAGCGGTTTTGCGTCTTTCGCAAACAATTATGGTTTCCCGGTTTTCCCCGCGCCCGCTTTTCGGTATGAAGCCTGCAACATCCTCAATTTTCGGGAAGCACCATGAACGCTTTCGATCCAGATATTGCAGAAGATGCGGGCAGCGACGGCTGTCACCCGCTGTTCCGCGATGTGCCGACCACGGTTGAATTCAACAAGCTGCGCAAACGTCTGTTGCGCCTGACGCGGCAGGCCATCGAGGATTTCTCGATGGTCAAACCCGGCGAACGCTGGATGGTTTGCCTTTCGGGCGGCAAGGACTCTTATGGGCTTCTGGCGCTGCTGCTGGATCTCAAATGGCGCGGCCTGCTGCCGGTCGAGCTGCTGGCGGTCAATCTGGATCAGGGCCAGCCCAACTTTCCCAAGCACATTCTGCCGGATTTCCTGAACCGCTACGAAATCGAGCATCGCATCGAATATCAGGACACCTATTCGATCGTCACCGACAAGCTGCCGGAAACGAGCACCTATTGCTCGCTTTGCTCGCGCTTGCGCCGCGGCAACCTCTATCGGGTCGCGCGTGAGGAAGGCTGCTCGGCGGTGGTGCTCGGCCACCACAGGGAAGACATTCTCGAAACCTTCTTCATGAACCTGTTCCATGGCGGACGCCTTGCGGCAATGCCGCCGAAACTCGTCAATGACGAGGGCGACCTGATGGTGTTCCGTCCGCTGGCCTATGCGGCGGAGGATGATCTGGAGAAATTCGCGACCGCGATGCAGTTTCCGATCATTCCGTGCGACCTGTGCGGCAGTCAGGAAGGGCTGCAACGCAATGCGATGAAAGCCATGCTGACCGACATTGAGAAGCGCATGCCGGGCCGCAAGGACACGATGATCCGCGCCATGACGAATGTTCGTCCAAGCCACCTGCTGGATCGCAAGCTGTTCGATTTCGCGGGACTGACGCTGAACGATGCAGGAGAGGACGATCATGCGCTTTGATGAAGGACAGATGGACTGGCTGGCCGATTTGCTGGCCGATGCGGCGCGTGAGGAGATCATGCCGCGATTCCGCAGGCTGGATGCGGGCGATATCAAGCAGAAGACTTCTGCTGCCGATCTGGTCACGGAAGCCGATGTGAATGCGGAGCGCTACATCACAGCCAGGCTAAAGGAGCGGTTCGCCGACGCGGTGATCGTGGGCGAGGAAGCCTGCTCGGACAATCCGGCCTTGCTGGATGGTCTCAACGACGCGGAACTTGCATTCACAATCGATCCCGTCGACGGCACCTTCAACTTCGCATCAGGCGTTCCGCTTTTTGGCGTGATGCTGGCGGTGGTGTCGAAGGGTGAAACTGTCGCCGGTATCATTCACGATCCCGTCGGCAATGATTGGATCATGGCGTCCAGGGGCGGCGGGAGCCATGTTCGCCATGCCAACGGCGATCTAAGCCGGGTGAGCGTTGCGAAGCCTGCTCCCATCGACCAGATGACCGGCTCGATTTCGTGGCAGTATACTGCCGAGCCGATACGGTCGCGGCTGGCGCGCAATCATACGAAATTCCTGTCGCAGATCGGCTATCGCTGTGCGGCGCACGAATATCGGATTATCGCGACCGGCGGGGCGCATTTCGCCGTCTACAACAAGCTTATGCCCTGGGACCATCTTCCCGGTGCGCTGATCCATCAGGAAGCGGGTGGTTACATCGCGCGCTGGGACGGCAGCGCGTACCTGCCTTCTCACACCGGCGGAGGGCTTATTGTTGCGCCGAGCAAGGAGAGCTGGCAGTCCATTCAGGCCGCGCTCTGGGCAGAGTAGCCGGCCCCGCTTGTGTTTTTGGCATGTGAATATTATATTGGCGGAGTGGGTTGGAAGCGCGAACTCCCAACCCGTTTCGCTTACGTAAAGAGTTGGACCCGCACGTAGCATTGCCAGCCCGTGCGGGTTTTCTTTATCGGCGGCGTGATACTCACAGGTATGAAACCCATTGGTGTCATTCCGGCGCGAGAGCAAAGCCCTTGCCAAAGTCGGGGTGGCTTATCCTCCCCGATGCGCCTGCTGGCTGACGCGTTCTGCTTTTGCCCCCGAAACCACCAATTGATAGCACGTGCATGGCATAAGAAAAGCCCGCTAACTATGAGCGGGCTTTGATTGTTTATCAGTGATATGCGATCAGATCACGTGTTCGGCGGGCGGGTTTTGTACCCTGAACAATCGCCCGCGTTCAGCGATCAGAACGCAGCCGAGCGCCACAAATCCGAGCACGCAATAGCCGGTTGCAACCGGCGTCGTGGTGCCGTCGAAGGCCTGACCGATAACCGCGCCCAATGCCGCACCGATCACCGTTTGCGCAAAGCCCAGAACGGAGGAGGCCGTGCCTGCGACTTCGCCGAGCGGCTCCATCGCCAGCGCGTTGAAATTGGCGGTCACGAGGCTGAACGAGAACATGATGGTCATGTAGATCGCCATCAGGAGCGGGAAGGGCACAGGCCCTTCCATCGTGACCGAAAGGACCATCCACAACAGGCTGAAACCGGTGAAGACCAGCAGCATCGACTGCGAAATGCGGCGCATGCCGAAGCGGCCGACAAGGCGCGAATTCATGAACGAGGCAAGCGCCAGCGTCATGGCAACGGCTGCGAAAGCCAGCGGAAACAGCGCGCCAAGCTCATAAATGCCGACGAAAATCTGCTGGGCCGAGTTGATATAGCCGAACAGCGCGCCGAGGATGAACGAGGTGCCGAGCATATAGAACAGGGCGACGCGGTTCGACAGAACGATCCCGAAGCCGCCGATGACGCTCCTGACCGTCAGTGGACGCCGGTTGGATGCGGGAAGGGTCTCGGGCAGGCGAAAGAAGGCCCACATGCCGACGATAAGCGCCATCAGCGCCATCGACAGGAAGATCAGGTGCCATTCGCCGAGCAGCATGATGAGCTGGCCTGTTGCAGGCGCGACGACGGGCAGGATCATGAAAACCATCATGACGAGCGACATGACTTCCGCCATCTGGCGGCCGGCGAACTTGTCGCGGACCACCGAGACGGCGATCACGCGCGTACCGGCTGCGCCAAGGCCCTGAAGGACGCGCAGGACGATCAGCGTCGTGAAGTCGGTGACGACAGCCGAGGCCAACGCGGCGAGAATGTAGATGACAAGCCCGCCGAACAGCGGCAGCCTGCGGCCGAAGCGGTCGCTCAACGGTCCGTAGAACAGCTGCGAAACGCCGAAACCCAGCAGATAGGCGGTAATGACGAACTGGACGTGGTTTTCCGACTGCACGCCAAGGCTTGCGCCAATCTGCGGCAGGCCGGGCAGCATGATGTCGACCGCCAGCGCATTGATGGCCATGATGGCTGCGATGAGCGCGATGAATTCGCCGCGTCCGCGCATGGAGGTTTTCTGGTCCGGCGAACCGTTCTTGATGTCGAGCGGCATGACTGGCATTCCCTGGCAAAGTGGCGCATCGCGTCGGGGGACACGATACGAAAGACAAAATTTAGAAAGCAGAAGCAGACAGACGGAAATCCGTCGTTGAACATCTAGCAAAACGCAAAAGGCGCCGTGGAACGGCGCCTTCGGAAAAGGTGAGGCTGAAGCCGTATAACCGGCAATTAATCCTCAAGCCGCCTTGGTGGCAATACCTTTATCGGTAAAAAGTGCCTGCAATTCGTTCGATTGGAACATTTCACGCACGATATCGCAGCCGCCGACGAATTCGCCCTTCACATACAGCTGAGGGATGGTTGGCCAGCTCGAATATTCCTTGATGCCCTGACGCAGTTCGTCCGAGGACAGAACGTTGACGCCCTTGTACTCAACACCGAGATAGTCGAGGATCTGGACGACCTGACCGGAGAAACCGCACTGCGGGAAACCCGGCGTGCCCTTCATGAAAAGCACGACGTCGTTGGTCTTCACTTCATTGTTGATGAAATCGTTGATGCCGGTCATTTGCGGTCCTTTCCAAGCATAACCCCGAAAAGTTGCCTGACTTTCCGGACAGGATCATGCGCTAAACAAATACGCCGAGGCAAATTCCGGCGTAAACTGGGGAGGTCTTCCCGAATATAGTCGCTTTGAATGCTGGTAACCACCCGGATCGGGCGAAAGCAAGTCAAATGCGCGAGAATTCCGTCTCCGGGGGAGCTGCATCTTGCCGCAGCAAGGCTTGCTCCCCCGAAACGGCCGTCCGTTATTCCGGTACGCTTGTCTGCAAGGCGAGTGCGTGCAGCACGCCGCCCATATTGCCCTTCAGCGCGTCATAGACCATCTGGTGCTGCTGCACGCGGGACTTGCCGCGGAAACTCTCCGCGACGACCTCGGCGGCATAATGGTCTCCGTCTCCGGCAAGGTCGCGGATCGTCACCTTTGCGTCGGGAATCCCCTCGCGTATCAGTTTTTCGATCTCATGTGCGTCCATAGCCATGCAAAATCTCCTGCCGTTTCCGGCCTTTTCTTATCGTTCGGTCGAATCGTAACGCACCATCGTGGAACGTCAACAACCATCTGTCTAACGCTTAAATCAAAGACAAGCAAACCGCCCGGACAGGCTTTCCATCCGGGCGGCAAAAGGTATCGACGATGCGGACCGAGGTCAGTTATCGGTTACAGGCTCGCCGCTCATGAAGGCCGGGAACCAGCCTTCAAAAGCATCGGTCAGATCGACAACGCTGACATCGACCAGATCGCCGATCTTCAGGCGGTCGCCGCCGACGGTGCCGAGCACGCGGAACGGAACGCCAGCGCCTTCGGCATTGAGGGCGATGAGCTTTGCCATTTCAGCCGTGGCCGCGACGACATAACGCGCCTGATCTTCACCGAAAAGTGCGGCATGAGGCAGGCCGTCACCGGCATCGATCACGGCACCCTTGCCGGACTTGATTGCCATTTCCGCAACGGCAATCGCCAGGCCGCCATCGGAAAGGTCGTGACAGGCCGTGACCTGACCGTTGCGGATGGCCGAGCGGACAAATTCGCCATTGCGCTTTTCAAGCGCAAGATCGACCGTCGGGGCAGGACCATCGGCGCGGTCGAACAGATCGCGCAGATAAACCGACTGGCCGAGATGGGTGCCGTCGCCGCCAAGCAGCACCAGCGTGTCGCCATCCTGCATGCCGCCGATCTTCGCCATTTGCGACCAATCCGGGATGAGCCCGACACCGGCAATGGTCGGCGTCGGCAGAATGGCCTGGCCGTTGGTCTCGTTGTAGAGCGAGACATTGCCGGAAACGATCGGGAAATCCAGCGCGCGGCAGGCTTCGCCGATGCCTTCGATGGCCTTGACGAGCTGGCCCATGATTTCCGGCTTTTCCGGGTTGCCGAAGTTCAGATTGTCGGTCGATGCCAGCGGCTCGGCACCGGTCGCGGTGATGTTGCGCCAGCATTCGGCAACCGCCTGCTTGCCGCCTTCAAACGGATCGGCTTCGCAATAACGCGGCGTCACGTCAGAGGAGAAGGCGAGAGCCTTGGTGTCGTGGCCTTCCACGCGGATCACGCCCGCGTCGCCGCCCGGAACCTGCAGCGAGTTGCCCTGAATGAGCGTGTCGTACTGTTCGTAGACCCAGCGACGCGACGACAGGTCGGGCGAGCCGATGAGCTTGAGAAGGGCTGCGGAATAATCTTCCACCTGCGGAACATTGCTGGCCGGAAGCGGCGCGTGCTTGCCGGGTTCCATCCACGGACGATCATATTCCGGCGCTTCGTCGCCCAGATCCTTGATCGGCAGGTTGGCGACTTCCTCGCCCTGATGGATGACGCGGAAACGCAGATCGTCGGTCGTCTTGCCGACGATGGCGAAATCGAGGCCCCATTTGCGGAAAATGGCCTGCGCTTCAGCTTCCTTTTCCGGCTTCAGAACCATGAGCATGCGCTCCTGGCTTTCCGAAAGCATCATTTCATAGGCCGTCATGTTCTCTTCACGGACAGGAACATGGTCGAGGATGAGTTCGATGCCGAGGTCGCCCTTGGCGCCCATTTCGACGGCGGAGCAGGTGAGGCCGGCCGCGCCCATGTCCTGGATCGCGATCACTGCGCCGGAAGCCATCAGTTCGAGGCAGGCTTCAAGCAGGCATTTTTCGGTGAAGGGATCGCCAACCTGAACGGTCGGGCGCTTTTCCTCGATCGACTCGTCGAATTCAGCCGATGCCATCGTCGCGCCGCCGACGCCGTCGCGGCCCGTCTTCGCGCCGAGATAGACGACTGGCAGGCCGACGCCTTCCGCCTTGGAATAGAAAATGCCATCGGTTCTGGCGAGACCCGCCGCGAAAGCATTGACGAGGATATTGCCGTTATAGCGCTTGTCGAAATTCACTTCGCCGCCGACGGTCGGCACGCCGAAGGAATTGCCATAGCCGCCGACGCCGGAAACGACGCCCGAAACGAGGTGACGGGTCTTTGGATGATCCGGTTCGCCGAAGCGCAGCGCATTCATCGCCGCAACGGGACGCGCACCCATGGTGAAGACATCGCGCAGGATGCCGCCGACACCGGTCGCCGCACCCTGATAGGGTTCGATATAGGAGGGGTGATTGTGGCTTTCCATCTTGAAGACGATGCAATCGCCATCGCCAATATCCACGACGCCCGCATTTTCGCCCGGACCCTGAATGACGCGCGGTCCACTGGTCGGCAGCGTGCGCAGCCATTTCTTGGAAGACTTGTAGGAGCAATGCTCGTTCCACATGGCCGAGAAAATCCCCAGCTCTGTGAAGGTGGGCTCGCGTCCGATCAGACCGAGAATGCGCTGATACTCGTCCGGCTTAAGACCATGCGCTTCGATCAATTCCGGCGTGATGTCTCGCGTATTGGAAATAGTCATGGAAATGGGGAACCCCGTCGCAGGCTGCGGTACCCGAAAACCTTCTGCCGAAGGCTGGATACCTAAGGTTTCAAGGCGCCTCTTTAACCTAAGTTTCCATGAAGTGCGACAGGAAAATGCCGCTTTCCCGGCCTCAATCGTACATCAGTAACGATAAAGAGAGGCCGGGCGCTTCAGACACTCCCTTCATATCCCGCCTGTTCGTTTTCGAGCAGGCGACGGAGCGTCAGGAAACAGTTTTCAACGACATTGCGATCGGAGGGGGAAGAGAAGGCGACGCGGACCCTGTGATAAATCTGGTCGACGCGTCCGGCCTTGAACTCGTCCTCGTCATCGATCAGGATTCCGCTTTCATAGGCCGCCGCCTTGAACGTTCCCGAAAGCCAGGGCTCGGGCAGGCCCATCCACAGGAACGGAACGGATGGTTTCGATACGAAGTCGAACCCGTCGAAGATTCTGCGGGCCATTTCTTCGCGAATGACGGTTTCCTCGCGGCATTTGCTGTGAATGGCGTCTGCCTCGCCGGAGAGTACAAGCTGCGCGCCGGTCTCGGCGAGCAGGAAGGCTGCGCCGCCCGTGACCATCTTGTGCGTCACCTTCACGCGCTGTGCGCAATGGGCGGGACAGGCGACCCAGCCGCTGCGTATCCCTGCCGCTACGGCTTTCGACAGGCCGGAAACGACGAATGTGCGTTCCGGCGCAAAGCTTGCCAAGGGTGGAATCTGGCTGTCGCACATGACGCCATAGATATCGTCTTCGATGAGCCAGACATTGTAACGCCGTGCAATGTCGGCAATGGCGCGGCGCCGTTCTTCCGGCATGACCGACAATGTGGGGTTATGCAGCGTCGGCATCAGAAAGGCGAGGGTCGGGTGCTGCTGGCGGCAGGCGCGTTCGAACTCTTCCGGAATGAGACCATATTCATCCAGACCGGCCTGAATGGTGCGCCGCCCCAGAAGGCGAACGGAACGGCTGATCTGCGCGTAAGTCAGGTTTTCAAACAGGATGCGGTCGCCGGGATTGGTGAAGGCCGTGATAATGGCAATGCTTGCAGCCTGCGCGCCGTTGGTGACGACGATGCTGTCGAGGTCTGGCCGCCAGTCGGCCCGCGAAAGCCATCTTTGCCCGGCTTCCAGCCAGTGCTGCGGGAAATAGCGCGAATAGCTCGCTATATCCTGCGGAAAATCCCGATGAATGTCGGCATTTATCCGGGCCAGAACTTCGTGCTGGCCAACATCCGGTGCCGCTGTCGTGTCGAAGCGGATTTTACCGGATGGGACGTCGGCGGGTTTGGTTCCGGCAATGCCTGAGGCGGTCAGTGCATTGTCGGCCGGTTCTTCACCGAGCACATAGGTTCCCCGACCCACTTCGCCCGTCACAAGGCCGCGCTCGTGGGCCAGGGCATAGGCGCGGCCGATTGTGCCGATTGTTACCTTGAGATCGAATGCGAGATTGCGCTGCGGCGGCAGCTTTGCACCCGCGGGCAGCCCGCCGCTTCCGATTGCCTCTTCGATGGCGTCGGCGAGTTGCAGGTAAAATGGGCCGGACTTGCCGGAAAGGTCTGGAATCCAATTTGTCATGGTGACAACTTATAAATTGTACCTATTGCCAAGTCAATTATAGAGTCAATTCGTCGCTGCCGGTGAATTGTAAATAGGCGGCGATCAAACGAACTGCTTGGAGCATCGTGTGCGCGTTCGCGTGATTGAAGGGCGCTCCGACCAGTTGAATCCGGGCATCGTTCCTTTGAGAGTCGACTTCGATTTTCAGGTCGATGCCGTAGCAGCACTGGGCTCCCAACCGGCTCTGCTTATGAGGAATGGACCGAGACAATGTTTTACTTCAGGCCGCAGACCGAGACAATAGATACAATTCTTCCTGTTCCCGTGGCTGATACGGCGGCGGATTTGCCGAAAGGATTGCAGGCGCATCTGGCAACGGCCTCGCAACCGCGAGGCGGATATCTACGGCAGGTCTTGAATTGGCTGTCTTATCGAATGATGCTGCGGCGCACCCGGATTGCTTTGGGCGAACTGACAGATGCGCAGTTGCGCGACATTGGACTGCGGCGCGGTGAAGCCGAGCGCGAAGCACGGAAGGTGCGTTTTCACTTGCGTTGAAATGTGTCGCGGAAAGCCGGTTTCGGCGTTTCCGCGACGCATCTGGTTGTTACTGGCAGCCGCTCTGGCCCGAAGCCCAGCGGTTGACGTCGGCGGCGATACGTCCGCCATGGCTTTCACCCATCATGGGGCCGAAAGTTTCGACACGAGCCGGATTTCCCTGCGCCTGCACGACCAGCAGCGGACGAGACGCCGGGTTGCGGGCCGGCACCACCAGAATGCGCGGCCGTCCGGTAAAGGAATTCAGTTCCGGTGCAAGCGAGTATCCGCGGAAATCCTTGTCCTTGGATTTGAACCAGCAGCTATTTGCCGCCAGCGCAATGCGCTCCATGGTTGGTAATGCAGCCTTGCTGGCATCGACGGCGAGGGGGCGCGTCGGCTTGCTGGAGGTGCAGGCTGCAAGCAATGCAATGGCCGGGAGGGCCAGAAGAGCGAAAGTCTTGGTCTTCAAGGAGGGGCTCCGAAAGGGCGTGCCTTTGAAAAGCACGCTGGGGGTGAGGTAGATCGGCAGAATCAGGCGGGTTGCGGCATGAAGGACTTCAGTCCGTCGTTCATCTCGTTCCAGATGCGTTCAAAGACCGGGTGCTGTTTTGCCTTGGCCGCATATGCATCGAATTTCGGGAACGCGTCCAGCAAATCCGCTTTGCCGGATAGCTTCTTCAACGGTTCCATCAGAAAACGCACGGGCAGCAGCCAGCAATCCGCAAGCGTAGGTTCGTCTCCGGCGGCGAAAGCTTTGTCCGAGAGGCGGCTTTCGACCACTTTGAGGCCGGTATGCATCTTGTCGAACAGGCGCTCGATGCTTGCATCGTCACGCTCGGGTTTGCTCGACAGGATGAAGAGCTTCATCGTCGGTCCGAGCACGTCGAGTTCCGTCACGCGCGCCAGCAGGCGGATGAGAGCGCGCTCGCGCGGCGTGCCGGGCAATACGGGTGTTTCAGGAAAATGATCTTCCAGATATTCCGCGATGACGGCGGCTTCAAACAGCGTTTCACCCGAACTGGTGATCAGCACCGGTATGCGGCGGAGCGGCGTGACATTGCCGAAATCGGCGGGAAACGGATAGGACAGGTTCATCGGCTTGAAAGGCAGGTCCTTCAGGTAGAGGACGCCGCGCACGAAAGATGAGTAGGGGGAGAGAGGCCTGGAATAAAGCTGCATGAATGAATTCCCCTGATTCTTTATCGCTAAAATCTGTGAGGCATTTCCAGCAAAAATATGGACGATTTGTGCCGGGAAAAATGCACGGACAAAAATGAGGAGACCCCGACGGTTTGTCTCTTGTCAAAGTCCTCCCGGAGCCAAGCTGCCACGAAACCCGGCGCTTTGCCAGTGCAGTTTTGAGGCGAGGCAGGCGCAACAAAAAAGGCGGCTCGATGGGAGCCGCCTTTTCCGTTTATCTGTCTGCCAGCTTAGGCCGCGACGCCAAGTGCGCCTGCAAAGAGCGCCCGGCCATCGTCGCCGCCATGGGCTGCTTCGATCAGGTTTTCCGGGTGAGGCATCATGCCGAGCACATTGCCGCGTGCATTGACGATACCTGCAATGTCGTTGACCGATCCGTTCGGATTGGTGCCTTCGGCATAGCGGAACACGACCTGGCCTTCGCCTTCGATACGCTTCAGCGTTTCGGCATCGGCGAAATAATTGCCGTCATGATGCGCGACCGGGCAGCGGATGATCTGGCCCGGCTGGTAGCCGCGCGTGAACGAGGTGTTGGCGTTGGTCACTTCGAGCTTCACTTCGCGGCAGACGAATTTCAGCGAGGCATTGCGCATCAGCGCGCCCGGCAGAAGTCCGGCTTCGACGAGGATCTGGAAGCCGTTGCACACGCCCATGACCATCACGCCCTTTTCGGCCTTCTCGCGCAAGGCCTGCATGACCGGCATGCGGGCGGCAATGGCGCCGCAACGCAGATAGTCGCCATAGGAGAAGCCGCCGGGGATGAGGATCAGGTCCACATCGTCGGGGATGCTGGTGTCAGTCTGCCAGACGGTCACCGGAGCCTGTCCGGTGATCTTGGTCAGCGCCGCGATCATGTCGCGATCGCGATTGAGACCGGGAAGGAGAATGACTGCGGATTTCATGGCGACTGCTTCCTTGTTGGGCTCAGGCGATGGCGATGGAATAATCTTCAATCACGGTGTTGGCGAGCAGCTTCTCGCACATGGCTTTCAGGTCTGCTTCGGCCTTGGCCTTGTCCGAGCCTTCCAGTTCCAGATCGAACACCTTGCCCTGACGGGCCGAATTGACGCCGTCGAAACCGAGGCTGCCGAGCGCGCCGACGATTGCCTTGCCCTGCGGGTCGAGAACGCCGTTTTTCAGTGTAACGGTGACGCGTGCCTTGATCACTCTGTAGTTCCTGCAATTTTAGAACGAATGAAACAGCCCGGAAGGCTTGTCTGGCTCGATCCCGAAAACCGGCTTCCACTTTTCGGGACCAGGCCCTTCCGGGCTGGGCGGATGATTACTTCACAAGCGTGGGGCCGGACGGACGCGGCGTGTCGTTCTCGTTCATGATGCCGAGACGGCGCGCAACTTCCTGATAGGCCTCGACCAGACCGCCCATATCGCGACGGAAACGGTCCTTGTCGAGCTTGTCATTGGTGGTGATGTCCCAAAGACGCGCAGAGTCCGGCGAAATTTCGTCGGCGACGACGATGCGCATCATGTCGCCTTCCCACAGGCGTCCACATTCCATCTTGAAATCGACAAGCTGGATGCCGATGCCGAGGAACAGGCCGGTGAGGAAGTCGTTGACGCGGATGGCAAGCGCCATGATGTCGTCGATTTCCTGCGGGCTTGCCCAGCCGAAAGCCGTGATATGCTCTTCGGTGACCATCGGATCGTCGAGCGCATCGGCCTTGTAGTAGAACTCGATGATCGAGCGCGGCAGGATGGTGCCTTCTTCCAGGCCAAGGCGCTTGGCGAGCGAACCGGCTGCAACGTTGCGCACGACCACTTCAAGCGGAATGATTTCCACTTCCTTGATCAGCTGCTCACGCATGTTGAGGCGGCGGATGAAGTGCGTCGGAATGCCGATGCGGTTGAGCTGGGTGAAGATATGCTCGGAAATGCGGTTGTTCAGCACGCCTTTCCCGTCGATGACTTCATGCTTCTTTGCATTGAAGGCAGTTGCATCATCTTTGAAGAATTGGACAAGCGTACCGGGTTCAGGGCCTTCATAAAGAATCTTGGCCTTGCCCTCGTAAATACGGCGGCGACGGTTCATGGCTTTTCTCGGATTTCCATATTTATGGTGATCGGCTCTAAGCCGCTATTCTCGCGGGCTACCTATAGCAATTGTGGGCTTTTAACAATCCTGCTTTGTGCCCGTTCCCCCGTTTTCGGCGTTTCTGACGCAAGTTTATGTATGAGTCGCAAGAAAGTGGTCTTTAAGCCCTTGTATAATCTTGCGCCCCTTGCCAGCTTTAGGCAAGAGAACGGATGACGATCTCTTCTAACTTGTAAGTCTGGGAGCTTTATGAATGACCACTGGCATGGATGATCGCCGCGACGCTTTTGAAAAGAAATTCGCGCTTGATGCGGAACTGCGCTTCAAGGCGGAGGCACGCCGCAACAAGCTTCTGGGACTCTGGGCCGCAGACCAGCTTGGCAAGAAGGACGCGGAGGCGGAAGCCTATGCCAAGGAAGTCGTTGCCGCCGACTTCGAGGAAGCTGGCGACGAGGATGTTTTCCGCAAGATCCGCGCCGATCTCGATGCTGCAGGCGTGAGCGTTGCAGACGAGGTTATCCGCGAGAAGATGTTTGCTTTCCTCGAAGAGGCAATCCGCCAGGTAAAGCAGGATTGATGCAGGTTTCGGGGCGCAAGGCAGCTAGTGGTTTGATTGCGGACGAGTATCGAACGTAAAATTCAATCCACCAGCACTTCCGCCCCGTTGCTTTGAAATGAAGGAAATTCGAATGTCGTTGTCTTCGCGCCTTCGCGCCGGGGAAACAGTGCTCTCCGCATGGTCCTCGCTTCCTGAACCCCTGACGGTCGAAATTCTCGCCCATAGCGCTTTCGACGCCGTAACGCTCGACATGCAGCATGGCGGCCACGATGAGGCGAGCGTGCTTCGCTCGCTGGGCCTTATCCTGAATGCCGGCAAGCCGCCCGTCGTGCGCGTTCCCGTCGGCCGTTTCGACATGGCAAGCCGTGCGCTTGATTTCGGCGCGCAGGCGGTCATCGCTCCGATGATCAATTCCGTCGAGGATGCCCGCAGGTTTGCAGCCGCCATGAAATATCCGCCGGTGGGCGAGCGCTCATGGGGTGTGTTCAGGGCCAATGCGGATTACGGCACGCCGGGTTCCAACGATTATCTGACGACCGCAAATCACGACACGCTCGCCTTCGCGATGATCGAGACTCGGGACGCCTATGATGCGCTCGATGCCATCCTCGACGTTCGCGGCATCGACGGCGTTTTCGTCGGCCCTGCGGATTTCTCCATAGCATGGAGCAACGGACGCGAGGCCAACCCGAATTCCGATGCGATTGTGGAGCCGATCGGCAACATTGCGCGCAAGGCAATTGCGG
This sequence comes from Brucella ciceri, assembly GCF_041930145.1. Classification (NCBI taxonomy): domain Bacteria; kingdom Pseudomonadati; phylum Pseudomonadota; class Alphaproteobacteria; order Hyphomicrobiales; family Brucellaceae; genus Brucella; species Brucella ciceri. Next base: position 400,927 of record NZ_JBHEEV010000002.1, on the reverse strand, counting down.
CTGGCAAGATTGCAGGCATCTATTCGCCGACCGCGGAATTCGCGCGGCGTTACATTCCGCTTGGCTTCCGCTTCCTGACGCTCAGCAATGATGGCGGTTACATCCGGCTGGCAGCCGAAACGCTGACGAAAGCGGTCCGCGATTAAGTCCGTTGCGAGGTATTGAACAAGAAAAGGCGGGCTCGTGACCCGCCTTTTCTTTTGCTTATGGTAGACCCGCCGGAATGTTTGGGCCCAAACAATTGCAACTGGCAGCCCGCTGGACGGATCGATAAGTTGGTTGAACTACTTCACTTTCACTACCCACGCGATTTCATCACAAATATCTCTTAGCCGAACGCTCGTTCGAGGGGTGTGCATGTCTGAACTTGATGACCTTCTCCGTCAGAAAGCGGAAATTGAAGCGCGAATTCTGGAAGTTAAAAGCCAGGATATAGAACGGAAGAAACTTGACTTTGCGATCCTCGCCTACGAGTTGAGGGAGTTGAACGCTCTCCCAAAATCTGTCGCGGATGCTTTTACCGACAAAGCCAACACCTTCAACTCCTTCCGCGTAATGAAGGTGAAGAAAAAATAGCCTGTTGGTTTGTGCAATGGACTTAAGATATCTATCGCGAAATGCAGATTCGGCGGAGCGTATACGCTCAAAGATACTTCGTTCCGGGTTCACGATCAGCGGGCATCGATTATGGACTGATGACGAAGACCGGGTATGTCGGTTTTTCTATCCCGATTATTTTGCGATTTGCCAAGTTCTGGATACCCGATCAAGAAAAGCAATACAGGCACGCTGCCAGAAACTGGGGCTTGTTCCCAAGAAGTTGTGTTGGGGATGGTCAGCGAAACAAAAACTGCGGAGACTTTATCCAGAAGCGACCAAGGAGGAAATATGCAGCGCCTTTCCCGGCGTTGAGTGGGGGAAAATTCAGGCCGCGGCCCGTTACTATAGTTACCGGCGCAAGAAAAAACCTTACAAAATCACCGGAGTCCTCTCACTCGATCAGTGTAGGAGCCGCTGCTACGAAATAAACTGGATTATGCGGGATTTGGATGATGAAGCCGGTACCGGGCGATATTTCCAAACACGCGGTTATCGTTGTGACTATCCTAACTTCAAGGCCATCAGCCGAGCAGTGCGAGCCTTGGGTGGGCGATTGGAAGTACGATGGGAGGAATGGTAGCAGACCCTACCATTCCGTTTCTTCTCAGATCAATGATGCTTGGGCGCCTGTAGCTGCGTCATGAACTCGGCGAACACCATCGAACCTTCCGGCCAGGGTCCATGCCCGGATTCCGAATTGATGTGTCCGGCTTCACCTGCATCGATGAGCATGGCGCCCCAATCCTTCACCACGTCCTCCGCAGCCTCGAAGCTGGAGAAGGGATCGTTGCGGCTGATGACGGTAATCGTGGGAAAAGGCAGGCGCTCGCGCGGGTAGGGACCGAACGTCATCAGGTGCTTGGGCCTGATCCTGTCGTTGGAAACATCCGGAGGCGCCACGAAAAAGGCTCCGGCGACCTTGTGCTGGATATGCGGCACGGCATGAACCGCTGTTGCAACGCCGAGCGAGTGCGCGACCAGAACGATTGGCCGGGTGGCCGCATTGGCAGCCTTGACGACTTCGCCGATCCAGTCTTCGCGAACAGGTTTCGACCACTCCGCCTGCTGCACGCGCCGCGCCGTGGAGAGTTTGTTCTCCCAGCGGGTCTGCCAGTGGTCGGGGCCGGAATTGGTATAGCCGGGGATGATGAGGATATCTGCGTCTTTGACTTTCATGGCCTCCCATTTAGAGAGGCTTGCTCACTTCTTCAAGCGGTGCTTGCGGTATGCCCGGTCTGGAGGGCATGCGAATGATGAACAGCCTGTTCGCTGATCGCGATCTTGTGAAACATGTCGCAAATGGTGATGTTTAGGCAAGATTTGAAACGCGACGGAGATAACGACATGGCAATCAGCAGACGCAAGATGCTCGGCGCAGCCGGGACTGCTGTCATGGCCAACATTCTTCCTGTCCGCGCAGAAATGCCGTCGAAGGAGAGCGATATGACACAGAATTTGAAAGCGGCGGCAGCCGAAACCGGGCGTCCTGTCGCTCCGCTTCCTTTCGCAATGACCACGCCAATGCGAGTGGCGCGCGTCGGCCTCAAGGCGCGCGACGCCGAAACGCTGGCTGAATATTACCGTGATGTGGTGGGCTTGCGCGAGATGACCCGCCGTGGTGCTTCGATCGTTCTCGGCGCGGGCGACCGCGAATTGATGGAAATCGAGCAGTTTTCAGCAGCCCGTCCGGACGACCCGCGCAGTGCCGGTCTCTATCACACCGCATTCCTGCTGCCGACCCGAGGCGATCTGGCGCGCTGGTCGCGCCGCGCCATCGACAAGCAATTGCCGGTCAGCGGGGCGTCGGACCATAAGGTGAGCGAAGCGATCTATCTGACCGACCCCGAAGGCAACGGCATCGAAATCTATTCGGATCGTCCCAACAGCCAGTGGCAGTGGAATGGTGATCGTGTGGCCATGAGCACCGATCCGCTGGATGTCGGTAATCTGCTCGATGTCATCAAGCAGGAAGGCGGAGAATGGACCTTTGCGCCGCAGAACACGGTCGTGGGCCATGTTCACCTGCGCGTTGGGAATGCCCATGAAGCCGAAACCTTCTGGCACAATGAACTCGGCCTCGAAACCGTCCAGACCTATGGAGACCGGGCAGTGTTCATGTCCACCGGGCGCTACCATCACCATATCGCGGCCAATGCTTGGCAGAGCGCCGGTGCTGGCAAGCGCGACGAGGATCGCACCGGCCTCGCATGGGTGGAACTGGAAGATACGCGCGGCGGTAATGACAGCACCTTCGTGGACCCATGGGGCAATGTGGTCAACACGCTTAAAAAGAGCGTATGACGCTGCACAATAAAAGGAGCCTCCCGACTGGGAGGCTTCAAATATAGTTTGGGAACTATCCAGTTTCTGTTTTGTAAAGCCCATTCATCAGAGCGGGACGCACTTCCAGGAAATGCCGTCAGAGCACACGGCGCATCCGTAATTTTGCGGCTGTCCGAGGCTGCATTTCGGGTCTTTTGAATAACATTCTTGCTCGCTGGCATACTGACATAGCCGCGCTCCCGTCATGCCTGCCTTCTGCGATATCAAAACCACCTTTCGATGGTCAAAAAGAGTGAGCTTTTGTGCAGGCGTACCAAGATAGCTGGCTGACACAGGCGTAGTGGTCGGGCCGACGCCCGAACCGGCATATGCTCCGATTGCGGAAAGCGATGTAATACCAATCATTATAGGAAACAGAAATTTCTTCATGAAAACCTCCCTTGGCGCCCGATCTGATTGAATCATATCGGTCGCCAGCAACTTGTTTTTGCGCGCATCCTGTTTCCGAAAACCGTTTCGAAATTTTTCGGGATCGCGCTGGAGGCTTTCAATATGCGCTCATTAGCGCGGCTGCGCACCCGCAAGCCAGGAGGGGCAATTTATAGAACAGAAAAGCCCCCACGTTCAGAACATGGGGGCTTTTTGTTGTCTCCGTGCTCCCTCCCTCATCCTGAGGTGCGAAGCGAAGCGAAGCCTCGAAGGACGAGGGCATGCGGAGTGTTTCCCTCAGCCCTTCGAGACGCCGTTTTCAACGGCTCATCAGGGTGAGGGAGGGGTGGTTAGAGCCACTTCAACCAAAGACGCGCTTGAAAATCGTATCCACATGCTTGGTGTGGTAGCCGAGATCGAACTTTTCGCGGATCTGGTCTTCGGAAAGAGCGGCGCGCACTGCCGTGTCGGCCAGCAGTTCCTCAAGGAAGTCGGCGCCCTGTTCCCAGACCTTCATGGCATTGCGCTGCACGAGACGATAGGCATCCTCACGCGACACGCCGGCCTGCGTCAGCGCCAGCAAAACGCGCTGCGAATGCACCAGACCGCGGAACTTGTTCATGTTTTTCAGCATGTTGTCCGGGTAGATCACCAGCTTTTCAATCACACCGGCCAGACGGTTCAGCGCGAAATCAAGCGTGATGGTGGTGTCCGGACCGATGGCGCGTTCGACGCTCGAATGCGAAATATCGCGTTCGTGCCAGAGAGCCACGTTTTCCATCGCAGGCGTTACCGACATGCGCACCAGACGGGCAAGGCCGGTCAGGTTCTCGGTCAGAACCGGGTTGCGCTTGTGCGGCATGGCGGACGAACCCTTCTGGCCCGGCGAGAAGAATTCTTCTGCTTCCAGAACTTCGGTGCGCTGCATGTGGCGGATTTCGATGGCGATGTTTTCCATCGACGAGGCGATGACGCCAAGCGTTGCAAAGAACATCGCATGGCGGTCGCGCGGGATGACCTGCGTCGAAACCGGCTCTGCCTCAAGGCCGAGCTTGGCGCAGACATATTCTTCCACACGCGGGTCGATATTGGCGAAAGTGCCGACAGCGCCGGAAATGGCGCCGGTCGCGATTTCCGCACGCGCTGCAACGAGGCGGGCGCGACCGCGCGCCATCTCGGCATAGAAACGCGCAAAGGTGAGACCCATCGTCGTCGGTTCGGCATGGATGCCATGGCTGCGGCCGATACGCACCGTGTCCTTGTGCTCGAAGGCGCGCTTCTTCAGGGCTTCCAGAACGCGGTCCATGTCGGCGAGCAACAGGTCGGCAGCGCGTACCAGCTGGACGTTGAGCGTGGTGTCGAGCACGTCCGAAGAGGTCATGCCCTGATGCACGAAACGGCTGTCCGGGCCGATGAATTCGGCCAGATGCGTCAGGAAGGCGATGACGTCATGCTTCGTAACGGCCTCGATCTCATCGATGCGGGCGACGTCGAACTTTGCCACGCTGCCCTTTTCCCAGATCGTCTTTGCTGCATCCTTTGGAATGACGCCCAGTTGCGCGAGCGCCTCGCAGGCATAGGCTTCGATCTCGAACCAGATGCGGAACTTCGTTTCGGGCGACCAGATGGCGACCATTTCAGGCCGGGAATAGCGCGGGATCATGGGTGCATCCTGTAGAAAGAGGGGTGTTTAATTTTTGCGGGCAGCTTCGGCAGCGGCGCGGATCGCCTGGATATTGACGCGGTAGCTCTCGACCGAATTGCCCTTGTAGACGGCCGAACCGGCCACGAGAATGTTGGCGCCAGCGGCAACGACCGAGCCTGCGGTTTCCGGCGTGATGCCGCCATCAACTTCAATGTCGATAGGGCGGTCGCCGACCATTTCGCGAACGCGCTTGATCTTGTCGAGCATCGGGGCGATGAATTTCTGCCCGCCAAAGCCCGGATTGACCGTCATGACGAGGACGAGATCGACATCTTCGATGACATTGGCCAGCGCTTCGGCAGGCGTTGCCGGGTTGAGCGCCAGACCGGCCTTCTTGCCGAGAGCGCGGATCGATTGCAGCGAACGGTGGGTGTGCGGTCCGGCTTCGGCGTGAATTGTGATGAGATCGCAACCGGCATCGGCAAAAGGCGCCAGATAGGGATCGCATGGCGCAATCATCAGATGGGCATCGAAGAATGCCTCGGTGCGCGGACGGATCGCCTTCACCACCTGCGGGCCGAAAGTGATGTTGGGGACGAAATGCCCGTCCATGACGTCGATATGCACCCAGTCGGCACCGGCTTCCAGCACGGCGTCGACTTCTTCGCCCAGACGGGCGAAATCGGCGGAAAGGATGGACGGGGCGATGGCGATGGGGCGCATATGTGATCTCCGTAACTTTGGCCAGCCCCTAGCACATGAGGGGCGGGAATCCTATCCCCAGCGCTTGTGGAACCACATCCACTGACCGGGATATTCGCGCACCCATGTCTCGACGGTATCGTTCAGAAGCTGCGCAGTTGCCGCAACATCGATCTCGCCCTTGTCGTCGCGCTGCAGTTCCATGCGTTCATAGAGTTCAAGCCGGTAGCGCCCGCCGGGAAGGCGGATGCAGCGCGCCGGGTAGACGTCGCAATCATATTGCCGTGCAAGCTTGGCCAGAAGCGGGTTGGTCTTTACCGGACGATTGAAGAAGGTCGACGGCACGCCGCGGCGGAATTTCTGATCCACCAGCATGCCGACATTGCCGCCTTCATCGAGGATATGCGCAAGCGACCATGCAGCGCCGGCTTTCGACGGCACCAGATGGCCCATATTGGTGCGGCGGGCCTTCAGCACCTTGTCGGCGATATAGGGATTGTTCGGCGGGCGGAACAGCGCCGTGACGTTCAGGCCGAAAGTGGCGGCGCAGATGGGCAGCAACTCGAAATTGCCGGTATGGGCGGTGAAGAAGATGTGAGGCTTCTTCTCGTCGCGCAGCCGTTCGAAAATCGGGATGCCTTCCACTTCGACCAGCCCCGGCTTGGTCGCATAGGGATCGAAATCGAAAACCGCGTCGAGGAAGATATATTCCGCGAAGAGGCGCGCCATCGAATCCCACATTTCGCGGGCGATGTCTTCGATTTCAGCGTCGCTTTTCTCTGGATAGGCCTGACGCAGATTATCAGTCGCCACCTTGTGGCGCGGCGTCAGCGGCCCGACCAGACGGGCCACCCTCGCTGAAAAGCTGATCGCTGCCTTCGCCGGGAACAGGCGCAGCAGGCCAAGCAGCAGAAACACGGCCTGTGCCCAGAGCCAGTAGTTGAACTGCTTCAGCTTGCGGGTCCAGCGGAAGAGCAGAAGTTTCAGCTTGAACATCATGGAATTACGGCTCAGTCGATCTCAAGAATGATCTTGCCGAACACGTCGCGGCCTTCCATGCGCTTCAGCGCCGTGTCGATATCGTTGAAGCCGACCACCGTGTCGATGACCGGATGCACGATGCCGCGCGCCATCTTCTGCATCGCATCGGCCATGTTTTCCATGCGGCAGCCGAAGGAACCGAAGATCTTGAGCTGCTGCTGGAAGAGCTGCATCAGGTTCATGTTGGTGGAAACGCCGGAGGTCGAGCCGCAGGTGACGAGACGCGCGCCGCGCTTCATGCAGAGCATCGAACCGGCCCATGTGTCCGCGCCGACATGCTCGAACACCACGTCCACGCCCTTCTTCTTGGTGAGCTTGCGCACCACGCCTTCGAAGCGGTCTTCGCGATAGTTGATGACGTGATCGGCGCCGAGCGCCTTGGCTTTCTCGATCTTGTCGTTGGAGCCGACGGTGGTGATGACGGTGCAGCCCATCTTCTTGGCAAGCTGGATCGCCGCCGTGCCGATGCCGGAACCGCCTGCCTGAACGAGCACGGTTTCGCCCGGCTCAAGCTTGGCATTGTCGAACAGCATGTGTTCGACCGTGCCGAAGGTAACCGGTGCAACGGCAGCGCCGATGGCGTCCACGCCGGGAGGGGCCGGAACGAGCAGGCGGGCAGGCAGGTTCACGGCTTCGCAGGCAAAGCCGTCGAGATGGAAACCATGCACACCGCCGACATGCTCGCACAGATTGTCACGGCCTTCGCGGCAGGCGCGGCAAAGACCGCAGGTGCGCGCGCCATAGATCGACACAAGCTGGCCGGGCAGGAGATTGGAAACGCCGGGGCCGACGGCATCGACGACACCGGAAGCTTCCGCGCCGATGACGAGCGGCATCTTGCGCTTGGCAAACGCCATGCCGCGCCAGCCCCATACATCGATGTGGTTGAGCGCGACGGCCTTGATGCGTACCGTCACCTCGCCGATGCCGGGGGCAGGCGGGGGTGTGATATCGGTGATTTCAAGGCGGCGATCATCAAGAAGCTGCAAGGCGCGCATGGGCTGTTCCTTTCATGGCATGATCCCGGAGAGCTTCCGCCTTCCGGGATCATCAGGAATTTAAGTTCGTTGCCGGACGGATTAATTCGGATTTGCCGCCAAAACAAGGCTCGTATTCTGTCCGCCGAAACCGAACGAGTTGGAAAGCACGGCAGAGACCTCCGCCTGGCGCTTCACATTCGGCACGACATCGAGCGGGATAGCCGGGTCCGGATTGTCGTAATTGATGGTCGGCGGCAATGTGCCGGTCTGGATCGTCAGAAGCGAGAAGACGGCTTCGATGGCACCCGCAGCGGTCAGCGTATGACCGATCATCGACTTGTTGGAAGAAACCGGGATGGAGGCAAGCCTTTCACCGAATACGGTCGAGAGCGCCAGATATTCCATCTTGTCGTTTTCCGGCGTCGAGGTGCCGTGGGCGTTGATATAGGAAATCTGATCTTCGGTCAGGCCCGCATCTGCCAGCGCGGCGCGCACCGTGCCAATGGCAGGCGAGGCGTCCGGCTTGGAGCGTGTGCGATGGAAATCATCGGCCTTTTCGCCGCAACCGGCCAGAATGCCCAGAACCCTAGCGCCACGCGCAACGGCGCTTTCCAGCGATTCCATGACCAGTGCGCCGGAACCTTCCGACATGGCAAAGCCGTCGCGGTCCTTGGAGAAGGGCTTGGAAGCCTTTTCCGGCCTGTCGTTCTGCGTCGAAAGGGCTGACAGCAGCGAGAAGCGAATGAGCGCTTCGGCGGAGACTGAACCATCGGTTCCGATAGAGAGAACCCGGTCGCTTTCGCCGCGACGAATGGCTTCCACCCCGAGCTGGATCGCAGTCGCGCCCGAGGCGCAGGCAGTCGACAAGGTGATCGGCAGGCCGCGCGTGCCGAAAGCTTCCGACAGGCGTTCGGCGATATAGCCGAACTGGGTCGTGTTGAAGAGTTCGTCCTGACGCGCGCGACGGCAGGCTTCCAGCAGAAGCTGATAGCTTGCCGGGCCTTCATTCTTCACGGTTGCGTCGAGTGCAAAGCGGCTTTTCCAGTCGAGTTCGACCGGGGGTGCCGCCAGGAACAGCGGACCGCCGAAATCCGTCGACGAAAGCCCCGACTGGGCGAGGGCTTCCTCACCGGCGAGCCGGGCCAGCGCTTCGGAAAGCGCCGATGCGCCCACATCGCTTTCAGGCAGGAAATCAACCGTTCCGGAAAAGCGCGTATTGAGATTGTCGGTCGGAAAGCGGGTGATGGTGTGGATGCCCGATTTGCCGCTGGTCAATGCAGCCCAGTTGTCTTCCTTGCCCTGACCGAGGGAGGAAACCACGCCAGCGCCGGTGATGGCGACAATGGGACGGCCGAGATGGTCTGTATATTTCGTCATCTTATACTCTCACCAGCTTTGCTGCGCCTTCGGCACGCGTTGCGCCGACGATGGTGACAATTGCCTCACTGACAGGGCCGCCCGCTTCCTTTTCGGAGGCATCGAGCGGCGCGAAAGCCTCGCCCTTCCAGACCGAAATGGCTGCAAGCGCCAGTGCCAGCGGGAACTGCGCCTCGCGCAAATGGCCGGTCAGGCCGGAAATGCCGCGATAGGATGCCGAGAGGGCGTCCAGCGCGGTTTTCTCTGCGGCGGTCGCCGCATGGGCACCGGAAGCACCGGAAACGACATAGGACGGGTTCTTGCCGTCATTGGCGGCAAGCACGAGTTCGCGGACGGCGTTCGCAAGATCGGCATTGTCGCGACGGATCTGCGCGCTTTCAATCCCGGCCACTTCCGCATAGGCGCGTGCGCCGCGCTTCGCGGCATGTTCGGCGTTTTCGAGAACGAGGAAGACGCCGCCGGAACCGGAGATCATGCCGCCGCCTGCCGAGCCGTCGCGCTGCCAAAGCGGCGCCCAGCCGTCATGCTTGAGCAGACCGCCAAGCTCATGGCCGAGAATCATGTCGAAATGTTCGGCATTGTACGAACCGCCAACCAGTGCATGAGTGCTCTGGCCGGTGCGGATGCGTGCGGCTGCGGTCTCGATGGCCGAAAGGCCGGAACCTTCCTCGCCCATGAAGGTGCGCGAGGAACCCGTGACCTTGTGCACGATGGAAATATTGCCCGCGAGCAGGTTGGAAAGCTGGGCCAGAAACAGCGTCGGGCGCAGTTCGGTCGAGAGCTTTTCGTTCAGCATGACGCCGCGGTCGTTGCGGACGCGGCCTTCGTCCAGAATCTGCATGTCGACGGTGATGTCGCGTTCGCCGCCACCGGCGCCCACGACCATGTCCATGGTCGCGCAGAGCGCTTCATCGTCCTTCATGCCTGCGTCCTGAAGCGCCAGCCCTGCGGCATAGGTGCCGAGGCGCTGCCAGGTTTCCATCTGGCGCTGGTCGCCGCGCTTTGGAATTTGCAGGCTCCAGTCCACTTCGCCCAACGGGTGAACGGTGTAGGGCGCAAAGGCGTGCCTTTCGAGACGCGGTTCGGAACCGGCCTTCGAGAAAGCGTTCCAATGCGCGTCGACCCCTTCGCCGAGCGAGGAGATGATGCCGATGCCTGTGATGACGACTTTATTGTTCTGCATGGGTGCCGTTTGTCCGTCGGTGCTGAGACTGCTCCAGAAACGGAATCAGGGCGAACATTTCTGTCCACCCCTCAATACCGCCATATAATGTGCCGGATCAGCCTTTCTTGGCTGCGACCAGCTCGTCGATTTTCGCGCAGAGGTTCTTGAGAACGAAGTATTCTTCGGTCGGAACCTTGCCTTCGTTCACTTCCTGGGTCCACTGCTCAAGCGGAATCTTGATGCCGAAAGCCTTGTCGATTGCAAAGACGATGTCGAGGAAGTCGAGGCTGTCGATGCCCAGATCGTCGATGGTGTGGCTGTCTGGCGTGATGGTGTCACGGTCGATTTCACTGGTTTCGGCGATGATGTCGGCGACTTTGTCAAAAGTAGAGGACAAGTTTCGATTCCTTTATTCATGGCGGTGCCACAGTTGGCACGCATCTGACTGTTTGCGCGTGTCTAGCGTTTTTCCGGTGATAGGGAAAGTCATAATACTTTCATAAGCACCGGTCTGTCGAAAGCGCATATAAGGCGCGCAACATGCGAAGCGCAACATAAAGGCAAACTCTTGTTTTGGAAATATTCTCAAAACCGAGTTATTGCGATGCGGTCAGGGCTCGTTCCTGACCCGCCTGATAAAGTACCACAGACCGACGGCGGCGCAGGCTAACATGACGATCGCCAGCGCATATTGAACCGGTCCGTTCCCCGATACGATCGCCGCGAGGCCCGATGCCGCGCTTCCCATCGTACCCAGAGCTTCCGGGTGCATCAAAGCGGATGTGACCGCCGTATCGCCCTGACGTGCTTTCGTCGGCGCTACATCGTTCAGGGCGGAAACCGGGCGAGGGACCGGCGACTTGTCAGCCAGCGCCAGCGCGCGGGCCCGCACCCGCTCAACGCGCGCCAGCCAGCCTTTTCCAAAGGTGGAAGCCGTCGACAGGCCTTTCAGCCAGGATGCGCGGGCGTCGCATAACGCATTGATGATCTCGCCGGCAGGCCGGATGCTCGCAGCCGCAACCGTCTTCGCGCCAATCACGCCATCCTCCGGCACGCCCAGGACGCCTTGCAGCATCTTGGCCGCGCGCCCGGGGCCTGAATTGACTGCAAAGTCGAACACCGCATAGTCGATGCCGGAAGGCAGGTTGTCGCCGTCGATCTTGTTCCAGAACTGCGCCTGATAGATTTTCGTTGCGGTGGCTGCGGTCAGGTTCTGTACATCTTCCGGCGATACGCGATGCCCCTCCCATGCAGACAGGGTGGCGATGGTGATGCCCATATTGGTCGCGCCGCCGGGATCGGCGGGGTTGTTTGCATAACCGCCTTCTTCACTGAAAATATAAGGCATGACTTTCTGGAAATTCGACTTCATATGAAAAGCCTCTAAATTAGTCTTTACCCATAATAATCAATAATTTACACGCCATGATAACATCAGTTTCCCGCAGGAAAACAGTCCGAAATTCATCTGTCATCCTGATCGATCAAGTTCTGTTCAAAATCATTATTTGATCATCTTGCATCTTGCGCCCCGCGCATGGATGCGGATTCATGGGCAACTCAACGCTGCATCATTTACAGGCGGGCAAACGTGAATTCGGAAATCTTTGGATATGCACCGGACGGGCAGGCGGTTCACCGGCTCACTATCTCCAACGGCCCGCTGACGGCCAGGATCATAAGCTGGGGCGCGGCCATCCAGGATTTGCGCATGGAGGGCCACGAAGCCCCGCTGGTGATCGGTTATCGCGACTTTGCTGATTATCCGGCGCATTCGCCGCATTTGGGCGCGATTGCGGGCCGTTCGGCCAACCGTATCCGCAATGCCCGCTTTGAACTGGACGGAACGACCTATGAGGTCGAGCCGAATTTTCAGGGCCGCCACAACCTGCATGGCGGCAGCAAGGGATTGGGCAATCGCGTCTGGAAGATAACCGGGACCGGGCCGGATTTCGTGACGCTTGCCACGGTGGCCGCCGACGGCGAAATGGGCTTTCCCGGCAACCTGAATGTAAGCTGCACCTACATGCTCAATGCGGACGGAACGCTCATCGTTCGGCTGGAGGCAGTGACCGACAAGACGACCGTCTGCAACCTGCTGCATCACAGCTACTTCAATCTTGATGATGGCGGCGAGGGCGATATTCTCGATCACCAGCTTAAAATCGAGGCGGATGCCTATATGCCGGTCGATGAAGCTCTCATTCCGGACGGGCGCGTGCTGCCGGTCAAAGGGACGCCATATGATTTCCGGGATTTCCGCCCGATTCGCTTCGAGGAGAACGGCGCTCAGGTCCAGTATGACAGCAATTTCTGTCTGGCTGCGGCTCGCGGGCCATTGCGTCCCTGCGCGTCAGTGAAGGGCGCGCGCTCCGGCATTCGCCTCGATATATCGACGACGGAGCCGGGCGTTCAGTTCTATGCGGGCAACACCATGGCCAATGACTGCATCGGCCTTATGGGCAAGCCCTACGGAAAACATGCAGGTTTCTGCCTGGAGCCGCAGATATGGCCCGGATCGCTGGAATATCCGTATTTCCCGCAGGCAATATTGCGTCCGGGCGAGATTTACGCCCAGACCAGCCATTTCAGCTTTTCACGCGAAAGATAATTAAAGCGCATCCCGAAAAGTGTGAAGCGGTTTTCGGAAAAGATGCGCGTCAGAACAAGGGATTAAAGCGCATCCCGAAAAGTGTGAAACGGTTTTCGGAAAAGATGCGCGTCAGAACAAATGATTAGAGCGCCGAACTGATCCAGTCAGACGAAACGCGCTCTAATCGGCAAAGGCGGCGCGTGCGGTTTCCATCGGGGCAAGCGCGCCGCGTATCTCGACCACGCGGGCTGCTACCAGATGCGCCTTGCGGGCTGCCTCCACCGGGGCAAGCTCGTTCAGCCGCGCCGCAAGATAGGCGCCGTTGAAGCTGTCGCCTGCGCCCGTTGTGTCCACCGCTTGCGCAACGACGGAAGGGACGAGCACTCTTTCCTCGCCGGTGACGACGAGCGCGGGTTCCGTGCCGTCCTTGACGACGATCTCTTTTACGCCAAGCCCGGCAAGGCGATCAGCGCACGCGCTGGCGTCCTTGTCGCCGAAGAGCGCCTGTTCGTCCGGGAAGGTGGGAAGCGCAATATCGGCAATGCGCATTGCTTCGCTGATGATATCCTGCGCGGCCTTGCGGTCCGGCCACAGCTGGTGGCGGAAATTCGGGTCGAAGGCAATCCGCGAACCGGCGGCGCGACATTGCCGCAGGACATCGAAGAACGTGTGGCGATGCTCGGGCAGGATGATGGCGACCGAAATACCCGAAAAATAGATGATGTCGCGGCCGGTCAGGCTCTTTTCCAGCGCTTCGCGGTCACTGGCCAGACGCCTTGCGGCGGCGTCGCTGCGCCAATAGGTGAAGGAGCGCTCGGCGCCGTTGAGCGTGATTGCATAAAGGCCGGGATGCAGCCCGTCGATGATGGGGCTATGGGCGATACCGATACCGTTGGAGGTCAGGAACACGCGCTGTTTCTGGGAGAAACTGTCCTCGCCGAAGGCGGTCACATATTCGACGGGATAGGATTTTTCCATCAGCGCCCGCATGTACCACGCAGTGTTGAGCGTATCGCCCGCAAAACCCATGCGCCACTGGTCGCCTTCATTGCCAGAAAGCTCGATCATGCATTCGCCGATAGACGCAAATCCGCCCATTTCAGTCTCCTCACTTCCAATGGGGCTAACGCCTATACTAATTTGCGGCTATGTAAAATTGGTTTGTCGGCATTTCGTCAGCTGTCATCCGGCCTTTATCGACTTGCCACATTCATTGTGTAAGCATCCGCCGACCGCATCGCTTCCCAAACGCGGGACAGCTCTTCAAAAGCGCGATGCATTGCCTGATATTCTGGAGTTCCGCTGACGTCGTGTCGCGAACCTCGCCTAAGGATTTGACATGCGTTATGCGATTTATTTCACGCCGCCATCCAACGATGCGCTTTTGAAGGTTGCCGCAAACTGGCTCGGACGCAATGCGTTCAGCGGCGAGCCGGTAAAGATGCCTGCGATTCGCTCGCTTGCCACCGATGAAATCGCCCAGCTGACCGAAGAGCCGCGCCGCTACGGTTTTCATGCGACGATGAAGGCTCCCTTCCGTCTGGATGAGAAACACACGGAAAACGATCTGCTTTCCGCGTTGATGCATTTTGCTTCGTCGGCGTCGCCTGTCACCATTCCCCGCCTGAAGCTTCACGCGATTGGGCCGTTCTTCGCGCTTGTGCCCGAAGAACCGGTGGCCGAGCTGAACCAGCTCGCCAACGATGTCGTGGTTGCCTTCGACCGGTTTCGCGCCCCGCTCACCGAGGCGGAAATAGCCAGGCGACGGCCCGAACGTCTCAGCGAGGCGCAGCGGCACAATATCGAGCGCTGGGGCTATCCTTATGTTTTTGAGGAATTCCGCTTTCACATGACCCTGACCGGACCGGTGGAGGAGAAAGACCGCGCTCGCGTGGAGCGGACACTGGATGAATTCTTCACGCCGCTGCTGGATGACGCCGTGGAGGTTGCGAATCTCGCCCTGTTCGTGGAACCTGAGAAAGGGGCGCCTTTCCAGATTCATTCGCTGCATCCACTGACGGGCGGCAAGGCAGCATCGGCTCGCGCCTCACGAGCGGTTGGGAGGCCGTAACCAATGGGAAATGAAACGGTTCTGCGCAACGCACGCATCGTGCTCGCCGACGACGTTGTCCTCGGTTCCCTGAAGCTCGTGGATGGCAGGATCGCCGATATTTCCGCCGGTGCAGCCAGTACCGGCGAGGATATGGAAGGCGACTTCCTGACGCCCGGTCTGGTCGAGTTGCATACGGATCATCTCGAAGGGCACTATGCGCCGCGCCCGAAAGTGCGCTGGAACCCTATTGCCGCCGTGCAGGCACACGACGCACAGATTGCCGCTTCGGGAATCACCACGGTTTTCGACGCCCTGCGCATCGGCTTCGATGACGACGCCGAAACGGGTATCGATGATATGCGCAAGCTTTCTTCGGCAATTGCCGAGGGCCGCGCGGCGGGGCGCTTGCGCGCCGACCATTTCCTGCATTTGCGCTGCGAGGTTTCAGCACCCGATTGCCTTCCGGCCTTTGAAAAATTCGGCAACCAGCCGCTGGTCAGGCTGGTGTCCCTGATGGATCACGCGCCGGGGCAGCGCCAGTTTACCGATATCGAAAGCTACAAGACCTATTTCCTCCGCAAGCTGAAATTCTCGGAAGAGGACTTCAGGCTCTATTGCGAGCGCCGTATCGGCCAGTCGCAGCAATATTCCGCACCGACGCGCAAGGCGATTGCCGAACTATGCCATCAGCGCGGGGTTATTCTCGCAAGCCACGACGACGCGACCGTGGAGCATGTGGCGGAGGCGCAGGCGCAGGGGATACGGGTTGCCGAATTTCCAACGACCCACACGGCTGCCAAGGCGTCGAAAGTTTCCGGCATGTCGGTTCTGATGGGCGCGCCGAATGTGGTGCGCGGCGGTTCGCATTCTGGAAATGTCTCCGCGCGTGAACTGGCCGAAGCCGGAAATCTCGACATCATATCGTCGGACTATATCCCGGCCAGCATGATGCAATCGGCCTTTTTCCTCGCCGATGTCGTGGAAAGCATCTCCTTGCCGCAGGCCATTCGTCTGGTTTCCGCCAATCCTGCGCGCGCCGTGGGACTTGAGGATCGCGGTGAGATCGTTGCCGGCAAGCGGGCCGACCTCGTCCGCGTACAGATCGCCGATCACGTTCCGATCATCCGCACCGTCTGGCGCGAGGGGCGGCGGGTTATCTAGCCTACAGGGTCGGGTGCCGTCGGTTCCAGCCCCAGCCTGCCGTCGCTCAGGATATCGAGCTGCAGATTGCGATAGCTCTGGATGCTGAGATGGGAAGTCTGGGGCGAATGCGGATGCGTCGCGGTTACCACGACAACGCTCGCACCGGCAGTTTCTCCGGCGACGATACCGGCTGGCGCATCCTCGAACACAAGGCAGTTGTGCGGATCGAAGCCAAGCCGCTTCGCGCCAAGCTGGAAGCATTCAGGGCTCGGCTTGCCGCGCTCGACATCTTCGGCTGACACGATTGTCCTGGGCATCGGCAATCCCGCAGCCGCGACGCGACGGCGCGCCAGTTCGAGCGGCGCAGAGGTTACAATCGCCCAGCGGTCTTCCGGCAGCGCGCTCAGAAACTCATGCGCGCCATCGATGGGCGCGATGCCTTCCAGATCGGCCATTTCGGCCTGAAGCAATATTTCCGCCTCTCGGATCGGGTCGACGCCGGGCAGGGCAAGGCGGCGGACGGTTTCCACTGCCCGAACACCGTGGATGGTCGGCAGGAATGTAACCGGATCGATGCCATGGCGTATCGCCCATTCGCTCCACACCCGTTCGGTTGCCTCGATGGAACTCAATATCGTGCCGTCCATGTCGAATAGAAACGCATCGAATGATTTGCCGAAAGGGGAAAAGAAGGTCACGCCGAATTTCCTTGAACTGGAGCATGTCGCCCGAAAGTGGGAACCGGTTTCGGGATAAAGACATGCTTAAAACAGAAAGATAGAGCATTTCCAACGATTCAATCAAAACAGGAAATGCTCTAGCAAGATGAGAATCGGGAATGCTTCTGCACTCAATCATAGTGCGTCTTGGACGAGAAGACAGTCGTGGAGCGACGAGAGTTTGTCTCTGGTGTGAAATTTTTCTGCGCCCCACTATATAAAGCGCTGGTGGCCGCGATAGCGGCGAAACTTGATCATTTCGATCAATTGTGGCTTTTGGCACCCTTCCGAACTTGAATAAATGCCGAAAGCGCCGACTGCGACTGAATCGCATTCTCAGGATTGTTGTATAAATGACTGAAATAAAATCAAAAAACCGCAACTATCCCAACGTTCGCTTTGCCGTTGCTCCCATGATCGATTGGTCGGACCGGCATTGCCGCTATTTTCACAGGCTCTTTTCCAGCCATGCATTGCTCTATACCGAAATGGTCGTGGCGGATGCCATCATCCATGGCCCGCGCGACCGGTTGCTGGGCTTCGACGCAGCTGAACACCCCGTGGCGCTGCAACTTGGCGGTTCCGACCCGGCAAAGCTGAAAGAGGCGGCGAAGATCGGCGCCGATTACGGCTATGATGAAATCAATCTCAATGTCGGCTGCCCGTCGGATCGCGTGCAGTCCGGTACATTCGGAGCCTGCCTCATGCAGACCCCGGATGTGGTGGCGCGTTGCGTTTCAGCCATGAAGGAGGCGGTTTCCGTGCCCGTCACAGTCAAATGCCGCATCGGCGTTGACGATCAGGATGTGGAAGCAGCACTCGATACTTTGGCCGATATGACGCTTGACGCGGGAGCGGATGCGCTTTGGGTCCATGCCCGCAAGGCCTGGCTGAAAGGGCTTTCGCCGAAGGAAAACCGCGAGATTCCGCCGCTCGACTATGATCGCGTCTATCGCCTCAAGGCGCGGCTCGGCGATGTTTTCGTCGGCATTAACGGCGGCATCAATACGCTTGATGAGGCAGAGCAACACTTGCAGGCCGTCGACGCCGTGATGCTTGGTCGCGCCGCTTATCACAATCCTGAACTTCTGGCAGAGGTGGATGTGCGCCTTTACGGCGGCGAACAGCGCGATACCTCGATGGCAGACATCATCGACGAGATGTGCGCTTATATTGATCGCCATATCGCGGCGGGCGGCAGGCTGTCCCATGTGAGCCGCCATATGGTCGGGCTTTTTACCGGACAGCCGGGTGCACGGCGCTGGCGGCAAATCCTTTCGACGGATGCCACCAAGCCGGGGGCAACCAGCGATGTGCTGCGTCAGGCCCATGCAGTCGTGACTGAAGCGGCAGCAGAAGCAGCTTAATCGATCAGAATAAGCTGGTCGCCACGGACGGTGAAACCGCCGAGCGTCTGCAGAAAATTCATGCCAAGCAGGCTGCCGGTCATCAGCCCTTCCTTCGTCACCATGGCGCGCACATTCTGGCGTTCGATATCGCCGATCTGCAAAGTGGCGATGGTGATGACTGCCGCGCTTGCCGTGCCGTTGGCCGTCATGATCGGAACGGAATAGTTGAGCGAGGCGGTGTCTATGCCTGCGCGCTCCGCATCCTGCTGGGACAGGACGACCGATGACGCGCCGGTATCGACCAGAAAATGAACGCGTGCGCCGTTCACACGTCCGTTCACCTCGAAATGGCCGTTTGCAGCCTTTGCAAGCGTTACAGTCAGCGCACCATCGGCACTGCGGCCCGAAATAGGGCTTCCCGGTACCAGCCCCGCCGTGACCCGGCTTGCAACGTCCTGCAACTCGTAACGGTACTGGTAGCCCGCAACGAGGGCGAGAATGATCACGGCCCAAACGGCCATGTTGCGCGCAAAGTCGGTCAGTTTGATACCGGAACCGAGCAGTCCGGCGGCAAGCACGACGCCCCATATGCCCAGATAGGCGGCGCGGGCAAACACGTCATTGTCCATGCCCAGCGTTGAGCCGCCGTCATTGTTGGACATCAGCAGCAGGACGACAACGGCGACTGCCGCAATAATGAGCCAGAAAAAGCGCCCCATCAGCCAATTCTCTTTTCTACGATGATTTCGTGCCTGTCGGCGAGAAGCGACAGGACGGCTGTTCGCTCTTCCGCGCTCATGCTGGACCAGCGTGCGATTTCGTCAAGCGTCCGCGCGCAGCCGAGGCAGAAACCGGTTTCCGTGTCGATCGTGCATATCAATATGCACGGGGATTCGATGGTTGACATATCCATGGATGCAATGTGGTTGCATCAAAGGGCCATGACAAGCCCGGCGAGCACGGCAATCGAACCGATCTGCTGTGCCGCGCCCAGAGTATCCCCGGTCTGTCCGCCTATTTTTGCCATGCAAAGTCGGGCGAAGCCGAAAAGCAGGACGGTCACCAACACCAGCGCATTGATGAGCGACAGGAAACCGCCGGAAGGTATCAGTGTAAGGACAAGAACGGCCAGCCCGATGCCGGAGCCGCAAACAACGGTCTCCCATTGCGGTTGGCCGACGCTGTCGGAAAGCCCGCCCGGACGCGCCGAGGGCAGGGCATGCCAGAACGCAAGCATGCCAGCGCGGCTTGCCGCTTCGCACCCAATCAGCGCAAGCACTGCATATCCTGCGCCCGCGCGGTCGATGATCGCCGTCAGGAAAGACGCTTTCACACCGACAATGACGATCAGGGCAAGCGCGGCGAAAGTCCCGATGCGGGAATCCTTCATGATGTCCAGCCTGCGATCGGCGGAAGAGGCGCCGAAAAAGCCATCGGCAGTATCGCCCAGCCCGTCTTCGTGTAGCGCGCCGGTCATCGCCGCCAGCGCGCCAATCGCGAGCAGCGCACATGCAAGGGGCGGAAGGTTCATTCCATGGGCCGCGTAAAGCACGATGCCCGCCAGCAGGCCCAGCACGGCTCCCGCAAGCGGAAATGCCCGTGCATTGCGCGGCAACGAATCATCGCCGTTTTCAAACCAGCGTTGCGGAAGCGGCAGGCGGCTCAGAAAGCCGAGGCTGCGGATCGTGTCGCCAAGGAGACTATTTCGCTGCAAGTCACTGTTCCACTTTGTTTCCGGCCCGGAATTTCGCGATAATTCGCCTCAATGTTGATTCAACTCAAAGAGGTGATTTGAAAATTCGCGTCAGTGCTTATAGGACGAGCCCCACGAATTTACATCTCCCATCTTTGATTGGACTGAACCTATGAGCGCCAGCGGCCTACCTTTTGACGATTTCCGGGAACTGATCCGCAATCTGCCGGGGCCTGATCTGGGGGCGGAAAGGGCCGTTCGCGAGCGTGAGGCTACGCTGACGAAGCCCGCAGGTTCGCTGGGGCGCATGGAAGAGATCGCGGCATGGCTTGCCGCATGGACCGGAAAGCGCACGCCGCAGATCAATCGCCCGCTGGTTGCGGTGTTTGCCGGCAATCATGGCGTCACGGCCAAGAACATCACGCCGTTTCCGCCGAGCGTGACGGCACAGATGGTCGAAAATTTTGCAGCCGGGGGCGCGGCGATCAACCAGATCTGCATCGCCAACGATCTCGGGCTGAAAGTTTTCGATCTGGCGCTGGAACATCCGACGGGCGACATAACGGAAGAGCCAGCCATGGATGAGCGCACCTGCGCTGCGACCATGGCCTTCGGCATGGAAGCGATTGCCGGTGGAACCGACCTCCTGTGCATCGGCGAAATGGGCATCGGCAATACCACGATTGCGGCGGCCATCGCGCTGGCGCTTTTCGGCGGAACGGCGGAAGACTGGGTTGGACCCGGCACCGGCTCGACGGGTGAACTGCTTGAGCGCAAGCTTGCCGCCGTGCGCAAGGCGGTTGCGCTCCATCAGGCGCATCTGCAGGACCCGCTGGAGGTTTTGAGCCGCCTTGGTGGCCGTGAAATCGCTGCCATGGCTGGCGCGATCCTCGCGGCGCGCATGGAAAAAATCCCGGTCATCGTCGACGGCTTCGTGGCAAGCGCTGCTGCGGCGGTGCTCTATGCCGCCAATCCGGAAGCCATCGATCATTGCCTGTTCGGTCATGTTTCCGCCGAGCCGGGCCATCGCAAGCTTCTCGCGAAGATGGGTAAGCAGCCGCTGCTCGACATGGGAATGCGCCTTGGAGAAGGGACGGGTGCTGCGCTCGCAGCCGGTATCGTCAAGGCGGCGGCACTGTGCCATGGCGGTATGGCGACGTTCGAACAGGCTGGAATATCCGGCTCGAAATAACGGTCGCCACGCCATCAAAAAAGCCCGCTATCAAGCGGGCTTTTCTTCTAAACAAATGCTTGAATGCGACAAAACAAATATTTGAAGCGGTTCCACGATTCCGTTTTAACTGGAGCTGCTCTAGTTGTTGTCTTTGTCGAGCACCATGTAGTCGAGCGGCAGTTCGGTCGTGTATTTGATCTGCTCCATGGCGAACGACGACGACACGTCGCGGATTTCGATCTTGCTGATCAGGCGCTTGTAGAAGGCGTCATAAGCGGCAATGTCCGGCACGGCCACGCGCAGCAGATAATCCACGTCACCGCTCATGCGATAGAATTCGATGACTTCAGGAAATTCCTGAACCACTTCGGAAAAGCGCTTCAGCCATTCGTGGCTGTGCGAGCTTGTGCGCACCGATACGAACACCGTTACCCGCGCATTGACGCGAACCGGATCGAGAATGGCCACACGGCGCTTGATGACGCCATCTTCTTCCAGCTTCTGGATGCGGCGCCAGCACGGCGTCGTGGAAAGGCCAACTTTCTTGGCAACGTCTGCCACCGCAAGTGTCGCGTCTTCCTGCAATAAGCGCAGTATCTTCCTGTCGAGCCTGTCCATGCGTTTCCGTTCCCGGTTTTAGAAATCGTTTCCCGAACTTTGCGAATAGGTGAAACGTCATACCTTATGGTTTGCAATGACCGGAAGTTACAGGAAAAATATTCTGATGAAAACGAACGGAGTAAAAATTATTTATCGTCGCCGATGAGGTGTCGCACTTTTGCCTGAAGAACAGGCACCACTTCAGCGTCGAACCACGGATTTCGCTTGAGCCAGCCGGAGTTGCGCCAGGAAGGATGAGGCAGGGGCAGCGCGATTCGCCCCGCCTGATTGGGCGTCTCCATGAAATGCCGCCAGTTCCTGACGGTCTCGGTCAGATTGCGGCCCCGATAGTCGGGCAGGTGATAGGCAAGGGCGTATTGCCCGACCACCAGAATGAATTCCAGCTGCGGCATCGCGGCGAAAACGCGGTCATGCCACGTCTGGCGGCATTCGCGGCGCGGCGGAAGATCGCCGCCATGTTTGTCATAGCCCGGGAAGCAGAAGCCCATCGGTACGATGGCGAAGCGTGACGGATCATAAAACTCTTCGCGTGACACGCCGAGCCATTGCCGCAGGCGATCCCCGGACGGGTCGTTGAACGGCAACGATGTGTTATGGACGCGAATGCCGGGAGCCTGGCTGCAAATACCGATCTTCGCGGTATCCGAGACGATACAGACGGGATTGGGCTCGTGCGGCAGGGGCGGCGGAAACCGCGGTGTGTCGCGACAGATACGGCAGGCCCGGATCGAGTGTTTGAGCTCGTCCAGTTTTTCCATGAATTCCATCAGCTCCGTGGATAGTTCATTGAGGATAGATCATTGGGGATAGATCATTTCAATGAAGGTGCGAATGTGTTCCCTTATATAGTTAAACGCATCGCGAATTACAGCCAGGGGCGGCCTGTGTTCGGTTGGCTGTTCAGCGTTCAGGCGGTGATGTTCCTTGCGCCACAGGGACGGCTGCTCGAATTTTCCGGCCCAGATGCCGCGCTGGCCGCGACGGGCATCTCTTTCCTCTCGCTGATAATCGCCGTAGGAAACGGCCCAGCCCTGTTCGACCATCCAGCCGTTGAGATCGGTTTCTCCAAGATAACAGCGCGCCAGTTCGCGGCCATACTGATCTCGTCCTTCCGTCTCGCAGCGAATCGAGGACTTGCCGATTCTGGATCGCAGAAGGTTACGGGCCTCCCTGCCGCAATCGTAAGACGTTCCAGCCCGGATACATTGCTGCTGCATCTCCGGCGCGTCGATACCCTTGAGGCGTATATGAATCTTGCCAAGGATTACCGTGTCGCCGTCAATCACATAGACCGGACCCGCCAATGCCTCCCTGGGTGCCGACCGGATCGGCAGATAGGCGATCAGCACGGCTAAAAAAGAAAAAAGCAATATAGTCAAAAGGATACTGCGAAAACTTATGCCATTGCTTTTGCGGAACTGGCGATAGGGACGTCTGTAGGGACGGCGGTATCTGCTCATGGGTGCGCTTCCCGACTCCCTTGCATCCTTGATTGAGACAGACTGCGGGCTCGTGTCGATGGCGTCAACAGGAGCGGATTTCCGGTCGCAACAACAGCCGGTTTGTTGTCAATTAGCAACAGTCTTTACCGATGCTTTAGGCTAGAAAGAGCTATGGTAGATTTTGCCCATTTCCCGCCACAAACAGGCGTCACCGATCATTGGAAAGGCAGAAGCCACCAAAATATTGGGAGCCGCAAGCTCCAACAGGACAGGCAGGAATGACGAAGGGCGCGTTGTTGCACGGCAAACGGATTGGGAACAGGGTGAACCCTGTTCACGCACCTTTTATTCTTTCCCATCATGGCAAGGCTTTTTTCGGCCAAGATCGGGTCTCAGTCTTGACGAAAACAGCGTGCATTCTGTCCTCCATGAATGTTTCCTCCACTGAGTGTGAAAGACCAGCGTTGTGATGCGTATCCGCAGTTTTTCATATAGCGCCCTTGCCATGGCTCTCGGCTTCGCCATTGCCTGCAACAGCGCCTTTGCTTTCGATCTCAATGACGATTCAGAAAAGTCGAGAAGCCCGTTTGAACTCTTCAAGTTCGGCTTCTCCGCCTACAAGAATGGTCATAAGGACGAAGCAATCAAGGCGCTGCGCTATGCTGCGGATCGCGGTCATCAGGGCGCCAAGTGGAAACTGGCACGCATGTATGCCGATGGCGACGGCGTGCCTGAAAACGACTACGAAGCCTACAAGATTTTTGAAAAGATCGTTCGCGAAGGTTCGGAGCCGGGTTCGGAAAACGACTCCTATGTGGCGGACGCCCTCGTGGCGCTCGCAGGCTATGTAAAGCGCGGCATCCCGGGGTCGCCGGTTAATGCCAATCCGAGCATGGCGCGCGATCTTTATGTGCAGGCTGCATCGAATTTCGGTGATTCCGCAGCCCAGTTCGAGCTTGGCAAGATGCTGCTCGATGGAGATGGCGGAGAACGCAATTCCGTCCAGGCAGCCCGCTGGTTCCAGCTTGCAGCCAAGAAAGGCAATGCCGGTGCGCAGGCCATGCTTGGAAACATGCTGTTTCAGGCCGGCAAGACCGTTCGCGGCCTTGCCATGATGACGGCGGCTTTCGAACGCTGCCCCGCCGAGGATTGCCCGTGGATACGCGATATGCAGGAACAGGCGTTCTCGATTGCCGGTGAAGCCGACCGCCGCAACGCGATTGCTCTCTCCGGCGATTACAAGGGCGATTTCTGATCGTCTTTGATTTGGGTCTTCTCAGACCGCAAGCCTTATCGTAACCGGCACATGGTCGGATGGTTTTTCCCAGGCACGGACGTGCTTTTCCACGTCACTCGATATGAAGCGGTTGGCCGCTTCCGGCGACAGCATCAGATGGTCGATGCGGATGCCGTTGTTCTTCTGCCATGCACCGGCCTGATAATCCCAGAACGAGTAAATCCCGGCTTCATCCGTTGACGCACGGATTGCATCGGTGAACCCCATATTCTCCAGCCTGCGGAATGCCTGGCGCGATTGCGGCTGGAAGAGCGCATCGCCAACCCACTGGCCCGGATTTCTGGCGTCTTCCGGTTCAGGAATGACGTTATAGTCACCCGCAAGCACGAGCGGCTCTTCAAGGGCGAGGCGGTCTCTGGCCCAAAGCTCCAGCCGCTGCATCCACGAAAGCTTGTAGGGAAACTTCTCGGTGTCCACCGGATTGCCATTCGGCAGGTAAAGCGAAACGACACGGACAACACCCTTGTCGGTCGAATAGACACCCTCAATGAAGCGCGCCTGTTCATCGCTATCGTCGCCGGGAAGGCCGCGATTGATCTCATCCGGCGATTTTTTCGACAGAAGGGCTACGCCGTTGAAGCCTTTCTGGCCGTGTGTTTCCACATGATAGCCGAGCGCTTCGATTTCCAGTCGCGGAAACTGGTCATCGACCGATTTGATTTCCTGCAGACAGACAATGTCGGGGGATGACTCCTTCAGCCAGTGCAGGAGATTGTCGATGCGGGCTTTGACGCCGTTGATGTTCCAGGTCGCGATTTTCATACCGCTATGATTATGCGCTTGGGGAGGTGAGGGCAAGCAGCGTGCAATCGCGCGTCACAGCTTTTCATCGGCTGCAATTTCACTATCCGCTCATATTTCGGCGCGCGCCCCTTTGATTGGCGGTTTGGCATTCCTATCTGCTCTGGACAGGAGCCAAACAGGAGATATTCGAATGTTCGACGCCAAGAAACTTCTCGAACAGTTTCTGGGATCACAAATACCCGGTACGTCGGGAAGCGTTCGCGACAAGGCCGGGCAGGTGACCGATCTGGCAAAGAAGAACCCGCTTGCGACAGGCGCCATTGCCGCCGCCATTCTTGGCACGAAGACCGGGCGCAAGCTCGCGGGCAATGTGGCGACCGTGGGCGGCATCGCCGCCATCGCCGGTTTGGGATATCTTGCCTACAAGAATTACAAATCCGGTCAGGCGCCGCAGACGGCAGAACAGCCCGTTGCGAAGGAGCCTGAACTTCTTCCGCCGCCTCCGGCCGATTCTCCGTTTCACCCGCAATCTCCGGCAATGAGCAACAGTTTTGCGCTGACGCTTGTGCAGGCGATGATTGCCGCTGCCAAAGCCGACGGCCATATCGACGACGCCGAGCGCGCTCGCATCATGGAGAAGGTGAGGATTTCCGGTCTGGACGATGAGGCGGAAGCCTTCCTTGAAAAGGAACTTGCCGATCCGGTTGATCTCGATGTTCTGGTTTCAGCCGCGCAGACTGAGGAACAGAAGGTCGAGCTTTATACGGCTTCCCGACTTGCAATAGACCCGGATAACCGGGCCGAACGCGGATATCTGGATATGCTGGCCGGTCGTCTCGCCCTGCCGGATGCGCTGGTGGACCACATCGAGGCGACGGTCGCTTCGGTAAAGGTTTGAGGCCGGTTGTTTTCCCGCAGCGATGAAAAAACCGGCCGCCCACATGGCAGCCGGTTTTAATTTTTTCGTGGGTGCCAGTTAGATGGCGAAGCTGGTTCCGCAGCCGCAGGCCGAAGTGGCGTTCGGATTGCGGATCTGGAACGACTGTCCCATCAGATCGTCGACGAAATCGATTTCCGAACCATCCATATAGGGAACCGAAATGGAATCGATCAGCACCTTCGCGCCGAGCTTTTCGATAACGATGTCGTCGTCGGTCTGCTCGTCGACCAGATCGTACTTATAGGAGAAACCGGAACACCCGCCGCCTTCGACAGAAACGCGAAGGGCGGTCTTTCCCGGTTCCGACCCGAGAATCTTGGCGATCCGCTTTGCCGCGGAATCTGAAACGGTAATGCCTGTCATCTGCCTTGTTCCGTTTGCAAATGCGAATATCGAACCGGACGATTTCTCCAGAATTCCGATAGCCGCATACTTGCCTTCATGATTAGCTGATAGCTATGAACGCGAATAGCGGAAGTCAATGTCTGTACCGGGTCCGCACCGGTTTGTGTAATCATATTACAGTGAGGGATGCATCGCAATGTCGCTGGAAGGAATAGGCTTTGGTTATCGCGAACGCGCGCCCTATGCCTGTGATCCTGCGCGCAGCCGTGGCCGTCTGGTACCGGAGCCGGAAAGCCCGACCCGCACGCCGTTCCAGCGCGACCGCGACCGGATCATCCATTCCACTGCCTTTCGTCGCCTGAAGCACAAGACACAGGTTTTCATCGCCCATGAGGGCGATCATTACCGCACGCGTCTCACGCACACGATAGAAGTTGCCCAGATTGCCCGCGCTTTGGCCCGCGCGTTGCGGCTCGATGAAGATCTGGCCGAAGCGGTGGCGCTTGTGCATGATTTCGGTCACACGCCATTCGGCCATACGGGCGAGGAGGCGCTCAACGAGCGTATGAAAGCGTTTGGCGGCTTTGATCACAATGCGCAGTCGCTCCGAATCGTGACCAAGCTTGAGCATCGCTACGCCGATTTCGATGGCCTTAATCTCTCATGGGAGACGCTGGAAGGGCTGGTCAAGCACAACGGCCCCTTGCTGGGCGCTCATGCGACGCATCCGGATATTCCGGTTCCGCTGCCGATTCTCGATTTCAACGAACGCTATGATCTGGAATTGACGCGATTTGCCAGTCTGGAAGCGCAGTGCGCAGCCATTGCCGACGATATCGCCTACAATGCCCATGATATCGATGACGGCTTGCGGGCAGGGCTTTTGAGCCTCGATGCACTGGACGAAGTGCCGTTGACGAAACGCCTGCTCGATCTGGTGCGGACGCGTTATCCCGATCTCGACCCCGTGCGAACCGGACATGAACTGGTGCGCAGGCAGATCACGATCATGGTGGAAGACGTGATCGAGGAAGCGCAGCGCCGCCTGGCCGAGGCAAAACCGATGAGCGTGGATGCCGTGCATGACCAATCGCGCGCGCTGGTGGCATTTTCCGACGCCATGCGAACCGATGAAAAGGTGCTGAAGCGGTTTCTCTTCAAGAATCTTTATTTCCACGACAGCGTCGTGGTGCGCAGGCACGCCGCCGACAAGATATTGCAGGATCTTTTTGATGTCTGTTTCACCAACCCGTCAAACATGCCGCCCGAGTGGCAATCGGGCTGCGAGAGGCTGGATGAAGCGGCACGGGCGCGGCGGGTTGCCGACTATCTTGCCGGGATGACTGACAATTATGCCGTGCGAGAACACCGACGATTGTTTGACCGCACACCCGATTTAGCTTAATCGGGGCTAAACGAAGCGGCATTGTCGGCAAACCGGCTGGATTCCGCAGAAAATCAAGGCATTTTCGAGCCAAAAGTGCGAAGCGGTTTTGCATCGGACAATGCGACAAAACAAAGCCCGGCGTAAGCCTGACAGGACAGACCATGAATATCTTTGCAGATTTCGACGCACGTATCAAAAAGACGTTGCAAGATATTGATCTGAAACCGAAAGACGGTAGCGAACTGGACCTCTCGCGCATTGGTGTCGAGCCGCCGCGAGATGCTTCCCATGGCGATATCGCCACCAATGCTGCAATGGTGCTTTCCAAGGCTGTCGGCCAGAACCCGCGTGAACTTGCCAGCCGCATCGCCGAGGCCCTTGCCTCGGACGAAGATGTTGAAACCGTCGATGTTGCCGGTCCGGGGTTCATCAATCTGCGTCTCAAGGCCAGCTACTGGCAGCGCGAACTCGCGGCGATGCTCAACGAAGGCACGGATTTCGGCCGTTCCAAGCTCGGCTCCGGCACGAAGGTCAATGTCGAATATGTTTCGGCGAATCCGACCGGACCCATGCATGTGGGCCATTGCCGTGGCGCAGTCGTGGGCGATGTTCTGGCCAACCTGCTGAAATTTGCAGGCTATGATGTGGTCAAGGAATACTACATCAACGACGCGGGTGCGCAGATCGATGTGCTGGCGCGCTCCGTCATGGTGCGTTACCGCGAGGCGCTCGGCGAAGATATCGGCGAAATTCCGTCAGGCCTTTATCCCGGCGACTATCTCGTTCCGGTCGGCCAGGAACTTGCAAAGGAATTCGGCACCAGGCTTCTCGAAATGCCGGAAGCCGAAGCGCTTGCTCTGGTGAAGGATCGCACGATCGATGCCATGATGGCGATGATCCGCGCCGATCTCGATGCGCTCAATGTGCACCATGACGTGTTCTTCTCCGAACGCAAGCTGCATGTCGATCACGCCCGCGCGATTCGCAATGCAATCAACGACCTGACGCTCAAGGGTCATGTCTACAAGGGCAAGCTGCCGCCGCCCAAGGGCCAGCTTCCCGAGGACTGGGAAGATCGCGAGCAGACCTTGTTCCGTTCGACCGAAGTGGGTGACGACATTGACCGTCCGCTGATGAAATCTGACGGTGCTTTCACTTACTTTGCCGGCGACGTTGCCTATTTCAAGGACAAATACGACCGCGGCTTCAACGAGATGATTTATGTGCTGGGCGCCGATCACGGCGGCTACGTCAAGCGTCTGGAAGCGGTTGCAAGGGCTGTTTCCGACGGCAAGGCGAAGCTGACGGTGCTGCTCTGCCAACTTGTCAAGCTTTTCCGCGACGGTGAGCCTGTGCGCATGTCGAAGCGGGCAGGCGAGTTCATCACGCTGCGCGACGTGGTGGACGAAGTGGGCCGCGATCCGGTCCGTTTCATGATGCTTTACCGGAAGAACGACGCGCCGCTGGACTTCGATTTTGCCAAGGTGACGGAACAGTCGAAGGACAATCCGGTCTTCTACGTGCAGTATGCTTCCGCGCGTTGCCATTCTGTTTTCCGTCAGGCAGCCGATCAGCTCGGGCTGGCCGATCTCGACCGGGTCGGCATGGCTGCGAATTTCACCAAGCTTACCGATGAAAGCGAAATCGCGCTCGTTCGCAAGCTCGCGGAATATCCGCGCCTGATCGAGGCTGCGGCCATTCATCAGGAGCCGCACCGGCTTGCTTTCTACCTCTATGACCTCGCCAGCGCGTTCCATTCGCAATGGAATAGAGGCACGGAGAACCCGGACTTACGTTTTATTAAGGTTAACGATCCAGACTTGTCGCTAGCCAGGCTAGGGCTGGTACAGGTTGTTTCCGATGTGCTGACCTCCGGATTGACGATAATCGGTGCGGATGCTCCAACGGAAATGCGCTAGAGTATAGTTTGGAAGGTGAAGACCTTTTGAGACGGATTATACTCGAAGAATGGTCTCCGCAGTCTGCGGGCCGGAATATGCGGCTCGAGATGATTCCGGAGACCAGGCGACTGTCATGAAGCTTTTCAGGTCGAAAGACTGATTGAAGGCAAAAGTTGGCAAGTCGAACGGGTGGAAGGCCATAATGAACGCAAGTCATTGGTCTTCCTTCTGGCGCAGGAAACTTCCGTCAACTTTTGCCCACATTGCCTCGCTAAAAAAGCAATGTATGGAGACGTCTTGCGGCGTCCAGGGTTTGAGTTAGGAACACGCTATGACGGACAGCAGTGCAAATCCCCGTAATTACGGCGAGCGTCCGTTGCACGAAGACGACCCGCTGATGGAACTGTCGCGGATCATGGACTTCGGCACGCCTGCTGATGACAACGTCGCTTGGAATGAGCGCCGCCCCACTCAGTTTGGGAATACTCATTTCGAGGACAGAACCGATCCCGGCTTTGATCCCTCTCTGGATCTGGAACGCGAGCTGCTCGGCGATTTCAGCGATTATTCCCAGCCTGTGGACCAGTCGCAGTTCGCAGCCGCATTGGCGCACGATGATTCTCATCAGTCTGGCGCACCTCTGATACATGAGGAAGAACTTGCTTCCGCTCTGGAAGACGAGCTCGATCTTCAGATGGATGAGGATGAGCTGGCTCCTGAAGCGGAAACCCCTTCCTTCGAGACGCTTGAGTTTGAGGAAGCCGATCGCACCGAGCCCGTGCCGCAATTCGACTATAACGACTATTCGGCTGCTCGCGATTCGAACGCGGATGAATTCACCGCGCCGTCTTCCGTGTATGGTCGCAGGGAAACTATCGAGCCCCTTCATATCGATCAGACCGATTACGATCCGACGATCTATCAGCCAGCCATTGAGCCGCATGAAGAGGCTTACCAGTCGGCACGTCACCATGACTGGAATGTTCAGGCTGTCGAGCCCGAACAGCCGTCCTATGCTGCAGTTTCCGCGCCGGTTTCGCTTGAAGACGAACTGGAAAATCTTCTGTTTGGCGACGAGCCGCAGCCCGCATCCCCTGAGCTTGCATCGCATGACGAGACTTATTTCTCGCATGTTGCGCCCGCCGAATCGCCGGATGTCCATCACGATGTCGCACCGGTGCAGAATTCTGGATATCAGGATGCGCCTGAGCTGGACGACTTTCATTTCGATGATCTGCAACTCGACGAGCCGGCCCATGACGACGTAGCGGAAGCCGTCGCGCCGTCGGAGCAGGGATACGACTACACGCCGCAGGCAACTCCTTCCGCATACCCGTATTATACCCGGAGCAATTTCGCTTCGGGAGTTGCAGGGCAGGATGCGGTAGCAAGGGCGCCGCAGGCCGACTACGCGCCCGCAGTGGAATCGGCATCATCTGTCGACAACGAAGACGATTTCTCCTTCGACGACGATTTTTCTTTCGATGCCGAGGAAGGCGCGGCTCCAATTGCTGCCGAGGGAACCGACGACGATCTGTCGGAACTGGATGAAATCAGCCTCTCGGAAGATGATTTCGGCTTCGAGCCATCGGGCGACGTTTCCAGGCTGCCGGACGAGAACGCTTTCACCGAAGAGGATTTCTTCACCGAAGATGATCTTGATCTGAGCGCGGAGCCGGAAGCGGAAGCAACGGCTTATGCGCATGCTGTGCGTTCGGATGATGATTACCGGGCTTCACCAGCTCCGTTCTCGCCGTTCGGGACGGCTCACGGGGCTGCGGTCAGCGCACCTGCGCCGGAAGTTGAAACGCTGAGCGTGGCCGAAGAAAAGGTCGAGCAGACGCATTCCCTAGATCTGCCGGAAATCAATTACGGCGAAGAAGAAAACAATGCCGGACTGACGGATCTAGAAGCGGAATTCGCAGAGGTCTTCAATACGGTTGGCGTCGATGAAGCGGCGAAATCCGATGCACAGAGCGAAGCTGACAGGGCTTTCGAGGACATATTCCGCGAAAGCGCCTCCAGCTATCTGCCGGATTCCGGCGCGGGCCTTGGCGCCGCGGTGGGTGCTGCCGCGTTGGGCGTTGGCGCTGCCACGGCTGCGGGGGCATATGGCCGCTCGCAGGCGACGACGCAGGCTCCGGCGCAGCCCTCCGGCCAGTTGGGCAATGAGGACGATTTCTACAATCATTGGGCCGCTCAGGGCGCACAGCCGCTCGAAGCTGGCGACTATGGCGAACGCGCCGCGATGCAGGCCGAAGATGACCTTGGCAGCGCTGCCGAAGCCTATCGCAATCGCCCGGTTCGCGGTCGTCGCGGCCTTATCCTGGCAAGCGTGGCCGGTGTGGCCGTGCTGCTTGGCGGGATCGGCTACCATTTCCTCGGCGGCAGCGGTTCCGGTGAACCGGTCGTGATTCGCGCCGACAATCAGCCGATCAAGATGCAGCCGGAGAATCCGGGCGGTGCGACGGTTCCGAACCAGGACAAGGCGGTTTATGATCGCGTTGCCGGTACGTTGCCGAACAATCCGGAACAAAAGTCGCTGATCACGTCCGGCGAAGAGCCCGTCGATATTTCGGGCACGGACGACAGCGAGAACATGGTGGACAACACCCCTGACGAGCAGCCGGTTGCGAATAATACTCCGGCCGTGAATCAGGACAGCAACCGCAATGCGCCGCTGGTTCAGCCGCGCGAAGTGGAAACCATGATCGTGCGGCCGGATGGCTCCATCGTTCAGCCTTCTTCGGCGCCGGAAGAAACCGCTTCGCAAATGCCTCCGGCAAACAGCGCGCAGCCCGCAGCGCCTGCTGGTGGCGACGAAATCGCCGCGCTTGCAGCAGGCAATGCGCCTGTAACACCCGCCGCTCAGTCCCAGACACAGACACAGGCACCGGCTCCGCAGCCACAGCCTGCGGCGGAAGCTCCGCGTCTTCCCGTCCGTGCTCCGGTGGTGCCGTCGCGGCCTGCTGAACAGCCGGTCAATATCGTCGGCAACGTGCCGCAGCGTACGCAGGCCCCGGCTGCTGCCAACCCGGCTCCCGCACCGGCTGCGCCGCAGGTTGCATCGGCGGCAGGTGCAGGCGGTTACTTCATCCAGATCGCTTCGCAGCCATCGGCTGAACTGGCCCAGAAGTCCTATGCGAACATGGCCCAGAAGTTTGGCAGCGTGATCGGCGGTCGCAGCGTGGACATCAAGCGGGCCGACATTCCGGGCAAGGGCACTTACTATCGTGTCCGCGTTCAGGGCGGCACGAAGGAAGATGCATCCGCGCTGTGCGCACGTCTCAAATCCGCTGGCGGCAGCTGCTTCGTCACGCAGTGATCGATCAGGCACTGAATATCAAAAGGGCGGCTTAGGTCGCCCTTTTTCATGGTCCACTACCAAGCCCCGATTTTTTCGGTTAAACCGGGGCAGGGTTGTTCGAGTACAGCATTTCCAGACAATTTTGGGGAAGAGCGCATGAAAGACTGCAAGGCATGGATTGCCGGTGTGTCGGGAACGAAACTGACGGAAGACGAGATCGCGTTCTTCCGTGATGAAAGGCCCTGGGGCTTCATTCTTTTTGCTCGCAATGTCGAAAGTCTGGAACAGGTTTCCGAGCTGACGGCGCATATGCGTGACCTGACGGGACGCGACCAGACCCCTGTTTTCATCGATCAGGAAGGTGGCCGCGTGCAGCGCCTCCGCCCGCCGCTTGTGCCGAACTACCCCTCAGCCTCGGAAGTGGGCGCGATTTACGCGCGCGACCGCGAGGCGGGCCTGCGTGCTGCATGGCTTCATGCCCGCCTGCATGCATTCGACTTGCTCAGGGTCGGCGTCAATGTGGATTGCCTGCCGGTGCTGGACGTGCCTGTGGAAGGCGCGCATGACGTCATCGGCGCACGCGCCTATTCCAAGAATCCGCATGCGGTAGCCGAAATGGGCCGGGCCGCTGCGGAAGGCTTGCTGGCTGGCGGAATGCTGCCTGTGGTCAAGCATATGCCCGGACATGGCCGTGCATTTGCCGACACGCACAAGGAACTCGCCCGCGTCACCGTTCCTCTCAACGAACTGGTCGCACATGATTTCGTGCCGTTCAAGGCGCTCAACGACCTGCCGATGGCAATGACGGCTCACGTCGTTTTCGATTGCATCGACCCGCAACGCCCATCGACACTGTCGCCAACCGTCATCAACACCATCATTCGCGATGTGATCCAGTTCGACGGACTTGTCATGAGCGACGACATTTCCATGAAGGCGCTCTCGGGCAGCCTCGGCGACATTGCGGACGGCATCATCGGGGCGGGCTGCGATGTGGTTCTCTATTGCGCAGGCGTGATGGAAGAACTGAAGGAAGTTGCAGCGCGCGTGCCGGTTCTTGAAGGCAAGGCAAAGCGCCGCGCCGACCTGGCTGAAGTCTACGCGGGCGACCCCGATCTTTCCGACGAGGAAGAACTGCGTGCGGAATTCAGCGCCATGTTCGAACTGATAGCGTAATCGTCAAAACTTGGTAAACTGACATCATCGGCGGATTGATCTGCCGGTGAACCTTATCGGCAGGGAAACGGGCTTGGCAGCATCGGGAGCAGACACA
This sequence comes from Brucella ciceri, assembly GCF_041930145.1. Taxonomy (NCBI): domain Bacteria; kingdom Pseudomonadati; phylum Pseudomonadota; class Alphaproteobacteria; order Hyphomicrobiales; family Brucellaceae; genus Brucella; species Brucella ciceri. The sequence goes on along the minus strand of NZ_JBHEEV010000002.1, from coordinate 366,724 downwards.
GACGGCAAAGACGGCACGCTCGTGCCGATGGATGCGCTGTGGCAGGGCGACACCGAACGCAGCGAAAGCGAACCGTCGCTGCTCATCGATGTGCAGGGATTTGAAGGACCGCTCGATCTGCTGCTCCATCTCGCACGGAGCCAGCGTGTCGATCTCGCCCGTATTTCCGTTCTGGCGCTTGCCGAGCAGTATCTGGTGTTCGTGGAGCAGGCGCGCGCCTTGCGCCTTGAACTTGCTGCCGATTATCTCGTCATGGCTGCCTGGCTTGCCTATCTCAAGTCGAAGCTGCTGATCCCGAAGCAGCAGGGGGATGACGGGGCGACCGGTGAAGAACTGGCCGCTTCGCTGCATTATCGTTTGAAGCGACTTGAAGCCATGCGCGACGCGGCGGCCAAGCTCGTCAACCGCAACCGGCTGGGGCGGGACGTCTTTGCGCGCGGCATGCCGGAAATGGTGATGGTCGACAGGACCAGCCAGTTTTCTGGAACGCTGTACGACCTTCTTACCGCCTATGCTTCCCAACGGCAGCGGCAGGCGGTTTCACAGGTGCAGATCGCCAAGCGGGCTGTCTGGTCGCTGAAGGAAGCGCGCGTGGCGCTTGTGCGCCTGATGGGATCGGTGGGGGACTGGATATCGCTGGATCGCTTCCTGATCGATTATGCCCTTTCACCGCGCGAAAGGGCTTCGGCACTTGCCAGTTCCTTCGCCGCCAGTCTCGAACTTGTGCGCGAAGGGAAGCTGGAAGTAAGGCAGAACGCTCCTTTCGAGCCGATCTATATAAGGGCGACGGGCGACCTGAGCGAATTGGATGAGGATGAGGATGTCTGAGGCGGAACGTCGAAATCTGGCTGAAATCGATAGCGACGACGATCAGATCGAAACGGAGGTTTCTGTCTCGACGCAGGGGCTGGCCGAGCTTGCGCGCATTGTCGAGGCGATTGTCTTTGCGTCTTCGGAACCCGTTTCCGAACGCGCACTGGCGGAGCGTCTGCCCGCCAATGTGGACATTGCCCCGGTTTTGAAGCATCTGCAGAAGATATATGAAACGCGCGGCGTGCATCTGGTTCAGGTGGGCGGCGCATGGGCGTTTCGCACCGCTCCGGATCTCGCCTTTCTCATGAGCCGCGAAGCCGTGCAGCAGCGCAAGCTCTCGCGCGCTGCGATGGAAGTGCTGGCCATCATCGCCTATCATCAGCCCGTCACGCGCGCCGAGCTGGAAGACATTCGCGGTGTCGAGACCTCGAAGGGTACGCTTGACGTTTTGATGGAGACCGGCTGGATCAAGTTGCGCGGACGCCGCCGCACGCCCGGTCGCCCGGTCACCTATGGGACGACGGATGCGTTTCTCGACCATTTTGGCCTTCCGGAGATCCGCGATCTGCCGGGATTGGAGGAATTGCGCGGGGCAGGGCTCCTCTCTGCGCGCATGCCGTCGAGTTTCGCCGTCCCCGTGCCGAACATCGACCCGGATGAACTGACGGAAGACGAAGAGCCGCTTGAAGATATCGATCTGGAAAGCCTTGGCTTGCTCGCCCCACGCGGTGAATAGTCCCAGTCTGGCCTTTGCAGCCAATTTTATTTGTCGCAAAGCCGTTCACCGTCACACTTCTGTTTGAAAGATTTGTTGAAAGCGCTTAAATCGTAACTGGCATTGCAGGAACATGCCGCGCTCGCGGCAATGAGAGGAATAAAATGGGTAGCTTTTCCATCTGGCACTGGCTGATCGTCCTGGCGGTTGTGCTTCTTCTGTTCGGCCGCGGCAAGATTCCCGAGCTGATGGGCGATGTTGCCAAGGGCATCAAGAACTTCAAGCAGGGCATGTCCGACGAAGACGCCAAGGATGAAGCCAGGGATTCAGGTCGTACGATCGACGCCAAGGCTGACGAAACCGTCAACGACGTCAAGAAAACCACCAAGTCCTGATCTGACGGATAAAGCATGCTGCGTGCGGGAAAGCGCGCGCAGCATATTTTGCCATTTAAAAGTGCGGTTTTCCGCCGAAAGACGGGACGCGCGCGCGAATTGCGCGGGGTATCAAGAATATGTTCGACATCGGTTGGTCTGAACTTCTGATTATTGCGATCGTGATGATCGTGGTGGTCGGTCCCAAGGATTTGCCGAAGATGCTGAGGGCATTTGGCAAGGCAACCGCGCGCATGCGCGCTACCGCCAACGAGTTCAAGCAGCAGTTCGACGAAGCCTTGAAAGAGGCCGAGCTTGAGGACGTCAAGAACATCATCGACGAGACCCGCAAGCTGGACCCGCGCTCGAAGATCACGCAGGTGTTCGATCCGATTCGCAGCGCCGGTGATGATTTGCGCGCAGGCCTTCAGTCCACGACTTCCATGTCTCCGGCTACGCCTGAAAAAGTCGCTGAAGTGACCACGCCGGTTGATGCCGGTGGCGCACCGGTTCCGCCTGCTGTGGAGCCAGCCGCGGAAAAAGCCGTAGCGCCGAAGAAAACCACCCGCAAGGCTGCACCGAAGGCAGAGAACAAAGCGACCGAAGCCAGGACAGCCAAAGCGAAAGCGGCCCCGAAGGCGGTTTCCGCCGCAAAGCCTGCTGCCAAAAAGCCCGCAGCGGCGAAACCGGAAACTGCAAAGGCTACTGCCGCGCCTGCCAAAAAGACCACGAAGAAGACAGGAACCAAAGCGTGAAACGCGACGAGGACGAAATCGAACAGAGCGCAGCGCCTCTGCTTGAGCACCTGATCGAACTGCGCCGCCGCCTGATCTGGGCAATTCTGGCATTTTTCGTGGCATTTGTTTTCTGTTTCGCTTTCGCCAAACAGCTCTTCAACCTGCTTGTCGTGCCCTATCAGTGGGCGCTCGACTGGGCGGGCATGGACCGCTCGAAGGCAGAACTGATCTATACTGCGCCACAGGAATTCTTCTTCACACAGGTGAAGGTCGCAATGTTCGGGGGCATCGTGCTGGCATTTCCGATCATTGCCGCGCAGATTTACAAGTTTGTTGCGCCGGGCCTCTACAAGCATGAACGCATGGCGTTCCTGCCATTCCTGATTGCTTCGCCGATCCTGTTTTTGATGGGCGGCGCACTCGTCTATTTCTTCTTCACGCCGATGGTGATGTGGTTCTTCCTCGCCATGCAGCAGACCGGCGGCAGCGGCGAAGTGCAGATTTCACTCCTGCCGAAAGTATCGGAATATCTGAGCCTCATCATGACGCTCATCTTTGCGTTTGGTCTCGTCTTCCAGCTGCCGGTCGTGACCAGCCTGATGGCGCGCGTCGGGCTGGTGACTTCGGCGGGTCTCAAAGACAAGCGCAAATACGCAATCGTCATCGCTTTCATCGTCGCGGCTGTGCTGACACCGCCTGATCCGGCGAGCCAGATCGGCCTTGCCTTGCCGACGATCCTTCTCTACGAGATTTCAATCATCGTGGCTCGCATGATCGAGAAGAAGCGGGATGAGGCACAGGAAGCTTCCGACGCCGAGAACAACGCTTCATCATCCTGATTTGTCACGTTGATTCTGTGAGGTCGCAGGTTGTGCGGCCTCGCTCCTGTTCAATTTCACGAAACGGCTTTTCCCATGCTCGACATCAAATGGATACGCGAAAACCCTGAAACCCTCGACAAAGCGCTCGCCAAGCGTGGGGCTCAGTCGCTGTCGTCCGAACTGATGGCGCTGGACGAGAAACGCCGCGAATATGTCGGCAAGGTTCAGGCCGCGCAGGAGCGTCGCAACGCCGCCTCGAAGAAAATCGGCAAGGCCATGGCTGCGAAGGATGCAGCAACGGCTGACAAGCTGAAGGCGGAAGTTGCCGAGTTGAAGGATTTCCTTGCTCAGGCCGAAGACGAGGAACGTCGCCTGACCAGGGAGTTGAACGACGCGCTGTCGTCCATCCCCAATGTTCCGCTCGAAGACGTGCCGCTCGGCAAGGATGAAAGCGACAATGTCGAAATCCGCCGCATCGGCAACCAGCGCAATTTCGCCTTCCAGCCGAAGGAACATTTCGAGTTGGGCGAGGCGCTCGGCTACATGGATTTCGAGCGCGCTGCGAAGCTCGCAGGTTCGCGCTTCACGGTGCTGAAAGGGCCGCTTGCGCGTCTGGAACGGGCGCTCGGTCAGTTCATGCTCGATCTCCACACGACAGAGCACGGCTACACCGAAACGATGCCGCCGCTGATGGTGCGCGACGAAGCTGTCTATGGAACCGGTCAGCTGCCAAAATTCTCGGAAGACCTTTTCCGCACCACGGATGGCCGCTGGCTCATTCCGACCGCCGAAGTTCCGCTGACCAATCTGGTCGCCGACGAAATCGTTGACGCGAAGTCGCTTCCCCAGCGTTATACGGCGCTGACGCCATGCTTCCGCTCGGAAGCGGGCTCCGCTGGCCGCGACACGCGCGGCATGCTGCGCCAGCATCAGTTCCTGAAAGTGGAAATGGTGTCGATCACCGATGCCGACACCTCGATCGAAGAACACGAGCGCATGACTGCCTGTGCCGAGGAAGTGCTGAAGCGCCTCGGTCTGCCGTTCCGTACAGTCGTGCTCTGCACCGGCGACATGGGCTTCGGCGCGCAGAAGACCTATGACATCGAAGTGTGGCTGCCCGGCCAGAACACCTATCGCGAAATCTCCAGCTGCTCGGTCTGCGGCGATTTCCAGGGCCGTCGCATGAATGCCCGCTATCGTCCGGAAGGCGAAAAGTCGACCCGTTTCGTGCATACGCTGAACGGTTCGGGTGTCGCCGTCGGTCGTGCGCTTATCGCCGTGATGGAAAATTATCAGGAAGAAGACGGCAGCATTCATATTCCTGAAGCATTGCAGCCATACATGGGCGGCCTCACGCGGATCGAGAAAGCTGCGTGAATCAGAATCATTGATAGATGAAGGAGTGACGACGTGCGAATTCTGCTGACGAACGATGATGGTATCCACGCTGAAGGCCTCGCAGTTCTGGAGCGGATCGCACGCAAGCTTTCCGACGATGTTTGGGTCGTCGCTCCCGAAACCGATCAGAGCGGCCTCGCGCATTCGCTGACACTGTCGGAGCCGCTCCGTCTCCGGCAGATCGATGATCGCCATTTCGCATTGCGCGGCACGCCGACCGATTGCGTCATCATGGGCGTGCGCCACGTGCTGCCGGGCGCGCCCGATCTCGTCCTCTCCGGCGTCAATTCCGGTGCGAACATGGCCGACGACGTAACCTATTCGGGTACGGTTGCCGGTGCGATGGAAGGAACCTTGCTGGGTGTACGCGCCATCGCGCTGTCGCAGGAATATGAATATGAAGGCGATCGCCGTATCGTTCCGTGGGAAACGGCAGAAGCTCACGCGCCGGACCTTATCAAAAAGCTGATGGAGGCCGGCTGGCCGGAGGGGGTTCTCCTGAACCTGAATTTCCCCAATTGCGGGCCGGAGGAAGTGCAGGGCGTACGCGTCACGGCGCAAGGCAAGCTCAGCCACGATGCGCGCCTCGATGAGCGCCGCGACGGACGCGGCTTCCCTTATTTCTGGCTGCACTTCGGCCGCGGCAAGGCGCCCGTGGCCGACGACAGCGACATAGCGGCCATTCGTTCCGATTGCATTTCGGTCACCCCGTTGCACCTTGATCTGACCGCGCATAAGGTTCGGGCAGAATTGAGTGCAGCACTTGGGGTTGAAGCATGAGGCAGGCAGCGTCTGAGCGCCCACGGCTTTCGGACAGGGAAGGATTTGCATCCTTCGTCATGCGGATGCGCGGATACGGTATTGACGATCCGCGTCTCTTCGCAGCCATTGAGGCCACGCCCCGCCAGAGTTTTCTGGCCTCCGCATGGTCTCATCTCGCCTACAGCCCCCGCACTGCGCCGCTCGACTGCGGCGAGTACATGGAGGGCATCGATGAGCAGGCCCGCGCCATTGCTGCGCTGAAATTGGAGCCCGGTCATCGGGTTCTGGAAATCGGAACAGGCTCCGGTTTCACGGCGGCTGTCATGTCTTCGCTTTCCGGTCGTGTCACGACCGTCGAACGCTACCGCAAGCTTTGCGACCACGCCTTGCAGCAATTCGTGTCGCTGAAGCGTGAAAACATCATGGTCAAGCATGCCGATGGTCGTCATGGAATGCCGGGCGGTCCGTTTGATCGTATCCTGATCTGGCTCGCTTTCGACGAGGTGCCGCGTCACTTCGTTGATCTGCTGGCGACGCATGGGGTGCTGATTGCCCCCATCGGTCCGGGCGATGGCCCGCAGGTCATGACGCGCATCGCCAAGGTTGGCAGCCGATTCGAGCAGGAGGACCTGATGGCGGTTCGCTACCAGCCTTTTATCGAAGGCGTATCGTCGGTTCTGTGACCGACACGCATTGATTCGTCAAAAAGAAGGCTCTTTGGCTCTTTCCGGCCTCGTCGGGGAGGGCATCCCGTCGCTTTGTGCGCTTATGGTATTTAATTGGTGAATCTTTTTTCGAAGATTTGTCGTTCTTAACCAGAGAGTAACATTAACGCGTTTTAATCACCTTACTGAGTTTCGAGTATGGGCGAGTTGAACATGCGTTTACAAATTTTGCAGCACACGTCTGAACGTCTCCTGCGGAATGTCGCGATCGTTCTGATTGCCGGTTTTGGTGCCGGGTGCAGTGCCGATACGATGCGCTTCACTGATGGTATCAGTACGGGCTCTACGTCCAGTCAGCGTGTCGCACAGCAGCCGGCTGGCGATCTTTATGCATCCGCGGCTCCTGTAGCTCCCGCTTCCAGCGGTTCGGTCCAGCGCAATTCGCTGCCGCCGGTGACGTCGGCGCCAATGGCTGCGCCTGTCGCGGCAGCGCGCCAGTCCGTTCAGGCTCCGGTTGCAGCGGCATCCAATCACATCCAGAACCAAGTGGGGCAGGCACAGGACATGGCCGCAAACCGTGTAAACAACACGGTCAACGCAGCCGAAACCAAGGTTGCCAGCGCAGCCACTGCTACGCGCAATACCGTGAACGGCGCGCAGGAAAAGGTTCTGGGTCAGCTTCCAGCTGCTCCGGCTGCACCACGACCGACGGATAACAATATCGCGGTCGTGCCGCAGGCGCCCGCCGTCAACGGCAAGAAGCCTTCGGCAACCGACATGGCCTCGGCGGGGGCAAATGCTACCACACCGCCAGCGCCGAATGGCACCTATACTGTTAAGAGCGGCGATTCACTCTTCTCCATCGCGCAGAAGCACAATGTGCCTGTCGAGCAGTTGAAGAAGGCCAACGGACTGTCGAACGGCGCCATCCGCGTCGGTCAGGCCCTCGTAATTCCATCTGCCGCAGCAGGAAACGCGACACAGGTTGCAGCTGTTTCGCAGCCGCCGGAAAACCCGGCCAAGGCTGCTGCTGCGCCAGCCGCCAATGCCGATGTCAAGCCTTACACGCCGCCGCAGGCGAGCAACAAGGTGATCGAGGATGCCGAGAAGGATCAGGCGGCAGCGCCTTCCTCAACCGGAATTTCCCAGATGCGCTGGCCCGTCCGTGGCCGTATTCTGGCAAGCTTCGGCCAGCGTGACGGCACGTCGGTGAGCGACGGCATCGACATCATGGTTCCGGAAGGAACTTCGGTGAAGGCTGCCGAAAACGGCGTCGTCATCTATGCCGGTGATGGCCTCAAGGAGTTCGGCCAGACGGTTCTGATCCGCCACGACAACGGCCTTGTCACCGTTTACGGTCACAACAGCCAGATACTGGTTCAGCGCGGACAGAAAGTCCGTCGCGGCGAAGAAGTGGCAAAGTCGGGCATGAGCGGCAACGCGAAATCTCCGAAGCTGCACTTCGAGGTGCGCAAGAATTCCGCTCCGGTCAATCCAAGCAAATATCTGGAATCCTGATCGAGAAGACGGTTCCTGAAGCGCGGTGACAGTTCAACTTGAGAACCTCCCGCTTTATACACCACCGAGATAAAAAAGAAGGCGGGCCCCAAGGCCCGCCTTTCTTGTCATGGGGGTATCGTGGTTTCACATCGCTATGCCGAGGCGACCCGCCAGATCCTGTATATATTGCCATGCAACACGGCCCGAGCGGTTTCCGCGTGTGGTGGACCATTCCAGCGCTTCGGCGTGCATCTTTTCGGGATCGTAAGCCAGCTTGAAATAGGCCGCATAGCCATCGACCATGGCGAGATAATCGTCCTGGCTGCACTTATGGAAACCGAGCCAGAGACCGAAGCGGTCTGACAGAGAAACCTTTTCTTCAATGGCCTCCGAAGGGTTGATCGCCGTCGAGCGCTCATTGTCGATCATGTCGCGCGGCATCAGGTGGCGCCGGTTCGAGGTCGCATAGAAGATCACATTGGCTGGACGACCTTCCACGCCGCCTTCGAGCGCCGCCTTGAGCGACTTGTACGACGTGTCGTCGTGATCGAAGGAGAGGTCGTCGCAGAACAGGATGAAGCAATAGTCCGTGTCCTTGATGAGATTCATCAAGGTAGGAAGGCTATCAATATCCTCGCGGTGGATTTCGATCAGCTTGAGCGGTACCCGCTCCGGCATTTCGGCGTTGACGCTTGCCTGCGCAGCCTTGACGAGCGAGGATTTGCCCATGCCGCGCGCGCCCCAGAGCAGCACATTGTTGGCCGGGAAACCTTTTGCAAAGCGCCGGGTATTGTCCACCAGCTGGTCACGCACCAAATCTACGCCACGGATCAGCGCGATATCCACTCGGTTGACACGCTTGACCGGATCAAGGGTCAGTCGTTCCGGTGCCCAGACAAAGCAGTCTGCGGCATCGAGATCGGGTGTTTTGGCTTCCGGCGGCGCAATGCGTTCCAGAGTGGCGATCAAACGGTCCAGTTTCTGGCTGAGTATGTCTTCGGTCGTCATTTCTTGTCCCTGATGATAGGAATATGGACTTAACATGCCACAGCGGAGGCGAAAAGTGTGCGACCTTGGCACAGGCGGGGTTATCGCCGGTTGCATTTGGCGCGCTAACCATTGTAATGCCGATAATAATTTGTCTTCGAGACTTCAGAGGAGTTCCTAATGTTCGTAACACCGGCTTTCGCTCAGGCATCCGGCGGCGCTGCTGGGCCAGACATGCTCATGAGCATTCTGCCGTTCATCCTGATCTTCGTGATCATGTACTTCCTCATCATCCGCCCGCAGCGGACCCAGATGAAGAAGCGTCAGGAAATGCTGTCTCAGGTTCGTCGCGGCGATACCGTTGTCACCGGCGGCGGCATTGTCGGCAAGGTTCAGAAGGTCGTTGATGACAACGAACTCGAAGTCGAAATTGCTGAAGGCGTCCGCATCCGCGTCATGCGCAGCACCCTGATGGATGTTCGCGTGAAGGGCGAACCTGTCGCCGACAACAAGAACAAGTAATTCTTTTACGACAAGCAGGCCCCGGTAAGATTTCCATAACCGGGGCCTGTGCATTATTCGGCAAGCGCCAGAACGTGCGCGCCACGACGCCGGAGAGCGGTTCGCAACAGGTGAACTCCGGCCTGCTCTATCCAAGCTGATACGGAATTGCTGCTCTATGCTCTATTTTTCACGCTGGAAATCTGCCCTGATCTGGCTCGCGGTTCTCGTGAGCTTCATCATCGCTTCCCCCAACTTTTTCTCGCGTGAAACGCTGGCCAAACTGCCAGGCTTCCTGCCAAAGCAGCAGATCGCCCTCGGGCTGGATCTCTCCGGCGGCTCGCGCCTGGTCCTGCAAGTGCAGAATCCGGGACGAGGGGAGCTCGAGCTCACGGCGAACATCATGCGCCAGCGCCTCGAGGAACTGGGATATGGCAAGCCCTTCGTCGAAGCGGAAAACCGCAATCAGATCCGGGTCGAAGTTCCTGGCGTCTACGACGCGCAGCTTCTGAAAGACATTCTCAGCGTTCGGGGCAATTTCTCTTTCCGCGCTGTCGACAGCACGATGGGGCCGGATGACGCCATTCGTGGAACGCCGCCGGCCGACAGCGAGGTCATCTACTCTTACGACGATCCGCCCGTCGGTTACCTCGTCAAGAAACAGCCGATCCTGACCGGCGCCAATGTGACCGACGCCAAGGCGACGCTCGCGGACGACGATACGGAACCGGTCATTACGCTGACGCTGGACGATGCGGGCCGAAAGAATCTCGCCGAAGCAACCTCGCAACTGGTTGGCGGAAGCTTTGCCATCGTTGTCGATAACCAGATCGTATCCGCGCCTGCCGTGGATGAAAAGCTCGACACGAATGAGCTGCAGATTTCCGGTGCCTTCGATCTTCAGGCGGCCAACAATATGGCGGTCGTGCTGCGTTCGGGCGCGCTCCCGCAGAACGTTACGGTTCTGGAAGAGCGCACGATTGCATCCGCTCTGGGCGAAGATTACGCCAGCGCCGCAGCATTGGCCGCTTTACTGGCCGCGCTGCTCGTCGGCCTGTTCATGGTCTTGTCCTACGGCATCCTTGGTGTGATCGCGATGATCGCGCTCGCCGTCAACATCATCATCCTTACAGCCATACTCTCGCTGATCGGCGCATCGATCAGCCTTGCAAGTATCGCCGGTCTGGTGCTGACCATAGGTCTGGCTGTTGACGCTCACATCCTCATTTATGAACGTGTGCGCGAAGATCGCCGCAAGGGCTATTCCGTCGTCCAGGCAATGGAATCCGGCTTTTATCGCGCTCTTTCAACCATTATCGATGCGAACCTTACCACGCTGATTGCGGCGCTCGTCCTGTTCCTGCTCGGCTCGGGAACAGTGCATGGTTTCGCGCTGACGGTCGCGGTCGGTATCGGCACGACGCTCTTCACCACGCTCACCTTCACGCGCCTGCTGATCGCCCAATGGGTGCGCACGGCAAAGCCGAAGGAAGTGCCGAAGCGTCGCCTGAAACTGGTCCCGACGGTAACGCACATTCCCTTCATGCGTCTCCAATTCGTCACGCTTGGCATTTCGGTCCTTGCCTGCGCGATTGTTGTCGCCTTGTTCGTCAATATCGGCTTCAACTACGGCATCGATTTCCGTGGCGGCTCGATGGTCGAACTGCAGGCGCGCAGCGGCGACGCCAATCTGGAAGATATCACGGAGCGGCTTACCGAGCTCAACATCGACAGCGCGCGTGTCCTGCCGGCAAAATCTCCGCGCTCAGCGCTCGTCATCATCGGCAGTCAGGAAGTCGGCGACGATGCAGAACAAACCGTCGCTGTGAAGCTGCGCGGCGAGTTCGAGCAGGATTATTCATTCCAGCGCGTCGAAGTCGTTGGACCGACCGTTTCGGAACAGCTATCCCGCGCCGGCATTCTGGCGGTCATTCTGTCGCTGATCGGCATCTTCATTTACGTGTGGGTCCGGTTCCGCTGGCAGCTTGCGCTTGGTGCGGTGCTGTCGACCCTGCACGACGTCATCATTCTGGCGGGCATGTTCATTGTGTTCCGCATGGAATTCAATCTGTGGAGCGTCGCGGCAATCCTGACCATCATCGGCTATTCGCTGAACGATACGGTGGTGATCTATGACCGCGTGCGCGAGAACCTGCGCGTCTATAAAAGCGCGCCGCTGCCTGCCATCATCGACGCCTCGATCAACCAGACGCTGTCGCGTACCTTGCTGACGTCCTTCGTGACATTCCTCGCGCATATCCCGCTTTATGCCTTTGGCGGCGCGGATATTCGCAGTTTCGCGCTGGCATTGAGCGTGGGTATTATAGTGGCGAGCTACTCGTCGATCTTCATCGCGGCCCCTTTGCTGGTCCAGTTCGGCCTCAAGCCGCGCGGACCGAATGAGTCCAGCGATTCCATGGACGACGAACTGGCGCAATCGCTGAATTTGGAAAGCTGACAATGGCCCATGGGATAGAGATAAGAGAGGCCCATTTTCCGGGCCGCGCGCCCATTGATGCCTATGGCAATGGGGGCTTTCGCTTTGCGGAAATGTCGCATCGCGGATCGATCCTGTGTCTCCCCTCGGGAATTCACGGCTGGGAACCTGCCACGCCGCCCTTGCTGGCTAAAGCCGATCTGGAAATGATCCTGGAACAGGCATCCGATATTGAAATCCTGCTGGTAGGCACGGGCATGGATCTGCGCCGGATTCCTGAAGACGTTCGCGCCATCTTGCGCGACCATCGCATTTCTTCCGATCCCATGAGCACCGGCGCTGCCGTTCGCACCTATAATGTGCTTCTGGCCGAAGATCGTGCGGTTGCGGCGGCGCTGATTGCTGTAGATTGATACCATGAACGAGAACGAGGCACATTGCCTGGCACTGCTTCGCGAAGCTGACCGGGATCGCTACCTTTCGGTACTTTACGCGCCAGAAGACCGTCGCGGCGGTCTGGCTGCACTATACGCGTTCAATGCCGAAATCGCGCGTATTCGCGAACTGGTCCACGAACCGTTGCCGGGTGAGGTGCGCCTGCAATGGTGGCGTGATCTGATCAAGGGCGAGGCGAGGGGCAGCGCAGAAGCGCATCCCGTTGCCGCAGCCTTGATCGGAACAATCGACAAATATGAATTGCCGCGAGCAGCCTTCGACAATTACTGCGAAGCACGCATCTTTGATCTTTATGACGATCCGATGCCGAGCCGCAACGATCTGGAAGGTTATTGCGGGGAAACCGCTTCGGCGATCATCCAGCTGGCCGGTTTTATACTGGACCGGGATGCCGCGCAGGCACAGACTGAGACAACCGGCCATGCCGGCGTCGCGCAGGCCGTGACCGGTTTGCTTCGTCTCATGCCCATTCATCGGCGACGTGGGCAACTCTATGTCCCGGCGGATATGTTGCAGGCGGTGGGTGTGACCCGCGAGGTCTTCCTCGCCGGTGAAGACAAAGCGGCCACCGGACGCGTCATCAGCATCATGCTGGCCTTCGCGCGGGAGCATCTGGCGATTTTCGAGAAAAACAAGTCGCAACTGCCGAAGAGCCTTGCTCCGGCGTTTTTGCCTTTGGCGCTTGTCCCGGCCTATCTGCGAGCAATCGAGCGTCTTGGCACCGAGGCTGTGGAGAAAGTGGCGGACATTTCAGCTATTCGGAAACAATGGCTGATGTTCAGAGCCAGTTTCTAAGCATTCAAAAAGGAGAGGCTTCAGTCCATTCGAACTGAAGCCCATCGCAATATCACTCGGCCAACCCAAGCCATTGCCTACAATCAGCCAGAGCACGCGCGGAAAGCGCACGCTTCTTGGCAATTGTCTTCTCCTTGCCGCGCAGGCGCTTGCCTTCAGGCTTGGGAACATCGACAGGCGGGAACAGGCCGAAATTGACATTCATCGGCTGGAACGAACGTTTACCGGGTTCGTCATCCGCCACGATATGTCCGCCCGTAATATGCCCGAGCAGGGCACCGAATGCGGTGGTTCCCGGAGGCGGCGTCAGTGTCTGTCCAAGCTTTTCCGCAGCAGTGAAACGGCCTGCCAGCAAGCCGATCGCTGACGATTCCACATAGCCTTCGCAGCCCGTAACCTGACCGGCAAAGCGCAGTGTCTCGCGTGATTTCAGGCGAAGCGTAGCGTCGAGCAGCACGGGAGAATTCAGATAAGTGTTGCGGTGAAGGCCGCCGAGACGCGCAAATTCCGCATTTTCCAGACCCGGAATCATTTTGAAGATGCCGGTCTGAGAGCCATATTTCAGCTTCGTCTGGAAGCCGACCATGTTGTAGAGCGTGCCGAGCGCATTGTCCTGGCGAAGCTGCACGACAGCATAGGGCTTAACCGTGGGATTATGCGCATTGGTCAGGCCCATCGGCTTCATCGGGCCGTGGCGCAAGGTTTCCGGCCCGCGTTCGGCCATGACCTCGATCGGCAGGCAGCCATCGAAATAGGGTGTGCCTTCCCACTCCTTGAAGTCGGTCTTGTCGCCTTCAACCAGTGCGGCGACGAAGGCTTCATACTGCTCCTTGTCCATGGGGCAGTTGATATAGTCCTTTCCGGTGCCGCCGGGGCCAACCTTGTCATAGCGGGACTGAAACCAGCACACATCCATATTGATCGAATCAAAATGGATGATCGGCGCAATGGCATCGAAGAAGGCCAGAGCATCCGCGCCGGTTTGCGCCTGAATGGCCTCCGCCAGTGAAGGCGCGGTCAGGGGGCCGGTGGCAACGATGGTCGTGCCCCATTCCGCCGGAGGCAGGCCGGTGACTTCTTCCCGAACAATGGTAATCAGCGGATGGGCTTCAAGCCTGGCCGTGACGGCTTGCGAAAAGCCTTCGCGGTCGACGGCCAGCGCACCGCCAGCCGGAACCTGATGTGCATCGGCGCAAGCCATGATGAGCGAACCGGCGAGGCGCATCTCGGCATGAAGAACGCCGACGGCATTGGTTTCAGCATCATCCGAGCGGAATGAATTGGAACAGACCAGTTCGGCAAGCTGCTCGGTCTTGTGGGCATCGGTGCCACGCACCGGGCGCATTTCGTGCAGTATGACGGGCACGCCCGCCTGCGCGAGCTGCCATGCAGCTTCAGAACCGGCAAGGCCGCCGCCGACGACGTGAACGGGAGTAAGATCGGATGTGTTTGACATGGCCATTCCCATATCGCCTTTGCAGGGCGCCTTCAATGGAGAAGGCTGGCTAGGACGGGAAACGAGCCGCAAAAAGAAATGGCATCCGTCGCGGGAGGAGGAGCGACGGATGCCATTATGGTAAGACCGGTGTTGGGAGGAGGAGAACCGGTCTTGTTATCGCCAAACCTGGGAGGAGGATGGTTTGGCGATGAACCAAGTCTGGTGGGAGGAGGAGCCAGACTTGGAGAAATCCCTATCGGGAAAATTATGAGGCTCGTTGAATTAGCGAGCCTTGGTCTGGCGAGCCACGAACGGAATGTCCGCGCGGGAGATGCCAAGATCGTTCAGCTCACGGGTGGAGAGCTGGCTGAGTTCATTGACGGTGTCGCGGTAACGGCGCCAGTTGTTGTAAGAGCGAAGCAGGTTCATCGTGCTATTCCTTCATCGTTGAGGAACTGGAGTTCTGTTCAATTCATCTCGTTTGTTGCCCATGATATAAGCTATTGTTTTCGCAGGTTGCAGACCCGACTTTGCATAGCTGCCTTGCGGGCTCTGCACGTCACCCTAAATCGATTAGAGTGGCAGGGCACAAAATTGCCGCAAAGCGATTTGATCCACTCTTTGCCGGCTGCGCGGTTTCCTATATGTTCTCAACCGCTTACGGTTGCGGCAGCAACAACTGACGGAATGAGCAGGAGCTAATTTGTCATTTTCCATTTCTGTTGAACGCCTGATAGAGCGATGGCAGCGGGACGGCCTGATCGATGCGGAGACTGCATCGAAACTGAATGCCGACCTTGAAAAGCGAGCTTCGGTCTTCAGTCTCGGTTCCGTTCTGGCCACCCTTGGCGGGCTGCTTCTTGGGGCAGCCGTTATCATGCTCGTCGCCGCCAACTGGCAGGAAATGCCGCGTCTTATGCGCATCAGCCTCATATTCGTTCTTATATGGGCAAGCTATCTCGGTGGTGCGTGGCGGCAAGCGCGGGGTGACAAGCTGTTTCCGCCAGTATGTTATATTGTGGGCGCTGCATCCTTCGGAGCGGGGCTGGCGCTTGTAGGGCAAATGTATCATTTGTCCGGCGACATCCATTCCGCGGCAATCTACTGGTCTGTCGGTGTCCTGATTTCGGCCTTTCTTCTGCGCGCCCCGGTGCTGGCTGCATTTGGGGCAGGCGTCGCCTGCTTCTATCTTTCGACATATGTGTTCGACACGTCATCTTATGATGA
Source organism: Brucella ciceri (assembly GCF_041930145.1). Classification (NCBI taxonomy): domain Bacteria; kingdom Pseudomonadati; phylum Pseudomonadota; class Alphaproteobacteria; order Hyphomicrobiales; family Brucellaceae; genus Brucella; species Brucella ciceri. The sequence goes on along the minus strand of NZ_JBHEEV010000002.1, from coordinate 351,098 downwards.
CTTGACCTATCGCTGGGTCGGGCCGCTGCTATTGGCGTTCGGTGCCGCTGCGGCGTTATTCACGCGCTCGCGGGATGCGGCGCACCTGTGGGCGATGTTCTCCATAGGCTGGTCTTTGCTCATCTATGCCGAGCGCGAAAGCAATACCGTGCTGGTGCTTATGCTGATCGTGGGTATAGGCCTCATACTGGCCGACGGTTTTGTCCATGCAACAATGCAGAGACTGACCCGCTTCGCTCATCCGCTCGCGGCCTATGGCCTGCTTCTGGCGCTGCTGTCGCTCGTCACGCTTCAGCTCAACCAGATGTTCTCCTATTCCAGCATCTCCGCAGGTCTGGACCGGGATATAGTATATAGCATCTTCATTCTGGCGCTCGCGATCGGAGCGATTGCCGTAGCAGGGCGGAATAATGGCGGGTTGCGCTCCATCGCCTATGCCGCGTTTTCGATCCAGGTTCTCTATCTGGCTTTCGAAACGGTCGGCACGATGATCGGCACCTCCGGCTTCTTCCTGACTGCGGGCATTCTGGTCCTGCTGCTGGCGGCATTCGTGCGGCGCATGGAGAACCGTTTCGGAAGGAAAAGCAGCGTGGAGGTGCATCCATGACCACCCGGTTCAGATGGCTCTATGTGGGTGCGGCCATAACCGCATTGCTGCAAACGGGCATTCTTTATGCTGCCATTGAAAAGCGCGCCTCGATCCTGCGCTCCGGCGCGGAAGTGACGCTCCAGACGGAGCCTTTCGACCCGCGTGATCTGATGCGTGGTGATTATGTCGTTCTTGGCTACGAGATTTCCAGCCTCGCGCGAAAGGAGATCGGCGGTACGCCTTTCGCCGGTTCGCGAGCCGTCTATGTGGCGGTAAAGCCCGACGCCAACGGCATAGCGCGATTGTCACGCGCTTCTTTCGCTCCTCTTTCGGACCTTGCTGCGGACGAAGTGCAGATTCGCGGCGAAGCCGCCTATTCCATATCCGATGATCCGCAATCGAATGTTCGTCTCAATTTCGGCATCGAACGATATTATGTACCTGAAGGGCAGGGACGGGCGATCGAGGACAGCCAGCGAGAGCGTCGCATCACCGCTGTCGTTGCCGTCGATCCGAAAGGCGCGCCGGTCATCAAAGCCCTGCAAGACGATGGAAGGCAGCTCTATCAGGAGCCGCTATATTGACCCTGACGGCACCTCCTTTTTGAAAAGGGTTGGCTGATGTTACAGGATCGCTATATAGAGGCGGAAAAGGGCAGCCAGATCGAACCCGGTAATTCTCTACGGGGAAGGTGGCTTTTTTCCTTTGAACCGGGAAAATTGGATGATATAGAGACGCGCGCTTTCGAGGGGCGGTTCAATATCTGAGACGAATGATGGTGTGTTCTGAGGAATGCGCTTCGGTTCAGAAGCGGATGTGGCGAAATTGGTAGACGCACCAGATTTAGGTTCTGGCGGGAGACCGTGGGGGTTCGAGTCCCTCCATCCGCACCAACTGCCATAAGGCAAAAGAATTTCTCTCCCGCGACAAGGCAAGAATGCCGGTGACGGCGGGACAATGACAAGAAGTGAAGGTTTGAACATGCAGGTTACCGAAACGCTCAATGAAGGGCTGAAGCGCGAGATCAAAGTCGTGGTTCCGGCCAAGGACCTCGAAGCCAAGCTCTCGGAGCGGCTCGAAACTGCGCGCGGTCGCGCCAAGATCAACGGCTTCCGTCCGGGCAAGGTTCCTGCAGGTCATCTGCGCAAGATGTACGGCAAGTCCTTCATGGCCGAGATCGTCAACGAAATCCTCAACGATTCGTCGCGCTCGATTCTCGCTGACCGTAACGAAAAGTCGGCTACCCAGCCTGAAGTCATCATGTCGGAAGACGAAAAAGAGGCCGAAAAGGTTCTCGACGGCAAGGCCGATTTCGTTTTCTCGCTGAACTACGAAGTTCTGCCGGCAATCGAAGTCAAGGACTTCTCCAAGATCGCCGTTACCCGTGAAGTCGTCGATATTTCCGATGAGGAAGTCGACGAGCAGGTCAAGCGCATCGCTTCTTCGACCCGCACCTTCGAAACCAAGAAGGGCAAGGCAGAAAACGAAGATCGCGTTACCATCGATTACCTCGGCAAGCTCGACGGCGAGCCGTTCGAAGGCGGCGCCGACAACGACGCACAGCTTGTTCTCGGTTCCGGCCAGTTCATTCCGGGCTTCGAAGAGCAGCTCGTTGGCCTCAAGGCTGGCGACGAGAAGGTCATCAACGTTACGTTCCCGGCTGAATACGGCGCCGCTCACCTGGCCGGCAAGGAAGCTACCTTTGACATCAAGGTCAAGGAAGTTGCCAAGCCGAACGAACTCGTTCTTGATGACGAAACCGCAAAGAAGCTCGGCATCGAATCGCTTGAGCGTCTGCGTCAGGTTGTTCGCGAACAGATCGAAAGCCAGTACGGCCAGATCACCCGCCAGAAGGTAAAGCGTCAGATCCTCGACGCACTGGACGGCGACTACCAGTTCGAAACGCCGCAGAAGCTTGTTGACGCTGAGTTCAACAACATCTGGCAGCAGATCAATTTCGACCTGCAGCAGGCTGGCCGCACGTTCGAAGACGAAGAAACCACCGAAGAAGCCGCTCGCGAAGAATATCGCAAGCTTGCTGAACGTCGCGTTCGTCTTGGCCTCGTTCTCTCCGAAATCGGCGAGAAGGCAGGCGTGGAAGTAACGGAAGAAGAACTGCAGCGCGCTGTTTACGACCAGGTTCGTCGCTATCCGGGCCAGGAAAAGGAAATCTACGAATTCCTGCGCAAGACGCCGGATGCCGTTGCCAACCTGCGCGCCCCGATCTTCGAAGAAAAGGTGGTCGACCATCTGCTCGCCAACATCAGCGTGACCGACAAGAAGGTTTCGAAGGAAGAGCTGACGGCTGAAGACGAAGATGCAGCTTCGGAAGCAAAGCCTGCCAAGAAGGCTGCCGCGAAGAAGAAGGCCACTCCGAAGAAGAAGGCCGACGAAGACAAGTCCGAAGAGGCTTAATTCTTCCTGGTTTGAATTATATGAAAGGCCGCGCACTGCGCGGCCTTTTCATTTCGAGTGCAATTCGCGGTCGAGGGTGTGACATGAATGGGCTGCCATATCTCCATCTGGAACTGACGATGCACGAAGAGCCATGCCAACCTGCATGGCCAGCTAATGTCAGCATAGCCGCGTTCTCTCACGAGTATGCACGCGCCACCCATGATTTGCTGGTTCGTGCCTATGCCGGTGGTGGCGGTTCGGTTGCCGGTTTCGACAACTGGTACAATGGGCTGATAACCGATAGCGAGTACGATCCCGAGCTGGCCGTTCTGGTTCTCGATCAGTCCCATCGGTCTGTCGCATTTGTGCAGTGCTGGAATAGTGCTTTCATAAAGGATCTGGTTGTCGATCCAGGCAGGCGGCGGGAAGGTTTGGGGGAAGCGCTTTTGGTTCATGTGCTTCGCCTTTTCTTCCGCCGCAGTCAGACAACGGTTAGTTTGAAAGTGGAGCGGAATAACCCTTCTGGCGCCGAAAAACTTTACAGGCGTCTAGGTTTTAGCGAAGTCCCGGCTGCGAAGCTGCAAACGAAAGCTTGAGCAAATCACGCTGAAGGGCAGAGAAGGCTTGCCAGTCTTCGCCGTTTGTTTTAGCCAAAGTCAGATAGAATTTTTGCTGCGCATTGCGTCGCACAGGAAGAGATAGACGAGTTACTATGACCCTTATTGATACGCGCACGCCAGAACCGAAACGCTTCATTTCCGGCGCCACGGGCGACTGGGAAGTCGTCATCGGCATGGAAGTCCATGCGCAGGTCACGTCAGAATCCAAGCTGTTTTCCGGGGCCTCCACTTCGTTTGGTGCGGAGCCTAATTCCAATGTTTCTCTGGTTGATGCGGCCATGCCGGGCATGTTGCCGGTCATCAATCTGGAATGCGTCAAGCAAGCGGTTCGCACGGGCATCGGGCTCAATGCCCAGATCAATCTGAAGTCGGTTTTCGACCGCAAGAACTATTTCTATCCAGATCTGCCGCAGGGCTATCAGATTTCGCAGTTCAAGCAGCCGATCGTCGGCGAGGGCAAGATCATGATTTCGGTCGGCCCGGACAATAAGGGCCAGTTCGAAGACGTGGAAATCGGCATCGAGCGCCTGCATCTGGAGCAGGATGCGGGCAAGTCCATGCACGACCAGCATCCGACCATGTCCTATGTCGACCTGAACCGTTCAGGCGTGGCGCTGATGGAAATCGTGTCGAAGCCGGACCTGCGCTCGTCGGATGAAGCGCGCGCCTATCTCACCAAGCTGCGCACGATTGTCCGTTATCTTGGCACCTGCGACGGCAACATGGACGAAGGCTCGATGCGCGCCGACGTGAACGTTTCCGTTCGTCGTCCCGGTGGCGAATTCGGCACGCGCTGCGAAATCAAGAACGTCAACTCGATCCGTTTCGTCGGCCAGGCCATCGAGTATGAAGCGCGCCGCCAGATAGCGATTCTTGAGGATGGCGGTTCCATCGATCAGGAAACACGCCTGTTCGATCCGGTTAAGGGTGAAACACGTTCGATGCGCTCCAAGGAAGAAGCGCATGATTACCGTTATTTCCCCGATCCCGATCTGCTGCCGCTCGAGTTCGATCAGGCCTTCGTCGACGCGTTGGCCGCAGAACTGCCGGAATTGCCGGACGTCAAGAAGCAGCGCCTCGTGGAAACACAGGGCATTTCCGTTTACGACGCCTCCATCCTCGTGACCGAGAAGGCGATTGCTGACTACTATGAAGCAGTTGCTGCCGGTCGCGACGGGAAGGCTGCTGCAAACTGGGTCATCAACGATCTTCTTGGCGCGCTGAACCGGGCAGGTAAGGACATCGAGGAATCGCCGATTACTCCTGATCAGCTCGGCGCGATCATTGATCTCATCAAGGAAGGCACGATTTCCGGCAAGATCGCGAAGGACCTTTTCGAGATCGTCTGGAATGAAGGCGGAGACCCGAAGAAGCTCGTTGAAGAACGCGGCATGAAGCAGGTCACGGATACCGGCGCCATCGAAAAGGCCGTCGACGACGTTATCGCCGCCAACCCGGAGAAGGTCGAGCAGGCGAAAGCCAAGCCGACACTGGCTGGCTGGTTCGTCGGTCAGGTCATGAAGGCAACGGGCGGCAAGGCCAACCCGCAATCAGTCAACGAACTGGTCAAGGCCAAGCTCGGGATCGAAGAGTAATGTGGGTCAGGAGCGCGACAGAAGCCGATCTCAAGGCAGTAAACGAACTGCTCGTATCGACCTGGCACGCGACCTTCGATGATCTTCTCGGGCGGGAAATGGTGAATGCCGTTACCGCCCAGTGGCACAGCATCGCCGTGCTGAAGGCCAATCTCAAGAAGCCTTACTCAGAGTTCATTGTTGCCGATAACGGCAATGGTGGCATCGACGGAATGGCTTTTGCCAGTCAGTCGGAAGAAGGCAAGGCTTCGCTGCATCAGCTGTATGTTCGCCCCGATGCTCAGGTTCAGGGTATCGGGACGATGCTTCTCGCTGAAATCGAGATGGCTTTTCCCGGCGTCCGGACGATGAAGCTCGAAGTGATCGAGAGAAACACCAAAGCGGTGAATTTCTATGAGCGCAAGGGCTACAGCAAGGTCGGCCGTAATGAAGATTGGGGCGATCCCAATTGCAAGGAACCTGTGCTGGTGATGGAAAAGTCACTCGAAGGCTGGAGCATGTAAAGCGTGTCTCTCGAAAGCGGGAACGTTTTGGGGATCAGGACATGCGGAAATATAAAAGCCTGGAGCGCGCAGCGCTTTGGCTCTTCATACTCTTGTGACAGCGGCAACTTGACCCTTGCCATGGCCGGACGATAGGGCCATAAGCAAGAAAACCCGGTGGTTCCGATCACCCGTGGCAATGATGGATCTGGAATAGGTCATGAAGAAATTTATTACGCAAGTTTTCACCTGGTGGAACGGTCAGACGCTCGGCACGCGGTTTCATACGTGGCGCAAGGGCGAGCGCGTCGGTGAGGACGAGTTCGGCAATATCTATTATCAGGGCGGCAAGGATTCCGAAGGCCGCACGCGCCGCTGGGTAATCTTCAATGGCTATGCGGAAGCAAGCGCTATTCCTCCCGGCTGGCACGGCTGGATGCATCATCGGGTCGATACGCCGCCGTCCAAGGAAGACTATCGTCCGCGCGAATGGCAGAAGCCGCATCTGCAGAACCTCACCGGTTCTCCGCTGGCTTATCGTCCGAAGGGCGCCATTGCCCGTCCGGGTGCGGAGCCTGCGGAACGTCCGCGTGTGACCGGCGAGTATGATGCCTGGACGCCGGGCAACTGATAATCTGTTTCGGTTCTTGTCCGGCGCGTTAATCCGCGCCGGATTTCTTATGTCCGCCTTTTGACGCCATCGCGAAAAGGCTTGAGGATAGATGGTTTGCTTCACGCTCCGGGGCTGCATTGCGGCTTGCGACAGGGCAACGAATCGTCACAATTCATGCTTAGGAATTGTTCCAGCTTAATTTAACCCTTTGGATGCGGATCTCCGTTTTGACGAAGCAATCTCCCGGCAACGGAAAAAACTCGATCAAAAGGGCTGTTCAGCTTGCCCTGATCTCGTTCATGGCGACTGCCAGCTGCTTTCAGGCAGCGATGGCCGAACGCATTACCAATCCGGTTGCGGAGTTCTCGGGTCTCGACAAAATCACAGGCCGCATCACGACCTTTGATGTGTACATCAATGAGACCGTTCAGTTCGGCGCGCTCCAGGTGACGCCGAAAGTCTGTTATTCGCGTACGGAGAGTGAAGCGCCACGCACGGACGGCTTCGTTCAGGTCGATGAGATCACGCTGGATCGGAAAATACGCCGTATCTTCACCGGCTGGATGTTTGCCGACAGCCCCGGCCTCAATGCTGTCGAGCACCCGATCTATGACGTCTGGCTGAAGGACTGCAAGCAGAAGTCGGAAGTGCCGCCGCCGGATCAGCGCAAATAAACCAGCCTTTTGTTGCGCATCATTCTCTGCAAGCCGTAGGCGGTGCTAGAAACGCGCTATTCCGTCGAGCGCCGTTTCCAGCAGTTTCTCATATTTCTTCCTTGGAACTTCCACGGCGCCGAATCTCTCAAGATGCGGCGTGGTGAACTGTGTGTCGAGAAGAACGAAGCCTCGGCTGACCAGATGCTGGACCAGATAGGCCAGGCAGACCTTGGACGCATCCCGCTTGCGCGTAAACATGCTCTCGCCGAAAAAGGCGCGTCCGAGCGTGACGCCGTAAAGTCCGCCGACAAGCTTGCCGTCATGCCACGCTTCGACCGTGTGGCAATGCCCGATCTCGAACAGTTTTCGGTAGGCCTCGCGAATGGGACCATTGATCCAAGTGCGCGCGCGCTCACCAGTTCCGCTGGCGCACCCTTCGATCACGCCATCGAAATCGCTATCGAGCTTTATGTCGAAAATGCCCTGTCGGATCGTTTTCTGGAGGCTTTTGGGAATATGGAAGCCATCGAGGGGGATAACGCCGCGCCTCTCGGGACGAACCCAGAAGACTTCCGGATCGTCGGCTTCTTCGGCCATGGGAAATATTCCCGTGGCGTAGGCCCGCAGGAGCAGCTCCGGTTCGATTGAATAGTCGTCCGGGGACACTCCTGCGGTCACTTTCGTCAGGCGCTTTCGCTCTTGGTTTTCTTGGCCAGATATTTTTCCAGCCAATGAATGTCGTAGTCGCCGTTGGCAATATCCTGATTGGCAATCAGGTCCTGGAAGAGAGGCAGGGTGGTTTTCACGCCATCCACCACGAACTCATCCAGCGCACGGCGCAGGCGCATCATGCATTCAACGCGGTTGCGACCATGCACGATGAGCTTGCCGATAAGGCTGTCGTAATATGGCGGAATGCGATAACCGGAATAGACGCCCGAATCCACGCGGATGCCAAGGCCGCCCGGCGTGTGATAATGGGTGATCAGGCCCGGCGAGGGCGCAAATGTCAGCGGATCTTCCGCGTTGATACGGCACTCGATTGCATGGCCGGAGAAGCGGATATCCTTCTGCTTTACCGACAGGCCGAGACCGGCAGCAACGCGAATCTGTTCGTGAACAAGATCGATGCCGGTGATGGCTTCCGTGATCGGATGCTCCACCTGGAGACGCGTGTTCATTTCAATGAAATAGAATTCGCCGTCTTCATAGAGGAACTCGATTGTTCCCGCACCGCGATAGCCCAGTTCCGCACAGGCATTGGCGCAGACCATGCCGATCTTGTCGCGTGCCTCGGCATTGAGCGCCGGTGAGTTGGCTTCTTCCCAGACCTTTTGGTGGCGGCGCTGCAGCGAGCAGTCGCGTTCGCCCAGATGGATGGCATTGCCAGCCCCGTCACCCATGACCTGGACTTCGATGTGACGCGGCTTTTCGAGATATTTCTCGATGTAAACTGCGTCATCGCCGAAGGCTGCGCCGGCTTCGGAGCGGGCGGTTGCAAGAGCGATGGAAAGATCTTCCTCGCTGCGGGCAACCTTCATGCCGCGTCCGCCACCACCGGCCGAAGCCTTGATGATGACCGGATAGCCGATTTCCTTGGCGATGCGGGCAGCTTCCACGTCGTCCGTCACACCGCCATCGGAACCCGGAACGACCGGAATGCCGAGGCGCTTTGCAGTGCGCTTGGCTTCGATCTTGTCGCCCATGATACGGATATGCGAAGCGGTGGGGCCAATGAAGGTGATGCCGTGTGCTTCGAGGATTTCCGCAAACTTGGCGTTCTCCGACAGGAAGCCGTAACCCGGATGGATTGCGTCGGCGCCGGTGATCTCGCAGGCAGCAACAATCTGATGGATGTTCAGATAGCTGTCGCGCGACGGCGGCGGGCCGATGCACACACTTTCGTCTGCCAGGCGCACATGCATCGCGTCGGCGTCGGCCGTGGAGTGGACGGCGACGGTCTTGATGCCCAGTTCCTTGCAAGCCCTGAGCACGCGAAGAGCGATTTCGCCACGATTGGCTATGAGTATCTTTTGAAACATTGCGCTTTGCTGCCCGTTCATTGAATAAGCCGTAATCTGCTATCTTATTCGATTACGACGAGCGGCTCACCGAATTCAACCGGCTGAGCGTCTTCGATGAGGATGGCCTTCACAGTGCCGGCGCGCGGGGCCGGAATCTGGTTCATCGTCTTCATGGCTTCGATGATGAGGAGCGTCTGGCCTTCCTTCACCTGCGCGCCAACCTCGATGAAGTTGCGGGCGCCCGGAGCGGGAGCGAGATAAGCGGTGCCAACCATCGGTGACGGAACGGCGTTCTTCGACAGATCGGCCTTTGTCGGTTCGGCGGCGGCTGCAACCGGCGCAGGAGCGGCTGCAACAGGCGCTGCGGCAGGCATAACAGTCGCTGCGGCCTGAACCGTAACCTTGCGTGAAACGCGGATACGCAGGTCGCCGTGCTCGACTTCAATGTCGGTCAGGTCGGTTTCATTGAGGATATCCGCCAGGTCGCGGATGGTTTCCTTGTCGATGACGGAGTTTTTGCTGGACATATCAGGCCCCTTTAACGCTTTGCCCGTTGTTTTCTTCTTCTTTGGCAATTGCCGCAAGCGCGCGCAGACCGAGCAGGTATCCTTCCGCGCCAAAGCCGCAAATAACGCCTTTGGCGACTGCGGATACATAGGAGTGATGCCGGAAAGCCTCACGCGCATGTATGTTCGAAAGATGCACTTCCACAGCCTTTACCTTGGCCGAGCGGATCGCATCATGAATAGCAACCGAAGTGTGGCTATAGGCGGCCGGATTGATGAGGACATAGGCGTCTTTATCGCCCGCTTCCTGAATCCAGGTCACCAGATCGCCTTCGTAATTGGACTGACGGAAATCGACATCAAGTCCGAGCTGTTCAGCCTCACGCTTGCAACTCGCTTCGATATCCTCGAGCGTTGCAACACCGTATATCCCCGGTTCTCGTTTGCCGAGAAGGTTGAGATTGGGGCCGTTCAAAACAAAAACCGTTTTTGCCATATCCGTCCGCGACTGATAACGCACTACCACGAAATTTCGGTATACTTCGCATTCCATATAGAGGGCTTGGACGCAAGCCGAAACCCTCTAAATCATTGCAGATGTTTTGCCGAACCGGTTTTTCCCGCTATTCTTTGCAAAATAAGGCAGGCAACACGGTAATTCTCTTCATCTGATACAGCTGTCGAATGCCGCAGCTTAAACTGTTTCACAAATGTGATCCGTCAAGCCGCGAACCCGCTGCCTAGTTTTTCGCGCCGGCGCGCGCTGCGGCGATTCTCTCGACCAGCCCATCCACGCCGATCGCGCCGGGAACCAGTTCATCGCCGATGATGTAGGATGGCGTGCCGGTGATGTTCAGCTGCTGAGCCAACTGATAGGTCTGCTGGAATGCGCCGGTAATGGCCGGGTCCTTCATTTTTTCGCGCAGCTGTGTTTCATCGGCTCCCAGTTTCACGGCATCGGCGATGGCGGATTCTTCCGTAGCGCGCTCTTGCGCGCCCAACAGTACTTCGTGGAACTCAGCATATTTTTCCGGCATCAACGCTCTGAACGCCTGTGCCACGACATGCGCCTTGGCGGAATCCGGTCCGAGGATTGGAAATTCCTTCATGACGAACCGCACATTCTTGTCGGTTTTCAGGATCGCTTCCATGTCGGGCAGGGCCCGCTTGCAGTAACCGCAATTGTAGTCGAAGAACTCGTAAACAGTCACGTCGCCGTCCGGATTACCGAAGACCGCATCATGCTTCGGATCGTAAAGGGAGCTGCGATTGGCGGCCAATACCTGCTTGATCTGTTCCTGGGCTGCACGTGCCTGCTTGGTTTCAAGCGCACTTTGCACTTCCAGCATCAGTTCCGGATTCTGGATCAGATAATTGCGCACGACGTTCTCGATGGCCTGCTGGTTCATCACCACAGGCGCCGCGGCAGGGGTTTCCACGGGGGCGGGCGCCGGAGCTTGCCGGGCGGTTCCCGCGTAATAACCCAATGCAAGGGCGGCAATGCCCGCAATGCCACTGGCAACTGTTATGGAAACTGCGTTCTTCATTCCAAATTCCAATCTGTCTTGAATATCGGCGTCAGGCGTAAATTGTCGCCTTACTTGCTTTTCTTGGCATTGATGATGTCCTGCGCACGAAGCCACTCCGGAGAGCGGGGCTTCATCTGCTTTTGCGCGCGGATGGCGAATATCTGGGCCTGCTGAAGCTTGCCAGAATAATAGTTCATGTCGGCTGTGGCGAGGTCTGCGAGCGCCATGTCGCCTTGCTGGCCGTATGCCTGTGCGAGATAGGCATAGCCGCCCGGAAACTCCGGATCGGATGCGATGCCGGCCTTGATCTCCTTGATCGCCGTTGGCATGTTCGCCTTGGCGCCGGTGAGCATAAGGGCGCGCCCATAGCTCATGCGCAACAGCGGCGATTTACGCGGATCGAGCGAAACGGCCTTCTGGAAAGCCTTTGCCGCTCCCGAAGCATCGTTTGCTTTCAGCAGGACTTCGCCGCGCATTTCCTGGAAATATGGGCTCTTCGGCTGCTCCTTGACCAAGGCGTCGAACTTGGGCAGTGCGGCGCGGGCCGAGCCGTTCAGGAATGTCGTGATGGCATTGCCATAACGGGCAGGGAGGCCGCCGGGATTATTGCGGAACATGCGTTGAAGGGCGCCCATATTGCCCGAATAAGCGGCGATCTTCGCGCGCGCCATATCGTGACGCAACTGCAGGGCCGGTGAATCGGCTTTGTTGAAATAGGGGCTCTTTCTCGCAAGCTCTTCCAGATTGGCAATGCGCTCACGCGGCAATGGGTGGCTGATGCGGTACTGATCGATCTGTGTGCCGGTAAGCGACAAGGCCGATGCAAAGCGCTCGAAAGTATCGAGCATTCCCTTGGTGGATTGCCCGGTGGCATTAAGATAGTTCACGGCGAGGCGATCGGCGGTCATTTCCTCGGTGCGCTGATAGTTGAGCACACTGCGCATGGCCATTTCGCCCGAACCCATTGCGATGCCCGCGCCGGCGCCTGCCGCGTTGCCGCTACCGCTTGCGGCACCGGCCACACCCGCGCCAACGCCCAGCAGCATGCCGATGATCGCCATATTGCGAGCCCGGCTCAATTGTTCGCGCAGGCGCTCCTGATGGCCGCCGGCCAAGTGGCCCGATTCGTGCGCGATCACACCGATGATTTCATTGGGTGTTTCCGCCTGCATGATTGCGCCTGTGTTGATGAAAATACGGCGTCCATCAACGAAGGCATTGAAACTCGGCGAATTGACCAGGATGACGCGAACGCCGCGGCCGCCCAGTCCGGCCGCCTTGAGGATCGGCGCGGCATAATCGGCAACAAGGGCCTCGATTTCCGCGTCTCGAACGATGGGAACGCCACCCCCGCGCGACTGCGCGAATGCGGGCAGGGCACTGGTGACGGCTATGGACGCCGCGGCCATTACAGCGACCGAACGTCTGACCATCCTATGGAAAGAAAATCTTCTGGCTGGGAAAGGTGAAGTCATCATCCCCATCGTGCTGCTCTTCCTTCTTCAAACCGGCGCGAATCTTATAGCCTTTGCTTTCAATCACCGATAGGCGGAGGTTGGGATAATCTATTTGGTCGTATTTTCTCGAAAGGTGCTGTTGCTTTAGCAATCCGGCGATTATACGGCGGGTTCAGAAAGCGACATTCGCAATTTTTTGGAAGTAATGGTGGTCACTCTTTCCAGCCGCAGCGCAGTTGAGCCCTTTCACGCCATGGACGTTCTGGCAGAGGCCAACCGCCGTCGTGCAGCCGGGCATCCGATCATTTCCATGGCGGTAGGCCAGCCAGCCGATCCCGCACCTGCCGCCGTCCGGCAAGCTGCCGAACGCGCCTTGAAGGACGGGCGCATCGGCTATACGGACGCTCTGGGGCTGATTGAACTGCGGGAGGCGATTGCTGCGCATTATGCCGATCACTACGGGATTTCGGTCTCGCCGGAACGCATTGCCGTAACCACTGGCTCATCGGCTGCCTTCAATCTGGCCTTTGTCGTCTATTTCGATCCGGGCGACCGGGTTGCCATTACACGCCCTGGCTATCCCGCCTACCGCAATATATTGACGGCGCTTGGCCTTGAGGTCGTGGAAATACCGACTGGCAATGGAACCTCGGCGTCATTGACCGCCGAAGCGCTTGCGGCGGCGCATGCCGAGAAACCTTTGAAGGGCGTTCTGTTTGCAAGCCCGGCTAATCCTACCGGCGCTGTCATCGACAAGCCGGAACTCAAGGCGATCATCGAAACGGCTCGCGATCTGGGTATCCGGGTGATCTCGGATGAAATCTATCACCGGCTTTCCTACGAGACGGATGATGTCACCGCGTTGGAGATTTCCAACGATGTGACCGTCATCAACTCGTTCTCCAAATATTACTGCATGACCGGCTGGCGTATCGGCTGGATGGTTTTGCCCGAAAGCGATACGCGCGCCATCGAGCGGCTGAGCCAGAGCCTTTATATCTCCGCGCCGGAGCTTTCGCAGCGCGCCGCCATCGAAGCCTTCCATGCAACGGCGGAACTTGAACGGGTGAAGGATCGCTATCGCCAGAACCGGCTGATCCTGCTGGATCATCTCCCACGTATCGGCCTCAGCCTTGCTGCGCCGATGGATGGGGCCTTTTATGCTTATTGCGATGTATCGCGTTTCACCAACGACAGTATGGAATTTGCCCGCCGGATGATCGCCGAAATCAATATTGCAGCAACACCGGGACGCGATTTCGACCCGCTGGACGGCCATCGGACGATGCGCTTTTCCTATGCGGGCAAGATCGAGGAAATGGAAGAGGCTGTTCGCCGGCTTGAAGACTGGTTGCCACAGCAGAGGGCCTGAACCCCGGCTCGGGCCTTGGAAAACCAAGCTTCTGGAGCATTTCCAGCAAAAGTGTGAAACGTCTACGCGGGGAAATCAGTTCACTGGACTGATTTCTTAACTCGCTTCGATGCGTTGGATAATGCGATAAAACAAATAGTTAAAGCGGTTCCGGCGACTCTGTCAGAGCAGGAACCGCTCTAAAGCAAAGAAAAACCGGCGTTTCCGCCGGTTTTTTCATTTCAATCCTGAAGCGGTTCTCAGAAGAAGCCCTTCTTCTGCCACCAGCCGGCGCGCTTGGGCTTCTGCTCTTCGCTTTCGCTTGAGGTCACAACAGGTTCCGCGTTCTTCTCCGGTTCGGCAATCGTCGCCACGTCAGCTTCAACCGCTACGGTGTCTTCGACTTCGGCCGCTGGCTTTGCCGCTGCTCGGCGGGTACGCCGCTTGGGCTTTTCCGCTTCTGCTTCGGGTTCGTCGTTGGCTTCAACCGCTACCGGTTCGGCAGGAGTCTCTTCGACCGCCTTCTTGCGAGTGCGGGTTTTGCGGGCGGGCTTCGCAGGCTTTTCCTCTGCCTCGGCTACAACAACCTCTTCAGCCGCATCTTCAGTCTTGGCAGACTTGCGGGCGCGGGGCTTGCGTGCAGGCTTGGCTGGCTTCTCTTCGGCCACCGGTTCTACCGCTGGAGCAGGCGTTTCCACGGCTTCTGCAGCTGGTTCGACCGCTACGGCTGCTATTTCTTCGACTACTGTTTCCTCGATCTTTACCGGCAGGACCGGCGTGTAACCGACAAACTCGGGATCAGGAACCTTGCGCGCACGCGGTTCATCGTCGCGACGATTCTTGCGACCGCCCCGGCGACCGCGGCGGCGCTTCTTGCGACGATCTTCCTCGCTCAAGGAAGCATTGGAAGATGTCTGCTGAGACTCATCTGCATCATCGTCTTCGTCAGACGATTCTTCAGAGACGGAATCGGACTTCGCGGACTGCTCCTGGCCCTCGCGATCACGACCGCCGCGACGACGGCGACGACGACGGCGCTTGCGGTCACCTTCTTCACCGCGCTCTTCAGAAGCCTGAACATCAGCCTTCGTTTCTTCTTCCGCTTCGTCCTCATCGACCGGGATTTCCGGATCTTCGATATCGTCCTCGATATAGGCCATCGGCTGCACCGGCGGCTGGGTGATAGGCCGTGTGGACGGCGCACCCTTGTCGATGACGAAATGCTGGTGGCCGACGCTCTCATCGGCGTCAATGCTGATCGCTACACCAAAGCGTCCTTCCAGATCAGCCAGAAGCTGTCGCTTGTGGTTGAGGACATAAAGCGCCGACGAAGCCGGTGTGCGGACGTGAATGTCGAAACCGGAATGACGCAGCAGATAATCCTCGATGCCGCGAATGATGTGCAGCGCCATGGAGGAATCCGAGCGGATATGGCCGGTGCCGCCGCAATGCGGGCAGACTTGCATCGTGCTTTCGAGCACGGATGCACGGATACGCTGGCGCGACATTTCCAGAAGGCCGAAATGCGAGATGCGGCCCACCTGAATGCGGGCGCGATCATCCTTCAGGCAGTCCTTCATCTTCTTTTCGACAGCGCGATTGTTGCGCTTTTCTTCCATGTCGATGAAGTCGACGACGATCAGGCCGGCAAGGTCGCGCAGGCGCAGCTGGCGCGCAACCTCTTCGGCAGCTTCCAGATTGGTCTGGAGCGCCGTGTCCTCGATGGAATGCTCTCTTGTCGAGCGACCCGAGTTGACGTCGATGGCAACCAGCGCTTCCGTCTGGTTGATGATCAGGTAGCCGCCCGATTTGAGCGTGACCTGCGGCAGCAGCATGCGGTCGAGCTGGGCTTCCACGCCGTTGCGTGTGAAGATTGGCACCTGCTCACGGTAAGGCTGGACGACCTTGGCATGGCTCGGCATGAGCATGCGCATGAAGTCTTTGGCCTCGCGGTAGCCGTTTTCGCCGGAAACGAGGATTTCCGAAATGTCCTTGTTGTAAAGGTCACGGATCGAACGCTTGATCAGGCTGCCTTCCTCATAGACGAGGGCAGGCGCCGTCGATTGCAGCGTCAGCGTGCGCACATTTTCCCAAAGACGCATCAGATATTCGTAGTCGCGCTTGACTTCGGCCTTGGTCCGGTTTGCACCAGCCGTGCGCAGGATCACACCCATGCCCTGCGGCACTTCGAGTTCCTTTACGATCTCCTTGAGGCGCTTGCGGTCCTGAGGGTTGGTGATCTTGCGCGAAATGCCGCCGCCGCGCGCGGTGTTCGGCATCAGAACCGAATAGCGTCCGGCAAGCGAGAGATAGGTGGTGAGAGCCGCGCCCTTGTTGCCGCGCTCTTCCTTGACGACCTGAACCAGAAGAATCTGGCGACGCTTGATCACTTCCTGAATATTGTACTGGCGGCGATTGGTGCGCGCATGCGTCGGAAGCTCTTCAAGCGCGTCTTCCGAACCAACGGATTCGACCATGTCCTCTTCATGTTCGATATCATCTTCGTCGCCGTTATCGAGGGCTTCTGAGATCACATCGCTTTTTTGCGAGAGGGCCATGACCGGTGTGCCGGGCACGTAATTTTCAAATGCCGGACCAACCGGCTCAGCCGCCGGCAATCCGTTGTCGGACGCATTGGCCTGCGCGTCACCGTTTTGGCCGTCACGGCGTCCGCGACGCCGGTTACGGCGAGACCTGTCATTCCGATCATTCCGCTCGCTCCGCTCACTCTTGGCGCGCGGCTCGTCTTCGTCGTCTTCCGCACGTGCGGCTTTGGCTTCGGCCTCAAGCAACGCAAGGCGATCAGCTACCGGGATCTGGTAGTAGTCGGGATGAATTTCCGAAAATGCGAGGAAGCCATGACGGTTGCCGCCATATTCCACGAACGCAGCCTGAAGCGAAGGTTCGACGCGGGTTACGCGTGCGAGGTAGATATTGCCTTTCAGCTGCTTCTTATGTTCCGACTCGAAGTCGAATTCTTCAATCTTGTTGCCCCGAGTAACGATGACCCGGGTCTCCTCCGGGTGGGAGGCATCTATAAGCATTTTGTTGGACATTATTGTCTTTCCTGCCGGCGCGAAGACGCAAAACGCGTGCGCCGGACGAAACCCTGCGGGCTGTCGTGCTCATTGCGTTGCATCTGCCGGATGGTTCTGGGTTCGTCGGAACAAAAGCTGCTGCCTCCGCGCGCGATGGCCTCGTGGCGATCACGGTCTTCAGGCTCGCAATGGTCAGTCTTGCTTGACCCATAGCTGTTCCGAACGAAACGACCTCATATATGACCCGGGAAAGCCGGGCCGACCTCTTTGCTCTTTTCGAGCGTTGGCGACAGCACGTAAAGATGCGCAGTCGGCCGATGGAAACGGAGGGCGGGGGAGCCACATCTCCGCTGAATTCTGTGCCGGTTATTGGGGGCGACGAATGAATATGCCGCTGTTTTCGCTACCATTCCTTGCGGTTTGTTTAGAGAACCGGCAAACGATTCTGATAGTTCACCCAAAACCTTCCATAGCTTTTATGGCGTCGTTTGAACGATGACAAGTGCGAATATCATTTGACTTTCGCATCGCAATTTCGCCGAAAGCTGAGTATAGGCCCGATTCAAGGTCGAAATACGGCTGGAAATCCTTCATTAACTGTAGTTCTGTACGAGTGTTTCAATGGGTATTCGAGCGAGAGGGTGCAGGACAAACGTGCCGGTATCGCGATTATTGATACCAGTCATCCAAATGATGTTCCTGATTGTGGCAGCCGATGCATTTTCGAAGCGCTGAAAACGCGATGACACGATTGCTGAATTTGCGATGCCTTCTGGCGTTGTTGGCCCTTTTGTCGGTTCTGCTGGTCCAGTCCGCCTCCGTCTATGCGGCCGATCGCGTGACTTCGCCGCTGGCTGCGCTGACTTTCCGGATGGCGGGCGACGATTTGCGGACGCGCATCGTCGTCATGTTCGACAGGGAACCCAAGCTGTCGACCCTGCTTCTCGACAATCCGCATCGGCTTGTCGTCGATCTGCCTGAAACACGCTTCGGTTTCGATGAAAAGAGTCTGGAGCCCCGGGGGCTCGTGTCTCGCGTTCGCTACGGCCTCGTGGGCAAGGGGCGTTCGCGCCTCATCCTGACACTCCGCGGTCCGTTCAAGGTTGAGGATTTGCGCGTTCTGAAAAACGAAAGCGCATCAGGCTATCGCCTTGTGGCCGACATCGTTGCGACCTCGGACCGGGAATTTGCGGATGAGTTGCAGGGCCGCAAGGAAATAACCAGCTCCACCGATCGCGATGAAAAGCCGGTCCAGGCCGCGTCGCAGAATGGGACGGCTCGCCCGTTCACGATCATGATCGACCCCGGCCACGGTGGAATTGACAGTGGCGCGGAGAGCCTTAGCGGCATCAAGGAAAAAGACCTGACACTCGCGTTCGGGAAGGAACTCAGAGATCGTCTGGCGCAGGACAAGAACATCAAGGTTCTCATGACGCGCGAGGACGACACTTTTCTGCGGCTTTCCGAAAGGGTGAGGATCGCCCGCCAGCATGAAGCGGATTTGTTCATCTCCATCCATGCCGATACAATCAACCAGCACGATATTCGCGGCGCGACGGTTTATACGATTTCCGACAAGGCATCGGACTCTGTAGCGCGCGCCATGGCTGAGCGGGAAAACAAGTCGGATACCCTTGCCGGTGCGGCGCCCGAGGAGCAGCCCGAGGTTACCGACATTCTTCTCGACCTGACCAGGCGTGAAACGCACACATTTTCGCTGAGCTTTGCCGAAAAGGTGATTCACTCCCTGCAAGGGCAGGTGAACCTCATCAACAATCCGCATCGCTTTGCCGGTTTTCAGGTACTGCGCGCGCCGGACGTGCCATCAGTGCTGATCGAAATCGGATATTTGTCCAATGCCGAGGACGAAAAGCTTATCAGCAACCCCGAGTGGCGCAAGAAGCTCGCGGACAGGCTTGCGATTGCGATCAAGGCGTTTGAAGCGCTGAAACATCCCGCAAGCCTCAGCAAAGGGTAGGGACCCTGAAATGTGGAGAACTGTGGCGATGTCTCTTAAATGCGCTACATCTTATAAGATGCAGGCTTGCAACAGTTTAACGGATTTTCGTCATGCAGGCGAAAGCAGCAGCGTTAAATTGGTAAAAACACGTAAACCATCTTGCCTTTGACTCATTTGCTGGTCACTAAGCCAGTGATTGCCTCATGGCATAATTGGGTTAAAGGGTTGGCTGTTCGTGCTTTGACCCTTATCATGTGAATAATCTGAAGGCAGGATTCCGCATTTATGGTAAGGCTTATCGGATATTTCTTCGGGATCGGAACGGTGCTGATGCTCCTCGTGGCAGGTGGCGTCGCCCTTTACGTCGGAAGTCTCACGAAGGATCTGCCAGATTACGAGGTGCTCGCAAAATACGAGCCGCCTGTAATGACGCGCGTTCATGCCTCGGATGGTAGCCTCATGGCGGAGTTTGCCCGTGAGCGCCGTCTTTATATTCCCATTCAGGCGGTGCCGAACCGCGTGAAGGCCGCTTTCGTTTCGGCTGAAGACAAGACCTTCTATGAGCATCATGGTCTTGATTTCGCAGGCCTTGCCCGCGCCATGTTGACGAACGTCAAGAATATGGGGTCAGGTCGCCGTCCGGTAGGCGCGTCCACAATCACGCAGCAGGTTGCAAAGAACTTCCTCCTGACGTCGAAGCAGACCTATGATCGCAAGATCAAGGAAGCCATTCTCGCGATGCGCATCGAGCAGGCCTATTCCAAGGACCGTATTCTCGAGCTTTACCTCAACGAAATCTTCTTCGGTCTTGGTTCCTACGGTATTGCCAGCGCGGCTCTGACTTATTTCGACAAATCGGTCGGCGAACTTTCCATCGCCGAAAGCGCATATCTTGCCGCCTTGCCGAAGGGCCCGAACAATTATCACCCCTTCCGCCAGCCAGAGCGCGCTATCGAGCGCCGCAACTGGGTCATCGACCGGATGAGCGAAAACGGCTACATCACCGCGGAAGAAGCCACCGAAGCCAAAAAGCAGCCGCTGGGCGTGAAGGAACGTTCGGACGCCCATTACGTGTTTGCCTCGGAATATTTCACAGAAGAAGTTCGCCGCCAGATCATCCAGAAATATGGTGTCGATGCGCTTTACGAAGGTGGCCTTTCCGTTCGCACCACGCTGAACCCGACCCTTCAGGTCGAGGCGCGCAAGTCCTTGCAGGCTGCGCTGCTGCGTTATGACGAAGCTCGCGGCTGGCGTGGCCCCATGAAGAATGTCGAACTCGGCAACGACTGGGGTACGGCATTTGGTGACATGCAGTCCTATACGGATGTGCCCGAGTGGCAGCTTGCGATCGTGCTCAATGTTTCCGCCGCTGGCGCAGATATCGGTCTGCAGCCGCCGCTTGAGGCATCGGGCTCGCGCAGCAAGGAGCGCAAGCGCGCATTCATCGCGGCCGATGATATGAAGTGGGCGATGCGCATCGTGAATATCGGTGGCAAGCGCACCAGCGCCAAATCACCGGAAGGCGTGCTGAAAGCGGGCGACATTATCTATGTCTCCAAGTCCGGCGAATCCCGCTTCCGTCTCCAACAGCCGCCGAAGCTTGAAGGTGCGCTCGTTGCCATGGACCCGCACACAGGCCGTGTTCTGGCCATGGTCGGCGGCTTTTCCTACGCGGAATCGGAGTTCAACCGCGCAACGCAGGCCTATCGCCAGCCCGGTTCGTCGTTCAAGCCGTTCGTCTACGCTGCGGCCCTCGATAATGGCTATACGCCGGCTTCCGTGGTTCTGGACGGCCCGCTGGAAGTCAATCAGGGCGGTACGCTGGGCGTCTGGGCACCGAAGAACTATTCGGGCAAGTTCTCGGGCCCGTCCACGCTACGCTACGGTATCGAACAGTCGCGTAACGTCATGACCGTGCGTCTCGCGCAGGACATGGGCATGAAGCTCGTCGCTGAATATGCGGAACGCTTTGGCATCTACGACAAGATGCTGCCCGTTCTCTCCATGGCGCTTGGTGCCGGTGAAACGACCGTTCTGCGCATGGTGACGGCCTATTCCATCATGGCGAATGGCGGCCAGAGCATAACGCCGTCGATGATCGACCGCATTCAGGATCGCTACGGCAAGACCGTGTTCAAGCACGATGCGCGCCAGTGCGAAGGCTGCAATGCACAGGATTGGGCCAATCAGGACGAGCCGACGCTGATCGATAATCGTGATCAGGTACTAGATCCCATGACCGCTTATCAGATCACCTCGATGATGGAAGGCGTCGTTCAGCGCGGCACGGCGCAGATTTTGAAGAGCCTCGACCGCCCGATGGCTGGCAAGACCGGTACGACCAACGATGAGAAGGACGCCTGGTTCGTTGGTTTCACGCCCGATCTCGTAGTCGGCGTGTTCATGGGCTATGATACGCCCACACCGCTTGGCCGCGGCAATACGGGCGGCGGTCTCGCAGCGCCTGTGTTCAAGTCCTTCATGGAGCAGGCTCTGGCCGGAACACCGAAAGTGGATTTCCGCGTGCCTGAGGGCATGACGGTCATCGCTATCAACCGGAAAACCGGTATGCGTGCCAATCAGGGCGATCCGAATGTGATCATGGAAGCTTTCAAGCCGGGCACGGGACCATCCGACAGCTATTCGGTCATTGGCATGGATTCCTTCCGCGAAGGTTCTCCGGTTGCGCCGCAGTCGCCGCAGGCAACCCGCGCTATCAACTCAGGTTCGGGCGGACTTTACTGACCGGGAAAAACGGGCCTTTACCCTTTACACTGCGCCGCGTGCTCACTATGGTCCGCGGCGCCTGGACTGTCTGTCCATGCCCGAAAGTCTGGGCCTCGTAACGACCGGCTCAGCTTCTCAATTGAATAGAATGATATTGAAGGAACGATTTGCCCATGCGCGCGGAAATCGAGACGCTGGTTGACGAAATCCAGCAGGCCATAAGCCTGCTGAGGAGGCATCTTTGACTGGGATCAGGCGATAAAACGTCTCGGCTATCTCAACCAGAAAGCTGAAGATCCCACACTCTGGAATGATGCCCAGGAAGCCCAGAAGCTGATGCGCGAGCGCCAGCAGCTGGAAGACAGCATCAATGGCATCAATCATCTGACCCAGACGCTGAACGACAGCATCGAACTGATCGCCATGGGCGAGGAAGAAAATGACAAGTCGATCATTCAGGATGCGGAAAACACCATCCGCGAACTGAAGGAAGAGATCGACCGTCGCCAGATCGATATGCTTCTGTCGGGCGAAGCCGATGCGAACGACACCTATGTCGAAGTGCACGCCGGTGCCGGTGGCACCGAAAGCCAGGACTGGGCGTCGATGCTGCTGCGCATGTATACGCGCTGGGCGGAACGCAATGGCCGCAAGGTCGAAGTGATGGAAGTGCATGAAGGCGAAGAAGCGGGCATCAAGTCCGCGACCATTCTCGTCAAGGGGCACAACTCATATGGCATGATGAAGACCGAATCGGGCGTCCATCGTCTGGTCCGTATTTCGCCTTATGACTCCAACGCCCGTCGCCATACGTCCTTCGCCAGCATCTGGGTATATCCTGTCATCGATGACAATATCGACGTGCAGGTCACAGAAGCAGATGTTCGCATCGATACCTACCGCGCTTCGGGTGCTGGCGGCCAGCACGTCAACACGACCGACTCGGCAGTGCGTATCACGCATATTGCGACCGGGATCGTGGTGCAGTGCCAGGCGGAACGCTCACAGCACAAGAACCGCGAAAAGGCATGGTCGATGCTGCGCGCTCGCCTCTATGAAGAGGAACTGAAAAAGCGCGAAGCGGCGACGGATGCTGCGAATGCTACTAAGACCGATATCGGTTGGGGACACCAGATTCGCTCCTACGTCCTGCAACCTTACCAGCTGGTCAAGGACCTGCGCACCGGTGTGGAAAGCACCAACCCGCAGGAAGTGCTGGATGGTTCCGTCACGCCGTTCATGGAAGCCGCACTCGCGAACCGCATTCAGGGCGGTGGTGAACTGATTGACGATATCGATTGATTGCTCACTATCTGCACGGCATAGAAAACAAAACCCGGCTTCGGCCGGGTTTTTCGTTGCAGAAACTCAGAGTAACGGCTCGATCTGTTTTCCGACCTTGAGAAAATTGACCGGATTGACTGCACGTCCGTTTTCACGGACTTCATAATGCAGGTGGCTGCCGGTCGAACGTCCGGAGCTTCCCGCTTCGCCGACAACAACTCCGGCGGCAACCTGCTGCCCGTCGCGTACAAGGACCCGGCTTAGATGCGCAAAACGGGTCGAGAAGCCGTTACCATGATCGATCTCGACCATATTGCCATACCCGCCGAAGCGGCCCGCCTTCACGACCTTGCCCGCTGCGGTGGACTTTACGGTCTGGCCGTAGGCTGCGCGAAAATCGATGCCGGAATGAAAAGCAGCCGTACCGAGAAACGGATCACGGCGCACGCCGAACAGGCTGGTTAAGGGGTTCCCTGGAGCCGGATTGGCAAGGGGAAGGGCGCTCACACGCTTGCGGACCTGATCGAGCCGGTCAAGCGCGCTATCGAGATTCCGCAACTGCATGTCGAAATCATTAACGACTGTGCCGGGCGACGAAACCGGGATAAGCGGTCCGCCCATCGCCACAGATGCGTTGCCGGGCGTTTCGATACGCAATCCGGCGGCGTTCAAAGTGTCGAGAATGCTGTCTGCTTTTTCGTAGGCGGCATCGGCCAGCACCCGAACCTTGCCATTCTGCTCGCTTTCGATGCGATGAAGGTTATGGGTGATGGTGGCAAGTATCTTGTCGGAAGTTTCAAGCGTTGATTCACCCGAAATCCCGCCAGAAAGGCGCAATCCCACCGAACCCGCATCCGCACGGCGATCAGGCTTTCCAGCCGGCAATTTTCCGGGCACAGGACCGGTGATGATCGGATCGATGCCGGGGAAATCGCGCCCGGCAAGGGCTTCATTGGGGATATACTGGCTGTGCTGCTCAATATCCGGCGCCGTTTCCGCAGGCATTTCCGGCATTGGCTGCAATTGCGAAGCCCGTTCCAGCAGTGGCGCAAGTTTGCCGTCACGTGCGCTCAATGTCTGCTGACGCTGCATCAGTTCAGCAACCTTGTTCTCCATCACCTGCTGATCCAGCATCTGCCGGCTGGTGATACGGTCAACTTCGGTGCGAAGCGCTGAAATGCGGTCTTCATAAAGCTGCTGGTTGCGGGCATGGCGCGCGATGCCGGCACTCATGAGATCATCGCGAAGCACCAGATAAGCCGTCGCGCCAAGATATCCTGCCGAGAGAGCGAGAAACACCGCGCCGCCAAGAACTGTCATCCAGGGGCGCAACGTGAAATGGCTGATCTTTTCGCCGCGCGCAATAATCAGGACAGGCGGTTCCTTGCGCTCTCCGAACACCTTTTTCGTGGATGTTTTCGCCTGATTCCCAGTCATGCCAGCCGCATGCCCCTTCTCGATTCCCTTACCTGATTACAACTTATTAGGGTTAACAGACCTTTACATTCGGAGCTTGCGCGGGCCGTGCGACGAGGTTTGTTTTTACCGAAGGGACCGGCGGGATAAGGGCTAGATGGATACCGGGGACAGCGAACGATAGAAGGACGGGGTCAAGCCCGCTTCGGCACGTGCCAGTTCGTTGAAGGGCGGCTTCAGGTCGCCGCGGAAATTTGCACGCACCAGCTCCTGAAATCTCGCGACCGGGTCGATTCTGTTCCGGGCACAGAAAAAACGAAACCATTTGGCGCCGACGGCGACATGCGTTTTCTCGTCATTGTAGATGACGTCCAGAATTGCAGCCGTGTCATGATCGCCAGTCTCGATCATTTTCTCCAGCAAGGATGGGGTCACATCGAGCCCGCGAGCCTCGAGAATAAGCGGCACGACGGCGAGACGGGCTTCGAGATCGTTGCGGGTCTGGTGGGCGGATTGCCAGAGCCCATCATGGGCGGGCATGTCACCGTAATCCGCACCCAACGACTTGAGGCGATCACGCAGCAGTGTGAAATGCCGGGCTTCATCATCGGCGACTTTCATCCAGCCGTCGAAGAAACTGCGTGGTATCGGTTTGGCGGCGAAACGGGCAACAATGTCCAGCGCAAGATCGATGGCGTTCAGCTCGATATGGGCGAGGGCATGCATCAAGGCGATGCGCCCGTGTTCCGTGTTGAGCGATCGCTTCTTCAACATCCGCGGAGGTACGAGTTCCGGCTTTTCAGGCCGTCCGGGACGCTCGGGCAAAGGCGGATCGAGCGGACTGCGAACCGACAATGTGCGGCCAAACCAGCGGGCGGCAGTTTCTCGTGTCAGCCGGACCTTTTCGTCAAGATCGCTGGCGGATATGGCGCGGATGGCATTGCCACGCAGCGTCTGTTCGTAAGATGGCTTGTTTGTCATCGTTCAAAGCGCGCGTGCAGCCTCGAGAACCACATCGGCATGACCGTCTACTTTCACCTTGTTCCAGACCTGAGCGATTTTTCCTTGCGCATCGATCAGGAACGTCGTGCGTTCCACGCCCATATATTTGCGGCCATACATGCTTTTTTCCACCCATACGCCATAGGCTTCAAGTGCTACCCGGTCTTCATCCGCGGCAAGATCGACGGTCAGGTCGTGCTTCTTGCGAAATTTCGCGTGTTTCGTCGCGCTGTCGGGAGAAAGGCCAATGACGCGAACCCCAATCTTGTCGAATTCCGGCTTCAGTTGGGAGAAGGCAATCGCTTCCTTGGTGCAGCCGGAAGTGTCGTCTTTCGGATAAAAGTAGATGACCACCGGCTTGCCCCTTAGGGATGACAGGGAGATTTCGCCATTATCCGAAGGCAGAGTGAAATCGGGTGCCGGATCGCCAACTTGGGGATGAGCCATATCTGCGCCTTTCTTTTATGGATTAGGATGGAAACCACCTGTTACAGTCTGAGCTATCGCATTCGGGCAAGGCTTGTGCAACCATTCACGGCGTCATCGTGACGGTAGTTGATATGCTCAAGGCTGCCAGTTCATGCATGTCGCACAAGTGACGAACTGCTTATAAAACAGGTGATTACGATCACTTAATAAAGTAAATTCTAAGGGATCGTTTGGCATGGCACTCTTTTTCTGGCTGGGTTGTTGACAGAGAAACCGCAGAAGATCCGCTTCAGCAAGCGGGAGATGAAAAGAATCGAGCGTCTCGCCGCTGATGGCGAGGGAGGCTCTTTGCCCGGCCCGGCACGTTCGAGCCGCTCATTTCTGTCGCGCTGTTCCCATGCAGTTTTATCGGTCTGCATTCTTCTGGTTCTCATCACGGGCGCCGGTTTTGTCATCCTTCGCAGCGGCGTTGACAGCAATCTTTTGCGTGACGAAGCGCAGAAAAGCCTGACGCATATTCTCGGAGAAGGCGCATCGGCCTCCATCGGTAGCGCGGCGCTGTCGCTGGATCAGGACAGCCATGTGGCGCTAGAGGCCCGGGATGTGTCGATCGCCGATCCAAAGCAGGGTGTGGAAATCAGCGGAATCAAATCGGTGCGTCTCGGATTGGCGCCGCTGCCGCTTTTGACCGGCAAGGTGCGCGTCGCCCAGCTTGAAGTGGATGGTGTGTCCTTTGAAATGCCGGAAACGGAGGGGCCGGGTTTCTGGAAGTCGCT
The DNA here is from genome assembly GCF_041930145.1 of Brucella ciceri. NCBI lineage: Bacteria > Pseudomonadati > Pseudomonadota > Alphaproteobacteria > Hyphomicrobiales > Brucellaceae > Brucella > Brucella ciceri. Next base: position 324,647 of record NZ_JBHEEV010000002.1, on the reverse strand, counting down.
GCCTTACGATCAAAACGGCATTCTCGATTTCGACGCGGTTTCAGGCGAGCTTTTTGCTGCCATGCGCCGCAGCCTGGAGCTTTTGCGCGCGCAGGACACGCATGTCATCGGCATTTTCAACAGCACCGTCGCATTCAAGGTTGGCGATGAGCAGCAGGTTTTGGACATCGAGGAGGCCCGCCTGATCGAAGAAGGCGGGAAGATCGGCATCACCGGTAGTGTCATCTGGAAGGGCAAGAAAATTGCGCTGGATGGCAAGATTGATCAACATGCAGGCGATAACAGCCTGGCAGGCTTTGAGCTGAACATCCGCGACATTCCCATTGCACTGGGTTCTCCGCCGGAAGTTGCTCCCCTCATAAACGGCAACCGTGTCAATCCGGCCCATTTCGAACTTGAGGCATCGGCTCGCTTGTCCCTGATGGGGTCAGCTGGAGATGGCGACAAGCCCGAACGTCTCGCGACTGAACTCGCCATTGATGATCTGGATATGCAACTTGGCAAGGTCGAGGACGTGCGCGGGGGTGTTCGCCTTAATCTTGAGCATGCGGTTGGAAGCCGTAAAATCGAGATCAAGTCATCCCGCCTGCAGCTCGGCGGTTTGCAGGCACAGTTCAACGGTGCTTTTGGACCAGAGCCGGAAACCGAAAACAATACGGGCGGGCCTGCATATCGCTTTGAGGTGCTCACCACTTCGGCGACGAGCATGCCGTCGGAATCGACCGATCCGCCGCTATCCTTCGCAACGCGGATAGCGGGACGCTACATGGCTGATCAGCAACGCATCCAGTTTGCAAATCTCGATGTGCAGACGGAGAACGGACAGCTCTTTGGTCAGGGAAGCATGGCTTTCGGGGCCGGTTCGCCGGAAATGATCTTCTTGCTGCGCATTCCCCAGATGCCTGTGGCCGACGCCAAGCATCTCTGGCCCATCGATGTTGCGGACGGTGCCCGAGAATGGGTGCTCAAAAACCTTTTCGGCGGAACGCTCAAGGATAGCCGCATCGATATTTCGCTTGCCGGCGGCCGTTTCAACGGGCCGGGCCTTCCGCCGCCATTGACGGGCGATGAAATCAAGGCGGATTTCAGGGTCGTCGACACACGCTTTGATGTGGTGGGAGAACTGCCCCCCGTGCGGGACGCCGAGGGTGAAATATCGGTCCGAGGGGCCTATACGACGATCAAGCTTTTGAAAGGCGTGGCCTATACGCCGAACAACCGCAAGGTTGATGTGTCGGACGGTACGCTCATCATTCCGTGGGGACCGCAACGCCCGGTTATCGCCGAATTGGATCTCGGTGTCTCCGGCGAAGCGGCGGCCATTGCCGAAATAGCCGGGAACAAGCCCATCGACGTCCTGAAGAGTGTGCCTTTTCAGCCCGGCGATGTGACTGGCGATGTGAAATCGCGCGTCAAAGTAAACTTTGCCGTGTCCAAGGACCCGCCGCCCGGCACGCTTCGCTGGAATGCCGATATTGGCTTTACTGGTCTCAATATTTCGAAGCCGATAGCGGGCTCGTCCGTCAGCGATGCGACGGGCAGCATCAAGGTCGATCAGTCAGCCGCCAATATCACCGCCGATGCGATGCTCGACGGTGTTCCTGCAAAGATCAATCTGGTCGAGCCGGTCGATCGGTCCGGTCCGGTCAAGCGCGAGCAGAAGGTCCGGCTGGATATTGACGACAAGACCCGGAACGCGGTCTTTCCGGGGCTGAACTCCATCTTTTCGGGCCCGATGTCGGTTGACCTCGGAATGGAGGACGGCGGGAAGCGCCGTGTTTCGGCGGACCTTGGCAAGACCCAGATTGACCTTCCCTGGCTCGGATGGCGCAAGGGTGCGGGCATACCCGCGAAAGCCACCTTCGATTTGGTCCAGAGCCCTGACGACAAAAGCAAGATGGACATCCATAATCTTGTTTTTTCCGGGGATGCCTTCGGCGCCAAGGGCGATCTCTCGATCGCGAAAGGCGACTTCCAGTCCGCGAATTTCAGCGAGATACGCCTGAACAGAAACGATAGCCTCGCGGTCAAGGCGACGAAGAGCGGCAACAGCTATCGTGTCAATGTTCGCGGCTCGCAATTCGATGCGCGCGCCCTGATCAAACAGGTCTCGGACCTTGGGGGAAAAAGCGGAAGCGGCAGCAAATCCAGCAACCCACGCGTGGTTGTAAGCGCCCAGATCGACGAGGTCGGGGGCTTTAACGGCGAAACGCTGCGCAACGTCAATGTTTCCTATGAAAGTGCTGGCAGCAAGGTTTCGGGCGTATCGGTCAACGCTGTTACATCATCCGGTGAATCATTCGTGGCGACGAACAACGATCAGGGCGATGCGCGCTCTATTTCGCTTCAGTCGAACGATGCTGGCGCGGTTCTTCGCTTTTTCGACTTCTATGACAAGATGCGCGGCGGCAAGATCACGGTCGGGCTTGCAGCACAGGGCAACGGTCCTTTGCGCGGCCAGATCGACGCACGCAACTTTGCCATTATCAACGAACCGCGTCTGGCCAAGATCGTTTCCAGTCCACCCTCGGATGGGGGCACAAGTCTCAATCAGGCCGTAAAACGCGATATCGACGTATCACGTGTCGACGTGGAGCGCGGTTTCTCGCTGATCGAAAAGGGCAATGGCTACCTGAACCTGGCGAAGGGAGTTGTGCGAGGACCCGCCGTCGGTACGACCTTCCAGGGAACGCTCTATGACCAGCAAGGCAACATGTCCATCACCGGCACATTCATGCCCGCTTACGGTGTCAACCGGCTGTTCGGCGAACTTCCTATCGTGGGTGCGCTGCTCGGCAACGGACGCGACCGTGGCTTGATTGGAATCACCTACAAGCTTGCTGGCAGCGCCAAGCAGCCCCAGGTGATCGTCAACCCGATTTCAGTCATCGCTCCCGGCATATTCCGCTCCATATTCGAGTTCTAACGCAAAACGACCGATCTGAACGAGGTTGCGCACGATGAAACGTCTCTTTCTGACACTGGCTTTCTTGCTGCCGGCGGTGCATGCGAATGCGGACTCTCTCTACGACAAATGCATTCAGCAATCCGATGGCACAAACTCCGCTTGGGCGGAGTGTGGCGGCGCGTGGGTGAAGCGGGCCGACAATGCGCTGAACGCGGCATGGAAGAAGACCTACGGTCAGGCTGATGGGCAGACAAAGACTGATTTGCTGGCCGAACAGCGCCTTTGGAACAGCTACAAGGAAGCGTCCTGCAAATTCTACGCGAATGGCGATTGGGGACGTGAAGGACAGGTGCTTTCGTTTCCAGCTTGCCGGGCGGAAGTCATAGAAGCACGTACCAAGCAATTGCTCGGATATAACGAACGGTGATCCGCCTACAAGCTTTCACGATGCCCCTCACAACAAAGCCGGGCGCAAGGCCCGGCTTTGTTCATTCCATGATAGTCCGGCTCATGCAGGACGGATCAGCACGTGACGCTTCTTGCCCAGCGACAGCTTGATGACGCCTTGATCATTCAGGGCACCAGCGTCGACCATCATGCGGGGGTCGCTGACCGGCTCGTCATTGATGCGCACCGCGCCGCCTTCAACATGGCGACGGGCTTCGCCATTAGTCGTGCACAGTTCAGCGAGAACCATCAATGCCAGAACACCGATGCCACTGTTCAACGTTGCCTTGTGAACGCCGACTGTCGGGAGGTTTTCCGACAGTTCGCCATCCTCGAAGGTCTTGCGCGCCGTTTCCGCGGCTTCCTCGGCTGCGTCACGACCATGCAGCATGGCAGTTACTTCCGTCGCGAGGATTTTCTTCGCCTCGTTGATTTCAACACCTTCAAGAGCGGCCAGCTTGGCGATCTCGTCCAGCGGAAGTGTCGTGTAGAGCTTCAGGAACCGCTCCACGTCCGCATCTTCCGTGTTGCGCCAGTATTGCCAGAAATCATAGGCACTCAACATTTCGGCGTTCAGCCAGATGGCGCCGCCAAGCGACTTGCCCATCTTCTGGCCGGATGCCGTCGTCAACAGCGGCGAGGTGAGGGCATAGAGCTGTGGCGTTCCCATACGGTGACCGAGATCGATACCGTTGATGATATTGCCCCACTGATCCGAACCGCCCATCTGGAGGCGAATGTCGTGGCGCTTGTTCAGTTCCACGAAATCATAGGCCTGAAGGATCATGTAGTTGAATTCGAGAAATGAGAGCGACTGCTCACGATCAAGGCGCGTCTTCACCGAATCGAACGAAAGCATGCGATTGACCGAGAAATGACGGCCGACATCGCGCAGGAATTCCAGATAGTTGATGTTGCGCAGCCAGTCGGCATTGTTGACCATCAGGGCATCGGTCGGACCATCGCCAAAGGTAAGGTAGTTGGCGAAGACACGCTTGATGCCGGCGATGTTCTCGGCAATCGTGTCCTCTGTCATCAGCTTACGGGCTTCGTCCTTGAAGGACGGGTCGCCAACCATGCCAGTGCCGCCGCCCATAAGCGCGACGGGCCTGTGGCCGGTCTGCTGGAGCCAGTGCAGCATCATGATCTGGATCAGTCCGCCTGCATGAAGGCTCGGAGCCGTGGGGTCGAAGCCGATATAGGCCGTCACGGTTTCCTTGGCCAACAATTCGTCGAGGCCACTTTCATCGGAAATCTGATGAATGAAGCCACGCTCGGAAAGCGTGCGAAGAAAATCGGATTTGAAACCGGACATTCCTTTTCCCTGACTGATAAGGCGAAGTTGAAACTGGTCGCAAGCGGCTGCTTACACCCATGTGATAAGTCCGCCTTTAGCACCAATCAACCGCCAATAACAAGGAAACTCCCGAATTGGCGGATTGCAAACCGGTAATTTGGCTTCATCTATTGGGGGGAACTGGCGTTGGCCTCAGTGTTGTGCGGTGCTTGAAAACAGATTGAGCACAATGACACCTGCAATGATCAATCCCATGCCAAGCACGGCGGCGAGGTCGAGCTTCTGGCCGAACAGCAGCCACCCGATCAGGGCCACGAGCGTCACGCCTATTCCAGACCAGACCGCATAGGCGATACCGACGGGGATGCTCTTCAGCGTCAGGGAAAGAAAATAGAAGGCCAGTCCATAAGCGACGATGACGATCATGGATGGTCCCAGCCGGGTAAAGCCTTCGGACGCCTTGAGGCTGAGCGTTCCGATGACTTCGGACACGATGGCGATAGCGAGGATAGCATAAACCGGCATGTCACGCTCGTGAGATGGATGTGAAAGGACGAATCATTTGGCGGCGATGGTAGCATCGCATGAAAAATCCGGCGGGAGACCCGCCGGATGAGACGCTGCAAATCTGGAAAACGACTTGCCGGATTGTTTATTAGCGAAGGCGCTTAGGACGCGCTTCAACCAGTTCGCCAGCCAGACGGCGATCAAGATATTCGGCGCAATCCTCGATGAGTTCATCGCCCTGACCGGTGAAGAAGTGGTTTGCTCCCGGAATCGTGGTCTGGGTGATGGTGATGCCCTTCTGGGTCTTCAGCTTGTCGACCAGAGCCTGCACGTCCTTCGGCGGCGCGACCTTGTCGTTATCGCCATGGATGATGAGGCCGGACGACGGGCAGGGCGCCAGGAAGGAGAAATCATAGGTATTCGGCTGCGGGGCGACCGAAATGAAACCTTCGATTTCCGGGCGGCGCATCAGAAGCTGCATGCCGATCCACGCGCCGAACGAGTAACCGGCGACCCAGCACGTCTTGGAGTCGGGGTGAAGCGCCTGCACCCAGTCGAGAGCGCTTGCCGCATCCGACAGTTCGCCCGCACCGTGGTCGAATTCGCCCTGGCTGCGTCCAATACCGCGGAAGTTGAAGCGCAACGTGGTGAAGCCGCGCTGCTGGAACATGTAGAAAAGATCATAGACGATCTTGTTGTTCATCGTGCCGCCGAACTGCGGGTGCGGATGAAGGATGAGCGCGATTGGAGCATTCTTTTCTTTGGAAGGCTGATAGCGACCTTCGAGGCGTCCGGCAGGGCCGTTGAAAATGACTTCTGGCATGTGTACTCCGCTCGTAACGGGAAGACCGGATCTGGACGGCGAAACTTGACGTTGCTGGACGCCGCTTCTAGAACCGGTTTGAAATTTCGACAGACTGAAAGCGAGTTTCAGTTCCTATGGGGGCTTAATAGGCTTTTCTTGATTGAAAATTCAAGAAAATTGCGCTTCCAGAATTTTGTTTAGGAGATAGGTACGGTGAACGGGAGCGGCAAGAGGCTCTATCTGGACTATAATGCCAGTGCTCCGTTGATTGAAGAGGCGCGGGATGCGGTCGTCAACGCACTCGGCATTACCGGAAATCCATCCTCCGTGCATCGTGAAGGCCGGGCCGCACGCGCGCTCGTTGAAGCAGCGCGTCGCAGCGTTGCCGCGCTCGTCAATGCCAGGCCGGACCATGTTTTCTTTACATCAGGTGCAACAGAAGCCTCTTCGACGCTGCTGACGCCGCACTACATGATGGGGCGGTCGCCGGTCCGCCTGTCGCATCTCTATGTGAGCGGGACGGAGCACCCATGCATGCTGTCCGGTGGCCAGTTTGCCCCGCAGGATGTCACTGTCCTGCCGGTCGACGCAAACGGCATAGTGGAGCTTGATTCCCTGAAGGCTGCCCTCGGCCGTCACGACAAAAGCGCCGGGCTGCCGCTCGTGGCAATACAGGCTGCCAATAATGAAACGGGGATCATCCAGCCCGTTGCCGAAATTGCCGCTATCGTGAAAGCTGCTGGCGGCATTTACATCGTCGATGCCGTGCAAGCCGCTGGACGTATTAAATTAGACATTTCAGATAATTGTGGTGATTATCTCATAATCTCCTCACACAAGATCGGCGGACCGAAAGGTGTCGGCGCCATCATTGCCATTTCCGATCTCATGATGCCGCGCGCGCTTGTTCGCGGTGGGGGGCAGGAGAAGGGGCATAGAGCGGGAACCGAAGCCCTGCCGCTGATTGCCGGTTTTGGGGCTGCGGCTGATGTCGCCAAAGCGCGGCTGGACGGGGATGGCTGGTCTCCGGCAATGCGGGACAGGCTGGAAGCAGGGCTGACCGCAATTGCTCCAGACGCGGTGATCTATGGCCAATCGGTCGATAGACTGCCGAACACGACATTCTTTTCCCTTGAAGGACAGAAGGCCGAAACCGTGCAGATCGCATTTGATCTTGGCGGGGTCGCTCTTTCAGCGGGTTCGGCCTGCTCGTCTGGCAAAGTCGGTCCCAGTCATGTGCTGTCTGCAATGGGATATGGAGACAGTCTTGGGGCGGTCCGCGTCTCGCTGGAGCCGACGGCAACGTCCGATCAGGTAGATGCGTTTCTCGAAGTGTTCCGCAAAATTGTCGAGCGCCGCGCGAAAAGAGCCTGATCCAAGCCGAAATTGAAGTTCCGCCCCGGGGACGTATGTTACCTGCAAGCGCGGTTTCACGGGGGAGTTTTATAAGTTGATTGTTTTAATCGGCATTTTTTCGGGCAAATTTGCACCCGGCGCTTGAAATTCAGTTTAGAGAGGTTTTAAAGAAGGGCCACGCACACTATATCGAGACGGTAATCAAGACTATTATCGCCTTGACGTTTGCAACTGTCGGGCCTTGACCCCGACGAGGATGGAGAACGCCGATGCCTGCAGTGCAGGAGACCATTGATCAGGTCCGCGGCCTTGACGTGGACCAGTACAAGTATGGCTTCGAGACGACGATCGAAGCTGAGAAGGCCCCCAAGGGCCTTAACGAAGATATCATCCGCTTCATTTCCGCCAAGAAAAATGAGCCGGAATGGATGCTGGAATGGCGTTTGAAGGCCTATGAACGCTGGCTCACCATGGAAGAGCCGACCTGGGCTCGTGTCGATTATCCGAAGATCGATTTCCAGGACGCATATTACTATGCGGCGCCGAAAAACCAGTCCGGTCCGAAGTCGCTCGATGAAGTCGATCCGGAATTGCTGAAGACCTATGAAAAGCTTGGCATTCCGCTGCGCGAGCAGGAAATTCTTGCTGGCGTGCGCAAGCAGGGCGAGCCGAGCGAAATCGACGGCAATCCGTCCGATAATGTCTATGCGTCGGGCCGCGTGGCCGTTGATGCCGTGTTCGACAGCGTTTCGGTCGTCACGACCTTCAAGGAAGAACTCGCCAAGGCTGGCGTGATTTTCTGCTCGATTTCCGAAGCGATCCGCGAGCATCCCGAACTGGTGCAGAAGTATCTGGCTTCTGTGGTTCCCGTTTCTGACAACTATTATGCGACGCTGAATTCGGCTGTCTTCACGGACGGTTCGTTTGTCTATGTTCCGAAGGGCGTTCGCTGCCCGATGGAGCTTTCGACCTATTTCCGCATCAACGAAAAGAACACCGGTCAGTTCGAACGGACGCTCATCATCGCCGATGAAGGCGCGTATGTTTCTTATCTCGAAGGTTGCACCGCACCTCAGCGCGACGAAAACCAGCTGCACGCGGCTGTCGTTGAACTGATTGCGCTCGAAAACGCCGAAATCAAGTACTCGACGGTCCAGAACTGGTTCCCCGGCGACAAGGATGGCAAGGGCGGCATCTATAACTTCGTTACCAAGCGTGGCGATTGCCGTGGCGATAATTCCAAGATTTCGTGGACCCAGGTAGAAACCGGTTCCGCAATTACGTGGAAATATCCGTCCTGCATTCTGCGTGGCGACAATTCGCGCGGTGAGTTCTATTCGATTGCCGTTTCCAACGGCCATCAGCAGATCGACTCCGGCACCAAGATGCTGCACCTCGGCAAGAACACGTCGAGCCGCATCATCTCCAAGGGTATTTCGGCCGGCAAGTCGAACAACACCTATCGCGGACAGGTTTCGGCCCATCGCAAGGCTGAGAATGCCCGTAATTTTACCCAGTGCGACTCGCTCCTGATTGGCAATGATTGCGGCGCGCATACGGTGCCGTATATCGAGGCGAAGAACGCCACGGCGCAGTTCGAACACGAGGCAACCACCTCCAAGATTTCGGAAGACCAGCTGTTCTATGTGATGCAGCGCGGCATTCCGGAAGAGGAGGCAATCGCTCTCATCGTCAATGGCTTCGTGAAGGAAGTCATTCAGGAACTGCCGATGGAATTCGCCGTCGAAGCCCAGAAGCTTATCGGCATTTCGCTTGAGGGCAGCGTCGGTTGACCGACGCGCCCATTCCATCTCGCATCAGATTTTCTGGCCAGCCTTTTCCTGGCATTAGAACAAGGTTTACATTCATGCTTGAGATCAAGAACCTCCATGCAAAGATCGCCGACACGGATACAGAGATCATCCGTGGCCTGAACCTCACCGTGAACAAGGGTGAAGTTGCTGCAATCATGGGGCCGAACGGTTCGGGCAAGTCCACGCTTTCCTATATCCTCGCCGGTCGCGAGGACTATGAAGTGACGGAAGGCGACATTCTCTATAACGGCGAGTCGATCCTCGAACTCGACCCGGCCGAACGCGCTGCCAAGGGCATCTTCCTGGCTTTCCAGTACCCGATGGAAATTCCGGGCGTCGCCACGATGGAATTCCTGAAGGTTGCGATGAACAGCCAGCGCAAGGCGCGTGGCGAGCCGGAACTGAAGATTCCTGAATTCATCAAGCGCGTGAAGGACGCCGCTGGCGGCCTCAACATCGACATGAACATGCTCAAGCGCCCGCTTAACGTCGGCTTCTCGGGCGGCGAAAAGAAGCGCGCTGAAATTCTGCAGATGCAGCTTCTGGAGCCAAGTCTTTGCGTCCTCGACGAAACCGATTCCGGTCTCGACATCGATGCGCTGAAGATCGTTTCGGAAGGCGTGAACGCGCTGCGTTCGCCAGATCGCGCCGTGGTCGTCATTACGCACTATCAGCGCCTGCTCGAGCATATCGTTCCGGACAGCGTGCACGTTCTGTACAAGGGCCAGGTCATCAAGTCCGGGGACAAGAGCCTTGCGTTGCATCTTGAAGAAAATGGTTATGCCGACGTAATCGGCGAAGCTGCCTGAGGAGGGATGGATCATGAATATCCAGACCGCCCCGGCTGCCAAGCCGCGAACGCCGGCTGAAACTGCGCTGATCGACAGCTTTGCCGACCGCATGGGCGACCTGCCGGGCAATGGCGACGTTGTCGTTGCACGTGATGCGGCCCTTGAATCGCTCAAGGAAAACGGCATTCCGTCCCGTCGCGTTGAAAGCTGGCACTACACGGATTTCCGTACGCTTCTGAAAGGCGTGGCCCCATTCGACACCTCAGCGGGAACGCAGGCATTGCCCGCGCTCATTGCCGGTTCATCGATTGTCGCTGCGAGCAATGGCGTTGCTCTTGCTGCGAATGCACCCCAAGGCGTGTCGCTGACGCCGGTCCGCGAAGCCCTGGCTGACGGCTCGCTCGTCACCCAGCTCCGGTCACGGGGTTTCGACGATACGATTGGCCAGATCAACGCTGCCTATGTCAGTGATGGCTGGATGGTTTCGATTGCCGATGGCACCGAACTGGAAGCTCCGCTGGAACTCCAGAATATCCAGAAGGCCGGCCAGGGACACACACGTTTCCCGGTTCGCATTGGTGCCAATGTCAAGGCCACGATCGTGGAACGCCAGAATGGCGGTGAGGGCGATGCCTTCTCCACTTCTGTCAACCATGTAACCGTTGGCGATGGCGCTGAAATTCTCTGGGTTATCCTGCGAGATTTCGGTCAGGCAACGCAGCTCTCGCAGTTCAATGCGACCATGGGCAAGGGTTCCCGCCTGACGCTTTACATCATCAATGCGGGCGGTAAGCTCGTGCGTCAGGAAGTGCACGTCAACGTGGCCGGAGAAGATTCCGACTTCGAACTTCGCGGCCTCAACCTGCTGGCCGATGACAGCCATACCGACGTGACCATGACGGTCGGCCATCTGGTGGAGAACACCCGTTCGACCGAGATCGTCCGCAATGTGGTCAAGGACCGCGCGCGCGGCGTCTTCCAGGGGATGATCCGCGTTGCGCAGATCGCCCAGAAGACCGACGCCCGCATGGCCTGCAACACGCTGCTGCTGTCGGACGAAGGCGAGTTCGATGCCAAGCCGGAACTCGAAATCTTTGCCGATGACGTGGCCTGTGGCCATGGTGCGACGGTTACCGAATTGTCGAAGGACTATCTGTTTTACTTGATGGCCCGAGGCATTCCGGAAAACGAGGCTCGTGGCCTGCTGATCAAGGCTTTCATTGCCGAGATTATCGAAGAGCTGGAAGACGAAACGCTGGTTGAGGCACTGGAAGAAGTGCTGTCCAACTGGCTCGCCAGCCATGCCTGATTGATTGAGGCGGAGCGTGTGAATATGCGCTCCGCCTTTTCCTGCCGAAACGGCAAGAGGAACGATCATGGACCATAAGAATCCGCTTTTAGCGCGCTATGACGTCGAAGCGATCCGCCGGGATTTTCCGATCCTTTCGCGCGAAGTGCACGGCAAGCCGCTCGTCTATCTCGACAATGGCGCATCGGCGCAGAAACCGCAGAGCGTCATCGACGCGGTTGCTCACGCTTATTCCAACGAATATGCCAATGTTCATCGCGGGCTGCATTTTTTGTCGAATGCGGCAACCGATGCCTATGAAAAATCGCGTGAGACGGTGCGCCGCTTCCTGAACGCCGGTTCGGTTGACGAAATCGTCTTCACGAAAAACGCGACCGAGGCGATCAACACGGTCGCCTATGGCTATGGCATGCCGAATATCGGCGAGGGTGATGAAATTCTGCTGTCGATCATGGAGCATCACTCCAATATCGTTCCGTGGCATTTCATTCGCGAAAGACAGGGGGCGAAGCTCGTATTCGCGCCGGTGGACGACGAAGGCACCTTCCACATCGAAGAGTTCGAGAAGCGCCTGACGGAACGCACCAGGCTGGTCGCGATCACGCATATGTCGAATGCGCTTGGAACAGTTACGCCGATCAGACAAATCGTGGAACTCGCCCATGCGCGCGGTATTCCCGTTCTGGTCGATGGAAGCCAGGGCGCTGTGCACCTTCCTGTCGATGTGCAGGATCTCGGCTGCGATTGGTATGTCTTTACCGGCCACAAGGTTTACGGCCCATCCGGCATCGGTGTGCTCTATGGCCGTTCGGAAATGCTCGAGAAGATGCGTCCTTTCCAGGGCGGCGGTGAAATGATCGAAGAGGTGACGGAAGAATACGTCACCTATAATCATCCGCCGCACCGTTTCGAGGCAGGCACGCCTCCGATAGTTCAGGCTATCGGTCTTGGTGCAGCACTTGAATATATGGAAAAGATCGGCCGTCACGCGATCCTCGCTCACGAGGAGGACTTGCGTGATTACGCTCACGAACAGCTTGGACGCATCAACAGCTTGCGCATTTTTGGCAATGCGCCGGGCAAGGGAGCCATCATCTCGTTTGCGCTTGAAGGAATTCATGCGCATGACGTGTCGATGGTGATCGACCGGGCAGGGGTCGCGGTGCGTGCAGGAACGCATTGCGCGCAGCCGCTCTTGAAACGCTTCGGCGTTACATCTACATGCCGTGCATCCTTCGCCCTGTACAATACCCGCGCTGAAGTGGATGCATTGGCGGAAGCCTTGGAAAAGGCAAGGAAGTTTTTCGGATGACCGACATGGAACAGAAAACTGAGGATCGAACCGCCTTTTCTGCCTCCGCCATCCCGCAGGAAGAACTCCTGCGCATGACGGACGACATCATTGCGGCCTTGAAAACGGTCTATGATCCGGAGATTCCAGCCGATATCTACGAGCTGGGCCTCGTCTACAAGATCGACATCGAAGATGATCGCACCGTGAAGATCGAGATGACGCTGACGGCTCCCGGCTGCCCTGTGGCGGGCGAGATGCCGGGCTGGGTCGAGAATGCCGTCGGCGCGGTCGAAGGTGTGTCAATGGTGGAAGTCACCATGACGTTCGATCCGCCATGGACCGCGGACCGTATGTCCGAAGAGGCTCAGGTAGCCGTCGGCTGGTACTGAAATCAGTCTCTCTTCCTCCCGAAGTCGAGAGCCGGCTCCGGGAGGAACGCTTTCAAAAGCCAGTTGTCTTCGAATAATGCAGGGATTGCTTGCCCCAGCACGCCTGAAGCAGCCCGGCAACGCCCCCCAATGCCATAGCGAATGAAACCAGTCCCTGTCCCCCCTTGAAGGGCAGGGTAAAGGTTGCGCTCAGCAGTTTCCATAATCGGCTAAGAAACCTGGCTGGGAACTGCTGTATTGCCCGCCAGCGGTTCACTCTGTATTGGAGTGCGAATTCACTCGCATTATGGTCCCGGTTCCGGCGGAAATGGTAAGAAAAGCTTATCCTGCAGCAGGGGACGGTTTCATAGACAATCGCGTCGGGCGCCCAGCCGGTCCTGGCGCCAAGTTTTTTGGCTTTAAGCCACAGGTTCCAGTCTTCTCCGCCCGTCAGACCCAATTGCGAATCAAACCGTAACCCGGTTCTTCGAAAGAAATCGAGCCTTCCCATCCAGCTGCCAGTTGCAACCTTGATGGCGTCGGCCTTGTTTTCCTGCCACTTCTGACGCGCACGCAGTTCAGCTTTGACGCTGTTCTTCTCAACGCCGGACCAGATCAGGTTTTGCCAGATATTCAGTTGCGGATTGAACGGCCTTGGCCGTACCGGGGAGCCAAGGATATCGAGATCCATGCGCTGCTGCTCGGCCAGCAGTTGCTTCAGCCAGTCGGTTGCGACAGTCTCGTCATCGTCTACAAAAACAAGAAAATCCGCTCCCGCCTGTTCAGCAAATTCAAGGGCGCGATTACGTGCAGACGAAATGCCGATGCTTGTTTCGAGCAAATAAAGCACCGGGTATGGGTAAATTTTCGGCCTCATTTCGGCAAGCCAGCCATCCAAGGTGCTGACCGTATTATTTTCGATAACCAGAAATTCTATTTTCAAAGAATCCGGAAAGTCCATATCGCATAAAGACAAATAAAGATTTGCAATCATTTTGGGTCTATTACGCGTAATGGTCGCAATAATGATGCTAACTTTTTCCATTTATAAATCTCTATTATAGGTGTATTTAAATACTTTAGAGAATAGAAATATAATAAAGAAGTATGCAGTATTACTGTGGTTAAAGTTGGGCAATGTCAAGTAAGCGAAATTGCGCGGAAATCCTACGCGGAGGCCTTGTGTATCCGGCAGTAATCAAGCTCGAAGCGAAGGCGCACTCGAATCCAGAAATCAAAAATGTGGCCAGCTGTGGAGGATGTTCCACAATCAACACTCCGCCTTGCGGCGCGCAGTAATGATTAAGGTGAAGATCTAATTGGGAGGTGTTATTGCCAGCTTATGTCATTGTAACAAAAGCACAATCTTCCGATTATGAGGATATGTTGGTACCCCCAGGGAGACTCGAATTGTCATTTTCATTTAATGATACCTTATAATTTATTGAAATAAATATATTATTAGTGTGCGCTAAAAAAAGCATTTTGTGACGTTGTGACGGACTAAATTTTGTGACGTCTGAAGTTTAAGCTGAGTATCATATGGAGGGAAGAAATATTCGGTTGACTATCGCACGTGGAATCGGCTCCCAGATACTAACTTACTTTTTTGGGGGTGAATTATGGGCGAGCCACTTACAATTCGTAAACTGATCAATCGAATTTCGATTGGGGATATCCGAATACCAGCGTTCCAGCGCGAATACGTGTGGGAAGCAGATCAGGTTGCGTTTTTGCTTGACAGTATCTACAAAGGATTTCCAATAGGAACAATAATTCTTTGGAAGACAGACAATAGGTTAAATACAGAGAAAAAACTTGGTTCGTTTACACTCCCGGAACCACAAAAGGACTATCCCGTAAATTATGTTTTAGACGGTCAACAAAGAATTACAAGTTTATTTAGCGTATTCCAAACAGATCTTACTCCAGACAACGATGATTTTGTCGATGTATACTATGACATGGAGGCGCATGAAGACATACAGGAATCCCTTTTTATCTGCATGAAAAGTTCTGAGGCTGATGTCAATCGACATTTTCCAGTTAAAACGTTATTTGACGCAAGCGCCTATAGAGATTCAACGTTAAATTTACCCAAAGAAAAGCTCGACAAGGTTGTAAATCTACAAGATAGATTTAAAGAATATTTGATCCCCAACGAAACGTTTGAATCTGGTGACCGCAACAAGGTCGCGATAGTTTTCGAACGTATCAACCGAGCGGGAACCCAACTCGAAATTTTTGAGCTGCTAACAGCATGGAGTTGGTCCGATGATTTTGACCTTGTAGAGAAATTTGACACTTTGCAAGACCAAATTGCTGAACATGGATATGAAGATCTCTGCAACGATCAAGATTTACAACTTAAGATTTGTTCGGGAGTTATACTTGGCAGAACAACACCGAAAGATATCATCGGACTACGGGGCGAAGAAATCAGGCAAAGATTTTCGGAGATCGAACGAGGCATTGTAGGCGCTATTGATTTTTTGAAGAGGGAACTAGACGTTCAACAATATAAACTGCTCCCATTTCCCGCGATTATGGTTCCGTTGAGTGTTTTCTTTGCGACAGAAAAACCGGAGGGGCATGCTTATTCTGATAAGCAGAAGCGAATAATCACCCAATGGTTTTGGCGGTCTCTTTTCACCCGAAGGTTTTCGTCAGACGTGAACGAGCGACAAGCTCACGACATTATTGAGTTCCGAAAACTAAAAGTGGATGAAAATCATGACTTCCGTATGCCTAAAGCGGAAAATTCGGTTTTCTTCATGGGAAATTTTTCGGCAGGGAATGCTAATTCTAAAACGCTTATTCTGCTATTAAACTCAATGAAGCCTCACTCTTTCGTGAGCGGAGCTAAAATTGATACGTCTAAAATCCTTAAGAAAGCTAGCAAACACGAATATCACCACATCTTTCCCAGGAAACACTTGGAGAGAGAAGGCGAAAATACTTCTCACATAAATGTTCTAGCTAACATATGCTTCCTGACGCGATCCGACAACAACGCTATTCGGGATAAGTCTCCAGCACAATACATCAACGAGTTCCGAAACGATAATATTTCTACCTATATAAAAGAGGCTCTTTGCCCAGATCGATTTGAGGAACTCGACTATCCTTCGTTCTTGCAGCAACGGATATCGCTACTAAATGAGGCAGCCCTTCGCTTGATGGGTGAAGCGCCAGTCTTTCAACATCCCGAAGACGTGTCAGTTGCCTGATTGAACTTTAGGAAGTCGCTAAACTTTTTGGCGACTTCTTATTGCATTAAAGCCGTGCGCTTACCGTTGGCCTCTAGAATTAAACTCTCGCTACCCTTTGTCGTTAACTCGCTTACAAGTAACTATTGACGACATCAACGCAATGCATAAATATAAAATCTGTTCTAGGTTATGCCGATTCGCAAGAATTGTAGCTAAGACGGGAATGCGGTGACGCCCATGTATGGGCTAGAGCTGTAGCTGGCCCCGCAACTGTAAGCTGTAGGCCCTTTTCTCTCGCCTAATGGGTTTAAGAAAGGGGGCTTTCGGTGAGCAGGAGATCTGCCGAGGAACTTTCTCATAATCCGTCTTAAGCTATCCGTTGAGGTTATCCATGGATACATTCGAACTGTTGTGGGATGAGGTCTTTCAGTATTCCTCACATCCGCTTGTTGTTGCTCTCGCCCCTGTTCTGCTTGCATTTGCGTTGCGGCGGGTTTTTCCTAACCGCTCAAAGATGAGTAATGAATAAACTAGAAGCCCGCCCGATTAAAAGCACGGGCGGGCTTCATACCACGTTATTTTAATACGCCAATCAAAATAGTCGCTTCACATCGTCAGCAGGACCAGCAAGTATCAAACTGCCGTCCGGATGACGCGCAATAGTCCAAGCTTCCACCTGTTCCAGCAGGTTTTTCGCTTCCTGCTGATAATCTACCAGTTCCGTGCCGGGTGTGGCGTGGATGCGTTCGAGCGTGTTTCCAATGAAGTTCGAGAGGGATTCGCGGTCGTCATCGGCGTCGCATGTGGGACGATCTGCATACTTGGCTTGCGCGTCGGCGATCAACCGGCGGAGGGTAGGGTTGAGGGCCATTATACTGCCACCTTCAATTCGTTGTGGGGTGCGCCATATATCTCAACAGCTGCAAACCTATCTGGCGTAATCACGCCAAGGTAAAGATACCATGTTCGAGACGACGCCCAGTTTGCATCCACACCTTGCAAGATCAAGGAGGTTGCTATCGCCTGAGTGTTTGCCGCGCCAGCGCATCCAGTGCACTAAATTCTTGTCCGTGGAAGGTATGATTATCTTGATGCGAACGCGGCCGAATAGCGCCCGTTGCGTTCCTTGAAATGTCTGACTTTGCCTGCCATTCCCACACCCATTTTATGACGTGATTTGTGACGTCAATATGGGGGAAAAGCCTTACAGCGCAAGAGCTTCCAATGATTTTAAAGGGATAAAGTGGTGCCCCCAGAGAGACTCGAACTCCCGACCCCCTGATTACAAATCAGGTGCTCTACCAACTGAGCTATAAGGGCACTTGCGCCCGATTAGCACAAATGCAGCGACTGTAAAACGAAAATTCGTCGCAAGCAGGTCATGGCAACCGGGTTTTTCATGTGATAGCCAATAGCGGGTTGGGAAAACAGTGGCAAACTTGTCAGAGTTGGGCCGGATTCGGGACTGTAAACATGGAAGATAAATCGCTCGCGCTGCATTTTCTGTCATCAGGAACCGAAGAATCACTGCTGGCACAAAAGGACCTGGTGGCTCGCTACGGTCATGTGGCAGCGGAAGATGCCGACATCATTGTCGCGCTTGGCGGTGATGGAACCATGTTGCAGGCCCTGCGCGACTTCATGAGCAGCGGCACGCCGATCTATGGCATGAATCGCGGGTCGGTCGGCTTTCTCATGAACGAGTTCAGCGTGGATGATCTGCCAGCCCGTATTCTGGCCGCTCAGATGGAAACCATTCGCCCGCTTGTCATGGTCGCAGAAACGGAATCCGGACAATCGTTCGAAGCACTGGCGATCAACGAAGTTTCTCTGTTCCGCCAGTCCTATCAGGCCGCCAAGATCAGGATAACGATAGACGGCAAAGTGCGGCTCGATGAACTTGTTTGTGATGGTGTGATGGTTGCGACGCCAGCGGGCTCCACCGCCTACAATCTCTCGGCGCAAGGCCCGATCCTGCCGCTTGAGGCGCCGCTTCTGGCGTTGACCCCGGTAAGCCCGTTTCGCCCGCGTCGGTGGGGCGGGGCGCTGCTGCCTAAGCATGTAACCGTTCGAATGGATCTGCTGGAAACCGAAAAGCGTCCCGTCAATGCAGTCGCGGATAATAATGAAGTCAAATCGGTTCGCTCCGTCACGGTGCGGGAAGCGCCGAACAGCCAGGTCGCCATTCTTTTCGATCGCAATCATTCATGGGATGAACGCATCCTGACGGAACAGTTCAGGCACTAGCTCTGGCAGGAAAAGGGCGCGCGACCTGAGCTGTGCCGATTGCTTTTTAGCTTTTGATAATTTGAATAAATTTGTTCATGTTCGACGTTGATTTCGATTGTTGCAGCATGATTGAAGCAATTTGATATCTTTCGATGGTATTTTAGTTGACTTTTGCACGCTGTAGACGTAGGCGATGCTGCAAGAAAACGCATATTGCGTTGCAGACGCCTTATTCTGCCTTGGTTCCTGCGCCCGATGACGCGGCTGCAATGACAGGATGGGTGGAAACCATTTCCAAACCAGAGAGCTGCGCCTCCATTGACGACATTTGCCGAACTCGGTCTTTCCCCGAAAGTGCTCGCCGCTGTTGAAGCGGCAGGATATACTGCGCCCACGCCCATCCAGGCCGGAGCCATTCCTCCAGCCCTTGAACGCAAGGATGTTCTGGGCATAGCGCAGACGGGAACCGGAAAGACGGCCTCTTTCGTGCTTCCCATGCTGACGCTTCTGGAAAAGGGCCGGGCGCGGGCGCGCATGCCTCGCACGCTCATTCTTGAGCCGACCCGTGAACTCGCCGCGCAGGTCGAGGAAAACTTCGCCAAATACGGCATCAATCAGCGGCTGAATGTGGCTCTTCTGATTGGCGGCGTTTCGTTCGATGACCAGGAACGCAAGCTGGAGCGCGGCGCTGACGTCCTCATCGCGACGCCGGGCCGCCTGCTCGACCATTTCGAGCGCGGCAAGCTGCTGCTGACCGGTGTCGAAATTCTCGTCATCGATGAAGCCGACCGCATGCTCGACATGGGCTTCATTCCAGACATCGAGCGCATCTGCAAGCTCATCCCGTTCACGCGTCAGACGCTTTTCTTCTCGGCCACCATGCCGCCTGAAATCACCAAGCTGACCGAACAGTTCCTGCATTCTCCCACGCGCGTCGAGGTCGCAAAGGCTTCATCGACGGCCAAGACCGTCACCCAGCGCCTGGTGAAATCCACCAAGAAGGATTGGGACAAGCGCGCGGTGCTGCGCGATCTCATCCGCGCCGAAGGCGATACGCTCAAGAACGCAATTATCTTCTGCAACCGCAAGAAGGACGTATCGGAGCTGTTCCGCTCGCTGACGCGGCATGAATTCAACGCCGGAGCCCTGCATGGGGACATGGATCAGCGCGCACGCATGACCATGCTGTCCAATTTCAAGGACGGCAAACTGCAGTTGCTGGTCGCGTCCGACGTGGCTGCCCGTGGTCTCGATATTCCTGATGTGAGCCACGTTTTCAATTTTGATATTCCGATCCATTCGGAAGACTATGTTCACCGCATCGGCCGCACCGGTCGCGCGGGCCGTTCCGGCAAGGCCTTCACCATCGTGACGCCTTCGGATACGAAATATCTGGCTGCTATCGAAGACATGATCGGTGAAAAGATCGAATGGCTGGACGGTGATCTGTCCACCTTGCCGGCCTCCGACGAGGCGGACGATCAGCGCAAGGGCAAGAATGCGCGCGGCAAAGGCAAGGACGCCAAGGGCAAGGAAAAGGCGAAGGCCAAGCCTGCGGAAATCGTTGATCCTGCCGAGCAGCCCCAGCCGGTCATTGAAACCAGTGACCGCCGCGATGCGATCCGCGCTTCCAATGACGAGCGCCGCGGCAAGCCGCAGCATGAACAGAAGCGCCGTCGTGATCGTGACGATGACGGCCCGTCGCCTGTTGGCTTCGGCAACGATATCCCTGCCTTCATGCTGATTCCCACCGGAATCTGATGGAAGAAAACTGAGAATGTTCAATCGGCTGCAAGCGAGCGCTTTGCAGCCGATTTCTTTTTGGGCTTGGTTTTTTCGCTTCGCAAGGCCGCGTTATAGGCGAGGCGGGCCCAGCGCGTCATCACTTCGGATCATCGAAAGCTTCACTTGGCACGCTCCAGTAAGGCATGGCGACAGGTTCGCCGCCTTTGCGTCCTTCGTAGGTCCATTGGGTCGCGCCAGCGTCAATAAATTGAGGAATGGTTGCATCGTCAGCCTTGAAGAGCAGCTCGTCGCGAACGACGAGCGCAAAAATCAGGCCCTGATGATAGATGCCCTTGCCGCCGAACATGCGGCGGATGGTGACGGGACCAAAGTCCTGCAACAGATCGCGGAGAACTTCGTCATCCATCGGCAGGCGGACCTTTGTCTGGCGTCAGGCTGCACCCTGCATCTGGCGCAGGCTTTCCGGGGAAGCGGCTTTGATTTCAACAGACTCACCGCATCCGCAAGCCGAGGTCTGGTTCGGATTGTTGAAGACAAAACCCGTGCGCAGGGTCGTCACCTCGAAGTCCATCTGGGTGCCGAGTAGGAAAAGAACGGCCTCCGGCGCGATGTAAACCCTCGCACCATCCTTTTCGATGACATCGTCGCCAGCCTTGGCTTCGGTAACGAGATCGATGGTATATTCCATCCCGGCGCAGCCGCCCTTTTTCACGCCTACCCGGATACCCAGGGCGCCGTCCCGCGATGCGATGATCTCGCGGACGCGATCAGCTGCTTTGTCGGTTAGCGTCATGACTGCGAAACGGCCCATTTTCTCTCTTCCGGTATCGTGCTGGCTTATGGACGGAGAATCGTCCAGTCTTGTCGCAACAGGCTGAGTTTCCTCTGCGATTGCCACGTTTTCACTATAGTTAGTGTTGTAACATCATTACTGCAATACACCAAATCGGGAGCGTCCCGAAGCGCTCTGCAAAATATTGCTCGGAAGAGGAGAAGCGTATGTCGAATGACCGGATGAAACCTCTCATGCTGGCTGCCGTGATCGGCCTTCTGGGTGCAGGGGTAGCAGGCTTTGCAGCCGGAGGCGCCCTGGCGCAGAATCCGCCGAAGGGCGCGCCTGAAGAAACGCCGAGAAACGTCCAGGAAAAGCACGATAATGCTCCCGAGCCAGTTCAGGAAACCAAGCCCTCCGAACAGACGCAGGATGCCGCCGGAGGCGTGACGGTTCCAGACTATCGCGACGATCGTTCCACTCCACAGGCGCTCATCGAATCCTATTACAATGCGATCAACCGCAAGGAATATGCGCGAGCCTATGGCTACTATTCCGAAGAGGGACGGGAACCGGACTTCAAGACCTTCCTGAAAGGTTATGAAAACACCAAGAGCGTGAAGGTGGCGTTGCGGAAGACCGATCCCGACCCGGGGGCGGGGCAGATTTACTGGAGCCAGCCGGTGGCCATCGAAGCGGAAACGACGGATGGCAAGAAGGAAGTCTTTACAGGCTGCTATACGATTCACCTTACAAATCCGGCCATGCAGGAGGACCCGCCCTTCAAGCCGATGCAGATCATGACTGGCTCGCTCACCAAGTCCCCGCTTGAACTGGAAAAAAGCGTGCCGGAGACCTGCGAAGCGCCTTGAATCGAAATGGCAAAAAGGCCCTTGACCTTGCCACGATGGGAAGCTCCATCTTATGGCCATCCCTAGAAGGAGTGACTGATTTGATGAAGTTTTCCATTCCCAAGATGAAATGTGGCGGTTGCGCCGATAGTGTTACAGCCGCCTTGCGCGGACTTGATGCGACGGCGCCCATCGAGATCGACCTCGAAAAGAAGGAAGTCGAGTTCGGCGGCAACGTTCCCCAGGATAGAGTGCTCTCCGCCCTGGCTGCTGCCGGGTTTCCAGCGGCAAACGCTCAATAATGTGATTTCGGCAGCGCTTGTTTCAATGCGCTGCAGAAGATAGAGCCATCCCCGGAAGCATGATGCAGTTCCGGCTAGGCTGTGCGTCGAGAACAGATGCCGGGAAGCGGAGGGCTTTCCGGCATTTCCATGTCCCGACGCACCGTAGCACTCATATGGAGTGACCTTGGGCGCGCCCGGTAAACCTACCGGCGCTGTTATCGGTAACAGTGAGCATAAATGCCGCAAATGCTGTGTTTCATTGACTGGACCCGCGATTTTTGCCACATCAACGGCAAATCTCGTTTATGGTGCTCCGGCAGGATGCAGGGCGCTCCAATGGCATGAAACATCGCACTTCGCGATAAGGAAGGGTTTAGGGCTATGGCAGCCGATTTCCAGGATCTTCGCACAAAGATGGTCGACAACCAGATCCGCACGACGGACGTAACCGATCTGGCAGTGATCGATGCTTTCCTGACCGTCCCGCGTGAGGCGTTCGTTCCGGCGGCCCGGCAGGTCCTTGCCTATATTGACGAAGACCAGCTTCTCGAAAGCGAAGGCAAGCAGCCCCGCTATCTGATGGAGCCTTCGCCTTTCGCCAAGCTGGTGCAGCTCGCAAACATCAAGAACACGGACGTCGTTCTCGATGTCGGCTGCGGCACCGGATATTCTGCCGCCATCCTTTCCAAGCTGGCCGGTTCGGTCATCGGCCTCGAAAGTGATTCCGTATTGTCGGCTGCCGCCACTGCCCGTCTCGCAGAATTGGGCTATGACAATGTTGTGATCGTTTCGGGCGAACTGCAGGCAGGCTATCCTTCGGAAGCACCTTATGACGTGATCGTCATTGAGGGCGCTGTCGACTTCATCCCGGACGCACTTCTCGCCCAGTTGAGGGACGGCGGACGTCTCGTTGCCGTTGAAGGGCGCGGGAATGCGGGAGTTGCGCGGATTTACGTTAAAGAAAATGGTGTTGCATCGGGACGCGGTGTGTTCAACACTGCGGTTCGTCCGCTACCGGGCTTTGAACGGATTCCGCAGTTCGAGTTTTAATTTTAGCGGATGATACAATTCTGCAACGCTGTGGAATTTGTTTGTGCAAGCTCTGGCGGGGGCAATGGAAATAACCGAATTTAGAGGTTATTAGGATTTGCCCGAACCAATCGGTTCGATAGTTGGATTCGTTTGTTCTTATAATGAGGTACCCGGTGTTCAAAACGTGCAAAGGACTGGTAGCGGCCGCAGCATTGTTGTCTGGCACCATTTTAACGGGGCAGGCGGCGTTCTCGGAGACGTTGACCGGCGCTCTCGTCAAGGCCTACAAGAACAATGCTAACCTGAACTACTCCCGCGCAGGCGTCCGCGTTACGGATGAAGGCGTGGCGATTGCCAAGTCCGGTTATCGCCCGCAGATTACGGGTTCTTATAACGTAGGGCGCGGCAAGACCCCTTCAAGCCGGGGATATCGTACGACAGGCACATTCGGCATTGAGCTGAATCAGATGCTGTTCGATGGATTTCAAACCAAGAACAATGTCGCCGCCGCCGAGACACAGGTCTTTGCCCAGCGCGAGAACCTCCGCAATGAAGAGCAGAACAGACTCTATGAGGCGGTGACCGCCTATATGGATGTCTATCGAGCTCGCCAGATCGCGGCCCTGCGTGAACGCAACCTTGCAGCCCTGAACGAACAGGTTCGTGCAGCCCGCGCTCGCCTCGACGTGGGCGAGGGCACGCGCACCGACGTTGCCCAGGCAGACGCCAGCCGCTCGAATGCGGTTGCTGCGCTCAATTCTGCACGTGCGGATGTCAAGTCGGCAGAAGCAGCCTACGTGCAGGTGATCGGCGTTCAGCCGGACAAGCTTGCAGCGGCTGCGGCTGCCAAGAATCTGCCGGCCTCTCCGGATCAGGCCTTCTCCATTGCAATTGCTGGCCATCCGGGCATCCTCGCGACGCAGTACGCCGTCAACGCTGCCGGATATAACGTAAAGGCTAAGGAAGGCGCTCTGCTTCCTTCCGTCGGGCTTACGGCAAGCGCCAGCCGCCTCGATACTTATGCCGGTGAGGGCGGTTCGCAGACCGACGGTAATTCGGCTTCGATCGGCGTTGGTGTGAGCATTCCGATCTATACCGGTGGCCGTACTTCGGCACAGGTCCGCCAGTCCAAGGAGCAGCTTGGTCAGGCGCGTATCGAAGTCGACGTGGTTCGCGATCAGGTTCGTCAAGCGATAGGCTCGGCTTGGTCGCAGCTTGAAGCTGCCCGTGCGTCGGTCAAGGCAAATCGGGACGGCATTTCTGCCGCACAGCTTGCTCTCGATGGCGTCATCGAGGAACGTAAGGTGGGGCAGCGCACCACGCTCGACGTGTTGAATGCGCAAAACGATCTCATCACGGCGCAGATCGCTCTGGTCGAATCCGAGCGTAACGTCGTTGTTGCCAGCTATGCGCTCCTGAGCGCGACCGGTCGCATGACCGCCACCCAGATGGGGCTGCAGGTTGCCGAGTACAAGCCGGAAGAGCACTACAACGCCGTCAAGGACAAGTGGTTCGGCCTGCGCACGCCGGACGGTCGCTGATCATTTGTGTTGAATGAGAATTGAAAGGCACCTTCGGGTGCCTTTTATTTTGCCGGCGATCGGGATTCTTGCGGCTTCGTCAATCCTTAACAAATCCATAAAGCTGTGAGTTTGAGAGCACGTGTCCTGCGTGGGGATTCTCAAACGGGGGATCGTCCGCTACCCTTAATCCATTGATTCTCTGTCTTTTGCAGACAATGTCGCAATACAGGAAAGCGGATTAGCCATGGCACAGACATCCAGCGCAGCACGTGAACCGTCGATGGAAGAGATTCTCGCGTCCATCCGCAGGATCATCGAAGACAGCGATGTCACCCGCCAGCCCGCGCCCATGGCATCTCAGGTTCGCGGAGAGGTTGCCGAGTTTCGTCGTCCGGTCACCGAGCAACCCGTTGCGCAGCCGGAGAGGCCCGCAATGATGCGCAATGTGTTCCAGGACGAACCGACATTGCGCGGCCCGATCAGCGAGCCGGTGTCACCGGCGCCCGAACCGGCAATCGAGGCCGAGGACGAGGATGAAGTTGTTCTCAACGCCGAGAATGACGATCATTCCAACCCCGAGGCTCTGGCACATCCGCAACAGCCCGCCGCAACAGATATTTCGCTGGAAGAAATGGACCTTTCGGTTGAAGCGGAGATCGCAAAGGCGGTCGATACCTTGCTGGAACCGGAACCCGATGCGGAAATCGAACAGGAAGTTCCTGTTCAGCCCAAGGCTGCCGCCCCGGTTACAGAAGCCGTTGCAAAGCCGCAGCCTTCTGCCCATATGTTGTCGCAGATTGCTGAACGTCAGGTAGCTGCTGCGTTTCAGGATTTGAATCATGCAGTCCGGGCCGAACCGCGCCGCTCGTTCGATGATATTGCTGCGGAACTGCTGCGCCCGATGCTGCAGGACTGGCTCGACAACAATTTGCCGACGCTCGTTGAGCGGCTTGTGCGCGAAGAGATCGAACGCGTGGTACGCGGCGAGCGATAAGCGTACCGTCCCGAGTTGTGGAAATCTTACCCGTCTGCGCAGCAGGCGGGTTTTCACTTTTAGAATGACCGACGGCGGCGCTGTCACTTTTAAAGTGATTTGTCAGCTGTTAGTTGCTATTGAGCCTTCAATTCATTCATCGCGCATAAAGACCGGATAATTCCATGCTTGAGAAGACCTATGACGCCGCGGCGATAGAGCCGAAAATTGCTGAACGCTGGGAAGAAGCGGGTGCATTCAAGGCGGGTGCAGGCGCGAAGCCGGGAGCCGATCCGTTTGCCGTGGTTATTCCGCCGCCGAACGTCACCGGATCGCTGCATATGGGCCACGCGCTCAACAACACGATCCAGGACATCATGGTTCGCTTCGAACGCATGCGCGGCAAGAATGTGCTGTGGCAGCCCGGCATGGACCACGCAGGCATTGCAACCCAGATGGTTGTCGAGCGCCAGCTGGCTGAACGGCAGGAACCAAACCGTCATGCCATGGGCCGCGAGAAGTTCATCGAACGCATCTGGCAGTGGAAGGCTGAATCGGGCGGCATGATTTCCAACCAGCTGCGCCGCCTTGGTGCCTCGTGTGACTGGTCGCGCGAGCGCTTCACCATGGATGAAGGGCTTTCGCGCGCGGTTCTGGACGTTTTCGTCTCGCTCTACAAGCAGGGCCTCATCTATCGCGACAAGCGCCTGGTCAACTGGGACCCGAAGCTGCTGACGGCGATTTCCGACATTGAGGTCGAGTCTCGCGAGACGAAAGGCCATCTGTGGCATTTCCGTTATCCGCTTGAGAACGTCCCGTTCGACCCGGAAAACCCGCACACTTACATCGTCGTGGCGACGACGCGGCCGGAAACCATGCTGGGCGACACCGCTGTCGCGGTCAACCCGAAGGACGGGCGTTACCATGCTCTGGTCGGAAACGACGTGGTACTCCCGCTCGTCGGTCGCCACATTCCGATCGTTGCCGACGATTATGCCGATCCGGAAGCCGGTTCTGGCGTGGTCAAGATTACGCCTGCGCATGACTTCAACGATTTTGAGGTCGGCAAGCGCAACGATCTGCGCGCCATCAATATCCTGACGCCCGAGGCCGCAGTTACGCTCAAGGGCAACAATGACTTCCTGGAAGGCCTTGAGCTGACGCCCGAACTGAAGGCGCTCATCAACGAGCTGGATGGGCAGGATCGCTTTGCGGTTCGCAAGCGCATCGTCGAATTGATGGACGAGCGCGGCTATCTGGAAAAGATCGAGGACCACACGCACGCCGTTCCGCACGGTGACCGCGGTGGCGTGCCGATCGAACCCTATCTCACCGACCAGTGGTATGTGAACGCTGCCGAACTTGCCAAGCCTGCAATGGCGGCCGTTCGCGACGGCACCACGCAGATCGTTCCTAAGAACTGGGAAAAGACCTATTTCGACTGGATGGAAAACATCCAGCCGTGGTGCGTCTCGCGCCAGCTTTGGTGGGGACACCAGATTCCAGCCTGGTATGGCCCCGACGGCAAATGCTTTGTCGAAAAGAGCGAAGAAGAGGCGAAGGCCTCCGCGCGCGCCCACTATGGCGAAGATGTTGCGCTCGAGCGTGATACCGACGTTCTCGACACGTGGTTTTCGTCTGCGCTGTGGCCGTTCTCCACACTCGGCTGGCCGGACAAGACGCCGGAACTCGCAACCTATTATCCAACAAGCGTTCTGGTTACCGGGTTCGATATCCTGTTCTTCTGGGTTGCCCGCATGATGATGATGGGTCTCCATTTCATGGAGGAAATCCCGTTCCACACGGTTTATCTGCATGCCCTGGTTCGCGACAAGCATGGCGCGAAGATGTCGAAATCGAAGGGCAATGTCATCGATCCGCTGGAGCTGATGGATGAATACGGCGCCGACGCGCTGCGGTTCACCCTTGCGATCATGGCCGCTCAGGGGCGTGACGTTAAGCTCGATCCGGCTCGTATTGCAGGCTATCGCAATTTCGGCACCAAGCTCTGGAATGCGACGCGCTTTGCGCAGATGAATGGCGTGAAGCTCGACGCCGGTTTCAAGCCGGAAAACGCCAGGCTTGCCGTCAATCGCTGGATACTGACGGAACTGACCAAGGCCACGCGCGCCGTGACCGAGGGCATCGACAACTATCGCTTCAATGAATCAGCGGGCGCTGCCTATCGTTTTGTCTGGAACCAGTTCTGCGATTGGTATCTGGAACTGCTGAAGCCGATCTTCATGGGCGACGATGAAGCTGCGAAGGCTGAAGCCCAGGCTACTGCAGCCTATTGCCTCGATCAGATCTACAAGCTTCTGCACCCGTTCATGCCTTTCATGACGGAGGAACTCTGGACCCTGACCGCAGGCGAGGGGCAGAAGCGCGATACGGTGCTGGCGCTTGCAGCCTGGCCGGAACTGTCGTTCGAGGACGAGGAAGCAGCGGCTGACATCAACTGGCTGGTTGATCTCGTCACCGGGATTCGTTCGGTTCGCGCAGAAATGAATGTGCCTGCTGGGGCGATCGCTCCTGTTGTCGTTCTGGATGCGAATGCGGCAAGTATCGACCGCTTTGCCCGTCACGATGCTGCGATCAAGCGTCTTGCGCGTGTCGAGAATGTTTCGTTCGAGGCACAGGCTCCAAAAGGTTCGGCACAGATGCTGCTGGGTGAAGCGACAATCTGCATCCCGCTTGGCAATCTGATCGACCTGAAGGCGGAAGCCGCACGCCTCGCCAAGGAAGCTGGCAAGATTGCCGCCGAAATGGACCGCATCGAGAAAAAGCTTTCCAACGAGAAATTCGTTGCGAATGCGCGTGAAGAAGTCGTTGAAGCGGAGCGTGAGCGGCTTGCGGAACTGAAGGAAGCCGCGCAGCGTGTGGCAACGGCCGAGTCACGCATCCGTGATGCAGGCTGAATTGACCTGACGTAAGAAAACAGATTTCGGTCGAATCAAACACCCGGCAGCCTCCGCTGTCGGGTGTTTTGTTGCGCGTTAGTCGTAATTCGGCGCGTTTCAAGCGGCAGAGGGAGTGATCGAACTGGCGTTTCGATTGTTTTTGAGCAATGTTGCGCTTTCGCAACAAGGCGAAAAAGCGGCCGAAAATTGGCCGATTCAGGCATGTTTTGCCATGTGCTTGGTCTAATTTTACTAATGAAACGACAATATGATCGGTGTTTTAGCCATTTTCCGCATATGCGTTGAAAGTTCCATAACGCTAATCCAAATTAATGCATCTTGCGGGCTGAATCCTTCCTGATTTACGTTTTCGTCAACGTTAATACCGTTGCTGTGTGGGAGGACATTTATGAGTGTACAGCGCGTGAAAATGGCAGGGATGGTCGCAGCTTTCCTCGGAAGCGCGGTCGCTGCCAATGCGGGCGGCTTCGAGCGCGGCTCGCAGGATTTCGATATTCTCTTTGAACAAGGCAATGCCGTCGAGGCGACCGGCACTTTTGTGGCTCCTCAGCGCAAGTTGAAGAATATTGGCGGCTCTTTGGTCGGCGCCTCGACAGGCGGTATCAATCCGATTACCCGTCGCCCTTACGAGACTGAAGTCGATGAAGCGAAGAGCTATTGGGTTCCAAAAGTTTCGGCGAAGTTCGACCTTACCAATGATCTTGCTTGTGCGGCTCAATATCGCCAGCCTTGGGGTATCGAGACGGATGTCGGCGTCGATACCGTGCGAATGTTCACCGCGATTGAACAGAAAATCTCCTCCAACGATTATGGTGTAAACTGCTCCTATCGGTTTGCAGCTGGAGAGAAGAGCTATTTTCGTATTCTGGGTGGCGTGAGCTATCAGGAGCTCAAGGGCGAACAGACCCGAATGATACCTCCGGGTTCAGCCTTTGGCGGCTCGTTCCGCGTAGCGTCTCTGGATGTTGAAGATCAGTCGGTGGGTTGGCGTCTTGGTGCCGCTTACGAAATCCCTGAATATGCGATGCGCGCAACGCTCGTTTATCAGTCGGAAGTCAAATATAACCTCGAAGGCACCATCGACAATCTGGCGCTCGATCGGTTGACAGGTCGCGGTATACCGATCAACGTTGAAAGCGACGTTTCTACACCTCAGTCGGTGGAATTCAGGTTCCAGACCGGTATCGCTCCAGACTGGCTTGCTTTCGGTTCGGTCAAGTGGACCGACTGGTCGAGCATTACTTCTGTGGACTTTAATTCCGCGGATAGCAGGGTCGTTCGTCAGGGAACGAAAATCACCAGCCTGAACCTTTACTATCAGGACGGTTGGACGGTTAGCGGTGGCGTCGGTCACAAGTTCAACGACCAATGGTCGGCTGCTGCGACCGTTACCTGGGATCGTGGCACCAGCACGGGCCTGACTTCACAGACAGACATCTGGCTCTTCGGTCTCGGCACGAACTACAAGCCAAACGATCAGTTTGAGGTCCGTCTGGCGGGTGCTGCCGGCTGGCTTTCCTCGGGTGAACTGGACGATACCGTTATTGGTGGTACGCGCAATGCCACAGGCTCCAAGGGCGAGTTCGGAAATGATTTCGTTGGTGCCCTGTCACTCACTGCGAAGGTCAAGTTCTAAGCTCGACATATAAGACACGAAAAAAGCCCGGCGTTGCCGGGCTTTTTGTTGGATGCCGCTTGGGCTCAGGACCGTTCAAGCCGCGCAAGCAGCGAAGACGTATCCCAGCGGTTGCCTCCGATCTTCTGCACTTCCTTGTAAAACTGGTCCACGAGAGCCGTAACCGGCAGAAGCGCGCCATTGCGGTCTGCTTCCTCAAGGCAGATGCCAAGGTCCTTGCGCATCCAGTCGACTGCAAAACCGAAATCATATTTGCCCTGGTTCATGGTGCCGGAACGGTTCTCCATCTGCCAGGAGCCCGCTGCCCCCTTGGAGATTACCGAGATCAGCTTTTCGATATCGAGACCAGCCTTCTTGCCGAAATGGATGCCTTCCGCCAGCCCTTGAACGAGACCGGCAATGCAAATCTGGTTGACCATCTTTGCAAGCTGGCCCGAGCCGACCGGACCCATGAGGCCGACCATGCGCGCATAAGCATCGATTACTGGCCTGGCGCGCTCAAAAACAGCCTCCGGCGCTCCAACCATGACCGTCAGCACACCGTTTTCGGCACCTGCCTGCCCGCCGGAGACAGGCGCATCGATGAAGTGAAAGCCGCGCTTTTGCGCTTCGGCGTCCAGTTCGCGGGCAACCTCCGCGGAGGCCGTGGTGTTGTCGATGAAGATCGCATCCTTCCTCATGGTCGAGAATGCGCCATCCGGGCCGATGGTGACGGAACGAAGATCATCGTCATTGCCGACACAGGCGAAAACAAAATCCGCATCGCGAACGGCTTCGGCGGGCGTGGCAGCAAAGCTGCCGCCGAATTCCCTTGCCCATTTTTCGGCCTTGGCCGTCGTGCGGTTATAAACCGTGACGTCGTGACCGCCCTTGTTCTTGAGATGTCCGGCCATGGGATAGCCCATGACGCCCAAACCCAGAAAGGCGACTTTAGCGGGTGTCGTCATTCGTTCATTCCTCTGGATAGATGTAAGCAATCAGGTGAGAGGCGTCATAACGGCCGCCTGATAGGCCGGACGCTGTTTCAAACGGTCATACCAGTCTTCGAGCCGTGGGAGAGAGGGGCGCTCAATTGGGAACTCGAACCACGCATAGGCATAGCAACCGATGGGAATGTCACCAATGCCGAAATTGTCGCCCGAAAACCAGGCGGCGTCCTTGAGGCCGTCATTGGCAATCTGCATCGAATGAGCCAGCCCCTGAAGACCGCGTTCCAGAATGGCCGGATCGCGTTCCGCTTCCGGCAACCGGATCAGATGCTTGATGACATCGCTGAAATTGGAGGCGAGGGAGGTGGAGGCCCAATCCATCCACTTTTCAGCCTGCGCGCGCCTGGCCGGGTCTTCGATCCAGAACGTTCCCTTGCCATAGACTGCCGCAAGGTAACGGGTGATGGTATTGGATTCCCACAACACAGTCTCGCCGTCTTCCAGTAGCGGAATCAGCCCGTTCGGATTGCGCGCAAGATAAGTGGGGTCTTTCAGGCCACCAAACTGGCCGCCCACGTCGATCTGCTCATAGTCGAGATTAAGTTCACGCGCTATCCAGAGCGCCTTCTTCACATTCGTGGAATTGATACGACCCCAGATTTTCAGCATGACTCAGCCTGTTGCATTACTGTCGAAAAATGCATTCTAAACAGATCGTCCCCGAAAGTCGCAAGACTTCCGGGGACGATATTTTGGCTTATGCCTATTTAGTGATCTCTAGCGAACAAGATGACGTGTCAGCCGTCGTTCGAGAAAATCCCAAACGTGCCGCAGACACTCGACGATCACCAGATAGATGACCGCTGCCCAGAGATAGGTCTGGAAATCGAAGGTCCGCGAATAGGCGCGGCGCGTTTCGCCCATCAGGTCCAGCACGGTGATGATGGCGACAATGGCCGATCCCTTGATCATCAGGATGATTTCGTTGCCGTAAGGGCGCAACGCCACGATAAGCGCCTGCGGAAGAATGACCTTCCAGAAGGTCACACGCTTTGAAATGCCAAGAGCCGCGGCGCCTTCCCATTGGCCGAGCGCCACGCTCTGGATGGCGCCGCGCAGGATTTCAGCCTGATAAGCCGCCGTATTGAGCGAAAACGCCAGAATCGCGCAATTCCACGCGTCGCGGAAAAACACCCAAAGCCCGATGCTTTCGAGAAACGGACGGAAGGTGCCAAAACCGTAATAGATAAGGAATGTCTGCGCGAGCAGTGGTGTGCCCCGGAAGAAATAGACATAGCCGAAGGCAAGTCCGCGAAGCCATCGATTGTTGGACATGCGCGCGGCCGTGATCGGCAGCGAAAGCAGGGCGCCTATGATGATGGAGACAGCGACCAGCTTCAGCGTGATCAGAAGACCGGACCAGTAGCGCGGCCCGTAGGTTTCAAACAGATCGACGCGCCATGCGTTATAGAGATAGATCGCAAGGCCGGCGAAGAGAAGGAACCATAAAGCGACGATGACGTGGCCTGCGACGCGCATCCGCGTCCATTGCTTTACCACTGGCGGCGGGGCCATCACCGGGACTGTCGTGTTGGAAACCGTCTGACTCATGTCATGCACCTCGCGAACGGTTGGCGCCTGCATCGGCCCAGCGGGCAATGCGGTCGATGAAGTAGGACGAGATGATTGCGAGAACCAGATAGAGCAGGCAGGCTATGCCGAAGAACAGAAACGGTTCCTTGGTCACGCGCGCCGCGATGGAAGTCTGCCGCAGGATATCCGACAGGGTGATGACGGAAACCAGCGATGTATCCTTGAGAAGCACCAGCCACAGATTGGCCAGACCGGGCAGGGCGATGCGGATCAGCTGCGGCAGGATGACCTTGCGCATGGTCTGCCAGTGCGACAGGCCGACGGCATAACCGCCTTCATATTGCCCGCGCGGGATGGCGCGGAATGCCGAGAGGAAGACTTCGCTCGAATAGGATGAGAAGACGAAGCCCAGCGCGACCATACCCGCGCCGAACGCGTTGATTTCGACATTGGCTTCGACGCCGAACAGGCTCAAGAGCCGCTGCAGTCCCAGCGATGCGCCGAAATAGACGAGAAAGAGGGTCAGAAGTTCAGGCAAACCACGAAAGATCGTCGTGTAGATGTTTGCTGCCAGCCGTATCGAGGGTTCGCTGGACTGTTTGCCGACGGCAACCAGAAATCCAAGTGCGAGACCGACGGGAAGTGTTGCGAGGGCCAGCGAGACGGTAACCAGAAGGCCCCAGGCAATGCTTGCCCCCCAACCGTCCGGGCCGAAACTCAACAAAGTGGCGTAATGTTCCATGCGCCTATTCTTTTTCCTGAAGGCAACTGCCTGTGTTTTTTATCGCCTTGCGGGCATCAACCCGGCGAGGCTTGTGCGGCATGCCCGTACAAATGTTTTGCGCCGGTTTGCCAAAACGCAAACCGGCGCATGTCTATCAATTTGGATTAGTTTTCAGCGCCATAAGCATCGAAGTCGAAGTACTTGTCATTGACTTCCTTGTATTTGCCGTTCGCGCGGATGGCCTTGATGGCTGCGTTGAACTTTTCAACCAGTTCGGGGCGGCCCTTCTTGAAGGCCACGCCAGCGCCCGGACCATGGATTTCGATAACTGGCGGGAACGTACCGACCATCTTGCAGCAAGCCCCATCTGGGGACTTCAGCCACTGGGCCAGCGTCACGCTGTCGTCGTTAACGGCATCGAGACGGCCATTGGCGAGATCGAGGCGATATTCTTCCGCCGTCGGATAGGCCTTGATCGTGCTGTCGGTGAAGGTCTTTTCAGAATAGTTGGAGTGCGTGGTGGAAACCTGCACGCCGATGGTCTTGCCTGCGAGGTCTTCCTTGGTCACACCCTTGATGTCGGTGTCTTTGGGAGCCGCAATGCCGGGAGGCGTGTTGTAATATTTATTGGAGAAGTCGACCTGCTTCTTGCGCTCGTCCGTGATGGACATGGATGCGATGAAGGCGTCGAACTTGCCTGCCTGAAGCGCAGGAATAGCGCCGTCCCATTCCTGGGTAACGAATTCGCACTCGGCTTTCATCTCCTCGCAGAGCGCCTTGGCGATATCGACGTCGAAGCCCGAGAGGGTGCCGTCCGGATTGATGAAGTTGAAGGGAGGATAGGCGCCTTCGGTGCCGATCTTGAGCTTGAGTGGTTCTTCTGCATTGGCAACGCCAGCAGCCATGCTGCCGATTGTGATTGCCAGTGCTGCGACCGATGCTGCAGTGGCGATACGCTTCAATACGCGCATTTTCAGTCCTCTCGTTTGTTTTGGCTGGTTCCCTGATTATTTCTTCTGGTTCAGCCGCTTAAGGGGCACTCACGACCGTGTAACTTTAGATTGCACGTTTGGCAGTGGATTCCCCCTATCCCTACCAATAGATGGTTGAGCCGATCATGCGCAATATTTTTTCGCGCTTCCATCTCCACCATCAGGTCTGTCGGCGATATTCCCACCATTTTTAGACGATTGGCAAGATGGTCCGTGTAATTAAATTGTGTCTCTTGAGAGTGAATTCGTCTGCATTTTCTGCATGTTTTTGTCTCGTTATAATGGAAATCGCTATTTTGACCATAAAATTTAGGGAGTTGCTCAAAGCGCCATCTCGCGTTCGATAAAATCGGCTATTTTCTCGATATCATTGATGTCGAACACGGGCACTGCTTCGTCGGGTTGGGGCTGGTCGCTGGCGATGGCGACGATGGTCGGATCGTCGCCAGAAAGCGCGGGCCCGTCATGGCTTCCCTGCCGACGCAGCTCGATTTTCTTGTGTGTTTCGCGCTTATAGCCTTCGACCAGGACAAGATCGCAGGGCGCCAGTTTGGCGGCAATCTCACGCAGGGAGGGCTCATCTTCGCCCATGCTCTCATGCATGATCGCGTAGCGCTGCGACGAGACTATGGCGACTTCCGCCGCTCCCGCCTTTCGATGCCGCCAGGAATCAGTTCCTTCATGGTCGATGTCGAAATTGTGATGGGCATGCTTGATCGTGGCGATACGGTATCCGCGGGCGGTAAGGCATGTCACCAGGCGTTCGGTCATTGTTGTCTTGCCGGAGTTTTTCCAGCCGGTAATGCCGAAAAGCTTCTGGTTCATTCCATCGACTCAGCCAGTTTTCGGGCCGCGACAAGATCGTCGGGCCGATTGATGTTGAAGAACGGATCATATGTTTCCGGACTATCGCCAGCGAAGGCAAGCGGAAAATCGACGGTCTCAAAACCTATATGCTCAGCGAACGCAAGCACGCTCGCCCTGTTCGTTTCGGAGAGCCAAGCGGACAGTTCATCCGCCAGTCCCGTTTCCCACAGGCCGAAAATCGGATGCACCCGGTCAAGGGAACTGGCGAGAACGATGCGCGCTCCGCTTTCATTTCGACGCGAAAGCAGGCGTCCGGCGAGATCGCGAGGCAGGAACGGCGTATCGGCTGCCGTTGTTAGTAAAAGGGAAGCCCCCCGCGCATGGATCAAAGCCGACAGGATGCCGACAAGTGGACCGCCATGTTTTGAAGGCAGGTCTTTCAGGATCGGTACGCCGAGATTGGCCAGACGGGGATCATCGCTGTTCGCATTGACAACGAGAGTTTCGACCTGCGGGCTGATGCGCGTGATGACATGGGCAATGATCGAGCGCTCGCCGTTGAGTGGCTGAAGGAACTTGTCGCCCGCAACGCCACCTTCCTGCATGCGGCTGGAAAGCCCCCCGGCGATGATGGCCCCTGCAATCATGACGGTTCCACGCCTGTCGGGATCGTCGCGAGCGTGCTCTTGTTGCGTTCGCGCTTCTTCAATACGTTTTCGCGATAGACCATGTAGACGCCGCTTCCGACCACCAGAACCGATCCGATGATCGTATATATGTCAGGCGCTTCACCGAAGATCAAAGTGCTGAGGCCGATCGCCCAGAGCAGGCTCGAATAGCGAAACGGTGAAACGAACGAAACTTCGCCTTCGCGCATCGCCAGAATGATGAAGTGATAACCAACGAGAAGCAGAACGGCGGCAATGGCCATGGCGACGACGGCGGTCATCCCGAGTGGCTGCCATCCGCCCATCGGAACTGTCAGCGCGCCACCCGTCAGTGTTATCGCGCCTGCGGTCAATGTCGACAGAAAGAGAGTTGGCACATGCGCCGGCACCCGGCGTGTCGCGATATCTCGTGTGGCGGCAAAGCACACGCTGGCGAGAAGGACGGCGACAGCGGCCAGGCTGGCCGCGCCATCCGTTCCAGGCCGGATGATGATGAGAACGCCTACCAATCCGACAAGGATACAGCACCAGCGACGCCAGCCCACTTTTTCCTTCAGGAAGAGCGCCGCTCCGAGCGTCACGACAAGCGGCGTTGCCTGAAAGACGGCGGAACAGAAGGCCTGTGAGAGATGACCGAGGGAGTAAATATAGGTGATCGTGGCGACGACTTCACCCACAACACGCAGGATTGTCATCCTCTCCAGCGAAAGATTGCGCAACGCGCCGTGGCGCCATGCCAGCAAACCGATCAGCGCCGTCGCGAATATGCCGCGGACCAGCATATACTGCCCGCTGTTCATCTCGGTCAGGAGATATTTTGTGATCGTATCGCCGATGGTGAAGGTCCCCATGGCGAGAAGCATGAAAATACTTGCACGAAAATTCGCTGATTGCGGCACGATACAGAATCCGGTTTAGGCCTGAGCCTTGGATTGCATACCGTTTTAAAGTCGATCTCGCGACAATTATTTCGGGTGATTTGTGCTTTTCAAGTATAGGCGGCTCAACCGCCGGTAAGGCTCATGTGGCGTGCAACCGCCGGGCGATTATGATCGCGGTCGATGATGAAATCGTGCCCTTTCGGCTTGCGCGAAATTGCTTCGTCAATCGCCTGGCCGAGCAGCAGGTCGCTTTCGCTTTCCCGCAGGGCCTTGCGCAGATCCGCATCGTCGTTCTGGCCGAGGCACATATAGAGCATCCCGGTGCAGGTCAGCCGGACACGATTGCAGCTTTCGCAGAAATTATGGGTCATCGGCGTGATGAAACCAAGCCGCCCGCCTGTCTCGGCAATCGTGACGTAGCGGGCAGGGCCGCCCGTGCGGTACGGGATGTCCGATAGCGTGAACTGCCGCGACAGGTCTTCCCTTACCTGCGACAGCGGCAGATACTGGTCGGTGCGGTCGAACTCGATCTCGCCCATCGGCATTGTTTCGATGAGGGTCATGTCCATGCCGCGGCCATGCGCCCAGCGGATCAGTTCAGGAATTTCATGTTCGTTGAAATCCTTCAGTGCGACCGCGTTTATCTTGACGCGGATACCCGCACGCTGTGCAGCCTCAATCCCCTCAAGAACGCGGGGCAGATCGCCCCAACGGGTGATCTGATGGAATTTTTCAGGGTCGAGCGTATCCAGCGAGACATTGATACGGCGTATCCCGCACTCCGCCAGTTCGTCGGCAAAGCGTGAAAGCTGCGATCCGTTCGTGGTGAGGGTCAGTTCATCCAGCGCACCTGATTTCAGATGGCGCGAAAGCTGCCGGATCAGGTGCATGATGTTCTTGCGCACCAGAGGCTCGCCGCCGGTCAGTCGCAGTTTCCGCACACCCTTGTCGATGAAGGCGGTGCAAAGCCGGTCCAGTTCCTCGAGCGTCAGCAAATCCTTCTTGGGCAGGAACGTCATATGTTCCGCCATGCAGTAGGTGCAGCGGAAATCGCAGCGATCCGTAACCGAAACGCGAAGATAGGTAACGGCGCGCCCGAAAGGATCGATCATGGGTCCAGTCGGGGAAACAAGTGGCTGGGCTTGGTTTGTGTGTATCATAAGCCGTTGTTTCCGCTTGCTGCGGAAGAATGTCCGCATCGTTTCCCTAGAGATAGGACCTGCGGACTTCATTGTCCAGTTTCGCGCGCACGAAGCTCTTTCAATAATGATCGCGCCTATTGCGATATTTTAACGCGGGGCCTATCAAAGCTGGCGAATATCCAAGCTGGAGAATGGTTATGAGCGAAGTCTGGCCGACCGAATTGCGCGTTTCGCACGACCGCAGGCTGCTGACGGTGGCATTCGATGATGGCCAGAAATTCGAGCTGACCGCCGAATTGCTGCGTGTGCTGTCACCTTCGGCAGAAGTGCAGGGCCATTCGCCGGAACAGCGCGTGACGGTTGGCGGCAAGCGCAATGTTGAAATCATGAAGGTCGAGCCGGTCGGCAATTACGCCGTTCGAATAACTTTCGACGACATGCACGACACCGGCCTGTTTTCGTGGACCTATCTCCACAAGCTCGGCTCCGAGAAGGAGACGTTGTGGCAAACCTATCTCGATGAGCTTGCCGGGAAGGGGCTCAAGCGGGACCGCTGACCTATTCTTTCTCCAGCATTTCGCAGATGCGGCGCATCACGTCGCCCATCGCGTTGCATTGCGCGGCTGTCGACTGCGCCATGACGCGGTCGATCAGTTCCGTATAGACCGTCAGCGCGTGTCCCAGCAGCTTTTCGCCCTTGGCGGTCAGGGTCAGGCGCATCACACGCTTGTCAGCAGGATCGCCTTCGCGCACCAGCAAGCCACGCTTTTCCAGCTTTGGCAGCAGCATGGTGATGTTTGAACGCCCGACAAGAATGCGGCGCGCAAGATCGTGCTGGGATTCGCCGGGATGGCGATAGATATTCATCAGTACATCGAGGTCCGCGATCTTCAGATCGAAGGTCGACAGCCCTTGGGCGAGGGCGCGTTCCACCGCCTTGCCGGCGCGCGCGACGGCAATCCAGTTCTTGAAGCGGGGATTATCCCACGGCAGTTTTTGAGTCTCGTCTTGCATTTTGTTCATTCTTGTACAATTATTTGTTCAGGATTGAACATAATTGAGGCCCTGTCATGACATCGTTCTCTTTGCAGGTTACGCGATTCGGCCTGGGTGTGCTCGGACGCATTGATGCCGAGAAGGCGGGCCGCGCGGCATTCAGGATTTTCTGTCGGACGCCAAGCCGCAAGCCGAAGACGAAGGCCTATGCGGCGCGCCTTCAACAAGCGAACACGGAACTCGGCCAGGCAAAGCGGCTCGATCTGATTATCGATCGCGGGTTGATCGCGACTTATCTGTTCGAGCCGAAGGTTCCGGCGGGGAGGACCTCGCTCGTCGTCCATGGATGGGGATCGCGCACTGCCGACATGATGACGATCATTCGCGAGCTTGTCGCACGCGGCGAACGGGTCGTTTCCCTCGACCTGCCGGGACATGGTGCATCCGCGGGCCACACGCTCAACATGATACAGGCAATCGCCGCCGTCGATGTTGCGTGGCGGCAGTACGGCCCGTTCGACGCGATGATAGGCCATTCGTTCGGCGGCGCGGTCATCATCAATGCGGCGGCGGGTTCCGTCGGTTGCTACCGGTCACACCGCCCGGCAAAGCTGGTGACGATTGCCTCTCCGCACTCGATGGCGGGCGTTTTCGACGGTTTCGGCAAAGTGCTCGGGCTTGGCCGCGATGCGCGCAACGCCATGAAGGAGCAGGTCCGCTACATCGCGGCGCGTCCGATCACGGATTTCGATACCGATGTGCTCCTGCGCCGCATGACGATACCGACGCTGGTCGTTCATGCGCATGACGATAAGGAAGTTCCCGCCATTTGCGCGGAAATGGTTGGCAAAGCTGGCTCCCATGTCACGGTGCGCTGGGCCGACGGCCTTGGCCATCGCCGCATCATCGCAAGTGCGGAAGTAGCGTCCATCGTGGCGGATTATCTTGATGATGCTCCGGGGTTAAGGCTCGTCGCCTGATCATGCTTGGCCGGGAACAAGTTTGTCCCATGCCGCCATGGCGCCCTGCGCCGCTGCTGTAAGGTCTGCGCGCGTTCCACCGTCGCGCGCAAGAATGGACATGCCGTTCTGTACCGTTGCGTAAAAGGTTGCCACCGCTTCGCAGTTGACCGACATGGCTATGTCGCCGTCGCGAATGCCGCGTTCGAGCCGCTTTTTCAAAATTTCGATATTGGCCTGGCGACAGTTGCGCAGCATGGTGCAGACCTTGTCGCTTGACTGCGTACGGTGCAGCGCATCCAGTGCGATCATGCATCCGCGAGGCACCGATTCCTGACAATAAGCGTCGACGGTGGCGTAGAGAAACTGCTCGAATGCCCTGCGGACCTCCGGCGTCTTATCCAGCGTCGACCATATTTCTACCCCGACTTCACCGGAATAAAGGGTGAGGGCTTCAAGATAGAGCCCTTCCTTGCTGCCGAAAGCTGCATAGAGGCTGGGAGCATTGATGCCCATGGCGGCTGTCAGGTCGGCCAGCGACGCGCCATCAAAACCTTTTTCCCAGAATTTGAGCATTGCAGCACGCAGCGCTGTCTCGCGGTCGAAGCTGCGGGGGCGTCCTTTGTCTGCCACGCTCCCTCCTTTCTGTATCGATCAATAAATAAATCGCTTGACCGCTCTGTGCAAGCCTGTCAGCAATTATTTATCAATCGATACAGAAAGGAAATGACATGCCAGCAGAAGCTCTGAACGGGAAGGTTGCTTTCGTCACTGGCGGAAGCCGTGGCATCGGAGCCGCAATTGCGCGGCGGCTCGCGAAAGATGGGGCAGCAGTCGTAATCACTTATGTGAATGGTAAGGAAAAGGCCGACACCGTGGTCTCCGGGATATTGGCCGATGGCGGCAAGGCGCTGGCGCTGAAGGCCGACAATCGCGATGCCGGCGAGATTGCAGCGGCCATCGATAATACCGTCAAGGAATTCGGCCGTCTGGATATATTGGTCAACAGCGCCGGCATCTGGCACGCAGCCCCGCTGGAACAGGTCACGCTTGCGGATTTCGATGACGTAATGGCGGTAAACTTCCGCGCTGTCTTTGCCGCCGTTTCCGCAGCCGCTCCGCATCTCGGTAATGGCGGACGGGTGATCACTATCGGCTCAAACCTCGCCGAAAGCGTGCCTTGGCCGGGCATCAGCCTTTATGCGGCAAGCAAGGCGGCGCTGATCGGTCTGACGAAAGGTCTGGCGCGCGATCTCGGCCCCCAAGGCGTCACGGTCAATGTCGTTCACCCCGGCTCGACCGATACCGACATGAATCCGGCAGCAGGCGACCATGCGGAGCAGCAGCGCGAACGCATCGCTACCGGCAGCTTTGGTTCGCCCGACGATATTGCAAGTCTGGTCGCCTGGCTTGCCAGCTCCGAAGGACGCTTCGTGTCGGGAGCCTCGCTCACCGTCGACGGTGGGGCCAACGCCTGAAACGAAAAGGGCGGCTCACGCCGCCCTTGTTTTCTGTCTCTTGCTTGAACTGCCTAGCCCAGATTGAGCTCCTTGAAGAAATCGTTGCCCTTGTCATCGATGACGATGAAGGCCGGGAAATCTTCCACTTCGATGCGCCAGATCGCTTCCATGCCGAGTTCCGGATATTCGACGACCTCGACCTTCTTGATGCAATCCTGCGCCAGACGGGCAGCCGGGCCACCGATGGAACCCAGATAGAAGCCGCCGTGCTGGCCGCAGGCTTCGCGCACCTGGCGCGAACGGTTGCCCTTGGCGAGCATCACCATCGAACCGCCGAAGGATTGGAACTGGTCCACATAGGAATCCATGCGGCCAGCCGTGGTCGGGCCGAATGAGCCGGAGGCGTACCCGGCAGGGGTCTTGGCCGGGCCTGCATAATAGATCGGGTGGTTCTTGAAATAATCCGGCATGGCTTCGCCGTTTTCAAGCCGCTCGCGAATCTTGGCATGGGCCAGATCGCGCGCCACGATGATCGGTCCGGAGAGTGACAGGCGCGTCTTGACCGGGTGCTTCGACAATTCCTTGAGAATGTCCTGCATCGGCTGATTGAGGTCGATTTTGACCACATGCGACGACAGTTTTTCCTCGTCAATGTCCGGCATGTACTTGGCCGGATTGGTTTCCAGCTTTTCCAGAAAGATGCCGTCTTTGGTGATCTTGCCCTTGGCCTGACGATCCGCAGAGCAGGAAACGCCAATGCCGATCGGCAGCGAAGCGCCGTGGCGAGGCAGGCGAATGACGCGCACGTCATGGCAGAAATATTTGCCGCCGAATTGTGCGCCGACACCGAGCGACTGCGTGAGCTTGTGGATTTCAGCTTCCATTTCGAGATCACGGAAGGCGTGCCCGGTTTCCGAACCCTTGGTGGGCAGGCTGTCCAGATAGCGCGTCGAGGCGAGCTTGACCGTCTTCAGGTTCATCTCGGCGGAAGTGCCGCCGATGACGATCGCCAGATGGTAAGGCGGGCAGGCGGCTGTGCCGAGGCTCAGGATCTTGTCCTTGAGGAAATCGATCATGCGGTCATGGGTGAGGAGCGATGGCGTTCCCTGATAGAGAAACGTCTTGTTCGCCGAACCGCCGCCCTTGGCGACGAAAAGGAATTTGTAGGCGTCTTCGCCTTCTTCATAGATATCGATCTGCGCGGGCAGGTTGTTCTTGGTGTTCTTTTCCTCGAACATCGACAGGGGTGCCAGCTGCGAATAACGCAGGTTCTTCTTGTTGTAGGCGTCGAGAACGCCTGCGCCCAGCGCATCGGCATCGCCGCCTTCAGTCCAGACGCGGCGGCCCTTCTTGCCCATGATGATGGCCGTGCCGGTGTCCTGACACATGGGCAGCACGCCGCCAGCGGCGATGTTGGCGTTTTTCAGGAGGTCGTAGGCAACGAACCGGTCGTTGTCGGTCGCTTCCGGGTCTTCGAGAATCCTGGCAAGCTGCTGAAGATGGCC
The DNA here is from genome assembly GCF_041930145.1 of Brucella ciceri. Lineage (NCBI taxonomy): Bacteria > Pseudomonadati > Pseudomonadota > Alphaproteobacteria > Hyphomicrobiales > Brucellaceae > Brucella > Brucella ciceri. The sequence goes on along the minus strand of NZ_JBHEEV010000002.1, from coordinate 281,916 downwards.
GGGGCGCAGCAGATGGTTGATATCGGCAAAAGCCGCTTCCGAAAGCAGGCGAAGCCCTTCCGGGTCAACCGTCAGGATTTCCTGTCCCTTGAACGTATCGACAGAAACATGATCCGAAGTCAGCTTGCGGTAAGGGGTGTCGTCTTCGCCAAGAGGGAAAAGATCGGCGGCGCTTGCTTCTGCCATCGCGGTACCTCGCTTGCTTGCCAGCTGCGCCAGCCGGAAATGGTCACCGTTCCGGCTCGCGCGATAGGTTGATCGAAGCCCCGAAGACAGCTCCGGAACCAAAGTCTGAGGGGCTTTTAGCGCGATGCGGGATGGATGCCACTGCGTCACTTTGTTCATCAGGGCAATCCGGGTCGGTCTCCCAAGAAGGTGCCTCAAACAATTGTGATAGGTGTGGAACGCGAAATTGCTTCCCGAAGCATTAGCGTTAAAAGTTTCTATACGAGATTGGTAAATTCTACGTGCGAGATTCGGACGGATTCGCTTGTTCAGCGAACGCATCAATTTGGGCGGTTTGAAATGCAGTTTCCCAGACACTCGCAGACAGATGAGAAGAGCAGCGCTGGGCGCGGACTAACTATCCGTCGCGCAGCGGCGCTGGCTTTGGCAGCTTCGGTGTTTCTCCCCACGGCGCAGGCTGAAGCCGCGAATTCGTTATTGGAGCTTTTTCAGCAGCGCCGCCAGCAGCAGGCGCCACAGATTGCACCCCAGCCGGAGCTTCCAAAAGCTGCGACGCCAAAAGCAGTCGCGGCTCCGCGTCCTTCCACGCCGAACACGGCCGCGCGCAGCGTTCCGCCAGCCCAGCGCGTGACGGTGAAGGGCCCGCAGATTTACGATTACAAGCCCGATGCTCTGGTCAATGTCGATTTCAGCGCGCTCGACATGGGCGTCACGGCGGCCACTGAACCTGCCACGGTCGATCCGTTGACATCGGGCATGTCGCCGATCCGCCCGAAGATACATGAGGAAACCCCGGGGCAGCGTGCATTCGATGCAGCGGTGGACTATCTGAAGTCCGTCAACGTCAAGGCGGAGAAAGAGATAGCGCAGGCTATCGTTGATTATTATTCCAACAAGCGCAGCTTCATGTGGTCGGCCGATGACAAGGCGCTGGACCGCGCCAAGGACGTCGCTGCTTTCTTTGCCCGTGCCGATGAAGACGGGCTCAATCCCGACGAATATGCGGTCACGATTCCCGCTGATACTTTCGATGCTTCCGCCCAAGCCGAGCGCCAGCAGAAACTTGCAGAATTTGAAATCCGCATGTCGGCACGCGCTCTGCGCTATGCCATCGACGCAGGCGAGGGGCGGGTGATCGCCGACCGCCTCAGCGGTTTCCACGACCTGCCGCGCGATCGCGTCGATCCGAAAGCCGTTCTCGAAAAACTGGCGTCGGAAAGCGATCCGGCTGCCTATCTGCATGGCTTCCAGCCGAACAACGAGCAATATGTGGCCTTGAAGCGCGAACTGGCGAATACCGAGCCGCCCTCTGCCGAACCGATCCGCATCTCGCTGAATGGCGTCATCAAGCCCGGCGATGCCAACCCGCAGCTTGGCAAGGTCGTCGCCCTCATTTCGAGACATGCGCCCGCCAGCTATCTGGCAGAGCACAGGCAGGTGCTGGACGCCCATGCCAACGGCGACGTTTACGATCCGGAGCTGGTTGCGGCCATCAAGGACTACCAGAAGCTTTCCGGCAGCACGCCGGATGGCGTCATTGGCCGCAATACGCTTTCTGCCCTTCAGGGCGAGCAGTCCTCCATCAAGCGCGACCGTATCCTTTATTCCATGGAACGCCTGCGCTGGCTCCCGCATGATTTCGGCACGCGCTACGTGATGGTCAATCAGCCGGCTTACCGTGCGGAATATTTCGAGGATGGAAAAGAAAAGCTGGCCATGAATGTGGTCATCGGCTCTCCGAGCCACCAGACCTATTTCTTCTACAACAAGGTGCAGACGGTCGTTTTCAATCCGTCATGGGGCGTGCCGCGCTCCATCATCCTGAACGAGATGCTGCCGAAGGTCATGCGGGACACGAGCTATCTCGACCGCAACGGCTATGAGGTTTATGCGGACGGCAAGAAGGTTTCGGCCAGCGCCGTCAACTGGAGCGCGGTTGCCGCAGGCAAGGCCCATGTCGGCATTCGGCAGAAGCCGAGCCTCGACAATGCGCTGGGCGAACTGAAGATTCTGTTTCCCAATTCGCATGACATCTACATGCACGACACTCCGGCCAAGTCCTATTTCAGCCGCGACATGCGGGCGCTCAGCCACGGCTGCATCCGACTGGAACGCCCGCGCGACATGGCCGCTGCCGTCATGGGAACAACCGTGCAGGATCTGGACAAGTATTTCGGCAAGAACGAACGCGGCATCAAGGTGAAGGAGCCGGTTCCTGTCTATATCTCCTACTTCACGGCATGGCCGGATGCGAGCGGCCAGATTCGCTATTATGGCGACGTCTATGACCGTGATTCCGGCTTGCAGAAGGCATTCGACAAGACTGCGGGTTCGCGTCTGGCAGCGCTCTGAAATCCTTTGCCATTCAAGACAGAACGGCAACCATTGCAGAATGGTTGCCGTTTTTGTTTGTCGCTCGGGACAGACGGGAGAAGATAAAATCTCTTTGGGAAGTGGCACACCAGACGCTTGACTTATGCAGGCGCAGGCCAGTATATCCGCACCACCTTGATTGAGCACTGCTCATCGGGCGTGTAGCTCAGCGGGAGAGCACTCCCTTCACACGGGAGGGGTCACAGGTTCAATCCCTGTCACGCCCACCATTTTCTTACTGGGGTCGTTTGCGGGAGGGGGCGAAATCCTACGCTAAGCTGAGAACGCGCTTCCCGTAGTCCCTGAGTTCGCCCTTCGGTCCGACATATCGATAGAGAGTGACGCGCTCGATCCCGAGTTCCTTGCAGAGATCGGAGATGGGCAGCACCCGCAAACCGATATTGCGATCAGACAGATCCTTCACAGTGTTGACCAGATGGGCGAGCGAGCGCCCGAGGCGGTCGAGCTTCCAGACAACCAGCACATCGCCCGCACGTGCTGCCAGAAGCGCGATCTTCATAGATTTTGTCCTGTTCGACGCCGGCGGCGCTCAGGGCATCGTGTTGCAGGTCTAGCGACTGCGACCCGTCAGCTTTTGGAAATGCGCTCATAGCGATCAACATTTTCGCCATTCCATGATCATGGTGAATGGCGTCGTGAGATATCTTTGCACCCTGTCTTGGGGACCGCTGGATGGTTTCGGTTCATCGAAGAACGTCAGTTTCAGGCCTTCACCAAGCAATACAGACATGTAAGTGCTCATGGGGCGATGCCAGTTTCGCACTCGCAAGCCATCCCATTCAAACCACTCTGCCTGTTCACTAAAATAGTTTCCAAGAGGATGGTACGCACGACCGTCTTCGCCTTTGATCCACCCAATTGTGCCATTGGAAGTGAAGAAACTTGTCAGGTTTGCGATCAGAATTCTTCCACCGGGTTTGAGAATGCGAGTGGCTTCTCGAACCGCCGTGTGCATGTCGTCAATGTCGATAAGGCTTAGGTAGAATACTGCGAGGTCGAACTCTTCATCATCGAAAGGCAATTTTTCGGCAAAAGCGTTGAGATATTTACCAGCTGGATCACGGTTTCGTGCTCTTTCAATAAACGGTTCGATTGGATCAATTCCGACAGCATCGATACCGATCTTCTTTGCCATACGGCAAAACCGCCCTTCGCCACAGCCGATATCCAACATTTTTGCCGCGCCCGACAATTCGGATCGTTCCAGCATCGGCTTGTCGAGAATGAATTCGCGCGCGAAATCGCCCGCATCTGGCATTCTGTCGATCCACGCTTGAGAAGAGCTAAGCCACCCGTTCTCATCTGGGTCACGTTGATTCATTGCGTGGTATTCCCTGTTTCACAAACGGTGGTTTGAGGCGGCGCATCGGTCGCGGATGGTTTGTTCACTGGAAACGTATCTCAACCAGCTTCACAAACAAAGCGTCTTGAACATCGTCTGATTTTGAAAAAGGAACCCGGACGCCGCGTCGCTTGCTCATACCGATCCGGGAACAGTTACTGGCATTGCTCGAAGAAACGGCTGACGATCGGGTGACCCGCTTCGTGTGGCTGCGTCAGTTCGAGCCTGGCTCGAACTCTTCGTCGGCCAACCGTCTGCTCGACCGGTTGGAATACCTGCAACGTGTCGATCTTCCCGAAAATCTGCTGGCCCATGTCTCGCCGCTGGGATGGGAGCACATCAATCTCACCGGAGAATATCGTTGGCCAAAGCCTTAGCGTCGGATTCCGCCCCCTCCCGCAAACGACCCCTTACTCCCACGCCGAATGATCCGGCTCGCCGCAGCTGCCGTGAGCGCGCACGAAAGAAGCCGGAAAATCCGGCTTGATCGATTGCGAGTTTATCGGAAACGGGCGCCGATGGTCTATCGCGACAGGATGACATCCCATTTGCCGAACTCTACGAGGCCGCAGGTTTTGGCGAGCGTAACGGACGGCAAATTGTCGAGTTGGCAGCGATACTGCGGTTCAAAGCCCCGCTCGATCGCAAAATGGCTAATCCCACGGAACAGTCTGGATGCATATCCCTTGCCTCTTGCATGAGGCAAGGTCAGCACGCCCGTATCCGCGAGTTTCGTGTCATCCCATGGATACATGCTTGCAGCGCTGACAAGCTCGCCGTTCTCGAATGCGCCAGCGACGAGCCAGTGATCAAGTTCCACAGACGCGGCGTCGAGATCAGCCTCGGTAGCCTTATCGCAGAATGCGTTGAAGAGTGCGGCGTCTTCTTCCGTAAGCAGACGTATATCGGGAGAAACATCCATTTCGGCGATGTTTTTCAGCTCCGCCTCGGGAAAATAGAACAGGTGGTCTGCCCCGTGGCACTTTATGCCAGCCCTATCAAGGCGGCGGTGAAATTCCGGTGCGCTTGACGGGGTGTCCGAAAGCAACTGCCTGGCCAGCGCTTCGCGCAGAACGACCAGCGTTTTATCCGCCATCTCAAGAATGGCGCCATCGGCTTCGATCTCGAGCGCCGGCGTGGTGGCGATCGAAAAGTGTTTGTCTTCAAACACGACGCCTTCCCCACGAAAGGTGTCACGCCAATAATTGTTCACGGTATCAGAAAACACGACAGTACCAATTCTTGCTCAGTTTTCCGGAGCATGACCCTGCGTTTGTGAAGATCGTGTGAATTTTCTGTCGGGCTTACGTGAGTTTTCTGTCGAAAGGGCGGCGCAGCGCGTCAAACTTCATCGGTCTCAGGGACGTTCATATCTCCAAAGCATAATGCACGCTGCAATCACCACCGCAGACGTCAGAACGCCTATGACAATAGAGAATAAGACCATTGCATTGTCCCTGTTCCGTTTGTTTTCTTTATCGGAGGGGAGAATGACCGAGGAAAATCACTTCGTCAGGTCCGCAATGACGAATCAACATTTTTGACAGTTGAATTGACGAGTCGCGGTTTTCGCGCATGGGCGCAACAACGGCCATTTTCGGCGTTACGACGTATATTTCTTCATGCTGTTATAAAACCTTCACCGTCGCCGGTTAGGCGAGGGCGACCGCTTGTTGAGCGGATCGGACGGGCATTAAGGGGCAGACTAACAAAATCGCTGGAATGGTGGATTCGTTGCATGTTGCGGCGATGAAGAGAATTATTTTTTCTATTTTTGAATAGATGAAGTATATATAATATTATATGAAGTAGTTTTTATATCACATATAAATAATTCACAAAACTTACATCGAATAAACATTGATCAAATTCTAGTGAATAAATATAGCGGTGGCGTCTAAATCTTCCACTGGAGACGCATTTTATGACTATCAGAAAAATTCTTCTTGGTTCGGCTGCATCGCTCGTAGCGATTTCCGGCGCGCAGGCAGCCGATGCAATCGTGGCGCCTGAACCCGAAGCAGTCGAATATGTCCGCGTATGCGATGCATACGGCGCTGGCTATTTCTACATTCCGGGAACGGAAACCTGCCTGCGCATTCATGGCTATGTTCGCTATGATGCAAGCGGCGGCGACAACAACTATGCTCGCACCCCGGCACAGCTGGAGCGCGACACTTGGAACAAGCTGGCCCGCGTCAGCCTGCGTTTCTCCACCGCTTCCGAAACGGAACTCGGCACGCTCAAGACCTATAGCGAACTGCGCTATGACTGGAACGGCGACGGAAACGGCAAGGCCGACAACTACAATGGCGGCTCCACCAGCACCTCGCTGCGTTATGCCTATATCCAGCTTGGCGGCCTGCGTGTCGGTCTGGATGAATCGGCTTTCGTTACCTTCACCGGCTATCTGGGCAACGTCATCAGCGACGACGTGATCCTCGCTGGCGGTTATCGCACCAACCTCATCAGCTACACCTTCAAGGGCGGAAACGGCTTCTCGGCCATCGTCTCGCTCGAAGAAGGCGGCAATTCCGACTCCAACGTGGACGTCACCATCAAGGACTACATGCCGCATGTGGTTGGCGGTCTCAAATACGAGCAGAGCTGGGGCAAGATCGCAGGCGTCGTAGCCTATGACGCCCGCAATGAGGAATGGGCCGGAAAGGTCCGCGGCGATGTCAACATCACCGATCAGTTCTCGGTCTGGCTGCAGGGCGCCTATAAGTCCAACGACGATCATTACGGCACGTCGGGTGGTTATCGCGTCCGTATCGTCGACTCGTTCTACGGCACGTGGGGCGGTGACTGGGCAGTCTGGGGCGGTGCAGCGTTCAAGGCGACCAGCAAGGCGACCTTCAACGTACAGGCCGCTTACGACGACAGTGAAACCTTCGCCGCAACCGCCAACGTCGCCTACCAGCTGGTTCCGGGCTTCACCATTACGCCTGAAGTTTCCTACACCAAGTGGCAGGACAAGAACACCAGCATGGATGGCAAGGACGCCTGGCAGGGCAAGATCCGTTTCCAGCGCTCGTTCTGACAGGCTGGCTGATAGTGCCGACAACGGCACAAGCATTGTCGTAGAACTATGATGACCTCCAGTCCATGTTTCTAGCGACAGGGGCGGCGACCTGACCGGTCGCCGCCTTTTTATATTACGCTATAGAATTGAAGAACGGCATAAGAAACAATAAGTTAAAGGTATAGTCGAGATTCTGCTTTAACTAAAAAAGCCCGGACTGTTCGTTCCGGGCTTTTGGATGCTCATGGCTGGGTTCTTAGTCGAGAATGTAGCAGGCCTTGGCCTTGCCGCGTGCCGGATCGCCGAAGGCGCGATTGTCGCAGCGAACGCCATTCCGGAAGACGCCTTCCGTGAACCGGCCCTCAGCGCCGTAGCGGACGCGCTTGCGTCCGTAAAAATCACAGAAACCGCCTTCCTTCGCGCAACGGCTCCAGTCACGGTCACGGTCACGATCATCGTAGCGGTCATACGGGTCATACCGGCCCGGACGATCGCGGCGATCAGGGCGGCCCGGACGGTCTGGCCTGTCCCAGCGATCCTGAACGACGAAGGAGCAGCTCTTCTTCTGGCCCGGCGCGGGATCGCCGAAAACCCGGTTGGAGCAGTTGACCTGCGGGCGGTCGATGAAGCGCGAGGTATTCCGTCCGCCAGTGCCGTAAACCACTTCGGCCGGATAGGGCAGCTGGCAAATTCCGTTCTCGCTTGCGCAACGCTGGAGCTGTGCTGCCGATGCCGGTGCAACGAGCGGAGCGAGGACGGTTACCAGGCCGCCAAGGCATATTGAAGCAATGGTCGTCTTGAGTGCAGGTATCATGATGTGTCCCTCTGATATCGGTGAAATATGCTTTAGTTCCGGTATCTTGAACAGAGGATGAATGTGCTGTGTCCAATGGGAATTTTGCCGGGTGGTTAAGAATTCCATGAGGCGGGGTCGACAAACATTTTCCGCTCTGGTTTGCTGCGGCAAGAATGAGGTTCTGAAATGCACCGACTGCCTTTTCGTTTCACATCTATCATCGTCGTTCTGGCGGGCATGATCGCCGTCGGGTTTTATGTCGGCCACAAAACGAAAGAGGCGCGCCAGACATCGCTTGTTCAACGTTCCGCGCCATCTGAAGCTGGAATATAGTCCTGCTCTTTTGCTCCGAACGAGCTTCCTTTCCCGCAGGTTTCATGAAATGAGAGTGAAACCTCACCTTCACTCTTCGGAGGCTGCCCGCATGCATGGCGAATATAAAGTCCACGGTGGAAAACTTGTCGTTGTCGATCTGGATGTCCGCGACGGACGCCTGAGCGATGTGCAGGTTGCGGGAGATTTCTTCCTTGAGCCGGACGAGGCGCTGCAGGACATCTGCAATGCCCTCGAGGGCCTTTCAGTCGATGCATCGTCGGAGCAGATCGCAGACGCGGTGAGGGCGGGCCTCCGCCCGGATGCCATGATGCTGGGTTTCAGCCCCGAAGCGGTGGCGATTGCCGTCAGGCGAGCACTGGGCGTTGCGCGCACATGGCGGGATTTCGAGTGGCAGATCGTTGAAATGCCTGCGGTTTCGCCCGCCATGCATCTCGCATTGGATGAAGTTCTGGCACAGGAAGTCGCCGCGGGGCGTCGCGCGCCTACACTCCGCTTCTGGGAATGGGAGCGCCCCGCCATCATCATCGGCGCGTTCCAGTCGGTGCGCAACGAAGTCGATATGGAAGCGACACGCGAATTCGGCGTCGAGACCGTCCGCCGCGTGACTGGCGGCGGGGCCATGTTCGTGGAACCTGGCAGCACCATCACCTATTCGCTCTATGCGCCGGGCGAACTCGTGCGTGATATGAGCTTTGCTGATTCCTATGCATTTCTGGACGATTGGGTGCTGAAAGCGCTCAATTCGCTTGGCATCGACGCTTTCTACAAGCCACTCAACGATATTTCGAGCTCCAAAGGCAAGATCGGTGGTGCTGCGCAGAAGCGCTTTTCCAAGGGAACGGTCCTTCACCATGTAACCATGGCCTACGACATGGACGCCGAGAAGATGGTGAAGGTGCTGCGCATCGGGCGTGAGAAGCTGAGCGACAAGGGCACAGCAAGCGCCGTCAAGCGCGTCGATCCGGTGCGCAGCCAGACGGGCCTGCCGCGCGAGGAAGTCATCAAGCGCATGAAGGAAACCTTCATGTCGCTCAATGGCGGCGTCAGCAGCACGATAACGTCGGAGGAATACGCGGCTGCGGAAAAGCTCGTGGTCGAGAAATTCTCGACCGAGCAGTGGCTGCACAACATTCCCTGAACATTCTGTCTCGCTCACAATCGCGAAGCGGGGTGACTTGCCCGTGCCGCCATGGCATAGGGAGGCCGCAACGCGACCGCCTTACGTTCCACATCCTCTCACAAAGTTCTTCCGTTTCATGATCCGCATCGACAATATCAGCAAGTCCAACAGCCATCGAATTCTCTATATCGAGGCGTCCGCCGCTTTGAACCGCGGCGAAAAGATCGGCCTTGTCGGTCCCAACGGCGCGGGAAAGACGACACTGTTCCGGATGATTACGGGCGATGAACAGCCGGACGAAGGACAGGTTTCCGTCGAAAAAGGCGTGACAGTTGGCTATTTCGACCAGAATGTCGGTGAAATGGGCGGGCGGTCTGCCGTGGCGGAAGTCATGGAAGGTGCTGGCCCGGTCAGCGTGGTCGCAGCCGAACTCCGCGAGCTTGAAGGTGCTATGGTTGATCCGGACCGCATGGACGAGATGGATGCGATCATCGAGCGCTACGGTGAAGTGCAGGCGCGGTATGAGGAACTGGACGGCTATGGTCTGGACGGCCGCGCGCGCGAGGTTCTCGCGGGCCTGAGCTTCACGCAGGAAATGATTGACGGCGATGTCGGCAAGCTTTCCGGCGGCTGGAAAATGCGCGTTGCGCTGGCGCGCATCCTGCTGATGCGCCCGGACGTGATGCTGCTCGACGAACCGAGCAACCATCTCGATCTCGAAAGCCTCATCTGGCTGGAAGCGTTCCTGAAGAATTACGACGGCGCGCTGCTGATGACCTCGCACGACCGCGAATTCATGAACCGCATCGTCACCAAGATCATCGAAATCGACGGCGGCTCGCTCACCACCTATTCCGGCGACTATGCATTCTATGAGGGGCAGAGGGCGCTGAACGAAAAGCAGCAGCAAGCCCAGTTCGAGCGTCAGCAGGCGATGCTTGCCAAGGAAATCAAATTCATCGAGCGCTTCAAGGCGCGTGCTTCCCATGCATCGCAGGTCCAGAGCCGCGTGAAGAAACTGGAGAAGATCGACCGCGTGGAGCCGCCACGCCGTCGCCAGACCGTCGCCTTCGATTTCGCTCCGGCGCCACGTTCGGGTGAGGACGTGGTGAGCCTCAAGGGCGTGCACAAGACCTATGGAAGCCGCACGATCTATGACGGCTTCGACTTCATGGTCCGTCGCCGCGAACGCTGGTGCATCATGGGCGTCAACGGTGCGGGAAAATCGACGCTGCTGAAACTGGTCGCGGGCGCTGCCGAGCCGGACAAAGGCAATGTCAATATCGGTGCCAGCGTCAAGCTTGGTTATTTCGCGCAGCATGCAATGGACGTGCTCGACGGGGACGCAACCATACTGGAATGGCTGGAAGAGCGCTTTCCGAAGGCCGGCCAGGCTCCGCTTCGTGCACTCGCTGGCTGTTTTGGATTTTCCGGCGACGATATCGAAAAGAAATGCCGGGTGCTTTCAGGTGGTGAAAAAGCCCGCCTGGTCATGGCGGCAATGCTGTTCGATCCGCCGAACTTCCTTGTTCTGGACGAGCCGACGAACCATCTTGATCTCGATACCAAGGAAATGCTCATCAAGGCGCTTGCCGCCTATGAGGGTACGATGCTGTTCGTATCGCACGACCGGCATTTTCTCGGTGCCTTGTCGAACCGCGTTCTGGAACTGACGCCGGACGGCATTCATCAATATGGCGGCGGTTATACGGAATATGTCGAGCGGACGGGGCAGGAGGCCCCGGGCTTGCGTTCGTGACGCATGATTTACGACAAGATTTGCGTCGCTTAATCAAAATAAGCCATTGATGCACATGCGCGGTTCGGTTAGAAACGCGCATGCAAAGGCTTCGAGCCTTCCGGCCATGCACCCGTAGCTCAGCTGGATAGAGTGCTGCCCTCCGAAGGCAGAGGTCACAGGTTCGAATCCTGTCGGGTGCGCCATTTTTCTCAATAAAATCAAATAATTACAATAGTCGCGAAATTGGTGGGTGGAATTGAGCTATTTGCTGACACAGTTTTGACACAGTGCCGAACCTCGACACACTAGCGATCACGGTGATTTCAGGTGGCAACGATTCGACAAAAGGGCCCAGAACAGTGGCATGTTCAAATTCGGCGAAGGTTGGCCGAACCAGACAAGCACGTTTCGAACGAAGGTATAAGCCGAAACGTGGGCGCGTGACGTGGAATCCAGCATGGATAAAGGCGTTTTCGTTGATCGTTCTCGCCGACATGAAGAGACGCTTATCGATCTAGAAAAGCGCACGGTACTGTTGCGACGGGTAAAAAACAGTCGAAATCCGCACGAAGCTCGCGACATTAAAATTGGACTATCGCCTCGCGCCATGGAGATTTTGCAAGATTGCCTGATAACCCTAAGCGCGATGGACAAGTTTTCAAAATAACAAAAGACGCCTTGAAAACAGCCTATACAGAGCCCGCAAACGGGCTGGGGTTTCAGGGAAAGCAAGGCCAGAATTTAACAAGGAGTCCATAGTGTTCCTTGAATATTTTAATTTATACGAATAAACTAAGGGTGCAGAAAATTATACTCCTAACACTAATAAATTTTATAATCATGGCAGGATATATTAAAGAATCAATTTTAAAAGTTTCCATTGATAGGGTGATTATATTTTCGTCAATACTTTGGGCATCGCCTTTATCAGCTCAAATTCAAAGTGAAAAACAATGGGAAATTTTAGGTGCCGCTAGGTTTTGTTTCGCGCACAAGTTGGTTCTCGAAGAGGTGGTTAGAATGCAGGAATTTGTACTCGAAGAAACCACAACTTTTAATCGAGAAGAAGGCTTAAAAGCCTTAAGGTTTGGTGAGAAGGGATATTTTTATGAGAATGGAAAAATAACCCCCTTTAGCGAAGCGTTTCCATCTTTAGAAGAAGCATGTAAGCATCTCGAAATCGTCGTGCGCTCTACATACGATGCATTAGTTTTTATAAGGGAAGACACAAAGAAACGAGAGCAAAGGAAGCGTGAACAACACTGAATTAAAGATAACGTATCTCAGTCCTGACCTGCCACCTGAACGTTCATCGGGTGCGCCATAAAAATCAATAGTTTACAGGTAGAATTGGCAGCGACTACGGGTTCAATTGAGTCTGGAAGTCCAGTGCCGACGCTGCTTTGAGCAGATAATCCGGTGAGAATCGGGCGCACGCCCTGAGTGTGATTGCCGAGAAGAGCGCGCCAGATATTCGGAATCTCATCATTCGTCCGCGCGTACCTGCGCGTGTGAAATTAACCCGAAGATGAATGTTCCACCGACGACGTTCCCCAACAATGTGGGGAGGCCGAACTTGAAGAGGCTGTCAAATGGGGAGACTTCCCCAATTATCAGCAGAAACAACACCTCGATCGAGCCAACGATGATGTGTGTCAGATCGCCGATCGCAATGAGGTAGGTGACGAAAAATATCAGCGCTATGTGACCCTGTTTGGTGCTGTGGAGCATCCAGACCAGCGTCGCGATAAGCCACCCTGACATTATGCCCTTGCTGAACAACTCATTGCTGGTGTTGGCCATGAGGTGCCTTCCCATGCCGATGAAGGTCTTTGTCACCTCGTCTGAAAAAATAGGCATCGAGGCCATAACGTAGGCCGCAATGGCGCCTCCGATCAGGTTGCCGAAAAGGACTATTCCCCAGAGCCTGATCATCTTCAGAAAGTGGGACAATGTAGGTTCAACCATGAACGGCAGAACCGGGGTGATCGTATTTTCGGTGAACAGTTGCTGATTGGCGATGATGACGATTATGAAACCGACGGTATATCCCGCGGAACTGATCAGGAAGAACAGGTCGCCGTCGGGGAGATAGGTCTCCAGAATGCCGCGAGCGATCATCGAAGTGCTCATGGATATACCGCCCGCAATGGCAGACCAGAGCAGCGCCATCGCTTCGCGATTTATCTCCTTTTCTCCGTCGCGCCGGATCAGCTCGTGTATTGCCGCCGATTTCGACGGGAGAACTTCTTTTAGTCCATCCGCAGTCGGTTCTGTCTCTTCCGGATTGGACATGGCGATCCCCTCACTGTTTCGATTTCGGCAGATAGAGCGTCACAGTTGTTTGTCGAGAGACGGAACTTGATCGCCGGAGGCTCGTTTCGTCTCTCGTGAACAGGAGAATTGAATGCGAAAGTCCTTATTGTTTATTATTCTGGCCGTTGCCGTGATCCTGGGCTTCATTTTCGCAACGCCTTATTACTATGGCGTAAGTCCGCAAAATAGCGGCGAACAAGGCTCGTCTGCCGGGCAGTAGTCTCCAAGCCCCAAAAAGGCCGCAACAGGTCGGCATCCCCTTGCTTCCGCGTTGCTCATAGTACCCATCGAAGGCTCAAGCCCTATCAACGGTGAAATTCAATCGTTTCTGTTAGGTGAACAGGCGATTGTGTTCGCGACCTTTGGCGGTCACCGCTGTGTAAGAAACCGGCAATCGGCAGCAAACCGGCATTGGGAAATCCCAGGGATAGAAAGCGTTCGACCGTTATAGGGCCGGTGCGCCGCAAGCGAAAAGACAGTGTGCAAGCCGCGCCGAACCATCTAATGATAGCTACGGGGGAGAAATTATGACGAGTCGGCCAATTCGCATTGCCGGCGTGAATCTTCCCCTTTGCAAGAGGCCGGACCGGAAGAACAATTCCGGAGCGGGCCGGTACGAAATGGGAGGAACTGGAATGCGCGTTTTAAAGCGTATCGCTGTGGCAGCTTCGATGGTGGGGATCGTGGCCACGACAGGTGGTTTTGCAATTGGCGCAGCAAGCGCCGAAGAACCGCTGAAACTGATTATCGGAACGGAAGGCGCGTATCCGCCGTTCAATTTCATCAATCCGGATGGCTCTCTTTCCGGCTTCGATGTCGATATCGCACGGGCGCTTTGCGAGGAGATGAAGGCCGAGTGCACATTCATCACACAGGAATGGGATGGCACTATTCCCGCGCTTCAGGCCGGGAAGTTCGACGCTTATGTTTCCTCCATGTCGATCACGGAAGAGCGCAAGAAACAGGTCGATTTTTCCGATAAATACTACAACACGCCACCCGGCATTGCCGCGCCGAAGGACACCGACATCAAGGGCGTGACCAAGGAAGATCTGGCAGGCAAGACGATCGGCGTTCAGGTGTCCACGACGCATGCGAATTATGCCGAACACGCCTTCACCGAGAGCACCATCAAGGCCTATCCAACAGCGGAAGAATACCGCCTCGACATGGCCAATGGCCGTCTGGATGCCGTCAATGATGACAGCGTAACGCTGAGCGAATGGCTGAAGACGCCGGACGGCGCCTGCTGCAAGATGGTCGGCACCTATCCGCCCGATGACAACATCCATGGTGTTGGCGTCGGCGTTGCCTTGAAGAAGGGACGCCCGGAACTGGTCGAAAAGTTCAACAAGGCGATCAAGGCCATCCGCGCCAACGGCAAGTACAAGGAAGTCAACGACAAATACTTTGATTTCGACGCCTACGGCCCTGAAAAATAAGGACAAAAGGCCGTTATCCCGTCGGCCTTCGCAATGCCGTCACCGGCGGCATTGCCATTGGCAGGCCATGATGGCGGCAAGACTGTGCCTCCATATAATCATGAGGCAGTTGTTGGAGTTGAGAATTCTCGTGCCGGTAAGGACAATGTCTGATCTTGCCGTGCACGGGAGTTCCAGATGTATCGAATACTGTGCCTGATGGTTTCCGGTTTCGCGCTTGCGCATATGTCTTCATACTATCGGCAGGATATGCCGGTCATATCCTATGCCGCAACAAAGGGCTGTATCTGTGACAAGAACCGCCAGCCGGTCTCTGCGTGTCTGGATGTTTGCCAGTGGACCAACTGAATTTAATGAGGAATTGAGAATACCCCGGAGAAAAAATGCGACCTGAAAATCTCGTCATTCGCGCAGTGGAAGCCGCGGATGCGGAAGGGCTCACCCATTTGCAGAACATGCCGGGATTTCGTTTCGGCACCTTGCGCACTCCGTTTCAACGCCTCGAAACGACACGCAAGTGGCTGGAAGCGCTCGGGCCGGAAGCCACGGTTCTGGTTGCGACGATCAATGAAGAGATTGTCGGAAACGCTGGCTTGCTCCGGCACGCAGGACGGCGTGGTCATAGCGCGGCAATCATCATGGGCATACAGGGCATCGGCACGGCATTCATGGCCGAACTGATCGACATTGCCGACAACTGGCTCGACCTGAAACGGCTTGAACTCACCGTTTACGTCGACAATGCCCCCGCAATCCGCCTCTATGAAAAATTCGGCTTTGTTTCGGAAGGCATACGCCGCAAAGATGCTTTCCGGGCCGGTGAGTTTGTCGACTCGCTCGCAATGGCCAGGCTCAACTTCTGACGCCGTTCTTTCGCGATTATCGCACCGCTATAACTGCGGCCCAGTCAGTGGAGCGTTTATCGTAGGCGCTGCCGGTCCAGCATTCAATTTCGATGCCCGACCATTGACCGTTATCGCTCCAGTATTCCTGCAATTCTTCCGGCGACAGATAGTTGTAATAGCGGCCAAGCGCGTCGTGGCCTTCAGCCGTGCCGGTCTTGAAGCTGGCCCACACGATCCCGCCTTTCACCAAGGCACTGTGAACGCGTCTTATGATAGGACCAAGTTCGGTTCTCGGCACATGGGTGAGCGAGGCGCAGGCGTAAATCCCGTCATATTCCTCGATTGCGGAAAGTTCGTCGAACATCATCGTGCGGACGGGCTGCCCCAGCCGTTTTGCAGCGATTGCCGCCAGTTCGGAGGAGCCATCCGTCGCATCGAGCTGAAATCCGGCCTTCAGAATGGCACTCGCATCGGTGCCCGAACCCGTTCCCAGTTCCAGGATTCGTCCCCCTGGCTTGCAGCGCTTCAGAAAGCCGAACAGTTTCGGGTTGGGCGTGTCGCCGTCGGCTGCATAGTCGATCGCATTGGAATTGTAGAAACCCAGCGTGTTGTCCTGCATGTCGGAGAATCCCTCACCCCGGTTTCGAAGAGCCCGGAAATTCCGGAATCGGCGCGCGCTCTTATGCAGCGAAATCGCACCATATTGAAGGCCTGAAAGTGTCGATGGGCCGACTTTCCGGGTTCGCTTCGGGCAAGCCAAAGTCCGATCCAGCAGAGCACAT
Organism: Brucella ciceri; assembly: GCF_041930145.1. Classification (NCBI taxonomy): domain Bacteria; kingdom Pseudomonadati; phylum Pseudomonadota; class Alphaproteobacteria; order Hyphomicrobiales; family Brucellaceae; genus Brucella; species Brucella ciceri. The sequence goes on along the minus strand of NZ_JBHEEV010000002.1, from coordinate 265,591 downwards.
AGAATAACGTTGCATTTTCGCCACAATGCGTTGCATAGATGCAACGCTATTGGGTAACATGGTTAATATGAACACGGCGAATCTGACGGCGAACATGAACGGCGAGGAACAATCATCGCAAAGCGGCGAGGGGCGCAGGCTTCTGGCCCTGCCGGGCATTATCACGGTCATTTCGGCGCTTGTCACCGCCTCGATTTCCTTTGCCATTCTGATCGGCATTACACCGATCACGCCTGACAGGACCGTCACGCTGGCATTGGTCATCATCAATGTCGCGCTGATTCTGTTTCTCATCCTGCTGATCTGCCGCGAAGTTTACCGCATCGTGATGGCCCGGCGGCTCGGGAAGGCGGCTTCGCGCCTGCATGTCCGTATTGTCGCGCTGTTTTCGCTGATCGCGGCGGTGCCCGCCATCGTGGTTGCCATCGTTGCGTCGGTCACGCTCAACCTCGGTCTCGACCGCTGGTTCGATACCAACACCCGCGATATCGTCAATTCCTCGCTCAGCCTGTCACAATCCTACATTCTCGAAACCGGGCGTAATCTGCAAAGCACCTCCTATTCCATGCTGCAGGATCTGGACGCGCAGCGAACGATATACAGTCTGGACCGGGGAGGTTTCATCCAGCTTATGTCATTGCAGGTACGTGGCCGCGGCCTGCTCGGTGGGTTTCTGGTGCGTGAAAACGGCGACGTTGTGGTTGCAAGCAATGTCGGTACGGAAACCGGACTGCCGCCACCGCCATCCGGCGCGCTCAACACCGCCAGCGACGGAAAGGCTGTGGTCATTCCGCCTGGCAACAGTAAATTCGTCGGCGCCATCATCAAGATGCGCGAGATACCGGATGTCTATCTCTACACGGTTCGCGCAGTCGATCCTCAGATTCTCGACGCCATGCGCCTGATGGAAGCCAATACCCAGCGCTACCAGGAAATGGATGCCAACCGCATTCCGACGCAGATCGCCTTTGCGCTGCTCTATTTCGGCCTGACGCTGATCGTGCTGCTTTCGGCTATCTGGACCGGCATTGCCGTCGCCGACCGGCTGGTGCGTCCGATCCGGCTGTTGATCGGGGCATCCGACGATGTGGCGGCTGGCAATCTCGACGTTTCGGTTCCGGTGCGCACTTCGGATGGCGACGTGGGCGCGTTATCCGGCACTTTCAACAACATGGTGGCGGAGCTGAAAAGCCAGCGCAACGAGCTGCTTTCCGCCAAGGACCAGATCGATGAGCGCCGCCGCTTCTCCGAAGCCGTGCTTTCCGGCGTGACGGCAGGCGTCATCGGCATCGAGACCGATGGCTGTATTTCCATCCTGAACCGTTCGGCGGAACATATGTTCGGCGTCACTTCGGAAGATGCTGTCGGCAAGAACCTCACAAGCATCGCGCCGGAGATCGGGCAGGCTTTCGAGGTCGCCCGTTCAACGGGGCGCGCGGTGCATCGCGAGCAGGTCAGCATGACCCGTGGCGGCGTGGCGCGCACCTTCAACGTACAGGTAACTGTCGAGGACACGGAATCCGAAGATCATTCCTATGTGGTGACGGTGGACGACATCACCGATCTGGTGCAGGCGCAGCGTTCGTCCGCCTGGGCGGATGTCGCGCGCCGCATCGCGCATGAAATCAAGAACCCGCTCACGCCGATCCAGCTTTCCGCAGAACGCATACGCCGCCGTTACGGCAAGGTCATCACCGAGGACCGCGAGGTTTTCGATCAGTGCACGGATACGATCATCCGTCAGGTCGGCGACATAGGCCGCATGGTCGATGAATTCTCCGCCTTCGCCCGTATGCCGAAGCCGGAAATGCGGCTTATGGATATGCGCGAGGCATTGCGCGAAGCCTCCTTCCTGGTCGAAGTCAGCCGCAGCGATATTCGTTTCCAGAACGATTTCGGCTCGGAAAAGCTGGTGGGTTCCTTTGACAGCCGCCTGATCGGACAGGCCTTCGGCAATGTCATCAAGAATGCCAGCGAAGCCATTGACGGACTTCCGAAGGAAGATCGCGCCAGGGAAGGCGAGGGCGGGCATATCCTCATCCGTTCCTATCAGGCGGATGGACAATTGTTTGTCGATGTCATCGACAACGGTAAGGGCCTGCCGGGCGACGACCGCCAGAAGCTGCTCGAACCTTACATGACGACGCGCGAGAAGGGCACCGGCCTCGGTCTCGCGATTGTCCGCAAGATCGTCGAGGATCATGGCGGGCATCTGGAATTGCATGATGCGCCTTCGGATTTCCACGGAGGACGGGGCGCAATGATACGTATGGTCTTCCCGCAAGCACCCACCAACGAAGCTGGCGTGAATGCCGGTTCTGCCGGTGAGATCGAAGCAGATGCGGGAAATGACGAAAAGAACATAGCTGGACAGGTGATTTGATATGGCTGCCGATATTCTTGTGGTTGATGACGAAGCGGATATCCGGGAACTTGTTGCAGGCATTCTGAGCGATGAAGGCCACGAAACCCGCACGGCCTTCGATGCGGACAGCGCGCTCGCCGCAATCAACGATCGCGTTCCCCGGCTGGTCTTTCTGGATATATGGCTGCAGGGCAGCCGTCTGGACGGCCTCGCGCTGCTCGATGAAATCAAGAAGCAGCACCCCGAACTGCCGGTGGTGATGATCTCCGGTCATGGCAATATCGAAACGGCGGTGTCTGCGATCCGTCGCGGCGCCTACGATTTCATCGAAAAGCCGTTCAAGGCGGACCGCCTCATCCTCATCGCGGAACGGGCGCTCGAAACCTCCAAGTTGAAGCGCGAAGTCTCGAACCTGCGCAAGCGCAGCGGCGACCATCTGGAATTGATCGGCGCATCGCTGGCCATGAACCAGTTGCGCCAGACCATCGAGCGCGTCGCGCCGACCAACAGCCGCATCATGATTACCGGACCGTCCGGCGCTGGCAAGGAACTTGCCGCCCGCGCCATCCACGCGCAGTCGGGCCGCGCCAATGGGCCGTTCGTGACCGTCAATGCCGCAACCATCACGCCGGAGCGCATGGAGATCGAGCTTTTCGGCACCGAAATGGATGGCGGCGAGCGCAAGGTCGGCGCTCTGGAAGAAGCCCATGGCGGCATTCTCTATCTCGATGAAGTCGCCGACATGCCGCGCGAGACGCAGAACAAGATTTTGCGTGTTCTGGTCGACCAGCAGTTTGAACGCGTGGGCGGCACCAAGCGCGTGAAGGTGGATGTGCGCATCATCTCCTCCACGGCGCAGAACCTCGAAGGCATGATTGCGGAAGGCACGTTCCGCGAAGACCTGTTTCACCGCCTCTCGGTGGTTCCGGTGCAGGTGCCGCCGCTTGCCGCGCGGCGCGAGGACATTCCGTCACTGGTCGAATACTTCATGAAGCAGATCGCCGAACAGGCGGGCATCAAGCCGCGCAAGATCGGCTCCGATGCGATGGCGGTTTTGCAGGCGCATAGCTGGCCGGGCAATCTTCGCCAGCTTCGCAACAATGTCGAGCGCCTGATGATTCTGGCGCGCGGCGATGATCCGGAGGCGCCGGTGACGGCCGACCTCCTGCCGGCCGAAATCGGCGACACGCTGCCGCGTGCACCGACGGAATCCGACCAGCACATCATGGCGCTTCCGTTGCGCGAGGCGCGCGAGCGTTTCGAGAAGGAATATCTGATCGCCCAGATCAACCGGTTCGGCGGCAATATTTCGCGCACGGCGGAGTTCGTCGGCATGGAGCGCTCGGCGCTGCATCGTAAGCTGAAATCTCTCGGCGTATAAATAGTCAAGTGTCTCGGGCGGATGTGTCATGCGGGTAATCGTTTGCGGAGCAGGGCAGGTCGGATACGGCATCGCTGAGCGGCTTGCCGCCGAGGAGAACGATGTTTCCGTCATCGACACCTCGGCCCGCCATATCGAGATCGTGCGCGACACGCTCGATGTCCGTGGTTTTGTCGGGCACGGTTCGCAGCCGGACGTGCTTGCGGCCGCTGGCGCCGATGAAGCGGATATGATCATTGCCGTCACGTTGTCCGACGAGGTCAACATGGTGGCCTGTCAGGTGGCGCATTCGGTCTTCAACGTGCCGACCAAGATCGCCCGCATTCGCGCGCAGTCCTATCTCAAGGCAGAATATCAGGATCTTTTCCTCCGCGAAAACCTGCCGATCGACGTGATTATCTCGCCGGAGCTTGAAGTGGGTGAGGTGGTTCTGCGGCGCATCGCCTTGCAGGGCGCAACGGACGTGCTGCGTTTTGCCGACGACAAGATCATCGGCCTCGCCATCGAATGCCTGGAGGAATGCCCGGTCATCAATACGCCGCTGAAGCAGCTGACCGATCTGTTTCCCGATCTTGCGGCCACCGTCGTCGGCGTGGTGCGCAATGACAGCCTTTTCATCCCGCGATCTTCGGACGAGCTGAATGCCGGCGACCTCGCTTATGTCGTGACGACACGCGAGCAGGTGCGCCGCACGCTCTCCTTGTTCGGCCACGAGAAACCGGAAGCCAGCCGCATCGTTATCGCGGGCGGCGGCAATATCGGCCTGTACGTGGCCAAGGCCATCGAGGACCGCAAATGGCATACGCGCGTCAAGATGATCGAAAGCGAGCACGAGCGTGCCTTCGCCATCGCCGACCAGCTCAAACGCACCATGGTGCTGCACGGCAGCGCGCTCGACCAGAATTTGCTTCAGGAAGCTGACATCCAGGACGCCGACCTGATGGTCGCGCTCACTAATCAGGATCAGGTCAATATCCTGTCGAGCATCATGGCAAAGCGGCTGGGCTGCAAGTCCAACATGGCGCTGCTCAATACGGTTGCCTATCAGGACTTCACCCACATGGTGGGGATCGACGCCTATATTAACCCGAAGGCCGTGACGATTTCGAAAATTCTCCAGCATGTCCGGCGAGGCCGCATCCGGGCGGTCTATAGCGTTTATCGCGACATGGCCGAACTGATCGAAGCCGAAGCTCTGGAAACATCGTCACTGGTTGGCGCGCCGTTGCGCGATCTCGACTTGCCGGAAGGTCTGCGAATCGGTGCGATCTACCGTGACGGACAGGTGATCCGTCCGAACGGCGATGTGCGCATCAAGCCGAAGGACCGCGTCGTCATCTTCGCAACCTCTGACGCCGTAAAGCATGTGGAGCAGATGTTCCGCGTCAGTCTGGAATTTTTCTGATACGCAGGCTCACGCACGTTGCGCGACACCTCTACCGCTTCAAATTCCCGTGAGGCGAAGAGCTTGGTGGCGCATTCGGCGTCGCTGTATTATCGGCCCTGCTGGAATTTGCCGCGAGGCTAATGAAATTGACGGTTGCACAAAGATTCCCATCCTGTTAACCGAAGCTGAATAGCGAAGCAGTTGTCTTTCCACAGCAATTGCAGTCAGGTACCGGTTTTGCACGCTCCGGTCCTTGATTTATGTGCATGCGCGTGTTCGTTTAACACATCGCGAGCTGGCTGCTGATCGATTAAAGGAATAAAAACAATGGCTGAACGATCGCAAAATCTACAAGACCTTTTTCTGAATTCTGTACGCAAGCAGAAAATTTCGCTGACGATTTTCCTTATCAATGGCGTGAAACTGACCGGCATTGTGACGTCCTTCGATAATTTCTGCGTGCTTCTGCGTCGTGATGGTCATTCGCAGCTTGTCTACAAGCATGCGATTTCGACGATCATGCCGAGCCAGCCTGTGCAGATGTTCGAAGGCGAAGAAGCCTGACGCTTTCCCAATACCATTGGAGCGCACTGGCTTTGGTTGTCGCTCCAAATTTTGTTTCTGCTGATGATAACCGGACACGCATTGCCTGTCCGGTTCGTCATGTTTGAACGATCCGGGGCGTCTTTCATTTGAAACAGCTTTAGCGGTGACTTATCTGCAGCCGTAGATAACACGTTTCCGTGTCCCCGGAGTGAACATTGTCCAAATTCAAGGATAAGAAGCCGTCATCTGCCGATGCAGACAAGGGCTTCGGACTTTCAGAGCCAGAGCCCACACGGGCAGCCGTCATCGTTCCCGTCCTGCCGGAGCGGTATAGTGCAGGCACGACCGCCGAGGAAGGCGCGCGTCCCCAGTTCCAGCGTTCGAACGAAGCGCGGCTTGAGGAAGCCATGGGGCTTGCCCGGGCGATTGCGCTCGATATCGAACATGCCGAAATCGCGATTGTCGCCAATCCGCGTCCTGCGACCCTGCTGGGCGCGGGCAAGGTGGAATCCATTGCCGAAACCGTCAAGGAAAAGGCCATCGGGCTGGTCATCGTCGATCACGCCCTGACGCCGGTGCAGCAGCGCAACCTCGAAAAGGAATGGAACGTCAAGGTCATCGACCGCACGGGACTTATCCTCGAAATTTTCGGCGAGCGCGCGCGCACCAAGGAAGGTGCATTGCAGGTCGAGCTGGCGCATCTGAACTATCAGAAGGGCCGTCTGGTCAGAAGCTGGACTCACCTGGAGCGCCAGCGCGGTGGTGGCGGCTTCCTCGGCGGTCCGGGTGAAACCCAGATCGAAGCCGACCGCCGTTTGCTGCAGGACAAGATTCTGAAGATCAAGCGCGAACTTGAAACGGTGGTGCGCACCCGCACGCTGCATCGCCAGAAGCGGCGCAAGGTGCCGCATCCGATTGTAGCGCTCGTCGGCTATACCAATGCCGGAAAGTCCACGCTTTTCAATCGCATGACGGGCGCGGAAGTACTGGCCGAAGACATGCTCTTCGCCACGCTCGATCCGACATTGCGCCGCATCCGGCTTCCGCATGGCGAGACGGTCATCCTGTCGGATACGGTGGGTTTCATCTCCAACCTGCCGCACCATCTGGTCGCTGCCTTCCGGGCCACGCTTGAAGAAGTGGTCGAGGCCGACCTGATCCTGCATGTCCGCGACATTTCCGATCCGGACAATGCCGCGCAGGCCGAAGACGTGGAAAGCATCCTTGCCGGGCTGGGCATCGAGCCGCAGGATCGCAAGCGCGTCGTCGAAATCTGGAACAAGATCGACAATCTTGACGAAAGCGGACGCGAGGCCGCCCTGCGTCTTGCCGCTGCCGGCAGCGAGGAGGGGCGTCCCATTCCGCTTTCGGCCATTACCGGTGAAGGCGTTGACAGGTTGCTTTCGCTTATCGAAACGCGGATAGCGGGTTCGCTCGGCGCGATCGATGTCGTGCTGTCTCCTTTCGAGCTTCATCTGCTCGACTGGATTTACCAGCATGGCAGCAATGTGGAGCGCGAGAATCTGGAAGACGGCTCCGTTCGCATCAAGGCCCGGCTGACCGAAGTGGCCCGCAAAACGCTGGACGAGAAGCGCGGCATCCGTCCTGAAAAGCCGGAGTCCGATTGGGACTGAGGCGGGAAGTGCTGCGCCACTTGCGAAACAGGGGCGCAACGCCCTATGTATGAAACACCGACGATTCAAAACTATTCACTTCGCCATAAATATATCCAGAGGCCCATAATGAGAGATCCGATCGAAACCGTCATGAACCTCGTCCCGATGGTGGTTGAGCAGACCAACCGTGGCGAACGGGCCTATGATATTTTCTCGCGCCTTCTGAAGGAGCGCATCATCTTCGTAAACGGACCGGTTGAAGACGGAATGTCGATGCTGGTATGCGCGCAGCTTCTCTTTCTCGAAGCGGAAAATCCGAAGAAAGAGATCAACATGTACATCAATTCGCCCGGCGGCGTGGTGACGTCCGGCATGGCGATCTATGATACGATGCAGTTCATTCGTCCGCCGGTTTCCACGCTTTGCATGGGCCAGGCCGCCTCGATGGGCTCGCTGCTTCTGACGGCAGGCGCCACCGGCCAGCGTTATGCGCTGCCGAACGCGCGCATCATGGTCCACCAGCCATCGGGCGGTTTCCAGGGACAGGCCTCGGACATTGAGCGCCATGCGCAGGACATCATCAAGATGAAGCGCCGCCTGAACGAAATCTACGTCAAGCACACGGGCCGCGATTACGAGACGATCGAACGCACGCTCGACCGCGACCATTTCATGACCGCGCAGGAAGCGCTCGAATTCGGCCTCATCGACAAGGTGGTCGAAGCGCGCGACGTGAGCGCGGACGAATCGAAGTAAGAGCCGGTTTCTCCGGCTCGCACCTGTTTTTAGCGCCCTTTGCCACAAAAGGGGCCCAATTCTTGCACCTACGTGATGGTTAACGCGCCGCGTTAAGCATCTGTTGGGGTTCGGGGCGCTAAACTTGGTCAGATTATGCCGAATCTTTGCCGGGAACATATTTTTCATTTGTTCGACGGTGCAGCTTCTGCAAAAGTCGCCAGATGGTTCCTTCGGTCGGGGAGCCATACGGTGACGAATCCTGAGACTACTGGCCCTTGATTACAGGTCCAGGACTATAGGCAGCGCGTATCTGCTGCTGTTGTGACCGGCGGGAGGCGCGTTTCTCCTCCAGCACTGGGTCCGAACCGGAAGAAACGATCGATCTGAAGCGCCCAAGGCTCATTTCGATCAACTGAAAGGAAACTGCAATGAGCAAAGTCAGCAACGGCGGCGGCGATTCCAAGAATACGCTCTATTGCTCGTTCTGCGGCAAAAGCCAGCATGAAGTGCGCAAGCTGATTGCAGGCCCGACCGTTTTCATCTGCGACGAGTGCGTCGAACTCTGCATGGACATCATCCGCGAGGAAAACAAATCCTCCATGGTGAAGTCGCGCGAGGGCGTGCCCACGCCGCAGGAAATCATGGCCGTCCTTGACGATTACGTCATCGGCCAGAAGGATGCCAAGCGCGTTCTGTCGGTTGCGGTACACAATCACTACAAGCGTCTCGCCCATCAGTCGAAGAACAGCGACATCGAGCTTGCGAAGTCAAACATTCTGCTCGTGGGCCCCACGGGCTGCGGCAAGACCTATCTTGCCCAGACGCTCGCCCGCATCATCGATGTGCCGTTCACCATGGCCGATGCGACGACGCTGACGGAAGCAGGCTATGTCGGTGAAGATGTCGAGAACATCATCCTGAAACTGCTTCAGGCTGCCGATTACAACGTGGAACGCGCACAGCGCGGCATCGTCTATATCGATGAAGTCGACAAGATCAGCCGCAAGTCGGATAATCCGTCCATCACGCGCGACGTGTCGGGCGAGGGCGTCCAGCAGGCGCTTCTGAAGATCATGGAAGGCACCGTCGCTTCCGTGCCGCCGCAGGGTGGCCGCAAGCATCCGCAGCAGGAATTCCTGCAGGTGGACACGACGAACATCCTCTTCATCTGCGGCGGCGCATTTGCCGGTCTGGACAAGATCATCTCCGCACGCGGCGAAAAGACCTCCATCGGCTTCGGCGCCACCGTCAAGTCGGTCGATGAACGCCGCATCGGCGACGTCTTCAGGGAACTGGAGCCGGAAGACCTTCTGAAATTCGGCCTCATTCCGGAATTCGTCGGTCGTCTGCCCGTGATCGCGACACTCGAAGACCTCGATGTCGATGCCCTGGTGCAGATCCTGACCGAGCCGAAGAACGCGCTCGTAAAGCAGTATCAGCGCCTGTTCGACATGGAAAATGTCGAGCTGAGCTTCCACGACGACGCCCTGCGGGCGATTGCCAACAAGGCGGTCGAGCGCAAGACGGGTGCACGCGGCCTGCGTTCGATCATGGAAAAGATCCTGCTCGACACGATGTTCGAACTTCCGACGCTGGAAGGCGTGCAGGAAGTGGTTATTTCCGGCGATGTGGTGGATGGCAGCGCCCGTCCGCTCTATATCTATGCCGAGCGGCAGGACGAAAAGGGTAATGTTTCCGCCTGAAGCATTTCCGGCAAAAGTGCGTAGCGGTTTTGCGTCGGGTAATGCGCAATATTCGCGGCAGCAATCATTCAAAAGAAGGCCGCGCAAGCGGCCTTTTTCATGTGCCGGGCCATAGGCCAGCCATGTCACGGAAAAGTGCAGGCCGAGGAGATGACATGCTTCAGGCTTGCGTGGGGCTTAACCTGTCACTATTGCAGGGCAGCAATCAGGGTACAGGCCAAGCTGGATATTGTACTAATGCGCGGCACAGCGCAGGATAGATGACGATTCTATGAAAGCCGGCCCGATAAAGCCTATTGAATTGCCGGGGTCGGCTCTCCAAGTATGGACCGAAGCACATTCGTGACCTGCCTCATGACGAAAGGGGGCGCGGATGTGGCAGTCAGGTTGAAAGACCTGAGAAAGGACTTGAACTATGACGAGTACTGAACAGAAGACACCGCTGGGTGGCTCTGAAGCGGGCGGTGCAGACGGGCTCTATGCCGTTTTGCCGTTGCGTGACATCGTCGTTTTCCCCCATATGATCGTTCCGCTTTTTGTCGGCCGCGAAAAGTCCATTCGCGCGCTGGAGGAAGTGATGGGCGTGGACAAGCAGATCCTGCTTGCCACCCAGAAGAACGCCGCCGATGACGATCCGGCACCGGATGCGATTTATGAAATCGGCACGATTGCCAATGTGCTGCAGCTTCTCAAGCTGCCGGACGGCACCGTCAAGGTGCTGGTCGAGGGCACGGCGCGCGCCAGGGTTTCCAAGTTTACGGACCGCGAAGACTATCACGAGGCCTATGCTGCGGCTCTGCCGGAGCCTGATGAAGATGCCGTCGAGATCGAGGCGCTCGCCCGCTCGGTGGTTTCCGACTTCGAAAACTACGTCAAGCTGAACAAGAAGATTTCGCCGGAAGTGGTTGGCGCCGCCAGCCAGATCGACGACTATTCGAAGCTTGCCGACACGGTTGCCTCGCATCTCGCGATCAAGATTCCCGAGAAGCAGGAAATGCTGTCGATCCTCTCGGTGCGCGAGCGCCTCGAGAAGGCGCTTTCCTTCATGGAAGCCGAAATTTCGGTTCTCCAGGTTGAGAAGCGTATCCGCAGCCGCGTCAAGCGCCAGATGGAGAAGACGCAGCGCGAATACTATCTCAACGAGCAGATGAAGGCGATCCAGAAGGAGCTTGGCGATGGCGAGGACGGTCGCGATGAAGCGGCAGAACTCGAAGAACGCATCAACAAGACCAAGCTTTCCAAGGAAGCCCGCGAAAAGGCACAGGCCGAGCTGAAGAAGCTGCGCAGCATGAGCCCGATGTCGGCCGAAGCGACGGTCGTCCGCAACTATCTCGACTGGCTGCTGTCCATTCCGTGGGGCAAGAAGTCGAAGATCAAGCAGGACCTGAACTTCGCTGAGGAAGTGCTCGATGACGAGCATTTCGGCCTCGACAAGGTCAAGGAACGCATCGTCGAATATCTCGCGGTGCAGGCCCGCTCGACCAAGATCAAGGGCCCGATCCTCTGCCTCGTCGGACCTCCCGGCGTCGGCAAGACCTCGCTCGCCCGCTCGATCGCCAAGGCTACCGGCCGTGAATATGTCCGCATGTCGCTCGGCGGCGTGCGTGACGAGGCCGAAATCCGCGGTCACCGCCGCACCTATATCGGCTCGATGCCCGGCAAGGTCATCCAGTCGATGAAGAAGGCGAAGAAGTCCAACCCGCTCTTCCTGCTCGATGAAATCGACAAGATGGGCCAGGATTTCCGCGGCGATCCGTCATCGGCAATGCTCGAGGTGCTGGATCCTGAACAGAACTCGACCTTCATGGATCACTACCTTGAAGTCGAATACGATCTGTCGAACGTCATGTTCGTGACGACGGCCAATACGCTCAACATTCCCGGCCCGCTTCTGGACCGTATGGAAGTCATCCGTATTGCCGGCTACACCGAGGATGAAAAGCTCGAGATCGCTAAGCGGCACCTGCTGCCGAAGGCGATCAAGGATCACGCCCTGCAGCCGAAGGAGTTTTCGGTCACGGACGATGCGTTGCGCAATGTTATCCGCCTCTACACGCGGGAAGCAGGTGTCCGTAGCCTCGAACGCGAACTGATGACGCTGGCGCGCAAGGCCGTGACCGACATTCTGAAGTCGAAGAAGAAGTCGGTGAAAGTCACCGAAAAGAACCTCTCCGACTATCTGGGTGTCGAGCGGTACCGCTTCGGCCAGATCGATGGCGAGGATCAGGTTGGCGTCGTGACAGGCCTTGCCTGGACGGAAGTCGGCGGTGAATTGCTGACCATCGAAGGCGTCATGATGCCCGGCAAGGGCCGCATGACCGTCACGGGTAACCTCCGCGACGTGATGAAGGAATCGATCTCGGCGGCGGCATCTTATGTCCGCAGCAGGGCAATCGATTTCGGCATCGAGCCTCCGCTGTTCGACAAGCGCGACATCCACGTGCACGTTCCGGAAGGTGCGACGCCGAAGGACGGTCCGTCCGCTGGCATCGCCATGGTCACGGCGATTGTTTCCGTGCTGACCGGCATCCCGGTTCGCAAGGACATCGCAATGACGGGCGAAGTCACGCTGCGCGGTCGTGTCCTGCCCATCGGCGGCCTCAAGGAAAAGCTCCTCGCGGCACTGCGCGGCGGCATCAAGAAGGTTCTGATCCCGGAAGAAAACGCCAAGGATCTGGCGGATATTCCGGACAATGTGAAGAACAGTCTTGAGATCGTTCCGGTGTCCCGCGTGGGTGAGGTGCTCAAGCACGCTCTGGTTCGCGAGCCCGAGCCGATTGAATGGACGGAGCCCGCAAATGCGACACCGGTCCCTTCGGTCGAGGAAGAAGCTGGCGCCACGATGGCCCATTAAGGCATTTCCGGCAAACGTTCGAAAGAGTTTGCTTATTGGCAATGCGCTGAAATGAACTTCCGGCAGGCGATTCTGATTCAGTCGGATAGTCCTGCCGGAAGCTGTCTATCAGGACCAACAATCGAAATGCCGGGCAATTTGCCCGGCATTTCTGTGTTTAACCCCGGTTTTCCGGGGTTTTTTCACGTTGACAGGCTTGGTTTGTGAAACGATTTGAATAAACTCCGACCAATCCGGTCACGTTATCCGTTCCGGTAGATAAAGAAAGGAAATGCCAATGAACAAGAACGAATTGGTTGCCGCAGTTGCGGAAAAGGGCGGTTTGACGAAGGCTGACGCCGGTACTGCTGTTGACGCCGTACTCGCTGCTGTTACCGGCGCCCTGAAGGCTGGTGAAGAAGTCCGTCTGCCTGGCTTCGGCGTTTTCTCCGTTTCGCATCGCGCTGCCTCGACCGGCCGTAACCCGTCGACCGGCAAGGAAGTTGCTATCCCGGCTCGCAACGTGCCGAAGTTCTCGGCTGGCAAGGGCCTGAAGGACGCCGTAAACGGCTAATCATGATCTGGAGAGTGAAAGCTCTTCGAACGGATCGTGACATTAAATTTCCAGCCATCGCGGCATGATCGCGATTGGCTGTCGAGAAGGCCCGGTTTATCCGGGCTTTTTTCGTTTGTGTGGTGAGGGGGTGCTTCAACAAACCGTCGCGATATGGCACCTTGAGAACGATAACCTCGGGCTGATTTGGAGACGTATATGCTCGCCGTTGGTTTAATTGGTTTTGCATTAAGCGTGCTGCTGGCAGTGGCCGCCAACAGCCGGTTTGCGGACCTTGAGCGGCTTCCCATGCAGTGGGGGCTGTCAGGCCAGGTTAACTGGACGGCACCGCGCGTTCTGGGTCTGGCCTTTGTCCCTGTGCTTTACGCCGTGCTGGCCGGTATCTTCATTTGGGCCGCGGAGCATGATCCCGAAAAATACACTGCAAAATCGGTGGGCATAGTGCTGATCGCACTGATTGCGGTACAGATTCTCCACTTGTGGATGATCGATCGATATCGGTTAAAGCTGCTCAAATAACGGAAGCCGGAAGCATTTCGCAGCCAAAAGGATACGGCTCTCTCACTGAGCATCCTGCTGCGGACATCGCGCCATAATCAAAACCGTGTCCGGAGAGCGAATGAGCAGCATATCGTCATAGGGGCGCGTAATGGTCACAACACCATTATTCCTCTGCAATATCGCGGATATCATTCTCTTCTCTGCCGGAGAAACAGTGTCCCCATCAGCAATTCCCAGCCTGCGCACAAGCGGCTGAATGTCAGTATATGAACCGAACTGGTTTTCAGAGCGGGCCGTATAAATGGTGGATGACGGGTTTTTGCTGGCAGGCGCGGTGGTCGCTTCGAATGAATACGGGTTCAGAACCCGCACAGCTATTCTTCCAAGACTCGAAGGTTTGCAAAACAGAGCAAGTTTTGCTGGGTCGATTTCGGCTGGCTGCAATGTGCTGATCGCAAACCAGTCTCCATCAAGACCGTCGAAAATCTTCTTGCGATTTGCTTCTGGATTGGTGACGTCGCCCACCAGAGTTTCCATGGTCGCTTTGTAACGATCAAGAATGTCGGCCGCGTCAGCAAAAACCGGCGTAGCAGTGAGCGCCACTGCTGAACAGACGACCAGTCCAAGAATGCTGTGCCGCATGTCTATCCCCATCGGTCAGATTGTTTGCACCTTATCTCACAAGTGGCGATAAGAAGGCCAGCCAAGCTGGCAAGTGCAAAAAACCGTGGGGATAGGCATCAACAGGGGGAGGCTCTGCATAGGCGAAGCCGTTCCTACTCCGCCGCCTCTGAACTGCGCTTGGGGCGGCGTTCCAGCAGTTCCTTGAGGAAGTGGCCGGTATAGGAGCGCTTCTCCTTCACAATGTCTTCCGGACGGCCCACGGCGACAATCTCGCCGCCGCCATCGCCGCCTTCCGGTCCAAGATCGATCACCCAGTCGGCGGTCTTTATGACTTCCAGATTGTGCTCGATCACCACGACTGTGTTGCCCTGTTCCACCAGCTCGTGCAGCACTTCCAAGAGCTTCGCCACGTCATGGAAATGCAGGCCGGTTGTCGGTTCGTCCAGAATATAGAGCGTGCGGCCCGTCGCGCGGCGCGACAGTTCCTTGGCAAGCTTCACGCGCTGCGCTTCGCCGCCTGAAAGCGTCGTTGCCTGCTGGCCGACCTTGATATAGCCGAGGCCCACCTTGACGAGCGTTTCCAGCTTGTCGCGCACCGCAGGCACGGCGGAGAAGAACTCCGCACCTTCCTCGACAGTCATATCCAGTACATCGGCGATGGACTTGCCCTTGAACAGGACTTCCAGCGTCTCGCGGTTATAGCGCTTGCCGTGGCAGACATCGCAAGTCACATACACATCCGGCAGGAAGTGCATCTCGATCTTGATGACGCCATCGCCCTGGCAGGCCTCGCAGCGCCCGCCCTTCACGTTGAACGAGAAGCGGCCCGGCTGATAGCCGCGTGCCTTGGCTTCCGGCAGGCCCGCAAACCAGTCGCGGATTGGCGTGAACGCGCCGGTATAGGTTGCCGGGTTGGAGCGCGGCGTGCGGCCAATCGGCGACTGGTCGATATCGATCACCTTGTCGAGGAATTCCAGCCCTTCGATACGGTCATGCTCTGCCGGATGCTCGCGCGAACCCATGATGCGGCGCGAAGCGGCCTTGAACAGGGTTTCGATCAGGAAGGTGGACTTGCCGCCGCCTGAAACGCCGGTAACAGCAGTGAAGGTGCCGAGCGGAATATCCGCCGAGACATTTTTCAGGTTGTTGCCGCGCGCGCCCACCACGCGAATGCGCTTGGACTTGGAAATCTTGCGGCGTTCCGCCGGGACGGCAACCTCCATCGCACCCGACAGATATTTGCCGGTCAGCGAGTTTGCATTGGACATCACGTCCTGCGGCGACCCTTGCGCGATGATCTTGCCGCCGTGGACACCAGCCGCCGGGCCGATATCGACCACATAATCAGCGGTCAGGATCGCATCTTCATCGTGTTCGACCACGATGACCGTGTTGCCGAGATCGCGCAGATGGCGCAGCGTGTCGAGAAGGCGGGCATTGTCGCGCTGATGCAGGCCGATGGACGGCTCATCCAGCACGTAGAGCACGCCGGTCAGCCCGGAGCCGATCTGCGAGGCAAGACGGATGCGCTGGCTTTCACCGCCCGACAGCGTGCCGGAATTGCGCGCCAGCGTCAGATAGTCGAGGCCGACATCATTGAGGAACTGCAGGCGCTCGCGGATTTCCTTGAGGATGCGGGCGGCAATTTCGCGCTGCTTGTCGTTGAAGCTGCTGTCGATATCGCGGAACCAGGCATCGGCCTTGCGGATCGACATTTCGGTGATTTCACCGATGTGCTTCATGCCGACCTTGACCGCCAGCGCCTCCGGCTTCAGGCGGAAACCGTTACAGGCCGGGCAGGGCGTCGAGGCCATGAAGCGCTCGATATCCTCACGCGACCAGGCGGAATCGGTCTCCTTCCAGCGGCGTTCCAGATTGGGGATCACGCCTTCAAAAGCTTTCGTCGTCTGGTAGGAACGCAAGCCATCATCATACTGGAAGGTGATTTCCTGGCCCTTGGTACCGTAAAGAATGGCCTGCTGGGCCTCTTCCGGAATATCAGCCCATTTTGCGCCGATCTTGAAGCCATAGGCTTTGCCAAGCGCTTCCAGCGTCTGATTGTAATAGGGCGACGAGGATCGCGCCCACGGGGCAATCGCGCCGTCCTTCAACACTGCCGTTTCGTCGGGAACGATCAGGTTGGGATCGATGGCTTGCTGCGTGCCAAGGCCGTCGCAGGTCGGGCAGGCGCCGAAGGGATTGTTGAACGAGAACAGGCGCGGCTCGATTTCCGGGATGGTGAAGCCGGAGACCGGGCAGGCGAACTTTTCCGAAAACAGAATGCGTTCATGCGTTTCGTTGGCCGACTTGTTGGCAGCGCCGCCTTCCGCCGTTTCTTCAGGCGGCAGCGGCTTGTCGGCAAATTCCGCAACGGCCAGCCCTTCGGCAAGCTTGAGGCAGGTTTCAAGGCTGTCGGCGAGGCGGGTCGAAAGGTCAGGCCGAACCACCACGCGGTCAACCACCACATCGATATCGTGCTTGTATTTCTTGTCGAGTGCCGGAACATCGGCGATTTCATAGAAGGTGCCGTCGACCTTGACGCGCTGGAAGCCCTTCTTCTGAAGCTCCGCCAGCTCCTTCTTGTACTCGCCCTTGCGGCCGCGAACGATGGGCGCGAGGATATAGAGGCGGGTGCCTTCCTCAACCGCCATGACGCGATCGACCATCTGGCTGACCGTCTGGCTTTCGATGGGAAGCCCGGTCGCCGGCGAATAGGGCACGCCCACGCGCGCAAAGAGCAGGCGCATATAGTCGTAGATTTCGGTGACGGTGCCGACCGTCGAACGCGGATTGCGGCTCGTCGTCTTCTGCTCGATGGAAATGGCTGGCGACAGGCCGTCGATCTGGTCGACGTCCGGCTTCTGCATCATTTCCAGGAACTGGCGCGCATAGGCCGAAAGGCTTTCGACATAGCGGCGCTGGCCTTCCGCATAGATCGTATCGAAGGCAAGCGAGGATTTGCCCGAACCGGACAAGCCTGTCATCACGATCAGCTTGTCGCGAGGCAGATCGAGATCGACATTTTTCAAGTTGTGTTCGCGCGCGCCACGTATGGAAATGAATTTCTGATCGCTCATTCCGCGTCCTGCCTGCTCATGATGCCATGGATAAACGGGCGCCGAATGGTGAAACCCGTCGCGCCGGTTTCTAATATGGGGTGGAACCCTCCGATAAGAAGGGGTCTCGGGTCATTCATCGGTGCACTCTTATCACTGGAACAAATATCGAACAACCAGCCTTCTGATAGGCGATACGAAATGTGAACGCAAGAGCGTTGACTGTCACTCCTGACAGGAGCAGACTGGCCTTGCTCGCTGATGGCGGAGAGGTGTCGTGGTGGGATGACGCGGCATCGGCAAGAGGTCCGCAGGAGGCGGGAAACCCAGTAGGGAGGTAAGGAGCATGAGTCCACCTGACTACGTTGCCTAGCTTTCACAACGATGAAAGCACAATCCATTTCCGTCGCGGCAGCATCTTTTCGCAAGGAATGATGCCTCGTTGACTGAAACTGCGATTGCCGAAAATCTGAATTTGCGCGGAAGGCAAATGACCGCGCGTCATCGCCGTCCGAAAATATCTGCTGGCGAATTATTGTCGGCACAAGAGCATTGCTCAAAACCCAAGCCCTGCGCGCCAAAGATACAGTGAGCGGCAGGGCTTTTTCTTGGAGCACGATCCGGCGCACACAGCGCCTGTGGCTATCGCTTCAGGAAGAGTGGAGGGAAGGCCGATTTCAAATTAAGGCAGATGCAGTTTTTGCGCCCGAAATATGCAAAACTGCATTTTCTGCACGGGAAACAGTGCAAAAACCCATGAAAATTTGTGGCGAACGCATGTCTTTTTCGTGTCGAAGGTTGCATTTTGAACAAAACAAGAACATAAACTCTGTGGACATTGACAAATTCACCGCGCCGGACTGAGCGCTCATTGAGCCAGTCCTGTAAGGTGAGCATATGAGTTTCTGGTGATGGCGCATCGCTGCGCCTGAGCTTTCATTTGGAAAGTGCCTCTTGTCCGTGCGAAGCTGTGCGGAAAGAGTGTGCATGCGAGACCCGGAGTAATTTTTCGATGGCTGGTAGCGTCAACAAAGTCATTCTGGTCGGCAACCTTGGTGCCGATCCGGAAATTCGTCGTCTGAACTCGGGCGACGTGGTTGCCAATCTGCGCATTGCAACGTCTGAAAGCTGGCGTGACCGCCAGACTGGCGAACGCAAGGACCGCACCGAGTGGCACAGCGTCGTCATTTTCAACGAGAACCTTGCCAAGGTCGCGGAGCAATATCTGAAGAAGGGTGCCAAGGTCTATATCGAGGGCGCGCTCCAGACCCGCAAATGGCAGGACCAGAACGGCAATGACCGTTACTCGACGGAAGTCGTGCTGCAGAAGTTCCGCGGTGAGTTGCAGATGCTCGACAGCCGTGGCGAAGGCGGCGGTGAGGGCCGTTCGTTCGGTGGTGGCGGCAATCGCAACCAGATGTCGGATTATTCCGGTGGCGGCGGCGACTTCGGTTCGTCCGGCCCGTCTTCGGGGGGCGGCAGCGGTGGTGGTTTCTCCCGCGATCTGGACGACGAAATTCCGTTCTGAGAACGCGTATAACCCAATTTATTAGTAAAATGCGATAAGGTGCTGTTTTGCAGCGCCTTTTCTGTTTTCCGAACTGATGTTCTGGCGTCCAAACCGGCAGAAATACCTGCGCCCGAAATTCGAGCACGATTCCGAAAAGGGAACCGCCTACGCAGGGAAATCAGTCTATCGGACTGAATTCTGATCCTGCCTGGATCGGATGAAACCATGCCCAAACAATGGCTTGCGGCGGGATGGCTATTCTACTTGAAGGCATCCCGCTGCCTGTGCGCCAGACTGCCGGAATGTCAGATCGATTGCAGCGAGACCCGCTTTTCAAGCAGGGCAGCAGCTTCTTTCCGTTCGCTGTAACGGTTCGTCAGATGGTCTGAAATACCGCGCGTCAGCAAGGTGAACCTCATCAGTTCTTCCATGACGTCGACGACGCGATCATAGAATGACGATGGTTTCATGCGGCCGGCATCATCGAATTCCTGCCAGGCCTTGGCGACCGATGACTGGTTGGGAATGGTAATCATCCGCATCCAGCGGCCGAGAATACGCATCTGGTTGACGGCATTGAAGCTCTGCGAACCGCCGGAGACCTGCATCAGGGCCAGTGTTCGCCCTTGCGTGGGGCGGATCGCGCCACCGGGCAGGGGAATCCAGTCGATCTGCGCTTTCATGACGGCACTCATCGCGCCATGGCGTTCAGGACTTGTCCAGACCTGCCCCTCCGACCAGAGCATCGCCTCGCGCAGTTCCTGCACTTTGGGGTGATCCGGCGTCCCATGGTCCGGCAAAGGCAGGCCATCGGCATGGAAAACGCGGGTTTCCGCGCCCATTGCATCAAGCAGTCGCTGCGCTTCCAGCGTCAGGAAACGGCTATAGGAACGTTCGCGCAACGATCCGTAGAGCAGCAGGATGCGAGGCTTATGTTCCGGGAAAGGTGCGCGAAGAGCATTCTCATCCGGCAGGAGAAAGGATTTCCGGTCGAGGTTGGGCAAGTCCGCGGCAGTCATTTCCTTTCTCCATAGGTGACCTGCTCGCCATCTTCCTTGGTAAAGGAAGCAACCGGGTTTTCCAGAATATCCAGGACCAGCTCGGAAGGGCGGCAAAGCCGGGTGCCGCGCGGAGTTTCAACAATCGGCCGGTTGATCAGAATCGGATGGGCCATCATGAAGTCGATCAGTTCCTCGTCAGTCCATTTCGGATCGGACAGGCCGAGTTCGGCATAGGGCGTACCTTTCTCGCGCAGCAATTCGCGCGGCGTCAATTTCATCGACGCAAGCAGGCCGACCAGACGTTCCCGCGTGGGCGGGCTCTGCACATATTCGACGATCACAGGCTCTTCGCCGCTCGCCCGGATCATAGCCAGCGTATTGCGCGAGGTGCCGCATTTCGGGTTGTGAAAAATAGTGACAGTCATCGGGAGTTTCCTGTTTGTGTTGCAGGCTTCTGATCGGCGCCGCGTTCATACCAGTCTTTGGAGCGGTTCACGATCCAGACGACCGACAGCATGACCGGCACCTCGACGAGAACGCCCACCACGGTTGCGAGCGCCGCGCCGGATGAAAAGCCGAAAAGGCTGATTGCAGCGGCGACGGCAAGTTCAAAGAAGTTCGACGCGCCGATCAGGGCCGACGGTCCGGCAACGCTGTGCTTTTCGCCAGACAGGCGGTTGAGAAGATAGGCCAGCCCCGAATTGAAATAGACCTGAATGAGGATCGGCACCGCCAGCATGGCGATGATGAGCGGCTGCGCGATGATCTGTTCGCCCTGAAAACCGAAGAGCAGGACGAGAGTGGCGAGCAGCGCCACAAGGGAAAGCGGTTGCAGTGTCTTCAGCAGCCTGTCGAGCGCGCTTTGTCCGCCACCCGCCAGCAGGCTTCGCCGGATGATCTGCGCAAGGATCACCGGAATGACGATATAGAGGACAACGGAAAGAACGAGCGTATCCCATGGAACCGTAATGGCCGAAAGCCCAAGCAGAAGCCCGACGATCGGAGCAAAGGCTATGACCATGATAGCGTCATTCAATGCGACCTGGGACAGGGTGAAGTGTGGCTCTCCTTTGGTCAGGCTGGACCATATGAAGACCATGGCCGTGCAGGGTGCCGCGGCAAGGATGATAAGGCCTGCAATGTAAGAGTCGATCTGGTCGGCAGGCAGATGCGGGCGGAAAAACCAGCCGATGAACAGCCATGCAAGAAGCGCCATCGAGAACGGCTTGACGGCCCAGTTGATGAACAGCGTGACGCCGATGCCCCGCCAGTGCCGACCGACTTGCCGAAGCGCGGCGAAGTCGATTTTCAAAAGCATGGGAATAATCATCAGCCAGATGAGAACGGCGACGGGAATATTGACCTTGGCAATCTCGGCGGAGCCGATAGCGTGGAACAGAGCCGGGAAGAGGTGCCCCAGAGCGACACCCGCAACAATGCAAAGGGCAACCCAGACGGTCAGATACCGTTCAAAGACAGACATCAGCGTTGCTCCACATGCCTTTCCATGTCGGCGTCAGGGTGTTTCTCATGGGCGACTGACTGCCCGTGCGCGCGCCGGGCGCCAGTTGAAACCGATTTGTCATTTTAACGTCCGTTGGGGTGAACTGGCGTCGCCAGAACGTGGTTATTGAGTGGCGTCAGCCGTCCTGGGTTCGCAGCAAGGTGTCAGGCTTTGGAGCAGAGGCGCGCAGAGTTCGGCGCCGCCGCCGCAACAATCCTTGATCATGAAAAGCGTCAGTTCGCGAAACTGATCCAGATCAGCGCGATAGATGATCGAGCGGCTTTGCCGCTCGCTCCTTACGAGACCAGCCCGTGACAGGGTAGCCAGATGGGCGGACATCGTATTTTGCGGAATGTCCAGCATACGGGCCAACTCGCCCGCCCTGATCCCGGCAGGTTCGTGTCGGACCAGCAATCGAAAGGTATCGAGCCTTGTCGATTGGGCGAGAGCGGCCAAAGCCAGGATTGCAGAGTCGTTTTCCATATATCCAGAATAATGGATATAACATGCACGTCAAGCTGCGATCTGGAGTGGCCATCCCGCGGTTAAGTCTTATGCCAGTGGGGCAATGCGAACGCAGCCCGGATAATGCTTAATCGGCCCAGAGGCTTAACCAAAACTGCATGGCGGACACCTCAGCTGTTCTCGTCATTCTCGATGGAGAACTCCATGCGATCCGCCGAAAATCGCGACAGGGAATATTGGATCGGTTTTCCGTCCGTATCGACGTTTACTGCACGCGCTGTCACGACGATGGCACCCGGAGACAGTTTCAAGATTCTCAAGTCTTCCGGACCGGCATGACGGGCCGATATGACAGTCGATTTTCGCAGGTAATCGGCGATCCCCGCAGCCTTGAACGCAGCCGTTATCGAGCCGCTTTCCGCATAATCCTCTGCAAAGGAAGGAAAGCGCGCGGCATCGATCCAGTGAGTCGCAATCGAAATCGGATAACCATCGGCGTTGTGCATCGTTTCAAGCCGGATCACCTCGTCGCCCGCATGCAGTTCAAGCGCGTCCGCGACTTCCCGCGTTGCGGTTTCCCTGCCTGAGGCCAGCAGAATGCCCTGCATTTCCCGCACCTGCGAAGCGAGCGACTGGGAAATGCGGGTTCGGCGTCCGATTTGGTAGGTGAGGCGCCTTGCGTTGGCGACAAAGGTGCCGCGTCCTTGCTCGGCGCGCAGCACGCCTTCCTGCGTCAATGCTGCAATGGCGCTGCGCACCGTATGGCGATTGACCCCGAACCTGTCGGCCAACTCCATCTCGGCTGGCATGCGCGCGCCGGGTTGAAGCTTACCCGCCATGATGTCGCCGCGTATCTCATCGGCAATCTGCCGCCAGATCGCAACGCCGCTGTTTCTCTCAATGTGTCTGGTCTTTGCCATCAACTGTCATCGTCCTGTCATTGGCAGGGTGTATTCATTCTGGTATTGTATAGTTGTCTATATAACTAGACAATTTGAAAGATCGCGTCAACAGGATTTGAAGGCAGGGAAGCTCATGTACGGTACGGAGCATGGTGCGAAGGGAGGCGGAGCCGGTTCCGCCACTGAAAGCAAAAAGGCACCGGATGCAGTGCAGCTCGCACGGCAGGCAAGCATGGCGGTTCTTGCGCGCGCCAGCGGCGAAGAATTGCAGGCCTTCTGGCAGGCATGGTCCAACAAGCCGGAATTTGAGGTTTTGCGCGGGCCGGAAACCGGCCTCGTGATGCTGCGCGGACGCATCGGCGGCGGCGGCGCTCCCTTCAATGTGGGCGAGGCGACCGTGACACGCGCCACCGTGCGGCTTTCCGATGGTTCGGTCGGTCACTCTTATGCGCTTGGCCGCGATCAGGAAAAGGCACGCCTTGCCGCTCTCTTCGATGCGCTTTGGCTTGATGAGAGTCGCCGCGACGCGGTGGAAACGCAGGTGCTGGGCGTCCTGCGCAAACGGCACGACGATGCCGACGCCACGCTGCGCGGCGAAGCAGCTGCTACCAAGGTTGATTTCTTTACAATGGTTCGGGGAGACAATTGATGCTTCCTTCTTCTCCAGCATTTGAAGGCGGTCTGGCTAATCCGGTGACGGATGCGCAGTCTGTCTTTCATGCCGTCATGCACGCCATGGCCAATCCCGGCCGCATCTATCCGCTGGCCGCAGCTGCCACGCCGCCGCAGCCGCTGACGCCGGAACTGGGTGTAATCGCTGCAACCCTGCTCGATCATGATGCGACGGTGTGGTGCGATGCGGCGATAGCCGCCAATGAATATGCAACCGCCTGGGTTACTTTCCACACCGGTGCGCCCCGTGTCGAAAATGCCGATGCCGCGCAATTTTCTCTCGTAAGCGATGTGTCGCTGCTGCCGTCCCTAGCCGATTTTTCGCAAGGCAATGCCGAGTTTCCCGATCGTTCCACAACCATCGTGCTGGCTGTCGCGTCGCTGAAAGGCGGGCAGGGCTTTGTGTTGAAAGGCCCCGGCATTGATGGCGAGCGTTCGCTCCGCGTCGATGGTCTGCCGCAGGATTTCATCCAGCAATGGCGTGAAAACGGTGCGCAATATCCGCTTGGCGTTGACCTTGTTCTGGTCTGCGACGGCGCTGTTGCAGCACTTCCCCGCACAACCAGAATTTCTGCTCTGGAGGGCTGAAAATGTATGTTGCCGTAAAGGGTGGCGAAACGGCCATCCGCAATGCCCACCGTCTTCTCGATGATCGTCGTCGCGGTGACCGTTCGGTTCCAGCGCTTCGCCTCGACCAGATTGCCGAACAGCTGGCGCTGGCGGTTGATCGCGTCATGGCGGAAGGTTCGCTCTATGACCGTGAACTGGCAGCCCTTGCCGTGCGTCAGTCGCGTGGCGATCTGATCGAAGCAATCTTTCTGGTGCGCGCCTATCGCACCACCTTGCCGCGCTTCGGCTATTCCCGTCCGATGGAAACGGCACAAATGCTGATTGAGCGCCGCATTTCGGCGACCTATAAGGATCTGCCGGGTGGCCAGCTTCTGGGGCCGACCTTCGATTATACCCATCGGCTGCTTGATCCCGATTTGGCTGGCGATGTGGCTGTGCCGGAACCGGAACTGCGCCCCGCAGAACCCGAAGAAACGCCGCGTGTAACCGATATTCTCGGCGTCAACGGCATGATCGAGGAAGACGGCTCGCTGCCGGACGGTCACGAACCGGGCGATTTGACCCGCGAACCATGGACATTTCCGATGGAGCGCGACCTGCGCTTGCAGGCATTGGCGCGCGGCGACGAGGGCTTTCTGCTGGCGCTCGGCTATTCCACCCAGCGCGGCTATGGCAACAACCACCCATTCGTTGGCGAAATCCGCATCGGCGAAGTCGAGGTCGAGTTCGATGTGCCGGAGCTTGGCTTTGCCGTCTCGCTGGGTCGCGTACAGCTGACCGAATGCCAGATGGTCAACCAGTTCAAGGGTTCGGCCAAGCAGCCGCCGCAGTTTACACGCGGCTATGGGCTGGTGTTCGGCCAGAGCGAGCGCAAGGCCATGTCCATGTCGCTCTGCGACCGTGCGCTGCGCGTGCGCGAATTCGATACGGATGTGACCGCACCCGCACAGGATGAGGAATTCGTCATTTCCCATTCCGACAATGTGCAGGCCACCGGCTTCGTCGAACATCTGAAACTGCCGCATTACGTGGATTTTCAGGCAGAACTCGAACTCATCCGCCGTATGCGTTCTGAGTATGAGGAAGCGCAGAACCCAACCAAGGAGGCCGCAGAATGAGCGATCTGGCCAATTACAACTTCGCCTATCTGGACGAGCAGACCAAGCGGATGATCCGCCGCGCCATTCTGAAGGCCATTGCCATTCCCGGCTATCAGGTGCCGTTTGCCAGCCGTGAAATGCCGATGCCTTATGGCTGGGGCACGGGCGGCGTGCAGGTGACGGCCTCGATCATCGGGCCGGATGACGTGCTGAAAGTCATCGACCAGGGTGCCGACGACACGACCAACGCCGTCTCCATCCGCGCCTTTTTCCAGAAGACGGCTGATGTTGCCGTCACCACCCATACGGGTGAGGCGACGATCATCCAGACCCGTCACCGCATTCCGGAATATCCGCTGAGCGAAGGGCAGGTGATTGTCTATCAGGTGCCGATCCCGGAACCGCTGCGTTTCCTTGAACCGCGCGAAACCGAAACCCGCAAGATGCATGCGCTTGCCGAATATGGCCTCATGCATGTGAAGCTCTACGAAGACATTGCGCGGCACGGCCATATCGCCAAGACCTATGATTATCCGGTTATGATCGAAGGCCGCTATGTGATGGCGCCTTCGCCGACGCCGAAATTCGACAATCCGAAAATGCATATGTCTCCGGCATTGCAGCTGTTCGGTGCCGGGCGCGAAAAACGCATCTATGCCGTGCCGCCCTATACGGATGTCGTGAGCCTCGACTTTGAAGATCACCCATTTGAGGTGCAGAAATTCAAGGAACCATGCGCACTTTGCGGCGCGAAGGGCGTCTATCTCGATGAAGTCGTGCTGGATGATCGCGGCGGCTCGATGTTCGTCTGCTCCGACACCGATTTTTGCGAAGACCGTCAGGCGAATGGCCATTTCGGCCATCTGGCAGCGAACAAGGAGGCCGCACAATGAGCGAGCAACCTCTACTGAGAGTGAACAGCCTGTCGAAATTCTACGGTAATCGTCGTGGCTGCGCGGATATTTCCTTCAATCTGTGGCCGGGTGAAGTGCTGGCCATCGTCGGCGAATCCGGTTCCGGCAAGACGACGCTGCTGAACAGTCTGGCAACCCGTCTGGAACCGACTTCCGGCACGGTTGAATACCGGATGCGCGACGGTGAATTCCGCGATCTCTACAAGATCGGCGAGGCGGAACGCCGCTTCCTGATGCGGACGGACTGGGGGTTCGTGCACCAGAACCCGGCAGACGGATTGCGCATGACGGTTTCGGCCGGTGCCAATGTCGGCGAGCGTCTGATGGCGGTCGGCGAACGCCATTATGGCAATATTCGCAACACGGCAACCGAATGGCTGGGACGTGTCGAAATTGCCTCCGACCGTATCGACGATCAGCCACGCGCCTTTTCCGGCGGCATGCGCCAGCGCCTGCAGATTGCCCGCAATCTGGTGACGGCGCCGCGTCTCGTCTTCATGGATGAGCCGACCGGCGGTCTTGATGTATCTGTGCAGGCGCGCCTTCTCGACCTTCTGCGCGGTCTTGTCAGCGATCTCGGCCTTTCGGTGATTATCGTGACGCATGATCTCGCCGTGGCCCGGCTTCTGTCCCATCGCATCATGGTCATGAAAGACGGCCATATTGTCGAGCAGGGCCTGACCGACCGCGTGCTGGATGACCCGCAGGCGCCTTATACGCAGCTGCTTGTGTCGTCTATTCTGCAAGTTTAGTAAATTAAAACAGATGTTTATTGCATGTTGTTCCTAAATTAGCCGAACTTCATGCGTGAGGTGAAAAATGCCTATGTTGCAAACATCAGCCCCGCTTGCCGTCACCGGCGTTACCAAGACCTTCGTCATGCATTTGCAGGGCGGCATCGAACTTCCGGTCGTTCGCGGCGTGAATTTCGAACTGAATGCCGGTGAATGCGCCGTGCTTGGCGGGCCTTCGGGCGCGGGCAAAAGCTCGATCCTGAAGATGGTCTATGGCAATTACGCGGTCAATGGCGGCTCGATCATGATCCGCCATGCCGACAGGTTTGTCGATCTTGCCACTGCCGATCCGCGTGAAGTGCTGGCGGTGCGCCGCGATACGATCGGCTATGTCAGCCAGTTTCTGCGCACGCTGCCGCGCGTTGCGGCAATCGATGTGGTTGCCGAACCGCTGGTTGCGCGTGGCGTCGACCGTGAGACAGCGCTCAACCGCGCCCGCGAACTTCTGGCGCAGCTCAATCTTCCGGAAAGGCTGTGGGCCTTGCCGCCTGCGACCTTCTCGGGCGGCGAACAGCAGCGCGTGAATATCGCTCGCGGCTTCATCACCGATCATCCGGTATTGCTGCTCGATGAGCCGACAGCTTCGCTCGATGCGAAGAACCGCGCGGTCGTGGTGGACCTCATCAAGACCAAGAAGGAGCAGGGCGTCGCCATGCTCGGCATCTTCCACGATGAAGATGTGCGTTCGGTCGTTGCCGACCGGATCATCGACGTGACGGCTTTCTCTCCGCGGGGGCTCTCATGACCAAGCTCTCGGTAGAACCGCTGGTTCACGAAACGGCCATCGTCAGCGGCTGTACGCTCGGGCGCTATACCGAGATTGGCGAGCGCAGCCGCGTTTCGGAAACCGTGCTGGGCGATTATTCTTATCTCGGCGTCGATTGCGAAATCTGGTGTGCGGAGATTGGCAGGTTTTCCAATATTGCCAGCCACGTGCGCATCAATGCCACCAATCATCCGACATGGCGTCCGACACTGCACCATTTCACCTATCGCGCCGGTGATTACTGGCCGGAAGAAAAGGATGAGACGGAGTTTTTCGAGTGGCGTCGCGGCAACGCGGTGAAGATCGGTCACGACACATGGCTCGGCCATGGCTCGACAATCCTTCCGGGCGTGACGGTCGGCAATGGTGCGGTTGTCGGTGCCGGAGCCGTGGTGAGCAGGGACGTCGCGCCCTATACGATCGTGGGCGGCGTGCCTGCGCGGCTCATTCGCGAACGCTTCGACGCTGCAACCGGAAATCGCCTTGACCGGCTGGCCTGGTGGGACTGGAGCCATGATCGTCTGCGCCAGGCGCTCGATGATTTCCGCACGCTCGATATCGAAGCCTTCCTCTCGAAATATGAAACAGCCGCCAACACAAATGCGGTCATGAAAGAGCTGTCCAATGGCTAATGAAATCGTTCTGAAAAACGCGCGGATCGTGCTCGCCGATGAGATTGTTTCCGGTTCCATCCTGATCCGGGACGGCAAGATCGCAGCAATCGACCACGGCAACAGCAATGGCGGCGACGACATGGATGGCGATTACGTCATCCCGGGCCTCATAGAGCTGCACACCGACCAGTTGGAAAGCCACTATGCGCCGCGTCCGAAGGTGCGCTGGAATGTCGATGCTGCCGTGCAGGCGCACGATGCGCAGGTCGCGGCCTCCGGCATCACCACGGTATTCGACGCGATGCGCGTCGGCTCCGACTATGACCGCGATTTCGTCGGCAAGGATATGCGCATGCTCGCCGACGCGATTGAAAGCGGCGTGCGCGAAAATCGCCTGCGTGCAGATCACTTCCTGCATCTGCGCTGCGAAGTCTCCTCTGCCGATTGCCTCGAAACATTCGAGCTTTTCGCGGATGATGACCGCGTAAAACTCGCATCCTTGATGGATCACGCACCGGGACAGCGGCAATTCGTTGATCTTGAGACCTATCGCACCTATTACATGCGCAAGATGAAGCTCACGGATGAGGAGTTCCGGGTGCATTGTGAAAAGCGCATGGCGGATTCGGACGCCTATTCGGCCAGACACCGCCGCTCCATCGCCGAACTCGCGGCAACGCGTGGCATCGTTCTGGCCAGCCATGACGATGCAACCAGTGCGCATGTCGATGAATCGCTCGATCATGGCGTGCGGATCGCAGAATTCCCGACCACGATGGAAGCCGCCAATGCTTCAAAGGGCGCTGGCCTTTCGATCCTGATGGGCGCGCCGAATATCGTTCGCGGTGGCTCGCATTCCGGCAATATCGCCGCGCGCGATCTGGTGGACAATGGCAGCCTGGATATCCTGTCGTCGGATTATATCCCGTTCAGCCTCATTCAGTCGGCATTCGGTCTGGCTTCCGGCGAACGCCCGATTGCGTTGCCGGATGCGATCCGGCTTGTGACCAAGAATCCTGCTGACGCGATGGCGATGGATGATCGCGGTGAGATTGCCATCGGCAAGCGCGCCGATCTGGTCCGTGTCCGTCCGAAGGGCGCAATCCCGGTTGTCCGCACCGTCTGGCGCGAAGGCGAACGGGTGCTCTGATGCAGATGCAATCCAACAGGCCGAAAGGCTGTTTCGTCGCCGTTGTCGGCCCCAGCGGGGCCGGCAAGGATACGATCATGGATGCGGCGCGTGTGGCTCTGGCGGGCGACACGCGTTTTCACTTTGTGCGTCGCATCATCACCCGCCCGCAAATGCCGGGAACGGAAGATCACGACAGTCTGGATGAAGCAGCATTTGCAAAATCGGCGGGCGAGGGCGCCTTCGCCCTGCACTGGCAGGCGCATGGCCTGAGCTACGGATTGCCGAAATCGCTGGAGGATGAAATCGCGGACGGAACGGTGGTGATCGCCAATGTTTCACGCCGGGTTCTGGGCGATGTTCGCAGGCTCTACCCGTCGCGCTCGGTGGTCGTGATTACGGCCCGGCCGGAAGTTCTGGCCGAGCGGCTCGCATCGCGCGGCCGCGAAAGCCGGGAGGAAATCGTCGCGCGGCTTTCACGGGAAGTCAGCTTCGATGACGGTGCGGGCGATGTTGTCACAATAGACAATTCCGGCGAAGTCGGCCTGTCCACAAAAGCCTTCCTGCGTCACCTGGAGGAAATCAGCGTCAAAACAGTCGCTTAGATAAGGTTTTTGTAGCAATATCTAAATTTACACAAACGTCATGGGGCTTTCATTGCAGTGTCATGGAAGCCATTCAGAGTAAGCATGAATGGAGACGAATTCATGCTTCAACTGAAAAACATAACGCGCCGCTATAATGACAAGGTGGCGGTTTCGGGTGTGGACCTCGAAATCGAACCGGGCACGTTTGTGGGAATTATCGGGCGCTCGGGCGCAGGCAAGTCGACGCTTCTGCGCATGATCAATCGCCTTGTCGAGCCTTCAGAGGGAACCATCCACTGGGATGGCCGCGATGTTACCGGGCTAAAAGGCTCGGGCCTGCGGGACTGGCGTGCGCAATGCGCGATGATTTTCCAGCATTTCAATCTGGTCGACCGTCTGGATGTTCTGACCAACGTCCTGATGGGCCGTCTGAACTATGTTTCGACGCCGAAATCGCTCCTGCGTATCTGGAGCGATGAGGAGCGCCTGATCGCGCTTTCAGCCTTGCAGCAGTTCGACATTGCGCATCTTGCAGCGCACCGCGCGGACGAGCTTTCGGGTGGCCAGCAGCAGCGCGTGGCGATTGCCCGCGCGCTCGTGCAGCAGCCGCGCATCATCCTCGCCGACGAGCCGATTGCATCGCTCGATCCGCGCAACACGCGCAGCGTCATGGACGCCCTGCGCCGCATCAATCGCGAATACGGCATCACGGTTCTCTGCAATCTGCACTCGCTCGATATTGCGCGCAGCTATTGCGACCGTCTCGTCGGCATGTCCGCCGGCAAGATCGTATTCCGCGGCACACCGTCGATGCTGACAGATATGGCATCACGCGACCTTTACGGCATGGAAGCCGCTGACGTCATCGATGCCGATGAGCAGTTGGACGCACCGATGCCGATGCCAGTTCCGCAGTCGGCCGAAGCCGTTCTGCGCCAGCTTTCCGCCTGAGCGCACAAAGCTCCGGAAAAGAAACACGCTCCAAACTCAGGATTAACAGGAGATACCCATGCTTAACCGTAGAACCTTTCTGGCGGCTGTTGCGCTCACCGCTACGATGACCTTCAATGCCCAGGCTGCCGACTGGAGCAAGGACTATCCGGAAATCGTTCTGGGCG
This sequence comes from Brucella ciceri, assembly GCF_041930145.1. NCBI lineage: Bacteria > Pseudomonadati > Pseudomonadota > Alphaproteobacteria > Hyphomicrobiales > Brucellaceae > Brucella > Brucella ciceri. Next base: position 234,621 of record NZ_JBHEEV010000002.1, on the reverse strand, counting down.
TTATCCCGGCTGAAAACGCCTCGACCACTTCCGACCGTTATGCGCCTCTGGCTGCCTATCTCGGCAAGGAACTCGGCACCAAGGTAACGCTGCGCGTCGCCAACGACTATGCAGCCGTCATCGAAGGACAGCGCGCCGGAAACATCCAGATCGCATTCTATGGCCCGGCTTCCTACGCCCGCGCCGTCATGACCGGCGTTGAAACCACGCCGCTCGTCAACCAGCGTCACGACACCGGCGTCAACGGCTATTATTCGGTCGTTTATGTTCGCGCCGACAGCCCGTACCAGAAGATGGACGACCTGAAGGGCAAGACCATTGCTCTCGTCGATCCGAACTCGACCTCGGGCAACAACGCACCGCGCTTCTTCCTCAACCGCGAAGGCTATAGCGTCGATACGTTCTTCGGTAAGAACTTCTTCGCCGGCAGCCACGAAAACGCAGTTCTCGCTCTGGCGCAGGGCACCGCCGATGCCGCTGCCAACTCCTGGAACTCGGAAAACGATTCCAACCTGACCCGCATGGTCAGCCGCGGCGTTCTGAAGGATGCCAACGGCAAGGAACTGACGAAGGACGACTTCCGCATCATCTTCAAGTCGGACTTCCTTCCTGAAGGCCCGTTCGCCGTTCTCAGCACCCTGCCGGATCAGCTGAAGGCCGATATCAAGCAGGCTTTCCTCGACATGCCGAAGAAGGACAAGGCTGGCTTTGACGCTCTTTCCGATGGCAAGGATCAGGAATTCGTAGCCACCGAAGCCAAGGACTATGAGCCGATCATCGAAATGCTCAAGTTCAACGACAAGGCTCGCAAGTCCTGATCCGTGAGAAATTGAAGTGCCCGGAACGTAACCCGTTCCGGGCATTTTTTTAGGGCAGGATTTCGAAAGGTTTTCGGGATCAGGCTTGATCAAAGGAATTTCGCATGACGGTATCCTCACTCGACGGCAGTGGAGCAAAAAGCCTGCTCGCCGATTACCGCAGGGAAGTCGGCAAACGGCGGCTCTATGGTATCGCGCTTCTCCTTGCGCTTGTCCTTGTCGCCATTGCCGCCTCCGTCGTTGCCGATGTTCGGCCCGGCACCCTGGTCGAAAATCTCTTTCGCTTCACAAGCTATCTCGGCCGCATTCTGCCGGATCTGACCATCGCCAATTTCTGGGGCGACCTCGCCGCCTGGTACTGGAACCTCGGCGGCTGGCTCAAGATGCTGTTCGAGACGCTGCTGATCGCCTATCTGGCGACATTGATCGGGGCGGTCGTCGCTTTCGCTGCATCCTTCGCAGCCTCATCCAACATGGCCCCCAATTCGACGATTCGCTTCATCGTCCGTCGCGGGCTGGAATTGTTGCGCACTGTTCCGGAAATCGTCTTCGCGCTGCTTTTCGTCATCGCCTTCGGCCTTGGGCCGATGGCCGGTGTACTGGCGCTGATGCTGCACACCACAGGTGCGCTGGGCAAGCTGTTCTCCGAAGTCGTCGAGAATATCGACATGCGCCCGGTGGAAGGCATTCGCGCATCCGGCGGTTCCGGCCTGCAGGTCATCCGCTTTGCCGTATTGCCGCAAGTGGCCGCGAATTTTGCTTCCTATGGCCTGCTGCGCTTTGAAATCAACGTGCGCGGCGCTTCCGTCATGGGTTTTGTGGGGGCAGGCGGTATCGGGCAGGAACTGCTTACTTCCATCCGCCAGTTCTATTACAGCGATGTCAGCGCCATTCTGCTTCTGATCATCGTGACGATCGTCGTGATCGATCTTGTCACCCAGCGCGTGCGTCACGCACTGCTTGGCCGTATTGGTTGAGGAGAGAACTATGACCGATATTGCACAAAGTCTCTCCCGCGAAGCACACGCGCACGAAAAGGAACTGAGGGCCGAATATGCCGATCTGTTCGGCAATGGGCGCACATGGCGCAATCTGGCGATTTTAACCGCAGCGCTTATCGCTTCGGTCTGGTTCGCCTTCTACTGGCTCGATTTTTCACTGCTGCGCATTCTGAACGGCCTTGGTCGCCTCGGCGATTTCGCGCTGATGATGATGCCGCCATCCTCCGGCGGGCGTTTCAGCCTTTACCTGTGGTCGATGATGGAAACGCTGGCGATTGCCTATCTCGGCACGTTGCTGGCCGCGATCCTCGCCTTTCCGTTCGGCTTTCTGGCGGCGAAGAACATCATTCCCAATGTGTTCCTGCATTTCGGCATTCGCCGCTTCCTCGACACCATTCGCGGCGTCGACACGCTTATCTGGGCGCTGATCTGGGTGTCGGTCGTGGGGCTCGGACCGTTCGCCGGCATTCTTGCGATTGCCTGCTCGGACTTCGGTGCTTTCGGCAAGCTGTTCTCCGAAGCCATTGAAGGCGCGGACAAGAAGCCGGTCGAAGGCGTCGTCTCATCGGGCGGCGGCAGGCTGCACGGCTATCGTTTCGGCGTGTTGCCGCAGGTTCTGCCGCTCATCGGCAGTCAGGTGCTTTACTTTTTCGAGTCAAACACGCGTTCGGCGACAATCATCGGCATTGTCGGGGCAGGCGGCATCGGCGCGCATCTGGCCGAACAGATCAAGGTTCTCAACCTTCAGGACGTTTCCTTCCTGATCATCATGATCCTGATCGCTGTTGCCCTCATCGACTGGTTCTCGTCGAAGCTCCGTCACGCCATGATCGGCAAGAAGGCACAGAGGTCGGCTTAACCACTGATAAGTGTCTTGATGCCGTCAGCCACGAACTGAACGGCAAGCGCTGCCAGAATGACGCCGAGAAGGCGAGTGAGGATGGAACGGCCGGTTTCGCCAAGAAACCGGTCGACGCGCTCTGCCAGCAGCAGCACAAGATAGGTGATGAACAGGCAGACGAAGATGACCCCGAGAAGGGCCGCTTTCGGCCCTACGCCTTCAAAGGAATTTGACGTCAGCACGATAGCCGAGATCGCACCCGGACCGGCAATCAGCGGAATGGCGAGCGGGAAGGCGGCGATATTGCGGATGTGATCCTTGGTGATCGCAACCTCGGCGCTCTTTTCCTTGCGCTCCGTCCGCTTCTCGAAGATCATTTCAAAGGCGATCCAGAAGAGGAGCAGACCACCCGCGACGCGGAACGCGCCGATGGTGATGCCGAACATGCCGAGTATCTGCGCGCCCGCAATGGCAAACAGCGCCATCACGATAAAACCGATGATGGAGGCGCGAAGCGCAACCTGTCCGCGATGGTGCCGCTCCATGCCCGGCGTCAGCGCCAGGAACAAAGGCGCCAGCCCGGGCGGATCGATTGTAACAAGCAGGGTGACGAAGGCGCTGAAAACCGTATCGTAGAACCCCATACTGCACGCGCCCTTCCTGTTGGCATGTTATGCTCGATCGGATACATGGATTGTAGACGATCACGAGCACATGGTCGATGCAAAGCGCGAGGTCGGGCAACATCGTTGCTCAATCTTTATGTGAATATCTTTTAAGTCATTGAATTGACGTGCGGAAATAGCCCGCCGAAAAGGTCGTGAAATTGGCGTTTTTTGCTGGTTTCCGTTATAAAGTGACTTTATCGATTCTGTTGAGAAAGAAATCTGAATAGTGTCAGATCAAACGCCTCCACCCGGTTCCGACGATATGAATGGTGGCCCAAACGGCGGCCCTAGCGGTATCGAACCGATTTCCATCATCGAGGAGATGCAGCGCTCCTATCTCGATTACGCGATGAGCGTTATCGTGAGCCGTGCGCTGCCCGATGTGCGCGACGGCCTGAAGCCCGTGCATCGCCGCATTCTCCACGCCATGAACGAAATGAACCTCGCCTATAACCGCCCGTACCGCAAGTCGGCGGGTGTGGTCGGTGAGGTGATGGGTAAGTACCACCCGCATGGCGACGCCTCTATTTATGACGCCCTCGTGCGTATGGCGCAGGATTTTTCAATGCGCGATCCGCTGGTCGACGGGCAGGGCAATTTCGGCTCCATCGACGGCGATCCGCCGGCGGCGATGCGTTACACCGAATGCCGTCTGGAAAAGCTTTCCGAATCCATCCTGTCGGATATCGACAAGGATACGGTCGACTTCCAGGACAACTATGACGGTCGCGAGCAGGAACCTGTGGTCATGCCTGCGCGCTTTCCGAACCTGCTCGTCAATGGTTCGGGCGGTATCGCTGTCGGCATGGCGACCAACATTCCGCCGCACAATCTGGGCGAAGTGATCGACGGCTGCGTTGCGCTGATCGACAATCCGGCCATTGAACTGGCGGAACTGATGGAAATCATTCCGGGACCGGACTTCCCGACCGGCGGCATCATCCTTGGACGTTCCGGCATCAATTCCGCCTACACGACCGGGCGCGGTTCGGTGGTCATGCGCGGGCGCGCCACGATCGAGCCGATGCGCGGCGACCGCGAAGCCATCATCATCACCGAGATACCTTATCAGGTGAACAAGGCTTCGATGATCGAGAAGATGGCCGAACTGGTGCGCGACAAGCGCATCGAAGGCATTTCCGATCTGCGCGATGAGTCCGACCGCGAAGGCTATCGCGTCGTGGTGGAACTCAAGCGTGACGCCGTTGCCGATGTGGTGCTGAACCAGCTTTATCGCTACACGCCGCTGCAAACCTCGTTTGGCTGCAACATGGTGGCGCTGAACGGCGGCAAGCCGGAACAGCTTAACCTGCTCGACATGCTGCGCGCCTTTGTCGTCTTCCGCGAGGAAGTCGTGACGCGCCGCACCAAGTTCCTGCTCAACAAGGCGCGTGACCGCGCGCATGTGTTGGTCGGTCTTGCAATCGCCGTCGCCAATATCGATGAGGTCATCGCGCTTATCCGCCGCGCTCCCGATCCGACGACGGCGCGCGAGCAGTTGATGGAACGCCGCTGGCCGGCGGCAGATGTGGCACCGTTGATCCGTTTGATCGACGATCCGCGCCACACCATCAATGAAGATAACACCTACAACCTCTCCGAAGAACAGGCTCGCGCCATTCTCGATCTGCGTCTGCAGCGCCTCACCGCGCTTGGTCGCGACGAAGTGGCGGACGAACTGAACAAGATCGGCGAGGAAATCCGCGATTATCTCGACATTCTCGGTTCGCGCCTGCGCGTGATGACCATCGTCAAGGAAGAGATGATTGCGGTTCGCGACGAGTTCGCAACCCCACGCCGCACCGAAATCGGTTTCGGCGGCGCCGAAATGGATGACGAAGACCTGATCGCCCGCGAGGATATGGTCGTCACCGTCAGCCATGCGGGCTACATCAAGCGCGTGCCGTTGACGACCTATCGTGCGCAGCGCCGCGGCGGCAAGGGCCGCTCCGGCATGGCGACGAAGGACGAGGATTTCGTCACGCGCCTGTTCGTGGCCAATACGCATACGCCGGTTCTGTTCTTCTCCTCGCGTGGCATCGTCTACAAGGAGAAGGTCTGGCGTCTGCCGATTGGCACGCCGCAGTCGCGCGGCAAGGCGCTCATCAACATGCTGCCATTGCAGCAGGGCGAGCGCATCACCACCATCATGCCGCTGCCCGAGGATGAGGATTCCTGGGCAAATCTGGACGTCATGTTCTCGACCACGCGCGGTACGGTTCGCCGTAACAAGCTGTCGGACTTCGTTCAGGTCAACCGCAACGGCAAGATCGCGATGAAGCTCGAGGACGAGGACGATGAAATCCTCTCGGTCGATACGTGTACGGAATTCGACGACGTGCTTCTGACCTGCGCCGGTGGCCAGTGCATTCGCTTCCCCGTTACCGATGTGCGCGTCTTTGCGGGCCGCAACTCCATCGGCGTGCGCGGCATCAATCTGGCGGATGGCGACAAGGTCATCTCCATGGCGATCCTGCATCACGTCGATGCGGACGCGGCTGAGCGCTCGGCCTACCTGAAGCGTTCGATTGCCGAACGCCGTGCCCAGGGCGCAGATGACGCGGATGATATCGTGGTGGTTGGCGAGGAGGTCGGAAACGAAACCGAGCTCAACGAAGAACGCTATCAGGAGCTGAAAGCGCGCGAACAGACTGTGCTGACGGTCAGCGAATATGGTTACGGCAAGCGCTCCTCGTCCTACGAGTTCCGAGTTTCCGGCCGTGGCGGCAAGGGCATCCGCGCCACCGATACGTCGAAGACCGACGAAATCGGCAAGCTCGTCGCCCTGTTCCCGGTCGAGGCAAGCGACCAGATTCTGCTCGTTTCGGACGGCGGACAGCTTATCCGCGTGCCGGTTGACGACATCCGCATTGCCGGACGTTCCACCAAAGGCGTCACGATCTTCAATACGGCGGACGGCGAAAAGGTCGTTTCGGTCGAACGCATTTCCGAAACGGACAGCGACGAAGAAAACGGCGGTGAGGGCGATGCGTCGCCGGAAGGTGAAGCACCGGTCGCGGGCACCGAAGAATAAGCTGAAAGCCCGGGTCAGGCGGTTTTGCGGCGGATAATGCAACAAGACAACGGAACCGGGCTTTCGGTACAGATCAATGAAAAAGGCCGATGGCGGGAACCATCGGCCTTTTTCAGATGCCAAGACTGGAGGAATTGGCGATCACACAAACTCTTTTCCAGCAAGCTCCAACGCTATCGCGTGAGCTCAGCTGTTAATACCTAGCGCGAACGCATGTTGCGCAGAGTATTGATGTCGAATGCGACATGACGCACGCGCTGACGCTTGGCTTCATTCTCTTCGAGAAGCAGTATGATTGCCGAAGCTGCCATTGCGACCATCATGGATAATGCCAGAAGAAAGATCATCATCGTGTTATCCTTTCGACATACATACGCTTCAAAAGCGAAAAGGTTGCACCAAACTTGCGCCTATTTTGGTAAATCGGTTGTGAACTTGCCGTGAAATTGCGGTTCATATCGCGTTCATCTGTTTTCTTGGTTTCTGTTTCCTTAGCGCTGTGGTTCTTGTTGAAAATCCCGTCAGAAAAGGCTAGCTGGAAGAAATGACAATCGCGATTTATGCGGGTTCCTTTGACCCGGTGACCAACGGCCATATGGATGTCCTGAAAGGTGCCCTGCGCCTTGCCGATGAGGTTATTGTCGCGATTGGCGTTCACCCCGGGAAAAAGCCTCTCTTCACTTTTGAGGAGCGCGTGGCGCTCATCGATGAAAGCTGCAAGGCCGTGCTGGGCAAGGATGCGGGTCGGCTCTCCGTCATTTCCTTCGACGGTCTTGTTATCGATGCCGCCCGCAAGCACAGTGCTCAATTGATGGTGCGCGGTTTGCGCGACGGCACCGATCTCGACTATGAAATGCAGATGGCAGGCATGAACGGCACCATGGCGCCGGAATTGCAGACCGTGTTTCTTCCGGCAGACCCGGCAGTGCGCACGATTACCGCCACATTGGTTCGACAGATTGCCTCCATGGGCGGCGATATAAAGCCTTTTGTTCCGGCGGCTGTCGCTGCCGCCCTGAACGCCAAATTCAAATCCTGACCACAGGGAGTTTTTCGATCATGTCTTTCGTTCGTTCAGCGCTAGCCGCTGCCGCCTTCTTCGCGCTCTCGCAAGGCGCAGTCCACACCGCTTCTGCCGCCAGTACCGAAAACACCGTGGTTCTCAAACTGAAGGATGGCGACGTGGCCATCGAGCTTCGTCCCGACCTTGCGCCAAAGCATGTTGCGCAGATCGAAAAGCTGGTCGGCGAGGGCGCTTACAACGGCGTTGCCTTCCACCGTGTCATTCCGGGCTTCATGGCCCAGACCGGGGATGTAAAGTTCGGCAACATGGACAAGAACTTCGATGCATCACGCGTCGGCACCGGCGGCTCTGACTATCCGGATATTCCGGCAGAATTCTCCAAGGAACCCTTCGTTCGCGGCACGGTGGGCATGGCCCGCAGCCAGAACCCGAACTCGGCCAATTCGCAGTTCTTCATCATGTTTGCGGACGGCTCATTCCTCAACGGCCAGTATACGGTGGTCGGCAAGGTTGTCAGCGGCATGGATGTCGTCGACAAGATAAAGAAGGGCAGCGAAGCCGATAATGGCGCCGTGAAAAACCCCGACAAGATCATCAAGGCCACGCTTCAGGCCACCAAGAAGTAAATACAAGGAGAGGCCCAATGGCTTACAAAGACCCTGAAAACACGCTCGTTCTTGAAACCACCAAGGGCAATGTCGTTCTGGAGCTTTATCCGGATCTCGCGCCGGATCACGTTGCGCGTATCAAGGAACTGGCGCGCGAAGGCGCTTATGACGGCGTTGTGTTCCATCGTGTGATCGATGGCTTCATGGCCCAGACCGGCGACGTGAAGTTCGGCAAGACGGGCGGCGCTCATTTCAACGGCTCGCGCGCTGGCATGGGCGGTTCGGACAAGCCGGACCTGAAGGCGGAATTCTCCAACACGCCGCACAAGCGTGGCACCGCCTCGATGGCGCGTTCCGCCAATCCGAACTCGGCCAACTCGCAGTTCTTCATCTGCTTTGCCGATGCTCCATGGCTCGACCGCCAGTACACCGTCTGGGGCCAGGTCATCGAAGGCATGGACAATGTCGACAAGATCAAGCGCGGCGAACCGGTCTCCGATCCGGACCAGATCGTGACGGCGCGTATCGCTGTCGACATCTGATCCTGCCTGTTTCAAAGAAAAATTACGGCTCCGGTTCATGCCGGGGCCGTAATAATGAGGTCTATCATGCGTGTTGATCTTTTTGATTTCGATTTGCCGGAAGAGAGCATCGCTCTGCGCCCGGTCGAGCCGCGTGACCACGCCCGACTGTTGCGTGTCCGTCCCGGCCAGCCATTCGAGGATCGACAGGTATTCGAATTGCCTGATCTGCTGCAACCCGGCGATGCGCTTGTCTTCAATGATACCAAAGTGATACCGGCGCAGCTTGAAGGCATGCGCGAGCGCGACGGCAATATAAGCCAGGTCAGCGCCACGCTGCATATGCGTACCGGCGCCGATCGCTGGAAGGCTTTCCTCCGTCCGGCCAAGCGCGTGAAGGAAGGCGACCGCATCCGCTTTGGCCATTCCGGATCGAGCTGCTTCCTCGGCACGCTTGATGCCACCGTGGCGGAAAAGGGCGATGCGGGCGAGGCGCTTCTGGTGTTCGATCTTTCCGGCGCCATGCTGGACGAGGCGATTGCTTCGGTCGGGCACATTCCGCTGCCGCCTTACATCGCATCGAAGCGCGCCGAAGACGAGCGCGACCGCAAGGATTATCAAACGGTCTATGCGCGGGAAGAAGGCGCGGTCGCAGCTCCGACCGCCGGTTTGCATTTCACGCCGGAGCTTCTGGAAAAGATCAAGGCCAAGGGCGTTGAAGAACATTTCGTGACGCTGCATGTGGGGGCGGGGACTTTCCTGCCGGTCAAGGCCGATGACACCGCCGACCACAAGATGCATTCGGAAATCGGCCATGTGTCGCAGCGCACTGCAGATGCGCTCAATGCCGTTCACGAGCGGGGCGGCAGGATCGTCTGCGTCGGCACCACATCCCTGCGCCTGATCGAAAGTGCGGCGGGTGAGGACGGCCTCATCCGTCCATGGTCGGGTGCGACCGATATTTTTATAACCCCCGGCTATAAGTTCCGTGCGGTTGATCTGCTGATGACCAACTTCCATTTGCCGCGCTCGACGCTATTCATGCTCGTATCGGCATTCAGCGGTCTCGACACGATGCGCGCCGCCTACGATCACGCCATCAGCAACGGTTATCGCTTCTACTCCTATGGCGACGGCAGCTTGCTTGAGCGAGCCGACAAAGTTAAAGACACCGCATGACTCTGGAAAACCTAAAGACAAGCGAAAACTTCGAATTCAAGGTGCTGGCAACCGACGGCGCTGCTCGTCAGGGCGAGATTTCCATGCCGCGCGGCGTGGTTCGCACACCTGCCTTCATGCCGGTGGGCACGGCGGGCACGGTCAAGGCCATGTATATGGATCAGGTGAAAGAGCTCGGCGCGGATATCATCCTTGGCAACACCTACCATCTGATGCTGCGGCCCGGCGCTGAACGCGTGGCACGTCTGGGCGGCCTGCACGAGTTCGGCGGCTGGAAAGGCCCGATCCTGACCGATTCCGGCGGGTTTCAGGTCATGTCGCTCGCGCAATTGCGCAAGCTTGACGAAAATGGCGTGACATTCCGCTCGCATATCGACGGCAAGCCTTATGAGATGACGCCGGAACGGTCCATCGAGATACAGGGGCTACTCGATAGCGATATCCAGATGCAGCTCGATGAATGCGTGGCGCTGCCTTCGCCGGAAAAGAACACCGAGCGCGCAATGGAATTGTCGCTGCGCTGGGCCGAGCGCTGCAAGGTCGCTTTCGGCAACCAGCCGGGCAAGGCGATGTTCGGCATCGTGCAGGGCGGCGATGTTGCGCGCCTGCGCGAAAAATCGGCGGAAGCGCTAAAGGCCATGGATCTCAAGGGCTATTCGGTCGGCGGGCTTGCAGTCGGCGAACCGCAGCAGGTCATGCTCGACATGCTGGAAGTCGTATGTCCGATCCTGCCGTCGGAAAAGCCGCGCTATCTGATGGGCGTCGGCACGCCGGACGATATTCTGAAATCCGTGACGCGCGGGATCGATATGTTCGATTGTGTCATGCCGACGCGAGCAGGCCGCCACGGCCTTGCGTTTACGCGGTTCGGCAAGGTGAATTTGCGCAATGCACGCCATGCCGACGATCATCGCCCGCTCGATCCGGAATCGGATTGCCCGGCATCGCGCGACTACAGCCGCGCCTATCTGCATCATCTGGTGAAATCGGGTGAAGCGCTCGGCGCCATGCTGCTGACCTGGAATAACCTGGCCTATTATCAGTATCTGATGAAAGGCATCCGCGCATCGATTGCCGGGGGACGCTTTGCCGATTTCTCCGCCGAAACCTCGGAAGGATGGGCGAGGGGCGATATTCCGGCCCTTCTGTAATATCTCCATACTGCACAAGGAGGAGCATCCCGGTGTCCCGCTCTGAACGCCTCCTTGAGCTTTTGCAGTTACTCCGCACCTATCGTCGCCCGGTAAGCGGGGCGACGCTGGCGCAGCAGCTCGGTATCAGTATTCGCACGCTGTATCGTGATATCGCGAGCCTTCAGGCGCAGGGCGCAGTTATCGAAGGGGAGCCGGGATTGGGTTATATCCTGCGTCCCGGCTTTATGTTGCCGCCTATCATGTTCAGCCAGGAAGAAATCGAAGCGTTGGTTCTCGGCACAAGATGGGTTGCGGACAGGGGAGACGCTGAACTCGGCGCAGCTGCACGCAATGTTCTTGCCAAAGTGGCAGCAGTAATGCCTGAGGATTTACGCGTTACGCTCGACGCGGTAAGCCTTCTTGTCGGCCCCAGCAAGAAAGATGCGGTCGATCTGGTGGATGCTGCCGCTCTTCGTAGCGCCATTCGCTCGGAAAGAAAAATCACCATATTCTATAACGATGCGGCCAGTACTTCGACCGAGCGCCTGATCTGGCCGTTCGCCCTGACTTTTTTCGAACAGGTGCGGGTAGTGCTCGCTTGGTGCGAAATGCGACAGGATTTTCGACATTTCCGTACTGATCGCATCGCCAGATTGAGCGTTGAGAGCGATCGCTACCCCAAACGACGTTCTGCGCTCCTTAAAGAGTGGAAGACCCGTCAGGGGATCGTCCGGAATTTTGATTGATACTGCCGGAAACTGACAGTGTGTCTTCGTAGTGTTGCTCGTATCCAATCAAGGAGCGACAACAATGAACCATCCGAATTTCACAATTCTATACGTAGAGAACCCGCTATCGAGCGGTCGCTTTTACACAGAACTGCTTGGGATTGAGCCTATCGAAGCCTCACCGACTTTTGTGCTCTTTCTGTTGAACAACGGTCTGATGCTGGGACTGTGGTCCAGACACACGGTAGAACCGGTCGCTGATTCCGGCGCGTTTGGTGGAGAGATCGCTTTCCGGTACGCGAGTTATGAAGAGATCGACAAGATATATGCAGACTGGACCGCGCGCGAGATTTCCAACTTGTCCAAGCCGCAAACATTGGAGTTCGGACGCTCGTTTGTGGCAATTGATCCAGACGGACATCGCCTGCGCGTATTCTCTCCGGCCGCAAGATGATACGAATCAGAGGAAGAAAAACCACCGGGGCGCATCTCGCCGATGCGTCTCAGGCGAGCGGCCTATCCGACCGTCAACATGTTCTCCAGACGACAGAGAACGGCGCGCTGCTCTTCGTCGTCCAGAATTTCACATTCCATCAATTTGGAGCATTCCAGCCCGGCGACGGCCAGATAGACGATCAGCGCCGTATCGGAATCGGTCGTGTCCTTGATCATGCGGTCGAGGAAAGCCCTGTGATATTGCCGGACAGGCACCATGAAACCGGGGTCTTCGGCAAGCGCGGCAAGAACGCCGCAGGCAGGAGGTTCCTCATCGGCCTGCACCCGGTAAACATCCAGAAAAGCCCGCGCCACGCGGTTTTTATCGCCTTTCTGAAGTGTCTCATGAACCTCCATGGCGTGTTCATGCTCTTTCATGTATTCTTCGACCACCGCTTCGAGCAGTTTGGCCTTGGTCGGAAAAGTATAAAGCAATCCGCCTTTTGAAAGCCCCGCACGGGCTGCTACGGCATCGAGAGAGAGGTGAGCAGGGCCGATCTCACGGGCAAGCTCGATAGCAGCGCGCAAAATACGTTCGCGCGACGAGACTTTCTTTTTAGTTGGCAACTTACTGGTGTCTCCTGACAGTTCGAGTGTTGACAATACCGTCTGGACGGTACAGTTATTCGCCACTTTCATTCAAGTAAAATACGCGCGACCTTTGCGTGAATGCGAAAGAAGGCGCCGCGGCCAATCCCCCAACCCTGATCGATCAGGGAGCCATCTGGAGTGCATCCGCAATGATCAAGCGCCTTATACTGGCAATAATATTCCTCGTGATCGTCGTCGGAGGCCTCGTCGGCTTTAACCTGTTCCGATCACAGGCCATCAAGGACTTCTTCGCCAACATGCAGCAGCCTGCCCAGACGGTTTCGACCGTCACGGTGGAGCCGGGCGTCTGGAAGCCGGGTGTTGAGGCCATCGGCACGGCCAACGCGCTCAATGGTGTTGACCTGACCGTGCAGCTCGACGGCGTCGTGCAGAAGATCAACTTCAAGGCCAATCAGGAAGTCAAGGAAGGCGCCCTGCTGCTTCAGATGGAAGACAGCATTCAGAAGGCGGACCTCGCAGCCGCTGAAGCCGAAGCCGTCCTTGCCCAGCAGAACCTGAAGCGAGCTGACACGTTGCGCACCCGTGGCGTGGGTGCGGTGTCGAATGTCGATACGACGGCCTCGGCCTCCGATGCTGCAAGCGCACGCGTTGAAAAAATGCGCGCAACGCTGGCGCAGAAGTCGGTCAAGGCTCCGTTTTCCGGCGTTATCGGCATCTCCAAAGTCGATCTTGGCCAGTATCTGACCCCCGGCACGGTCATCGCCACGCTGCAGAACGCCGACGTGATGCGTATCGACTTCACGGTTCCTGAACAATCGCTGGCGTCCATCAAGCTCGGGCAGACCGTCAAGGTCGGTTCGACGGCGGACGCGCTCGACTTTACGGGCAAGATTGTCGGCATCGATCCGAAGATCGACCCGGCCACCCGTCTCGTTTCCGTGCGTGCCGAAGTGCAGAATCCGGATCACAAGCTGACGCCGGGCCAGTTCGTGCAGGTTCGTGTCGAACTGCCGGAAGAAGACAATGTCATCGCTCTTCCGCAGACCACGATCATCTCCAGCCTTTACGGCGATTATGTCTATGCTGTCCGTCCGGAACAGAAGCCGGAAGGCGCGAAGGCCGCCGAAGGCGACAGCACCGCCAAGGCTCCAGCAGCCGATGCCAAGCCTGAAGAGGGCGAAAAGCAGGTGGCGCAGCAGGTCTTCATCAAGCTTGGACGCCGTTATTCCGGTCTGGTCGAGGTAACGAGCGGCCTCAAGGCCGGCGACATCATCATCACGGCAGGCCAGAACCGGCTTTCGCCCGGTGTTCCGGTGAAAATCGACAACACCGTCAATCCGATTCCGGCCGGCCAGCCGGCCGACAAGCAATAGGCGAACCCGATGAGCTTTTCCGATATCTTCATCCGGCGCCCCGTGCTTGCCACGGTGGTCGCCCTCATGATCATTCTGTTGGGCCTTCAGGGGATCGCGCAGCTTACGGTGCGTGAATATCCGAAGGTCGACGAAACCGTCATTACGGTAACGACCACATATGCCGGTGCGAGCGCCGATCTCATTCAGGGCTTCATCACCGCTCCGATTGCAGAAGCGGTCGCGACCACCGAAAACATCGATTACGTGACCTCTTCGAGCCGTCCGTCGTCAAGCACCGTGACGGTGCAGATGAAGCTCGGCGCAAACCCTGACGCGGCGCTGACGGAAGTCATCGCCAAGGTCAATCAGGTTCGCGGCGACCTGCCGGACGAATCCGATGACCCTGTCATCGTCAAGGGCACGGGCCAGAACTTCGCCACCATGTATCTGGCGGCGCAGAACCCGAACATGACGAGCGAACAGATCACCGAATATCTGGAGCGCGTTATCCAGCCGCGCATGTCCACCATTCAGGGCGTTGCAAAGGCGGAAATTCTGGGCGGCCAGGTCTATTCGATGCGCGTCTGGCTGGACCCGATCCAGCTTGCGGCCCGCCAGATCACGGCGCCGGAAGTTCTGGCGGCCATCAAGGCCTCCAACTTCCTGTCGGCTCCTGGCACGACGAAGAACGAATATGTCGCGTCTTCGATCACGCTGAAGTCGACCTTGCAGACCCCGGAAGCCTTCGGCGCCATGCCGATCAAGGCGTCGGGGGATGACGTCGTTCGCCTGCGTGATGTGGCGCGGGTCGAACTCGCGGCGAAAAGCACCGACACCATCGTTTCGTTCAACGGCTCGGCGGGTACATTCCTCGGCGTCTTCCCGACGCCGGCGGCAAACCCCATCGACATGGCGGCGGCGGTCCGGAAGGAGCTTCCGTCCATCCAGGCATCGCTGCCGGAAGGCATGTCGCTCGTTCTGGTCTACGACGCGACCGAACAGATCAGCTCGTCGATCAAGGAAGTCTTCACGACCATCGGCGAAGCCGTGGCCATCGTCATTCTGGTCATCATCGTCTTCCTCGGATCGTTCCGTTCGGTGCTGATTCCGATTGTCACGATC
Organism: Brucella ciceri; assembly: GCF_041930145.1. Taxonomy (NCBI): domain Bacteria; kingdom Pseudomonadati; phylum Pseudomonadota; class Alphaproteobacteria; order Hyphomicrobiales; family Brucellaceae; genus Brucella; species Brucella ciceri. Next base: position 219,542 of record NZ_JBHEEV010000002.1, on the reverse strand, counting down.
CCGATTTCGCTGATCGGCGTGTGCTTCTTCCTTTATGTGCTCGGCTTCTCGATCAATCTCCTGTCGCTGCTTGCCATGGTTCTCGCCATCGGTCTTGTGGTCGATGACGCCATCGTGGTCCTGGAGAACATCCACCGGCATATCGAGGAGGGCCTGAGGCCCATTGACGCCGCGTTCAAGGGCATGAAGGAAATCACCGGCTCGATCATCGCCATGACGATCACGCTGGCGGCGGTGTTCGCACCGCTCGGTTTCACGGGCGGCCTGACGGGCGCTCTGTTCCGGGAATTTGCCTTCACGCTGGCCGGTGCCGTCATCATCTCCGGTATTGCCGCCTTGACGGTTTCGCCGATGATGTGCGCCCGCATGCTCAAGCACGGCGACCAGACCCGATTCCAGAAGTTCATCGACCGGACCTTCTCGCGTTTCGAGAAGTGGTATCACCGCCGCGTCTCCAACTCGCTCAACTATCGCGGCATCACGCTGATGATCGTTATTGCGCTGATGGGCCTGACGGGGTTCCTGTTCATGAACACGTCGAGCGAACTGGCACCGGAAGAAGATTCCGGCGCGCTGTTCTCGATGTTCCAGGCTCCGCAATATGCAACCTCGGCCTATACCAATCTCTACGCCGAACAGATCGACGAACTGACGAAGGATCTTCCTGAACTGAAGACCCGCTTCCAGATCGTCGGCATGGACGGCGGAACGACGTCCGGTATCGCGCTATGGGTTCTGAAGGACTGGAACGAGCGCACGCGTTCGCAGAAGCAGATCCAGGAAGACCTGACCGCACGTATCTCCAAGGTCGCAGGTGTCGAAGCCTTCATCTTCGCACCTCCGTCCCTGCCGGGAACGGGTGGCGGTCTGCCGATCTCGATTGCGCTGCAATCGACCGGCCCGGCCGATCAGGTCTTCGAACTCGCCGAGGAAATCAAGAACGAAGCGCAGGCTTCCGGCCAGTACATCATCGTGCAGAACTCGCTCTCCTTCAACGCACCGCAGATCACGATCACCATCGACCGTGACCGTGCGGCGACGCTGGGCGTGCAGATCAGCGATATCGGTTCGACACTGGGGCTCCTGACCGGTGGCGCGTCGGTGGCGAAATTCGACCGCGATTCGAACAGCTATGACATCATCACGCAGGTGCCTGATGTCTACCGTTCGAACCCGGAAAAGCTGGGCGACTTCTATGTGCGCAGCGTCTCCGGCTCGATGATCCCGCTGTCTTCGGTCATCAAGGTCAGCCAGAACGCATCGCCTGCCGCTATCGAGCAGTTCAACCAGCTGAATTCGGCAACGATTTCGGCGCTGCCACTTCCGGGCGTCACCACCGGGCGGGGTCTGCAAACCCTGGTCGATCTGGCCAAGTCCAAGATGCCGGAAGGCTTCTTCCTGGATTATTCCGGCCAGTCGCGTCTGGAAGTGGAGCAGGGCAACACGATCCTGATCGCCTTCGGCCTCGCCGTGATCGTGATCTATCTCGTGCTTGCGGCGCAGTTCGAAAGCTTCCGCGATCCGTTCATCATCATGATGTCGGTTCCGCTGTCGATCTTCGGGGCCATCGTGCCGTTGAATATCGGCCTCGGCACGCTCAACATCTATACGCAGGTCGGTCTCATCACCCTTGTGGGGCTGATTACCAAGCACGGCATTCTGATGGTCGAATTCGCCAATCAGCAGCGCCGCCTGCATGGCCTGTCACGCCGGGATGCAATCATCGTCGCGGCTGAAACCCGCCTGCGTCCGATCCTGATGACCACTGCGGCCATGGCGCTCGGCGTCGTGCCGCTCATCATCGCGACCGGTGCCGGTGCGGCTGCTCGTTATTCGATGGGCCTCGTGATCTTCACCGGCATCGTGATCGGTACGATCTTCACGCTGTTCGTGGTGCCTATGTTCTACACCTTCATCGCGAAGAAGGATGTGGAAGGCGAGTATGTCGCGTCCTCCGAAGAGGGCGGCGAACCGGCTCCAGTGCAACATCACTGAAACTTGCGTTGAACCAACGACAAGGGGCGGCCTAGAAATAGGTCGCCCTTTTTTGTTCTGCTGACGTTGCGAATGCGGCGTTCCAACCCATATGAGCCAGTATGATACCTTTGTCCGTTCTTGATCTTTCGCCCGTTCCCGAAGGCAGTGATGCAGCGCAGTCGCTGCACAACACACTGGAACTTGCGCAACATGCCGAACGGCTCGGCTTTCACCGTTACTGGCTCGCCGAGCACCACAATATGCCGGGCATCGCCAGCGCGGCGACATCCGTGGTTATTGGTTACGTCGCGAACGGCACCACGACCATCCGCGTCGGTGCAGGCGGCGTCATGCTGCCCAATCACGCACCCCTAGTGATTGCCGAACAGTTCGGCACGCTGGCGTCGCTGTTTCCGGGCCGCATCGATCTCGGTCTTGGACGCGCTCCCGGCACCGACCAGATCACCGCCCATGCCCTTCGACGCAATCTCGACAGCGATGCAAACGCCTTTCCGCAGGATGTGGTCGAGTTGCTCAACTATTTCAAACCTGCCGAACCGGGCCAGCGCGTGCGCGCCGTGCCGGGTGAGGGGCTGAATGTGCCTGTCTGGATTCTCGGTTCCAGCCTGTTCGGCGCGCAGCTTGCCGCCATGCTGGGATTGCCATACGCATTCGCCTCGCACTTTGCGCCTGCCGAGATGGAACGCGCCATTGCGCTTTATCGCGAGCGGTTCGAACCATCGGAATATATGCAAAAGCCTTATGTGATGCTGGGCCTTAATGTGATTGCTGCCGATACGGACGAAGAGGCGAACTATCTTTTCACGTCGCAACTGCAGGCTTTCGTGAACCTGCGCAGCGGTCGCCCCGGCAAGCTGCCCGCACCTGTCGAAGGCTATATGGAACGGCTTGATCCGGCAGCGCAGGCGCTCGTGCGGCAGATGCTTTCATGCCGCGTCGTCGGTGGACCGGAGACAGTAGCGCAAGGCATCAAGGCCTTTGCGGAGAGCACCGGTGCCGACGAGCTGATGTTGACCGGCATGATCCACGATCACAAGAAACGCCTGCGTTCATACGAGATCGCAAGTCGATCAATCGCCTGACTTGCCAGTCTCCATGTCTGCATAGACCAGATAGCGAAGCGGGCCAGGAGTAATCGCATCAAACGGGTAACAGGTCGCCAGCACGAGGTGGCGGCCTTCGCGGTCCGGCGCGATCCTCGCCTCATCCCACCGCACCACGGCCATGTGGCTGACGCGATAGGAAACCGTCTTTCCGTCGCTGCGAGTGACGAGTATCTGGTCGTTCTCCTCGACATTCTTCAGAAATGCGAAATGCGTGTCGCGATGCGCGGCATAGACGGCCGTTCCCCGTTCGCCCGCCATCGGCGTATTGTCCAGATGGCCGGGGCCAAAAGCCAATGCCTGCCCGCTGGCGCCTTTCAGGGCAATGGCTGATTCTTCAAGCCGCGGGACTTCGATACGGGCTACCGGCCAGGTGTCGGCCCAGTTCCACGGTTTGACGGGAGCGCCTGTTTCAATGCTCTCTGAAAACGCCCGTTCAAGCAGGATTTGTGCGACAAACGCTTTGGCATGTATCCACATTCCCTGACCGGAAAGTACCAAACCCATTGCGACCAGCATCATGCCAAGCGCGGGAAAAAGGGAGCGCTTCAGCGCGCTCCCCGTAACAAACCGACCGACAGCCATCACACATTCTCCCTGCGGCGGAAGAACCAGAGGACGAAGAGCCCGACCAGCATCGAACCGAGGCCTTGCATGAGCAGGAGCGTCGCTGGCGTTGCCGTCTGCGGCAGCGGAAGGGGCTGCGACGGCGATGATGGTGAAGCAAGGCGCTCATGGCTGCGAACAGGGGCGCTCACGCCATTCACGTCCATACTTGCATGCTCCTCGACATTGCGTTCCGCACGGATGCCGAACAGCTTGTCATAATCCCAGCCAGCAGGCAGTTGCAGCGGAATATCGGCGCGGGTGAGCGGTGTGTTGGCCGGTCGCGACGGCGTCTTGTCGACCGCAACGAGGCTCGTCAGCCGGCTAATCAGATGATGTTCCAGTGCGAGCCGAAGAATGCGCGCATCGGCAGCGTCCTGAGAAATCTTGCCAAGGGTAAGTTCCACTTCGGCATCATCAATCTTGCGGCGAGCCCACAATTTTGAAATGCCTTCCGCATTCATTGCCTGATCGAGCGGCAGATTGACTGTCCATGGACGGCCATCAATCTGGCCTTCGATGACAAGGTTTCCGGCTGCCTTGCCCATCCGCGCAGCGATAACCAGTGGTTCGCCACGATAGAGGTCGGGCAGAAGGGATGGGGTCATGCTTACATTCTTTTCCGAGAAATTGGCCTTCAGATCGGTAACTGCAGGGTTTTCTAGCTTGTCGAACAGAGCCCGCATGCGTTCGTCCACTTCCGCCGCCGACCCGATATGGGTGAAGGTTCCGCGTCCAAGTTCCGCCGCATGGTTCATCAGATAGGAATTGGGGGCAGAACCGATACCGACCATGAAAATGCGCGAGCGCCCCCGACGTGCTGCAATGGCATCCAGCAATTGCTGCTCATTGCTGATCTCGCCGTCAGTCAAAAACACGATCTGGCGCAATCCATTGCCCTGATGGCTGTCATCAAGCGCTGCATGAAGGGCTGGCAGCATTGCCGTACCGCCTTGCGCTTCAAGGCTCGTCACGAAACGACGGGCGGAGGCGATATTCTGCTGATTGGCCTCGACCGAATCCTCAAAGAACCTGGTCAGCGTGTCGTCGAAGCGGATCACGTTGAACCGGTCTCCGGGCTGAAGATGCGACAGTGCATAATCCAGGCTGGCCTTTGCCTGTTCGATGGAAGTACCGCCCATCGATCCGGAATTGTCGATCACGAAGACGACTTCACGCTGCGCCTTTTTTGCGCTGGCAACAGCCGGTGGCGTGACATAGGCAAGCACATAGTCGTCCTTGCCGACATGTTCGCGGAACAGCCCGACCTGCGGTGCATCATTTGCAACAGCACTCCATTCCAGAACGAAATCGCGGTCCGCAGCAGCGGTGCCGTCCAGCGCAATCTCTCGCGTGTCATCATTCGCCGTAGCGATCCTGACCTTGTGGTAAAGGCTTTCAACCTTGCCAAGCGGGAAGCCGGGCTTCAGTTCGACCGAGATGCTCACAGGATTGGTCCGCAGTTCAGCCGGGGGAGCTAGGGGCGTTACAATCGGCGCGTTATAAGGATCGGGCTTGCCAGTGTCGCTCGACTTGCCCCAGCCATTTTTCATTTCGACTTGCTGGACAACGGGTGAGGCAATGTCCGGATTGTAGCGCGGTGCAACGACCAACGGCACACGCAGCGAAAAACGCTCATCGGCAAGCCGCACCGCCTGCTGATACTCGATCTGGATGACAACTTTTTCGTGCGGGCCGATGTTGGCAACCGCATTGGTGAACACGTTCGGCCGCTGCTGTTCGATCAGCGTGGCTTTCTTGCCTTCGCTTTTCGCCTTTTCATATATTTCACGGGCTGCCTGCTTTTCCTTGATGTCAGCGACAATCACGCGATCGCCGATAACCATCTTCAACGAATAGACTGCACTTTCTTCGGGCAATGGAAAAACATACAGGGCTTCGACGAAACTGTCGGTCGGGTTCTCGAATGCCTGCGTCAGCCGGGCTCGGGCCGTCGGCCCGCTCACATCGAGATTGACGTCCGTCGCAAGCCGAGGGGCTTCGACATAACGACCGGCTTCGCTTGTTTCCAGCAGAAGGCTGCCGGATTGAACCTCGTTCGGTGTGACCAGACCGGATGTTTCGGCACGCGCCTGAACAATCTGCAACAGGCAGAAAATGACGGCCAGCGCGGGCAGCAACGCCATGTTGCATAACCAGACGAACGAACAGAAGCGGGAGAGTACCCCGCCTCCAATGCTATGATTTGAAAGACTTGTCGCCGGTGACATGACATGCTCCTTGTTCACCTCGAAGAACTGGAGCCATTGTCGCCGGAGCGGCTGTTTCCACTCCAGCGTAAGCTTTGCCAAGTTTCAGCCGTCCCTTTCCGCAAACCGCCTTGCCCGTTACGCATATGTGTGGAATTGTGAAGAAAAGTACGCAGTTCAGGATAAGCCATGTCCGATCAGGACTCTCACCTTCCCGACCAGATCAATACCCGCGTTGCCGTTCGGGTTCGTGAGGAAATCGCAAGACGGCGAATTTCGCGCCAGCTTCTGGCCGATGAAGCGCGGATCAGTCTTTCGACATTGGAAAAGGCGCTGTCGGGCCACAGGCCCTTCACGCTCGCAACGATCATCCGGCTCGAACAGGCAATGGGCGTAGCCCTGCGCGAGCAGGCGGGTGAAGCTCCCGTTCAACTGACCAGAAATGGCAACAGCCACGCAGCGGAAGAACTGGGGGCCTATTCGCGCGCCTCGGTTTCATGGCTCGAAGGCGATTACCTCACCTTGCGTCCATCCTTCGGCGAGGACAAGGCGCTCTTCGCCTATATCACGGAAATCGGTTGGGATTTCGATGCCGGGCATCTCAATTTTCGTGAGCGGGAACGTTCCGACGTTTCGTTCTCGCAACAGGGAGCGGTTTCCGTTCCGCATCTTTCGGGGCACATCTATCTGGTCACGAATACGTCCGGCCAATATCGCATGGCCGTCCTCTCTCGCCCCAGCATCACGGGTGAAATGTTTGGTATCCTGACGACATTGCGGGCCGGGCAGGGCGCACATCTGACACCCGTTTCGACGCCACTTGCGCTCGTGCCGATGCGGCAATTCACCAGCCCCTCATTCGGGCGTATACGCGCGGACGATCACTCCTTCGCCGACTATGCGGCGATCCTGCGCAAGACCCTGAACGACGGCTATGCAGGTTTCGTGGCCGGGTGAGCCGCATTCTCGCTTTTGATTTCCGCGAGCAGCCAGTCCCGAAAAGCAGATACAGCCGGAGTGCTCGAACGAGCCTTCGGCGTCACAAAGTAATAGCTGCTCGGGCTTCTGACCGTATGCTGGCAGGCGACCACAAGCTGTCCGTTCTCGATTTCAGCCCGTATGAGGAAGAGCGGCATCAGTGCCACGCCCAGACCGGCAATGCAGGCCTGCGAGACATTTGAAAACTGCTCGAAACGCATCCCCGGAGAAACCGGGGCGGCGATATCGAGGCTCTTGAACCAATGATCCCATGCGCCGGGGCGTGACGCCATGTTGAACAAAGGGAGCGGCAGAAGATCGGTCGGCGCCTGCACGGGATGTTGCTGGAGAAAAGCGGGACTGCACACAGGCGCCACCGTTTCATCCATCAGGAAGACACTGTCGGCGTTGGGCCAGTCCGGCTGGCCGATATGGATCGCCGCATCCAGCCCTTCGCGATCAAAGTCGAACTGACCGATACGGGTCGCAAAATTCAGGATGATATCCGGATATTTTGCCACGAAACGCGGTATGCGCGGTATCAGCCAGCGTGTCCCGAATGTCGGCAGGAAGGCCAGATTGAGCGTGGTGCCGCGCATCTGCGACATGACTTGCAGTGAGGCGGCCCGAATGGACGCCAGCGCCGGCCCCACAGCCTTGAGATAGGCGCGTCCGGCATCCGACAACACCACATGACGACTGGTGCGGTCGAAAAGTGCCGTTCCGAGCTGTTCTTCAAGCGTTGCAATCTGTCGGCTCACCGCGCCTTGCGTTAGCGACAACTCCTCGGCCGCAGCCGAAAAGCTCTCATGCCGCGCAACGGCATCGAAGGCGGCAAGCGCACTGGTGGAGGGAAGCAGGCGTCGGGAGATCGAAGTCATGATCCATTACTAAATGGAATAGATCGATGAGTAAACGTCGATTGCACCGAACTGCGGCACAGTCCATATTTCCTGCAAATTTTCATTGAGGAGAATACACTGATGTCACGTGCGGCTTTTAGCTGGGAAGACCCGTTTCTGCTGGATGACCAGCTGAACGAAGACGAGCGCATGATCCGCGACTCGGCCAAGGCTTTCGCAACGGATGTTCTGCTGCCTCGTGTCGAAAAGGCCTATCTGGATGAGACGACCGATCCTGAACTCTTCCGTCTCATGGGGCAGGCTGGACTTCTGGGCGTGACGCTTCCTGAAGAATACGGCGCGGCCAATGCGGGCTATGTGTCTTATGGTCTGGTAGCGCGTGAAGTCGAGCGGGTCGATTCCGGTTATCGCTCCATGATGAGCGTGCAATCGTCGCTCGTGATGTATCCGATTTACGCCTATGGCTCCGACGAACAGCGCAAGAAATATCTTCCGGGCCTCGTCTCCGGCGAACTGATCGGCTGCTTCGGTTTGACCGAACCTGATGCGGGCTCCGACCCGGCAGGCATGAAGACCCGGGCGGAAAAGATCGACGGCGGCTATCGTCTCAGCGGCTCCAAGATGTGGATTTCGAACTCGCCGATTGCCGACGTTTTCGTCGTCTGGGCCAAGTCTGCCGCGCACGACAACGCCATTCGCGGCTTCGTGCTCGAAAAGGGCATGAAGGGTCTTTCCGCGCCGAAGATCGGCGGCAAGCTTTCGCTGCGTGCATCGATCACCGGTGAAATCGTCATGGATGGCGTCGAAGTTTCGGAAGATGCGCTTCTGCCGAATGTCTCCGGCCTCAAGGGTCCGTTCGGCTGCCTCAATCGCGCTCGTTATGGCATTTCCTGGGGCGTGCTGGGTGCGGCGGAAGATTGCTGGTTCCGTGCGCGTCAATACGGCCTTGACCGCAAGCAGTTCGACAAGCCGCTCGCAGGCACGCAGCTTTATCAGAAGAAGCTCGCCGACATGCAGACCGAGATTGCGCTTGGCCTTCAGGCATCCTTGCGCGTCGGTCGCCTGTTCGACGAAGGCAAGATGGCGCCGGAAATGATCTCCATCGTCAAACGCAACAATTGCGGCAAGGCGCTGGATATCGCCCGTCAGGCACGCGACATGCACGGCGGCAACGGTATCCAGATCGAGTACCACGTCATGCGTCACGCGCAGAATCTGGAAACGGTAAATACCTATGAAGGCACGCATGACGTTCATGCGTTGATCCTGGGCCGCGCCCAGACCGGCATTCAGGCTTTCTTCTGATAGCAGTTAGAGCATTTCCTGTTTTTCATCAGTCGTTGGAAATGCTCTATCCATTTGTTTTTACGCATGTCTTTAACCCGAAACCGGTTCCCGCTTTCGGGAGACATGCTCTAGCCAAGCCTTCCATTTGGGCCCGTTCGCAGTTCGCGGGCGGGCCTCTTTATTTTTTGTATGGGATTGCAGAAAATGCAGAACACACCGCTTGACGGTCTCAAGGTGGTAGAACTGGCGCGCATTCTTGCCGGGCCATGGGTGGGGCAGACGCTCTCCGATCTGGGAGCCGATGTCATCAAGGTTGAAAGCCCCGAGGGCGACGATACGCGCAAATGGGGCCCGCCTTTCATTGATGTGGAAGGCGAACGGTCTGCTGCCTATTTTCACGCCTGCAACCGCGGCAAGCGCTCGATCACGGCCGATTTCCGCACCGAAGAGGGCAGGGAACTGGTCCGCCAGCTCGTGGCTGACGCCGATGTCGTCATCGAAAACTTCAAGCTGGGCGGCCTCGACAAATACGGCCTCGACTATGAGAGCCTGAAGGCCATCAATCCGCGCCTGATCTATTGCTCGATCACCGGTTTCGGCCATACAGGCCCTTATGCGGAACGCGCAGGCTACGATTTCATGATCCAGGGTATGGGCGGCATCATGGATCTGACCGGTGAACCGGACCGGGAGCCGCAGAAGATCGGTGTGGCTTTCGCCGACATTTTCACCGGCCTCTACAGCGTGATTGCAATTCAGTCAGCGCTCATCATGCGGGAACGCACCGGCACCGGCCAGCATATCGATATGGCGCTGTTCGACTGCATGTCGGCGGTACTTGCCAATCAGGCAATGAACTATCTGGCGTCCGGCGTATCGCCGAAGCGCATGGGCAATGCGCATCCCAACATCGCGCCCTATCAGACGCTGCCGGTTTCCGATGGCTATTTCATCATCGCCTGCGGCAACGACGGACAGTTCGGAAAACTGACTTCACTGCTCGGTATCGGTGATATTGCAGCAGACGAGCGCTTCGTCAGCAATTCGGCGCGCGTGGCCAACCGGGCGGCCCTGACGGCGCTTCTGGAAGAAAAGACCCGAGCGTGGAAGCGCGACGATCTTCTGGCCGAGCTTGCCAGAATCGGCGTGCCTGCCGGCCCGATCAACACGGTGGCCGATGTGTTCGCAGACCCGCAGTTCGAGGCGAGGGGGATGAGAATAGACCCGCAAGGGGTTCCCGGCCTGCGCACGCCCATTCGTTTCTCTGGTGCCGAACTGAAGCTCCACAACCGTTCCCCGAAGCTTGGTGAACACAGCGAAGCGATCCTCTCGGAGATTGGAAAAGGCTGAGCGAAAACCCGAAACTCTATCGGCGCGCTCTTCCTGGAAGGGCGCGTTTTCGTTTGCAATGCATTGAAGAGAAGTGAAAGTTTCTAATCAAGAAACGGCTTTAACCCCTTGCGGGGAAAGTATTTGAAATTGTTCTTGAGAGAAGATGGTGCGGTCGAGAAGACTCGAACTTCCACGGGTTGCCCCACAGCGACCTCAACGCTGCGCGTCTACCAATTCCGCCACGACCGCCCGTGGTAGGAGCCGAACTCCGTCGGCGAGTGGGCATTTAGCAAATCACTTTGGGGTGCACAAGCCCCATCTGCATCTTCCGGCAATCTTTTTGAAAAAGAATGTGAAAAAGCTTGTGCTCAATCACGACAGAAGGGAAAGAAACCCAGAATTTCCGGGCTTTTTCAAAGACTTCCACAAATCAGAAAAATTTCTGAAAAACGTCATCAAGCGGATGCGCGGCGGTCAGCGACCAAGCTGAAGGGAGCAACGGGAAGCGAATCCGGTGAAATCGATTCCCCCGGATTCGTTTCGGCTGTCGAAAATCAGCCCGCGATGCCCTGCAGGCGCTTGATATCCTCAAGGCGCTTCAGCGTTTCTGTATATCCGGCGTCAATGGCTTCGGATGCGCGATGGAAATCGGCAAGCCCGATCTGTCCCACGATCGGCATCAGCGTGACGTCCGGCGGGTCGCCAGCCATGCGGGCGCGCGATATGCGATCCTGAATGATGTTGAAGGCTTCCATCATCACGCCGGTAATGCCGAGACGCGCTTCCTTCTCGCCATGGATTGCGTCGGCAAGACTGTCCTGCCGGGTTTGCGCGTGTTTGATGACCGCCGCGCGACCATACTGGTCGTAGTGGAGATTGACCGCCAGAACGAGGCGCTGCTCATAAGCCCTGCATACGGATACCGGCACGGGATTGACCAGCGCGCCGTCGACCAGCACACGTTCCTGCCAGCGCACAGGCTCGAAAACGCCGGGCAGGGCGTAGGAGGCGCGCATCGCTTCCACCAGAGGGCCGGAGGACAGCCAGATTTCGTGCCCGGTGCGCAACTCGGTGCAGATCGCAACAAAGGGACGATCCAGTTCCTCGATGCGCAGCCCATCCAGATGCTCACGCAGGCGACCGTCCAGTTTCATGCCGCCGAACAACCCGCTGCCGCGAAATGTAATGTCGAGAAGATTGAACATGCGCCGCCGGGTAAGACTGCGGGCGAACTCTTCCAGTTCGTCCAGCTTTCCGGCCAGATAACAGCCGCCAACAAGCGCGCCGATCGACGTGCCGGCGATCATCTCGATATCGATATTGGCTTCGTCCAGCGCGCGCAGCACGCCGATATGGGCCCAGCCGCGTGCAGCGCCACCGCCCAGCGCCAGGGCTATCCGGCGCGGGTCTCGCTTGATTTCAGGCTTTTCAGCGGGTTCTTCTGCTGGCAGAGCAAGGTCGTTATTCGCAGCCTTCCGCTTCTGCCCCCATGCAAGCATCACGATGGACACCTCTTCGTTTCCACCCGAAGCACTTCCGGCAAAAGAGCCCGGTAAAAGGGCAAACGGTTTGCGTCAGGAAATGCACAGGCAAATAGCTAAAACGATTCCGACAGTTCCGTTTGGCGGGAACAGCTTCACGTTAGTGAAACATAGTATCCAAAGAATAAATGCTGCGAATTGATGGCGCGACTCATATTCGCGCCATCACATCCTTTTGACCGGGGTTAGTGCCCGTGATCGCAGGAGCCTTCAACGGCCAGGGAAATATCGCCGTTCTCGGCAATAACCTGCCGATAGAAGCAGGAGCGGCGTCCTGTGTGGCAGGTTGGTCCATCGCCAGCCACGCGTACTTTCAGCCAGAGCGCGTCCTGATCGCAATCGGTGCGCAACTCGACCACGCTTTGCAGATTGCCCGACGTCTCGCCCTTCTTCCAGAGCGTGGAACGCGAGCGTGACCAGTAATGCGCAATTCCCGTTTCGAGGGTGAGCCGCAGCGCTTCCTCATTCATATGGGCGACCATCAGCAATTCGCCGTCACGCGCATCGGTAACGACAGCAGTGATGAGGCCCGATGCATCGAAGCGCGGCATGAATGCCGCGCCTTCTTCTATGGCCTTCTTGTCGGAAGGCTGTGCAGGAAAGAAGCTCATTTCAGCCGCTTATCTGCGGGTCAGGGTCATGAAGCGAACCTGCTCCTCCGCATTTACCTGCATTTCGCCGGTAAAAGTGGTGGTGATGGTCGTCGAACCCTGCTTGCGTATGCCGCGCATGGCCATGCACATATGCTCCGCCTCGATCATCACGGCAACGCCGCGAGGCTTCAGAATGCGCTGGATACTGTCGGCGATCTGCGCAGTGATGCTTTCCTGCGTCTGCAGGCGGCGCGCGAAAATATCCACGACGCGGGCAATCTTGGAAAGGCCAACCACCTTGTGATCGGGCAGATAGGCGACATGCGCCTTGCCGATGATCGGCACCATATGGTGCTCGCAATGCGAATGGAACGAAATGTCCTTTACGAGAACGAGATCGTTATAGCCGCCGACTTCCTCGAAAACCGTACCGAGGACTTCTTCCGGGCTTTCCGTATAGCCTGCGAACAGTTCCTTATAAGCCTTGGCCACACGCTTCGGCGTTTCCAGAAGGCCTTCGCGTTCCGGGTCGTCTCCAGCCCAAAGCAAAAGCGTGCGTACCGCCGCTTCCGCATCGGCCTGCGTCGGCTTGCCATGCAAAAGAGTTACATCTGCCTGCTTGTTCGGCAGGCCGGATTCGTCATCTTCTTTGAGGATGCGAGCGTCCATCAGTATTCTCCAGTAGTCTCCTTCAAGGAGGAGACGAGTTAAACGGACAATACAACGATACGCTTTGCGAGCGGGCGATGTATTGATCCGGCGCTTACGGTCACCGGACAGGTTTTCGTGCGACTGCCCCCGGGGTCTGTGCTATTGTTACCCATGGCGCAGACGCTACTTGCCTATTATATAGACAATAAATTGCAACTTCAAACCGCAGCCGGGCGACAAATTTATGTTTTTCTCCGGCACGGCGGAAGGTCGCCTCGATGATCGATGATATTTACAACAAACGCATCCTGGAATTCGCCGGAAACATGGAGCGCCTTGGGCGTCTTCCCGAACCGGACGCGGTTGCCAAGGTGCATTCCAAGCTGTGCGGCTCGACCGTTACCGTCTATATGAAAATGGCCGATGGCGTCGTGACGGATTTCGCGCATGAGGTGAAGGCCTGCGCGCTTGGACAGGCTTCTTCCTCCGTCATGGCGCGCAATATCATCGGCGCTTCCGCGGAGGAACTGAAAGCCGTTCGCGATGAAATGTACAAGATGCTCAAGGAAGACGGCCCGGCACCGGAAGGACGCTTTGCCGATCTGAAATATTTCGAGCCGGTGCGCGAATACAAGGCGCGCCATGCCTCCACGCTGCTGACCTTCGATGCGGTTGTCGATTGCATCCGGCAGATAGAGGAGAAGGCCAAAGCTGCCTGATGTGTTCCTCCGGCAAGGATCATGCGGGCGAGGGGCCGCGAAAACGCTATAGCCGGAACTTTACCGATCCCTGGCGCAAGACGCCGGGAAGGCTGATCGGCACGGCATTCGTACGTTTCTATCAGGTGACATTATCGTCCCTCATCGGCAATTCCTGCCGGCATCTGCCGACCTGTTCCGAATATGCCTACGAAGCCATCGCACGTCACGGACTGTGGAGCGGCGGGTGGATGGGGCTGTTTCGCGTCATGCGCTGCGGGCCGTTCGGCACACACGGATTCGATCCCGTACCCCGAACGCTCCCCAATGAATTGAAATGGTATCTGCCCTGGCGCTACTGGCGGTGCTCATCTCCGCGTGGGGATTTCTGACAGTTTTTTGTTAGCTGATTATAATTCATTAAGGATATCAACGTTTCATTGAGAATTGGAATTTAAGGCAGTGCTGTGGTCTTTTTCGGGCCGCAATTTGCCTGCATGTCCCCCTCGGCGTTCATATTCCTGCGAGCTGTTATGCTGAAATCATCGTCCCGCCTTTCGCGTCTCATTGCATCCTTTGCGCTTGGTGCAGGTGTGCTTTGTACATCCGCGTCCATGGCGAGCACCTCCTGGGTGGTTTTCGATGCCGATAGCGGGCGGATTCTCGGTCAGGACGACGCCAATATTCAGCATGCGCCTGCTTCGCTGGCGAAAATGATGACGCTTTATCTCGCTTTTGAGGCGCTCAAGACCGGTAGGCTGCATTGGGACGATGCAATGCCCATTTCGAAGAACGCCGCATCCAAGGTCCGCATGAAGCTTTGGCTGAAGCCGGGCGAAACCATCACCGTGCACGACGCCATCTATGGCATGATCGTCATATCGGCCAATGATGCGGCAACCGTAATGGGCGAGTATATGGCGGGATCGGAAGCCGCTTTCGGTCGCCTGATGACGCAACGGGCGCGCCAGATCGGCATGAAGAGCACTTTCTTCGTCAATCCTTCGGGTCTGACTGCCAAGGCCACACAGCTTACCACCGCCCGCGACATGGCAATTCTCGGCATGAGCCTGCGTCGCGACTTTCCGGAACAATATGCGCTTTTTTCCACGCGCTCCTTCACGTTCCGCAACCGCGTCCTGAACGGTCACAACACCCTGATGTACCGCTATCAGGGCGTGGACGGCATCAAGACCGGCTATACGGACGTGTCCGGCTATAATCTCGTTTCTTCGGCTATCATCAATGACAAGCATCTTGTCGGCGTTGTTCTTGGCGCCGGATCGGCGCGGCAGCGCGACGACCAGATGGCGAAGCTTCTGACACGATTCAGCACCGAAGACGCCGATACCAAGGGGCAGCTCGTCGCAATGGCCAAGCCGCAGCCTGTCGCGAAGCAAACAGCCGCAGCCCAGCCGAAAGCCGACGCAGTCGCCGGGCTGATCGACGATTCGCGCATCGAGCAGGGCGATGGCGGGTTCCTGATCGCCTCTGCCGCTGGCGCATCGGCCTGGACGATCCAGCTTGGCGCTCCGCCGACGCTTGACGGCGCAAAGCAACTGCTGGCCAGGTATCGACCTGCGGTCGACAAGGTCGCGCCGGGGCTGAAGGCTGAAATTTCTCCGGCCGAAAAGCGTCGCAAGGTTTATCGCGCGCGTTTCTCCGGCTTCAAGGATTCGGCCTCCGCCGAAAAGGCATGCGCTCAACTGAAGCAGCAGAAGATTGATTGCCTGCCGATCCGGAACTGATTTATTCTTTTCAACGTCGATAAGCGCGACCTGACGCTGTCAGCGTGTCGCGCTTTACTGACCGGGCGAAAAAGACTAGAACCCAACCTTCATTTCATACGCATGAACCCCACCCGCAATCGTTGGCGGGACTGGATAAGGATGACTAGAATGTCGAATACCGTTTCCATGCAATTTCCCGATGGCTCTGTGCGTGAATACGATG
This sequence comes from Brucella ciceri, assembly GCF_041930145.1. Taxonomy (NCBI): domain Bacteria; kingdom Pseudomonadati; phylum Pseudomonadota; class Alphaproteobacteria; order Hyphomicrobiales; family Brucellaceae; genus Brucella; species Brucella ciceri. The sequence continues at coordinate 203,729 of NZ_JBHEEV010000002.1, read as the reverse complement.
CGTCGATGACCGGCGCCGGTCTCGCGGAATCGATTTCCAAATCACTTGCCAAAAAAGCTGTTGCCTACGCCGTCGATGGCACTGTGCGCGATCTTTCCGATCCCCTCGGCGCTTCCGGCAAGGTCGAGATTCTGACCCGCGAAGACCCGCGCGCGCTCGAACTGATCCGCCACGACACGGCGCACGTTCTGGCAGAAGCCGTGCAGGAGCTCTTTCCGGGCACACAGGTTACCATCGGCCCCGTCATCGAAAACGGTTTCTATTACGACTTCGCGCGCAATGAACCGTTCACGCCCGACGATCTTCCCGTGATCGAAAAGAAAATGCGCGAGATCATCCAGCGCAACAAGCCGTTCACCAAGGAAATCTGGTCGCGCGAAAAGGCCAAGCAGGTTTTTGCCGACAAGGGCGAAAACTACAAGGTGGAACTGGTTGATGCCATTCCAGCCGGGCAGGATCTCAAGATCTATTATCAGGGCGACTGGTTCGACCTCTGCCGCGGTCCGCACATGGCCTCCACAGGCCAGATCGGCAATTCCTTCAAGCTGATGAAGGTTGCCGGCGCCTATTGGCGCGGCGATGCCAACAATCCGATGCTGACCCGCATCTATGGCACTGCCTTTGCGAACGATAACGATCTTCAGGCCTATCTCCATATGCTTGAAGAAGCCGAAAAGCGCGATCACCGCCGCCTTGGCCGTGAAATGGACCTGTTCCATTTCCAGGAAGAAGGGCCGGGCGTCGTGTTCTGGCACGCCAAGGGCTGGAAGATGTTCCAGAACCTGGTGAGCTATATGCGCCGCCGCCTCGACAGCCACGGCTATCAGGAAGTGAACGCGCCGCAGGTGCTGGACAAGTCGCTGTGGGAAACCTCCGGTCACTGGGGCTGGTATCGCGACAACATGTTCAAGGTGACCGTCGCCGGGGATGAAACCGACGATGATCGCGTGTTCGCGTTGAAACCGATGAACTGCCCCGGCCATGTGCAGATATTCAAGCACGGCCTGAAATCCTATCGCGATCTGCCGATCAAGCTTGCTGAATTCGGCAATGTGCATCGCTACGAACCGTCCGGCGCATTGCATGGGCTGATGCGTGTGCGCGGCTTTACGCAGGACGATGCGCATATCTTCTGCACCGAAGAGCAGATGGCAGCGGAGTGCCTGCGCATCAACGATCTCATCTTGTCGGTCTACAAGGATTTCGGCTTCGAGGAGATCACCATCAAGCTGTCCACCCGTCCTGAAAAGCGCGTGGGGTCGGATGAACTATGGGATCGTGCAGAAAGCGTGATGATGTCGGTGCTGGATCAGATCCAGCAGCAGTCCAACAACATCAAGACCGGCGTCCTGCCAGGCGAGGGCGCGTTCTACGGGCCGAAGTTCGAATATACGCTGAAGGATGCCATCGGCCGTGAATGGCAGTGCGGCACCACGCAGGTCGATTTCAACCTGCCGGAACGCTTTGGCGCTTTCTATATCGATAAGGATTCGGAAAAGCGCCAGCCGGTGATGATCCACCGCGCGATCTGCGGTTCGATGGAACGCTTTTTGGGCATTCTGATCGAGAACTTCGCCGGTCACATGCCTTTGTGGTTCGCGCCGGTGCAGGTTGTCGTTGCCACGATCACCTCGGACGCCGATGAATATGCCGCACAGGCTGCCGCCAAGCTGAAGGCCGCCGGATTGCAGGTCGCAACCGATCTGCGCAACGAGAAGATCAACTACAAGGTTCGTGAGCACTCGTTGCAGAAGGTTCCGGTGATCCTGGTTTGCGGCAAGCGCGAGGCGGAAGAAAACACCGTCAATATGCGCCGTCTCGGTTCCCGGGATCAGGAATCGATGACGCTCGACGAAGCCATCGCGCGCCTTGTTGAAGAGGCAACGCCGCCCGATCTGCTGCGTCTGAAGAATGGCAATTGATAATAAAAAGGCCGCGCACTGCGCGGCCTTTGATTTTTAAGGCGGGGAGAGTCTAATCCATACTGTCCTGAGCAGGTTCGGATTCGCCATTGGCGACGACTTCAACTTCCTCGTTCTTGCCGGACGACACCTTGAAATCACGCTGATAAATGCGGTCCTTGTTCTTGGCGACCGCAACATAATCGCCCTCAATGAGAACCATTGATGAATAGGCGCCGGCGCTTTCGCGCACCACATCGCCGGAAGCGTTGAGGATAGACCAGGATGTGTCGGCGAGTGCTTCGCCGCCGCGCTCGCGCACAAGCTTCAATGTCACTTCCGCAGCACGATGCTGAACGGTCGCTTCGGTCAGTTTACCGGCCTCCACCCGAATATCCGCACGGATGATGGCGTTCGCCGAGCCATAGTTAGAAACAACGTGATAGGTGCCGCTGTTGAGGCGGATGATCGTGTTCGGCTTGACGTCAGGGACGATCAGCGAACGGTCACTATTATCCTCGTCGGCATAAATCGAGAAACGCAGGAGATCATTGTTGATCTTGCCGCCATCGGGCAGGATAGCGCTAAGCTTCATCCCACCGGCATCCAGCATCATCACTTCATGGCGCGTCGCATTTCCAACCGTGATCCGCTTTGTGGCACCCGCGCGCCCATAGGCGACATGCACGAGATAGCTGCCTTCGGGCAGGTTGAAAACTGCGCCGCCGCCCTGTGCGCTCGCGATAAGCGGCAATTGACCATCAGCTCCGACATCGGGCGAGAATACACGCCAGACAAGCCCTGCCGGGATGTCTCCGCCGTCCTCACTCAGTCGCGCCTTGAGATCGAGTTCCCGCGTCTGGGCAAGCGGATTGTTCTCGGGACTTGAGGGGGAGGCGTAATTGTTCAGCGTCGGGAGATTGAGCGCCGGTTGCGGCAAGTCGGGCAGGCCGGTCGTCGTGGTCTGCAACTGCGGAATATGTGTCTGCGGATCGAGGCCCTGAGCCAACGATGGCACTGCACTGACGGCAAGCATGATCGCTGATAGAAGCGATCCTCCCCCGAGGGCTGTTTTTCTCTTTGAATAAAGCAGGTTCAAGCAATCCGACATGCTGTATTTTTGAGCCCATGCGGGTGGCGAATTCAAGGCCAAATCGCTTTCGGAGCCCGCATTTTTGCAAATTCATGCAATTGTTCCATCCTTGAATTTTAACTTTACAGTTCGGGTGCAACGGGCGAGAAGAGGCAGCTCCAATAAGTGGAGCAATATAAGCAGCATTTTAGTGATGAGGTTATCCGTGGCCCACCCGGTATTCGATTTTCTGGCGCAGCGCAGTTCCACCCCGATTTCGGCGATTACCGAACCGGCACCCGAGGGCGAGGAACTTGCAGCACTGCTGAAAGTCGCCGCGCGCGTGCCGGACCACGGACGTCTGACGCCGTGGCGTTTCATCCTCTATCGTGGCGATGCACGTGTCAGGGTTGGCGAATATCTGGCCCGGCGTGCCGAAGAAATTGAAGGCCCGCTTCCGGAAGGTCGGAAGGAAAAAGAGCTGACGCGCTTCTCCCGCGCGCCGCTCGTCGTTGGCGTCGTGTCATCGCCCGTCGCCCACGAGCGCATTCCGGAATGGGAACAATTTCTGTCCGCCGGAGCTGTAGCGATGAACCTTTGCACCGCTGCCAATGCGCTTGGATACGCTACCAACTGGATTACAAACTGGTATGCCGACGACGCGCCCGCCCGCGCATTTCTGGGGCTGGCGCCCCATGAATGCGTTGCCGGGTTCGTTCATGTCGGATCGGCAGCAAACAAGATGCCGGAACGCCCGAGAGCGGATATGGACAAGATCGTATCGGAATATTCCGGCCCGTGGGAGCAAGCCTAGAATCGGCTTTAACAACCATTGCTAATCAACGGACAGGCTTATGTTTTACGAACCGAGGGAAGGGCACCCGCTGCCCCATAATCCGTTCAAGGCGATCGTCGCCCCCCGCCCCATTGGCTGGATAGGGACGCAATCGAAGGAGGGCGCGGTCAACCTCGCGCCCTATTCCTTCTTCAACGCGATCTGCGATACGCCGCCAATGGTCATGTTTTCCTCGAACGGTGCGAAGGACAGCGTTTCGTTCATCGAGCAGACCGGTGAGTTCACCGCAAATCTGGTGAGCGATTATTTGAGAACGCAGATGAATGCGTCATCCGTCAACGCCCCGCGCGGCGTCAGCGAGTTCGACTATGCGGGTCTCACCAGGGCAGCAAGCAAGCTTATCGCAGCACCGCGCGTCAAGGAAGCCTACGCCGCGCTTGAATGCGTTGCGGTGGAAATCAAGCGATTGCAGGATAAAGAGGGCAGGCTGACCGACAATTACATGGTGATTGGCGAAGTTGTCGGCGTCCATATCGATGAACAGGTCTTGACCGATGGTCTCATCGATATTGCCAAGACCAGACCTGTCAGCAGGCTGGGCTATATGGATTTTTCCACGACGGAAAGCGTCTATCAGATGTTCCGGCCAAAATGGGAAGACGAGAAATAGGCGTCATCAGAGCATGATTCCGGAGAGTGGGAGCCCGCCTTCAGGCAAAAGCTTTGAGGGGGCGATCCAACCTGACAGAACCCCGTTCTAAAGGCCCTTTTTCTTCGCCTCCCCCCAGATTGCTTCCATTTCGTCGAGGGTAGCAGCGTCGAGATCGCTACCGGCTTCACCGAGTGTCTTTTCGATGAAATGGAACCGCCGCTTGAACTTTTCATTGGCGGCGACAAGTGCAGTTTCTGCGTCGATTTCGAGATGGCGGCCAAGATTGACCATGGCAAACAGCAGGTCGCCATATTCCTCTTCGATATTTCCGCGTTCCTGTGCCGCCATTGCTTCCTTGAGCTCTGCGGTTTCCTCGGCGATCTTGTCGAGAATCGGTGCCGCTTCAGACCAGTCGAATCCGACTTTCGCAGCCTTCTGCTGAAGTTTCAGGGCGCGCAGCAGGGCGGGGAAGGCTTGTGGAATATCATCCAGGAAGCCGTTCTTTTCTGTCGTTTCAAGTCCAAGTTTGGAGCGCCGCTCGGCCCGTTCGGCCTTTTCTTCTGCCTTGATGCGGTTCCACGACCCCTTGGCCATGCCGGCACTTCTGGCTTCGGCGTCACCAAAAACGTGCGGATGTCGCCTGATCATCTTATGCGTGATGGCTTCGACAACATCGCCGAATGCAAAGCTGCCCTGTTCCTCGGCCATGCGCGAATGAAACACCACCTGCAACAGCAGGTCGCCAAGCTCTTCACGCAGATCGTCCATATCGTTGCGCTCTATGGCATCGAGGACCTCATAAGTTTCCTCGAGCGTGTAGGGCATGATGGATTCGAAACTCTGTTCCACATCCCACGGACAGCCGGTTTCCGGGTCGCGAAGCGCTGCCATGATTTCCAGCAAGCGATCAATATTGCGGGATGGTTTCATCTTCGCTCCATCAAACTTGGCTAATCCGTGTCTGTCAATTCGAGAGAATCGTGCCGGATGGCTTGAAGTCTGTTACTGATTTTGCATAGTCAGCCGGGGATCGCACATCGGGGCGGTATGTTCAACAAGCGGATACATAAACGATGACAATTCTTGTGACTGGCGGTGCCGGCTATATTGGTTCGCACACCTGCGTTCAGCTCATCGAGGCAGGCCACGACGTCGTTGTGGTCGATAATTTTGATAACAGCCACCCGGAAGCCCTGCATCGCATCGAACAGATTACCGGGCGCACGCCGCGCCGTGAAGCAGGTGATATTCGTGACCGCGCCTTTCTGGAACAGGTGATCCGGCATCACAAATGCACCGCCGTCATTCACTTCGCCGGTCTGAAGGCTGTGGGAGAATCGAGCGAAAAGCCGATGCTCTATTATGATTGCAACGTGGTCGGGACACTCCGACTGTTGCAAGCCATGGAGGCCACGGGCGTCAAAACGCTGGTTTTTAGTTCGTCGGCCACGGTCTATGGCGATCCACAAAAATTACCGATCACCGAAGACCAGCCGCTGACGGCGACGAATCCTTACGGTCGCACCAAGCTCGTCATCGAAGACATGCTTCGCGATATTTATAATGGCGACAATAGCTGGAAAATCGCCATCCTGCGCTATTTCAACCCGGTTGGCGCGCATGAGAGCGGCCTGATCGGTGAAGACCCGAAGGGCATTCCAAATAATCTGATGCCCATCATCGCGCAGGTCGCGACCGGCCGCCGCGAGAAACTGAATGTCTGGGGCAATGACTATCCGACGCCTGACGGCACCGGCGTTCGCGACTATATCCATGTGGTCGATCTGGCGGCAGGGCATCTGAAAGCGCTCAAGAAGCTTGATGAGCCGCAGTGCTTCTCGGTCAATCTGGGCACGGGGCAGGGCTATAGCGTTCTCGATGTGGTCAAGGCCTTCGAGCATGTTTCCAACCGCGAGATCAAATATGAGATCGCACCGCGCCGTCCTGGCGACGTGGCGGAATGCTACGCCGATCCAACCTTTGCCCGCGACTTCCTCGGCTGGTCAGCGGAGAAGAACCTGCGCGAGATGTGCCAGGACATGTGGCATTGGCAATCGAAGAACCCCAACGGCTACGAATGAACCGGACAGGGCCGAATTAGTTCATAGTTCGGGCCCGCTCTTGAAATTGCGAGCTGTTTACGGACATCGGGGGATTGCAACTCCTCCCGAGACTTTTGAAATGCCGCGAGATTGGACGATATGATGCGTTTCCTGCCTGACAAATTCACCAGCATGCTGATCGTAACCATCCTGTTTGCGTCCGTGCTACCCGTACATGGTGAATTTGCGGAGTGGTTTGCACTGGCGACGAAATTTGCTGTCGGGCTCCTGTTCTTCCTGCATGGTGCCCGGCTGTCGCGAGAGGCTGTCGTTGCAGGCATAACGCACTGGAGACTGCATCTGGCGGTGCTCTCATCGACGTTCATCCTGTTTCCTATCCTCGGTCTGGCGGCAGGCTGGTCCGTTCCTGGACTGTCGCAGTCAGCCTTTTACACAGGCATCCTCTTTCTTTGCGTTCTGCCTTCGACGGTCCAGTCATCCATCGCCTTCACCTCAATTGCGGGCGGCAACGTTTCGGCGGCAATCGTGTCGGCGTCAGCGTCAAACATTTTCGGCATGTTTCTCACACCGTTGCTGGTCGGCCTGTTGTTTGCGGTCAAAGGCGGTGGCGGAATATCGGTCGACGCGCTTGAATCAATCCTGCTGCAACTGCTGGCGCCATTCGTGCTCGGGCAAATCCTGCAACCCTGGATCGGGAGTTTCATGCGGCGCCACGGCAAGGCGCTCGGTTTCGTCGATCGCGGTTCAATCCTGATGGTGGTCTATCTGGCTTTCAGCGAGGCCGTGGTTGAAGGCCTTTGGCGTACCGTTTCCTGGGACGATCTTGGCATGATGGTGGGCGTCAATATCGTCCTGCTGGTCGCCGTGCTGCTTGCGACCTGGTACGGAAGCAAATGGCTGGGCTTCAACCGGCCGGACCGCATTACGATCATGTTCTGCGGCTCGAAGAAGAGCCTCGCCAGCGGCGCACCAATGGCGAGCGCCATTTTCGCCGGAGCGAATGTCGGCAGCATCGTTTTGCCGCTGATGCTCTTTCACCAGATACAGCTCATGGCCTGCGCAGTGATCGCCAGAAAACTGGCCGATCATAAAGATCACGACGAACGTGTTACGGCTGCCGCGGAGTAGGGCGTTCTCCTATTTTTCTGGAAATAGAAACGTCGTTACGAAGCGGGCGCCCCATTTGGGCCCGTCCGACGGTGCTTCGGCATAATACCGCGCAGAAACACCGAGGCTGACCCGTTGTTCTCCGAACTTGAAAACCTTCGATATGCCCGCGTTGATTGGCACGGTCCACTGCTCCGAGGTCCAGTCATAGGAGGATTCCGATGAAAGGCTCAGCGCTGTCGTATCGGGAAAAGTATAGGTGAGAAACGGCTGGACAAAGCTCTGGCTGACAGCCTCACGGTCGCTGTGCCCGGCATAGGACCATATATGGTTGGCCAGTGCGCCATAGGTCCAGCCGCCATGCTGCTTGAGGATGACACCTGTCGGGCCTGCCCCCCATTTGCCGGTGCCAAGCTCGCTGCTGGTGGCGGTCGGCCACAGAAACACGGGGCCAACGCCCCAGGTTATACCGTTCAGAGATTGCGCCGGCGAAAGAAAGAAACTCTGTTCTGTGTCGCTCAGACCAAAACGACTGTCGAAACCGGCCGCTGGAGCCTCCTGATAGACGACAGGCACAATTGTGCGGACGATAAGGTTCCAGTCCTCATCCAGCGAAAACGGAATGACGGGCTGAATGTTGAGTGAATATCGGTAAGCATCCTTGGGGCCGAAGCAGCAGTCGTAATTCTGCTGGAAAGGAACACTGATGAGGCTTGAAATGGGGTTGGCGAGTTTTTTGGCCAGTTCCTGTTCTGCATCAGCGCGCGCGAGATCGATACTAGCGGAAACAGCAGCCAGGAAGACCAATAATTTCAAAATTGAACTGCGCACCTGAGCCTCATTACAGTTAAATAATACAATGATGTAAATGCCCGTAAAGTATCATGACGCTACCATTACGATTTTATATTTCCATCGATTATTTTTCCCAATGAAAATTATAAACAATATTAGATTTATCTGTTTTATTTAAAACGGAAACAAACCTTTCCATAATGCGCTTGCGAGTGCAATTGGATCGGCGTAGGAGAACGGGCAGGGGCCGGCTCTGCGATTACGGGATTCCGGCCTTCAAATATTCTAACGAAATGTGCGCAATTGTTGCGCTGTCTTTGCACGTGCGCGGTGCAAGGTGGAGAAGGCAGAAATCAATGGCAAAGAACGATGCCCAGGCTTTTGATCAGGAAGCACTAGCAGAAGCCTATAACCGGGCTCTCGCTCTGGAAAAGGCTGGTGATTTCGATGCCGCTGCCAAGGCATATGAAGATGTGCTGCGCATCGATCCTGATGACCATGGCGGCGCTGCCGTGCGGCTTGCGAGCATGGGACGCGGCGCAGTGCCGTTAAAGGCGCCGGATGCCTATGTGTCCACACTCTTCGATCAGCACGCCGAAATGTTCGATACGATCCTTGTAGACCAGCTAGGCTATGACGTTCCGCTGCAGCTGCGCGAAATGCTCCTTGAACTGGACGACGAGTTTTTCGCAGAACGCATGCTTGATCTCGGCTGCGGCACCGGTTTGTCCGCCGATGCGCTCGACGACATGGCCGGACATAAGACGGGCGTCGACATTTCTGAAAACATGATCGAAGTCGCTTACGAGAAAGGCGATTATCAGGCGCTGTTTGTCGGCGAAGCCGTACGCTTTCTCGAGACCACCGATGAACCGCAATGGGACCTGATCGTCGCCACCGACGTCCTGCCATATATGGGCGAACTCGAAAAATTCTTCGCGGGCGTTGCCGCGCATCTGTCGTCAGGCGGACATTTCGGCTTTTCAAGCGAGACATTGGACGATGCGCGACTGGCCGGACGCGCATTCATGGTCGGTGATTATCAGCGCTTTGCACACGCACAATCCTATGTGCGTGCGATGCTCGACAACCATGATATGGACTGCGTGCGCTGCGAAGATATTGTCGTTCGCAGTGAACAGGGAGCGCCGGTTCCAGGACATCTCTATATCGCGCGGCGGCGCTGATTTTCACGCTGGCTACATGTCCTCGAAAGCAAGGGCAGCTTTCATAATGGCATCGGCTTTGAGGTCAGGTTCTCACGCGAACTTCACATCGGATAGTTCCATAATCTATCTTATGCAATCGACGTATGTTAGCCAGGGTGGGTTCCAGCGTAAAGTGCGACTTGCAGATGAGCTGCCTTTTGCGTCATGCGTTTTGTACCGATCGACCGTGCACCTGCCCGCTCTGCGTCGTTGATTTCAATCATTCCCTAGAATCGCGGACCATGGGAGACACGGCGGGGTTCACAGCCGTCCGTTTCGGCTTCTAAGACCAAAGCATGCGTGTACTGCTCGTCCATATGCGCTAATACGCAGGCGGCGCCGTGACCCACAAATCGAACGGTGGCAGTATCCGGCGTTGGACGCAGCGAGCGCCATTTCCGGCTCAAGCCCGGAATGGCGAGGAAGGTAGTTTTAAAGATGTTGGAAGCACGTATTCGCAACACTTCGCTTCGGGACAAGATCATTACCGCGGAACAGGCCGCGAGCCTGATTAAAGACGGCATGGTCGTCGGCATGAGCGGTTTCACCCGCGCTGGTGATGCCAAGGCCGTGCCGGTGGCCATGGCTGCGCGCGCTGCGACCGACCCTTTCAAGATCACGCTGATTACCGGCGCATCGCTTGGTCACGATGTCGACAAGCTGCTCACCGAAGCCCATGTGCTTTCGCGGCGCATGCCATTTCAGGTCGACAGAACCCTGCGGGCCGCCATCAATCGCGGCGAAGTGATGTTCATCGACCAGCATCTTTCCGAAACCGTCGAGCAATTGCGCTCGAACCAGATCGGCCCCATTGATTATGCGGTCGTTGAAGCGCTTGCCATAACCGAGAGCGGCGGGATCATTCCCACGACATCGATCGGCAATTCCGCGAGCTTTGCCATTCTGGCCGAAAAGGTCATCGTGGAAGTGAACCTCAACCAGTCCATGGCGCTTGAAGGTCTGCACGACATCTATATCCCAACGAAGCGCCCTTCCCGCGACCCGATACCGGTCACGGCCTGCGACAGCCGCGTCGGCCTGCCCTACATTCCAATCCCGCCGGAAAAGATCGCAGGCATCGTCATCACGAAGGAGAATGACAGCGCATCGACCGTCGAACCGGCCGACAGTGAAACCATTGCCATCGCTGGCCATCTCATCGAATTTCTGATGCAGGAAGTAGCGGCCGGGCGTCTGGACCTGACGCTCAATCCGCTTCAGGCGGGTATAGGCACCATTGCCAATGCAGTCTTGAACGGTTTTGCCGACAGCCCGTTTCACAATCTGCGCATGTATAGCGAAGTGTTGCAGGATAGCACCTTCGATCTCTTCGATGCCGGAAAGCTGGACTTTGCATCGGGATCGTCCATCACGCTCAGCCCCGCTTGCGGAGAGCGCGTTTTCAACAATATCGACCGCTACCGCGACAAGCTCATTCTGCGTCCGCAGGAGATCAGCAATCACCCGGAAGTCATCCGTCGTCTCGGCATTATCGGCATCAATACCGCGCTGGAATTCGACATTTACGGCAATGTGAACTCCACGCACGTAGACGGCACACATATGATGAACGGCATCGGCGGTTCAGGCGACTTCGCCCGCAACGCCTTCATTTCGATCTTCGTGACCAAATCCGAAGCCAAGAACGGCGCCATATCGTCCGTCGTACCGATGGTTACGCATGTCGATCACACCGAACATGACGTGGATATTCTTGTGACCGAGCAGGGCCTTGCAGACCTGCGCGGCCTCGCCCCGCGCGAAAGGGCGCGCGCGATCATAGACAACTGCGCGCATCCGGACTATCGCGGCCAGCTTAACGATTATTTCGACAGGGCCTGTGCGCGTGGCGGACATACCCCTCACCTGATCGAAGAAGCTTTCAGCTGGCATCAACGCCGCCGCGAAACGGGCAGCATGCGCAAATGACGAGTTGGAAACTCCAGAACTGAACAGCGCGTTGCGTTTTAAGTTCTTGCTTATAAAGCGGAACCTTCTTTTTCTTGGAACGTTAACCGGCACATTGTTTTTGGATTGGAAACGATGTGCCGGCAGCAAGGGCCCTGCTCTTTCTTCCGGTTAGAACGGCTCAACCGGGCGACGCGGAGGAACGGTCGTCGGGTGGGCAATGCAACCCCAAGTTCCGGGAAGGATCAGACCGCCCATGTCCATCCTCATCAGCCTGCTGATAACAATTCTCGTTATCTTCCTCATACTTTATCTGATCAACATGCTGCCGTTGGATGCCAAGGTCAAACAGATCGCTCAAGTTATCGTGATCATTATCGGCATCATTTCGCTTCTGAAATATCTGGCGGTCTTCTGATTTAAAGCCTTCAGCAGCTACGATCCCGGAGTTTGTGGCTTTGCGCTACTCCGGGATCTTCCAAAACGCCTTGCGAGAGGCGCTCCATACTTATATTAGATATTGATGATTTATGTCCCGTCAGGATCGTTCTTTTAAACATAGTTGTGCTTATTTACATTTCTTCGTAATATATAACCATCATGCTACCTATGATTGTGTCATTAATGGCACTCATAAACAAAAAATTGTAGGACGCGCATGGTGATACCTTTCCCCTCTCCGGCGTTCCTTTTATAAGGCCCGCAAAATATAGCCCGTTCATTCTGGGTTAAGGCGGGGTCGTTGATCATCCTCACTCAGGGTTGGGAGTGCGAGGGAATGAAGAAGACTGCTCTTGTGAAAGCAGCACTGATAACGCTGTCTGTCGTTGCGTTCTCGCTTGGGGCAACGTCGATAGTGGCTTTTTCCGCTGGCGCCACTCCTGGCATCATTGCGCTTAGCCTCAGCGCGGGCATTCCCGCAGCAACGGCCTTCCCTTCCCTTGCCTATATTTTCCATCAGCATGGGAAACTGAAAGACGCTTATCTTCAGCTCGAGAGGGCCCATGTTGAACTGCAGGCACGGTCGCGGATCGATCACATGACCGGTCTTCTCAACCGTGAGGCGCTTTTTGAAGCGATGAAGATCAGCCGTTCCCGTATCGAAACCGGCACCCTGCTCGTTATCGATGCCGACCACTTCAAGGCGATCAACGATACGTTTGGCCACGGCGTCGGCGACCGCGCCTTGAAGCTGATCGCTTTCGCGCTTCAGAACGTGACGCGGAAGGGTGATCTGGTTGGCCGGATCGGCGGGGAAGAATTTTGCGTGTTCTTGCCGGGCGCAAGCGGAGAAACCGGCATGCGCGTTGCACAGCGTATACGCGCGGAAGTGGAGAACACACCGTTTCACACGACCGAGTATCAGGTCTATCCGTTGACGATCAGTATCGGTGTTGCGTCCGCGCCGAAGAACGAGACGAACTCGCAGGTGCTAAGCCGCGCGGACCGTTGTCTCTATATGGCAAAGCAGCGCGGGCGCAATTGTGTGGTCTTCGATGAGGAAAGCGGACGGCTAGCCAGCGCGTCCATCGTTTCCATCGCGAGTGTTCGGGAAGTGGCACGCGGTTAGAGCATTTCCAGCAAAAGCGTGAAACGTCTACGCGGGGAAATCAGTTCACTGGACTGATTTCTTATCCCGCTTCGATGCGTTGGATAATGCGATAAAACAAATAGTTAGAGCGGTTCCGGCGATTCTGTTAAAACAGGAACCGCTCTAGCGCCAGCCCCTACTCCCAAGGTTCGATGACCTCTTCGGACCAACCAACCGGGACGAAACCCATTTTCTGGTAAAGCTGCAATGCGCGCGGGCTGTCGAGCGTATTGGTATGGATCGTCACCTTTTGCGGTCCATGCGCCCATGCCGCTGAAATTGCCTCACTTAGAAAGAACTTGCCCAGCCCCCGTCCCTGAAAATCATCAATGAGACCGAAATAAAGGATTTCTGCGGTGGCGGGTAATGCCGACAGGTCCAATTCGACAAAGCCCGCCGGGCATCCTTCCGCATAGAGAACGTGGATTTCGGTGGTGTTGGCGTGGATCGCAGCCGCAACCTCTGCGTCTGTCTGAACGCGGCGCATCATCCAGTGATGCTTGCGCCCCACCCGTTCATAGAGATAGCGATAATAGTGGACGGGCATGTCGCCCGCACGCATGATTGCCAGCCGGATACCGGAAGGTACCGGCACCGCGACCGCCTGACGGGCAGACATTTCCAGATGGGTGATGCGGGCAACCAGCTTTTCCGACATGCTTACTCGGCTTCACCAGTCACGACAGGCGTGTCCTGCCTGCTGCCCCATTCACTCCAGGAGCCATCGTAAAGGCGGTTTTCGGTATGACCGAGCGATGTGAGGGCCAGCGTGATGACCGCAGCCGTTACGCCCGATCCACAGCTTGTAACAACCGGCTTGGAAAGATCGATCCCGGCCTCATCGAAGATCCTGCGCAGGCTGTCCAGATCCTTCAGTTCGCCATTTTCGGACAGAGTGCCGACGGGAACGTTGCGTGCGCCGGGCATATGGCCGGATCGCATGCCGGCGCGCGGTTCGGCATCGCGACCTGTGAACCGTCCGGCAGCACGAGCATCGGCGACCTGCGAACGCCGTTCGTCTACGATATCGCGCATTTCGGCGAAATCGACCACAGCGGCTTTGTTGAAGGATGGCGTGAAAAGCGTCGATGCAATCTTTGTGGCTTCATCGGTAACCGGATATCCGGCCTTCTTCCAGCCATCAAAGCCGCCATCGAGCACAAAGACATTCTTCACGCCCATGACACGGAACATCCACCAGACCCGGGGCGCGGAAAACATGCCCGGCCCGTCATAGACAACGACTGTCTCGTCGGCCGTAATCCCCATGGCGCCGACATGCTGGGCAAAAAGCTCTGCCGATGGCAGCGTGTGCGGCAGACCCGATTCCTTGTCGGCGATCTTGTCCTGATCGAAGAAAACCGCGCCCGGAATATGCGCTGCGTTGTATTCTTCCTGTCCATTGCGCCCAGCAGCCGGAAGATACCAGGATGCATCGACAATCGCGATGCCCGGCTTGCCGAGCCGTTCTTTCAACCAGTCACGCGAAACGACGAAAGCGCTTTTATCAGCCATGACAATCACTCCCCTACGGCTCAGGATTCCGGCAAGGCGCCGAAACGAATGCGGAAACGGCGGTTTTCCTTGCCCTTCTTTTCGATCTTGCCGATGTGGATTTCACCCACTTCCTGCGTCTCGGAAACGTGCGTGCCGCCGCAAGGTTGCGAATCCACCACTCCGTTCTCACCAATAAGAACGAGGCGTATGCGACCGAGCCCCACGGGGGGGCGTACATTCTTCGACTTCACAATATCCGGATTGGCCAGAAACTCTTCATCGCTGATCCAGCGAATGGCGACAGCATCATTGGCGTTCACCCGCTCCATGAGCTTTTCGGTCACGAATTCTTTGGTGTAGGTCGGATCGGGAAGATCGAAATCAACGCGGCTTTCGTCCTCGCCGACAGCGGCGCCGGTAATCGGGAAAGGGCAGACAACAGACAGCAGGTGACAGGCCGTATGCATGCGCATCAGCTTGTAGCGCCGGGGCCAGTCTACATGCAGCACCAGTTTTTCGCCGATTGCGGGTGCAGCCTGCCCCTCTGCCGGCACATGAATGATTTCGTTCTTGTTTTCGCCGGTAACGGTCGCCGCAATCTCTATGCGAGAGCCGTCGGCGCGTTCGAAGAAGCCGATATCCCCCGGCTGACCGCCGGAGGTCGCGTAAAAATTGGTCTGGTCGAGAATAATCCCGCCCGTTTCGGTAATGGCGAGCACCGTGCCCTCCGCCGTTGAAAGATAGGAATCTTCGCGGAAAAGCGCTTCGGTCTCGTATGCCATGATTATCCCTCGAACGGTATGTCTATCTCGGTTTTCGTCTCCAGCCAGCCCGGTACGGGCAGATTCTTGCCGCGCAGGAAAGCAGGATTGAACAGCTTGGACTGATAGCGATTACCATAGTCGCAAAGCACCGTCACAATTGTGTGGCCCGGACCGAGATCTTTTGCAAGCCGGATTGCGCCTGCAATATTGATGCCTGATGAACCGCCAAGGCAAAGCCCCTCATTTTCCACGAGATCGAATACGATATCGAGCGCTTCCGCATCGGAAAGACGATAGGAGAAATCGGGGGTGAAGCCTTCGAGATTGGCGGTGATACGCCCCTGCCCGATGCCTTCGGTAATCGAGTCGCCTTCGGCTTTCAGCTCGCCTGTCGTGTAAAAGGAATGAAGTGCAGCTCCATACGGATCGGCAAGTGCGATCTTGATATCGGCATTGTGGTCCTTCAGACCGAATGCCGTACCGACAAGCGTTCCGCCCGATCCTACTGCCGCGACAAATCCATCAACCTTGCCATTGGTATCGCGCCAGATTTCCTGTGCGGTGGTTTCGACATGAGCTTGCCGGTTGATTGGATTATCGAACTGATTGGCCCAGACAGCACCATTCGGCTCGCTTTTGGCGAGTTGTTCGGCCAGGCGTCCGGAAAGACGCACATAATTGTTCGGATTGCGATAGGGCGCGGCTGGAACTTCGATCAGTTCGGCGCCAAGCAGGCGCAAGGCGTCCTTCTTTTCCTGGCTCTGCGTTTCGGGAATGACGATGACAGTGCGATAGCCGAGCGCTTTTGCAACCATCGTGAGGCCAATGCCGGTATTGCCAGCCGTGCCTTCGACAATAACCCCGCCGGGTTTCAACAGCCCGCGCTTTTCCGCATCGCGAATAATATAGAGCGCTGCCCGGTCCTTCACCGACTGACCGGGATTGAGGAACTCGGCCTTGCCGTAAATTGCGCAGCCGGTCAGTTCGGAAGCCTTCTTCAAATGGATCAATGGCGTATTGCCGATTGCGTCGAGCACCGATTGGAACATGGCATCCGTCCTTCCTGTTTCGCAGAGGAAACTATGAGGAACAGCCCCGCCCTTCAAGCAAGCAGGGAATATTTTTCCCCGCCATTACGCAAAGCGAAACCCGTTTCGCAGTCATAAATAGAAAAGCCGCCCGAAATGAGCGGCTTTTTGGAAAAATGTTTGAGAAGCGGAATTATGCCGCGCGCTGGCCGCCATTGCCGTTGGCATTGCGGCGCTTACGGCGGAACGGGCGCTTCGCCTTGGGAGCAGCTTCCGCCGTTGCGTGGGCGGCTCCGCGATGATCGCCAGCTTTGGGGGCTGCGCGGCGCGGTTTCTGTGGCGTTCCGCCTTTGCGATGGGTCTTCTGCGGGCGCTCGCCGGGAGTTGCAGCGCGGGGTGCCGGAGCCGGTGCAAGTTCCACAGGCGCATCCTTGATCGGAAGCTTGCTGCGCGTCACGCGCTCGACCGCTCGCAGTTTGGATTCCTCCGCCGCCGGATCGTAGAGCGTGATCGATGCGCCGCTGGCGCCATTGCGGCCAGTACGGCCAATGCGGTGCACATAGGTTTCCGGCTCGTCAGGCAGATCGTAGTTCACGACATGGCTGATACCCGGAACGTCAATGCCGCGTGCAGCGATGTCGGTTGCGATCAGAATTCGCAGCGACCCGTCACGGAATCCGTTCAGCGCACGCTGGCGTGCATTCTGTGACTTGTTGCCGTGGATCGCAGCGACTTCGTAACCGTCCCGCTCCAGATGGCGCACCACTGCATCCGCGCCGTGCTTGGTACGGGTGAAGACGATGACCGAACGCATGGCCTTGTCGCCGAGCAGTGCGGAAAGAAGACGGCGCTTTTCCTTGGTGTGCACAGGATGCACGACCTGCGTGATTTCAGCAGCAGTCGTTCCCTGCGGAGCAACTTCGACGCGAACCGGGTCACGCAGCAGGCTTCCCGCCAACGATGCGATTTCCTTCGGCATGGTCGCCGAAAACAGCGCGGTCTGGCGTTCGGAATGGGTCGCCTTCGCGATGCGCTTCACATCGTTGATGAACCCCATA
Organism: Brucella ciceri; assembly: GCF_041930145.1. Lineage (NCBI taxonomy): Bacteria > Pseudomonadati > Pseudomonadota > Alphaproteobacteria > Hyphomicrobiales > Brucellaceae > Brucella > Brucella ciceri. The sequence continues at coordinate 186,289 of NZ_JBHEEV010000002.1, read as the reverse complement.
TCGAGCATACGGTCCGCTTCGTCGAGAACAAGCCAGCGCGTCTGCGAAAGGTCTACCAGACCGTCACGCATCAGATCAGTGAGACGGCCCGGCGTAGCGATCAGAACGTCGATGCCCGGCGCGATGCGCTTGATCTGCGAAAGTTTGGAAACGCCGCCAAGAACAAGCGCGGTCGAGATATGCGCATGTTTGGAAACATTGCGGATCGTCTGTTCGATCTGCACGGCCAGTTCGCGCGTCGGCGCCAGGATCAGCGCACGTGCGGTCTTCGGACGGCGCTTGTCGCCGAGCCCGATGATCTTCTGCAGGATAGGCAGGCTGAAAGCAGCGGTTTTGCCGGAGCCCGTCTGCGCAATGCCCAGAATATCGCGACCTTCAAGCTGGTGTGGGATCGCCTGCAACTGGATCGGCTTTGGCTCGGTCATGCCAGCGGCTTCAACGCCCTTGAGCAAAATGCCGGTAACGCCAAGAGCGGCAAAGCCGCCCGTAATTTCTTTTGTCAATTCAATCTCTCTCAGTGGCACCATGCTGCCATGGTCCACATCCAATGCCGGTCAAGCGCAACTTGCCGAACTCTATCTGTTCAATGATAACGACGGGACGCCGGAACTTTAAACTCCTGGCGACTTGCGCTGCCGTGCCCGAACATTTCTCGGGTCTCCCCGCCTCCGGACCATTCCGGAAGACAGAGGCGAGACGCAACAAGTCCAATGCCGGGAAAGCCGACGAACACGTCGGCCCATGCGCCTGCCCCGGCATATGGGGTGTTTTCGCCAGAAAAGCAACCGATTTTGCTTAAACCACCAAAATCAGATGATGAAGTCGGCAAGAACCTGATTGTCCGTAATGTCCTGATAAGCCCAGCCCGCTGCTGCGAACTTCTTTTCCAGAAGCTTGAAGTTAGACGCATTCTTCGTTTCGATACCGATCAGGACCGAACCGAAATTGCGCGCCGACTTCTTCAGATATTCGAACCGGGCAATGTCATCCTCGGGCCCCAGCAGATCAAGGAACGAGCGAAGCGCGCCCGGCCTCTGCGGGAAACGGAAGATGAAATACTTCTTCAACCCTTCAAATCGAAGGGCACGTTCGCGAACATCCGGCAGGCGCTCGAAATCAAAATTACCGCCCGAAACGACAATGACGATCCGCTTGCCCTTGAGATCGCTCTTCTTGAAATCCTTGAGCGCATCGATGCCAAGTGCGCCGGCCGGTTCAAGGACGACACCTTCGATATTGAGCATCTCGATGATGGTCGCGCAAAGCCGGTTTTCCGGAACCGTTATGACAGTTTTCGGATCAAAGCCTTTGAGAAGCTTGAAGTTTTCCTTGCCGATCTCAGCAACAGCCGCGCCATCGACGAAATTATCGACGTGGGTAAGCTTGATGCGCTTGCCTGCCTCAAGGCTGCCTTTCAGGCTCGCCGCGCCCTGTGGCTCGATAAAGCGGAAACTCGTCTTCCAGCCGCGATCCGAAACATATTGGGTAACGCCGCCGGACAGTCCCCCGCCACCCACGGGCAACAGGATAAAGTCAGGCTTCTTTTCGTCGGGCAATTGCCGTTCGATCTCCAGCGCCACCGTGGCCTGTCCTTCGACAATGCCGGGATGGTCGAAAGGTGGCACCATCACGCCCTTGTTGCTTGCTGCAAACTCCTGCGACGCGGCATAGCAAACGTCGAAAATATCGCCCACCAGCTTGATTTCGATGAATTCGCCGCCAAAAGCGCGCGTCTTGTCAATTTTCTGCTGCGGCGTTGTGACCGGCATGAACACGACGCCCTTGCGGCCAAAATGGCGGCAGACAAATGCAAAGCCCTGCGCATGATTGCCTGCGGAAGCGCATACGAACACCACATTCTTGTCGGTCGTTTCGACAGCCTTGGAAATGAAATTGAAGGCGCCGCGAATCTTGTAGGAACGGACAGGCGTCAGGTCCTCGCGCTTGAGCCAAATCTCCGCACCGTATTTCCGCGACAGGTAATCGTTAAGCTGCAACGGCGTTTCTGGAAACAGCGCGCGCATTGCCTTTTCGGCCTCGGATACGGATTTGACGAAGGCGGTCATTATTGGACTTTCTGCATTTCCAACGGAATTTTGCCCATCGCTACATGGCTTTGACCTCACAGACAAGGTTGAAGCCTTGCCGGATGCCAAATCAGCGATCTGGACCAGGCATATATTCGGCAGTTCTAACTGTTGATGTTAACAGGCTTTGTGGCTTGAAATCGTGATACAAATCATGACATAGACAATGGCAATTGCTGCGGTCGTGGCGAAATTGGTATACGCAACGGACTTAAAATCCGTCGTCTTTTAGACTTGCGGGTTCAAGTCCCGCCGACCGCACCACCTCCGCTCACTGTTGTCGTTGCCCGTCGCTGGTATCTTTACCGGGCGGTTAGACGCCATCAATACAAAAAGATAATATAATACAATTCACTAATTGAGATACATAACATACAACATGAAAAGCCGCAGATCAGGTCTGCGGCTCCTCCGCGCTTGAAACCTGATTAGCCGTGTAGCCTGGCGGTAATTTCCGCAACGCGCTTGCCCTGGAAGCGAGCTCCCTCGAGTTCCTGCTCCGAAGGCTGACGCGAACCGTCGCCATCGGCGGTCGTCGTCATTCCGTAGGGCGCACCGCCACGCACCACATCGTTACCCATCTGGCCCTGATAGGCATAGGAAAGCGGGACGATGATCATGCCGTGATGCTGCATCTGCCATTGCGTGGAAATCAGCGCGAGTTCCGCACCGCCATGTTGTGTGGCTGTGGAAACCATCACCGACCCGACCTTATTGACTAAAGCGCCCTTTGCCCAAAGCCCGCCGGTCTGGTCGAGAAAGTTTTTCATCTGGGCTGCCATCATGCCGTAGCGGGTAGCAGTAGCGATGATGATGGCGTCGTAATCTGCAAGTTCCGCCGGCGTAGCGATCGGCGCATCCTGATCCACCTTGTAGTGCGAGGCTTTTGCGACATCGGGTGGAACCAGTTCGGGCACCCGCTTGAGAGTGACCTCCGCGCCGCCTTCGCGCGCGCCTTCGACAGCGGCCTTGGCCATTTTCTCGGTATGACCATAGGCCGAATAATACAACACCAGCACCTTAACCATGTGACTCTCCCTATCCCGGTTTGCGAGGCCCCGACCTCGAAAGCTTCAATTAGGGGAGCGGCCTCCTTTGGAAAGGCGCAACCGCAGCCAAACGAATGAAATGCTGAAATAAAGCAGTTGCAGCCTTGTCCCGCTGGCGCTTAACTGACGCCAGAAAATGGAGTCTGGATATGACCAACAATCCGCAGCAAGCCGTCAGGGCCGCGATGCTGGCAATTGGCGACGAGCTTCTCTCTGGCCGCACCAAGGATAAGAATATCGGGCATCTTGCCGACGTGCTCACAGCGGCCGGCATCGATCTGAAGGAAGTACGGATTGTTCCGGACGAGGAAGCGGCCATCGTCGACGCTCTCAATGCGCTGCGACCGCATTATGATTACGTCTTCACGTCAGGCGGGATAGGCCCCACCCATGACGATATCACTGCCGACGCTGTTTCGACGGCGTTCGGCGTGCCTTGCATCTATGACGAGAAAGCCATGAGGCTGCTCGGTGATAATTACGCGAAGCGCGGGCTGGAATTTACTGACTCGCGCAAGCGCATGGCGCGCATGCCGCAAGGCTCGGAGCATATAGCGAATCCCATCTCCGCTGCTCCCGGCTTTCATATCGGCAATGTCTATGTGATGGCTGGCGTACCCTCCGTGTTCCAGGCGATGCTCGACAACGTGCTGCCCACGCTGAAGACCGGACGGAAGCTTCTGTCGAAATCCGTGCGCTGTCCCTTTGGCGAAGGCGTGATCGGTGCGCCCCTGACGGAAATCCAGAAAGAAAACCCGGATACGATCATCGGTTCCTACCCGAAATTCGAGAATGGACGCTTCAGCACCGAACTTGTCGTCCGGGGCAGCGACCCTGTGAAAATTGATGTGGCGATCGATGCAATCGAGAAAATGATCTCGTCACTCGAAGAGATGGGCGCCGCTTGATCGCCTGCAACCTTTTGCCTGCGCAACTCGTTGCATTATATGCTAAAATAGAAACACAGCCGGAAGGAGTTCTATCATGTCCTACAAGACGGTGGTTGCCTATTCTCGCAGTGAATCCGAGTTGAAGCGGGTTTTGTCCGCCGTTGGACTTTTGAAGCAGAAGCTGCCCGATATTCATGTCATCGGGCTATATGCCACTCCTTCGCCCATCGTCTATGCCGACCCGAACGGTTTCATCGATCCCGGAATGTTCGAACTACATGACAAGCAGCACAAGGAACTCTCCGAAAGATTGAAACATGTCTTCGAAGAGGAAATGCGCCGTCAGGGCACCAATTATGAGTATCGCATCACGCGCTCGGAAACGGGCACAGCCGCAGACGGTGTGCTGACGGCTTGTCTTGGCGCGGAATTGCTGATCGCCGGACAACCGGACCCGGACGATCCGGCCACCAACGACGAGACCGCCGATACCATCGTTTTCAATTCAAGCTGCCCTGTTCTGCTTGTACCCTATGCACCGGTGCTACCTATGGTCTCACTGGATCGTATCGTCGTCGCCTTCAACGGCAAGCGTGAAGCCGCCCGCGCTGCGTTCGACGCCCTGCCCCTGATGAAACATGCGGACAGGACGGAAATCGTTTGGGTTGATCCACCGGAAATCGAAGGCCAAGATCAGGCGCTGGCAAGCCACGATATCGCAGAATCAATTTCGCGCCACGGCATCGAAGTAACGCCAACGGCAATCGCCTCGAACGGCCGCTACGCCCAGGATGCTTTGCGGGAGCATATTATCGCGCAACGTTCCGATCTTCTCGTGATGGGCGCCTATAGTCATTCAAGGTTGCGAGAACTGGTCTTTGGCGGCGTGACGCGCTCCATGTTGAACGAATTGCCAATCCTCACACTTTTCTCGCGTTAAAAGTCATGGCTGAGGACCGGTTTGGTCGCTCAGCCCCTATGTGATCGCACGATACGCTTGCAAGAACGCCATTTTTGCGGTTATCAGCATCACCCGGCGCTGACTGTGCCGGGTGGAGAGCCTTTTCTTACTCGCCGCCTGTCTGAATTGGCGCGGGTGGAAAAGCCGCAGATCCTGACAGTTACAGCGCTTGGCAACCGTCACAGCGCATTTTTGGTTTTAAAAGGTCCGGAGAACAAACTCCGGATCGTTCCACGGAGCGTTTCGATGTCCTTGCCAGATAAAGCCTTTCCCGTTTCCTGGGACCAGTTCCACCGCGATGCCCGCGCCCTCGCCTGGCGGATCGCCGGCATGAACCGCGATTGGCACGCAATTGTTGCCATTACGCGTGGCGGACTGGTTCCAGCGGCCATCGTTTGCCGCGAACTCGGCATTCGCCTTATCGAAACCGTCTGCATCGCCTCCTATCATGACTACACATCGCAAGGAGACATGCAGATTCTCAAGGGCGTCAGCGAAACGCTTCTCGAAAATGGCGGTGAAGGCGTCATCGTCGTCGACGATCTGACCGATACCGGCAAGACGGCAGCCATCGTTCGCGAAATGATGCCGAAGGCCCATTTTGCAACCGTTTATGCCAAGCCGAAAGGTCGCCCGCTGATCGATACCTTCGTGACCGAAGTATCGCAGGACACCTGGATCTACTTCCCGTGGGATATGGGCTTCACCTATCAGGAGCCGATTGCAGGCGGAAAGCGCGGCTAAAGCCCGAAGCAAACTTGCCCTAAATTCATAGGGATTCCACCTCTCTCGGAACTGCTGGCTTTCCGCTTTGCCGGGTCATAACACTACTAAACGAAAATAAACGAATGCGATTGCGGTGATATTTCCGCCGCAATCGCGCTTTATAGAAAGCCCACCGAAATAACGCCGACCAAGGGCGAAGTGCCTTTCCTAAGCTGCTATCCCATCTATTAATTTCAGTAATGCCTTTAAATTAAAAGATTTTTTGGAACATTTTCGAAGGTTCGCAGTCTAAGTAATCAGTTGTTATTTTGGCGAATCGGATCATGCTATAAAGAAAGAGGGGATTTTCGCGGTGAAGTCGCAAGCCAAACAACTTATTGCAACCGAAAAGCGTATTCTTACGCCTTCGGGTCGTTTGCAGCAGGTTGCGGCACTTGTGCATCGTCGCGACATGGGCGCACTCAAGGTTCTCGTCATCACAAGTCGCGGCACAGGGCGATGGATCATTCCCAAGGGCTGGCCGCAAGTGGGTCGTACCCTTGCAGAAACCGCTCTTCGCGAAGCGTATGAAGAAGCCGGCATTCGCGGCGAAGTCTCTCCAATACCGATTGGCAGTTTTTGCTACTGCAAGACGGACCTGCCGCCCGAGCGCATCAACCAGTTCGTGGCTGCGGTATTTGCCGTGCAATTCACAGGTCAGGAAAAAGACTGGCCTGAGCGGGACCAACGCATCAGCGAGTGGGTATCGCCGCAGGAAGCTGCATGTCGTGTCGAAGAAAGTGAATTGAAGCAGATTCTGAACCAGTTTGGTGATTCGGGAATAGCGGCGGCGGCCGAGTAGGCAGCTAGCCGCCCGCCACCGCAATTTCTCCCGGCTTGCGACCTATTTGCCGGGATTTCCCCTTTCTATAGAAAATCCTACCGAAATTGCTCCAGGAAGCGCCACGAGAGGGCGAGGTTCCAGGCGCTTCGTTCTCTAGCCGGCTTGATTCTTAAAACTGTCGCTTCTCCCCGTTATCCACATTTGCCCCAAGCGGTTGCGCACAATATCTAGATGCTGGAGCGTTGCAGCAAACCATTGCTTGACGCTCGAAGCCGAGTCGTTTTTTATGAGACTATCGTTGCGTAAGTAGCGTGGTCGGGCGTTGTAAATCCGTCGATCTTTTTTCGGTCAAGTTGAGTATCGAACGAGCGTCGCGTTTTGGAAGTGTCTTTTTCGCTCGGTGCTTTCTTGCGCCCGTATTCTGGGCATTCCGGTCTTTGGAGAAGCAGATGCAGCGTCGGAAAGAAACAGCGTTAACACTAGATTTAGTATTTGCGCTCACACTCCTTACAAGATAAGGTATTTTTCGTTCCGCTGATTTTTATCGCGAATAGCGTTAGCAAGGTTGCAATCAAGCTCCCCTGAGGCGTTTTTTCGTGGGATTGGAAGAGGCGGAAGCGGATTTCCGGGAGCTTTCTCCCCAACAAGACGCTCCTCCCCGCAGAAGAGCTGTTTTGACAGAGACGCGATACAGACAGGCCGTGGCTGAAAACCGTCACTAAAGCTACTATATATAGAACGTTTGGATGGGACAGATGAAGATCGAACGCCGTTTCACGAAAGAGAATCAGTCGGCCTATGCGGACATCGCGTTCCGGACTGCGACCAGCGAGATCAAGAATCCCGATGGGTCCATCGTATTCCGTCTTGAAAACATCAATGTGCCCGCGCAGTTCAGCCAGGTGGCCGCTGACATTCTCGCCCAGAAGTATTTTCGCAAGGCCGGCGTCCCCACGCAGCTGAAAAAGGTTGAGGAAAACGACGTCCCTTCATGGCTGTGGCGTTCGGTCGCCGATGAGGACGCGCTCGCCAAGCTGCCGGAAAACGAACGCTATGGCTCCGAGATGGATGCCTGCCAGGTTTTCGACCGTCTCGCCGGCACCTGGACCTATTGGGGCTGGAAAGGCGGCTATTTCGCCTCCGAAGAAGATGCCCTCGCCTTCCGCGACGAGCTTGCCTATATGCTCGCAACGCAGCGCGTGGCGCCGAACAGCCCGCAATGGTTCAACACCGGCCTGCACTGGGCCTATGGCATCGACGGTCCCGGCCAGGGCCACTTCTACGTCGACTGGCAGACTGGCAAGCTGACCAAGTCCAAGTCGGCCTATGAACATCCGCAGCCACATGCCTGCTTCATCCAGTCCGTTGGCGACGATCTGGTCAATGAGGGCGGTATCATGGACCTTTGGGTCCGCGAGGCGCGCCTGTTCAAATATGGTTCGGGCACCGGTTCCAACTTCTCTTATCTGCGCGGCGAAGGTGAAAAGCTTTCTGGCGGCGGCAAGTCCTCCGGCCTCATGAGCTTCCTGAAGATCGGCGATCGCGCTGCGGGCGCAATCAAGTCCGGCGGCACGACCCGCCGCGCCGCCAAGATGGTCGTTGTCGATATCGATCACCCGGATATCGAGGAGTACATCGACTGGAAGGTGAAGGAAGAGCAGAAGGTTGCTTCGCTCGTCACCGGCTCCAAGATCGTCAAGCAGCATCTGACGGCCATCATGAAGGCTTGCGTCAATTGCGAAGCCGGTTCTGAAGCGACTCGGGACGATTGCTTCGACCCGGCGAAGAACCCTGCCCTGAAGCGTGAAATCAGGGCCGCGAAGAAGAACCAGGTCCCGGAAAACTACGTCAAGCGCGTGATCCAGTTCGCGCGTCAGGGCTACACCGACATTCAGTTCAAGACCTACGATACTGATTGGGATTCGGAAGCCTACCTCACCGTTTCGGGCCAGAACTCCAACAACTCCGTCTCGCTGAAGGACGAATTCCTGCGCGCTGTCGAAAATGACGGCGACTGGAACCTCACCGCACGCCGCGACGGTCGCGTCATGAAGACGCTCAAGGCGCGCGACCTTTGGGAAAAGATCGGTTACGCCGCCTGGGCGTCCGCCGATCCGGGCCTGCACTACAACACGACCATGAACGACTGGCACACCTGCCCGACGGCTGGTCCTATCCGCGCCTCCAATCCGTGCTCGGAATATATGTTCCTCGATGATACGGCCTGCAATCTGGCGTCGATCAACCTACTCACCTATCGCAACAAGGACGGTTCGTTCGACATTGCAGCTTACGAGCACACGGCCCGCCTGTGGACCATCGTTCTCGAAATCTCGGTAATGATGGCGCAGTTCCCGTCCAAGGAAATTGCCCGCCTCTCCTATGAATACCGCACGCTCGGCCTCGGCTATGCCAATATTGGCGGCCTGCTGATGACTTCCGGCATTCCTTATGACTCCGACGAAGGCCGTGCTATTTGCGGTGCGCTGACCGCGATCATGACCGGCGTGGCCTATGCGACCTCCGCCGAAATGGCGAAGGAACTGGGCACCTTCCCGAGCTACGAGCCGAACGCACAGCACATGCTGCGCGTCATTCGCAATCATCGCCGCGCCGCACATGGTGAAACTCAAGGGTACGAAGGCCTTGCCGTCAACCCGGTCGCGCTCATTGCCGAGGATTGCCCGGATCAGGATATGATCGTCCATGCCCGTGCGGCCTGGGACAAGGCGCTGGAACTGGGCGAAAAGCATGGCTATCGCAATGCACAGGCAACCGTTATTGCGCCAACCGGCACGATCGGCCTCGTCATGGATTGCGACACAACCGGCATCGAACCGGACTTCGCTCTGGTGAAGTTCAAGAAGCTTGCCGGTGGCGGCTACTTCAAGATCATCAACCGCGCCGTGCCGGAAGCACTCCGCACGCTCGGCTACTCGGAAAGCCAGATTGCCGAAATCGAAGCCTATGCTGTCGGCCACGGCAACATCAATCAGGCGCCTGGCGTCAATCCCTCTTCCCTGAAGTCCAAGGGCTTCAGCGATGAGAAGATCGAAGCCCTGAATGCGGCTCTCAAGAGCGCGTTCGACATCAAGTTCGCTTTCAACAAGTGGACGCTGGGCGAAGATTTCTGCAAGGATGTGCTGAAGCTCACGGACGAGCAGCTCAATGATTTCTCGTTCGAAATGCTGCCTGCCCTTGGCTTTACCCGCAAGGAAATCGAAGCTGCCAACATTCATGTTTGCGGCGCGATGACCCTCGAAGGCGCTCCCTTCCTGAAGGAAGAACACTACGCGGTGTTCGATTGCGCCAATCCGTGCGGCAAGATCGGCAAGCGTTATCTCTCGGTAGATAGCCACATCCGCATGATGGCTGCCGCGCAGCCGTTCATTTCGGGCGCGATCTCCAAGACGATCAATATGCCGAACGATGCAACCGTCGAGGACTGCAAAGACGCATACATGCTTTCATGGAAGCTGGCGCTCAAGGCCAACGCGCTTTATCGCGATGGCTCCAAGCTCTCCCAGCCGCTCAACGCCTCGCTGATCGCGGACGATGAGGATGAAGACGACGCAATCGAGGCATTGATTGAAGCACCGGCAGCCGCTCGTGCCGTTCAGGTTACCGAACGCATCGTCGAGAAGGTTGTAGAGAAGATCGTCCACGAACGCGAAAAGCTGCCGAACCGCCGTCAGGGTTATACCCAGAAGGCAGTCGTCGGCGGACACAAGGTCTATCTGCGTACTGGCGAATTCGGCGACGGACGTCTCGGCGAGATCTTCATCGACATGCACAAGGAAGGCGCCGCCTTCCGCGCAATGATGAACAACTTCGCCATCGCCGTTTCCCTCGGCCTGCAGTATGGCGTGCCGCTTGAAGAATATGTGGAGGCTTTCACCTTCACAAAATTCGAACCGGCTGGCATGGTTATCGGCAACGATGCCATCAAGACCGCGACGTCGATCATCGATTATGTCTTCCGTGAACTGGCTGTCTCCTATCTCGGTCGCAATGACCTCGCCCATGTCGATACGAGCGATTTCGGCAATACGGCGTTGGGCAAAGGCATCAAGGAAGGCAAGACCAATCTGGTTTCGACCGGTTGGACGCGTGGATACAAGCCCACGCTGGTGACGAATTCGAACAACGAAGCCAAGGGGTCGACGAGTTCTGCGCCGCAGGCCTCCAACGTCACAGCCTTGAAGTCGACCACTCCGGCGGGCAATCGCCCGGCGACAATCGGCTTGGTCACGGATGGCGCAACGGCTTTCAAACGCGAATTCGAGGAACAGCCTGCACCGGCGCAACAGCAGGAAAGCACATCGGCAACTGAGCTCTTCTCGGACAAGGCCGCCGCAGATGCTGCCTCGGCCCGTGCGGAAAGCGCAAATGCCGCCAAGAAGCTGGAAGCTGATCGCCGCATCAAATCGATGATGCAGGGCTATACGGGCGACAGCTGCACCGAGTGCCAGAACTTCACCATGGTTCGCAATGGCACCTGCCTGAAGTGCGACACTTGCGGCGCAACGAGCGGCTGCAGCTAAAGGTCGTCGGTAAAAACAGCAACACTGAAAGCCCGCCTCGCGCGGGCTTTTTGTTTGTCGAATGGTAGCGGGGAAAGATATTCCGCCGTAAGCAGAGCTGTAACACTTGGCAGATTGCAATGAATTTTGGAACGAAGGAGCAATTTCAGCGTTTGGATTGAATAACCGGAACGTATAAAGGAGATAGTTATGTTCAGAACTACACTTCTGACGACGACCTGTGCTTTGCTGATCGGCGGATCGGCTTTCGCCCAAACAGCAACTCCCTCGCCTGCTCCGGCAGAAGCGCCCGCAACCACGCAAGACATGCCGGTTTCATCCAAGGACATGTTCGGCAAGCCCATAACCGGCGAAGCGGGCAAGGTCGGCTTTGTGGAACCGAAAGAAGGGCAGTTGCTTGTTTCGTCCTTCATCGGGCGAAGCGTTTATGAAAGCGATGCGCCTGACGCACAGTCAGTGGGTAAACTGAATGACCTGATCGCCAGCCCCGATGGTCAGATCGAAGCGGCCATTATCGGTGTCGGCGGTTTCCTCGGTGTCGGTGAAAAGGACGTCGCGGTCAGCCCTGATCAACTTCAGCTTGCTACGCGCAGTGACGGAAAAACGTGGCTGGTCATCAAGGCCAACAAGCAGCAGCTGAATGACGCACCGGCCTTCGACCGTTCAAAATTCTTTGCTGATGGTGTCGCCGATCCATCTGCGGCAACGGAGACCAACGCGCCAGCGACTGACACTCCCGCAAGCGGGACCGCGCCTGCGCCAGCCTCTCCGGCACCCGCTCAGTAGAGCTGACAAATTCCGTCACGGAAAATGCAACAGAAAATTACCCCGGCGACCCAGCCGGGGTTTTCACATAGGCAAAACACGCCCCGCGATTGAATTCAGCGCTCAACCACGCTACGCACAATAAAACTCAGTATCGAAAAACAGGTCCCGGAAAAGAATATTGTCGGAATTCTTACTTGCTCATCCTTGGGCCGAGACGCTTGCTGCGCTCGGCGGATTATTCCTTTCGGCATTCATTGCAAATTTTCTCATCAAGGCCATCTTGCTGAAACTGCTCGATCGGATTGTCGAGAAGACATCTTTCGGACAGGACGAAGAGCTTAAGAGGCACGGGGTCATCAGCCGCCTTGCCAATATCGTTCCTGCCTTGATTATTTCATCCGGGATCATGGCCGTGCCGGGTCTGCCTGAAGGCGTGATCACCGTCATTCGGAATGTGGCCATAGCCTTTATCATTCTGACGCTGGCATTGGCGGTTAATTCGGCCTTTGGGCTTGTCGATACGCTCTATCACCGTCGTCCAGAGGCGAGATTCCGCCCTATGAAGGGCTATATCCAGGTCGCCAAGCTGGCGGTCTATATCATCGCGACGGTTCTAATCATTGCCACCTTGCTGGACAAATCGCCGGTTATCCTGCTTTCCGGTGTCGGTGCCATGGCGGCAGTGCTGATCCTCGTCTTTCAGGATACGCTGCTTTCCCTCGTCGCCAGCATGCAGATCGCTTCCTCCAACATGGTGCGTGTCGGCGACTGGATCGAGATGAAGAACCTCGACGCCAATGGCGATGTCACGGAGATCGCGCTCTATACGGTCAAGGTGCAGAATTTCGACAAGACGATCACCACAATTCCCATCCGCAAGCTCATCACCGAGCCGATGAAGAACTATCGCGGCATGCAGGAATCTGGTGGCCGACGGATCAAGCGTGCTCTTTACATCGATCAGAACACTATTCGATTTCTATCTGAGGAAGAGCGCGCCAGACTGGGCACGGTCGATTGGCTGGCGGAATATCTACCGAAGAAAGCCAAGGAAATCGCCGAATGGAACCAGAAGCTGGGCGACCGCGCCAACAATCCGGTCAACCGGCGTCAGTTCACCAATATAGGCACGTTTCGGGCCTATGTAGAAAATTATCTTCGCAACCATCCCGGCGTGCACAAGGGTATGACGCTGCTGGTGCGCCAGATGGACCCTACACCCGAAGGTTTGCCGCTGGAGATCTATTGTTTCGCCAACACAACGGTCTGGGCATCGTTCGAACAGATCCAGTCCGACATTTTCGATCACCTCTATGCGGTATTGCCGCAATTCGGCCTGAGCGCTTTCCAAAATCCGAGCGGAAACGATTTTCGCAAACTGACGTTCAACGCTCCCTCCGGAGAGCCTCAATGATTTTGGCGTTCAACAATTGAACGTTATAGCCAGTGCGGGATGGTGTCAGGCCAAGGCGAACCACGGCAAGATGCATTGACGGAACGACCATGACACTTTGCCCGTCATGTCCCGACATCCAGAAAGCATCTTCGGGAATACCGTCTTCACCTGCTTTCACGCCGCCCAGTTGAAGCCAGACCTGCGCAGAACCGTAACGTCCTTGCGACTCCGGCGTGGGCCTGCGCATGAACGAAACATAGTCCGCAGGCAGTACCGGTCTTCCGTAAAGCTTTCCGTCATCTGCGAGAAATGCACCCAGACGTGCCCATTCGCGCGCCGTCGCGTACATATAAGAGGAGCCGACAAAGACGCCCGAAGCGTCAGCCTCCAGAATGGTGCTGCGCATGCCAAGCGGGCCGAAAAGCGCAAGTCGAGGATAGGCCAGCGCCTCTTCGCGGCTGTTGAAACTATCCATGAACAGCTCTGATAGAATATTCGCCGTTCCACTGGAATAGTTGAACTTCGTGCCGGGTGCTTCCTCCAGCGGCAACGAGGCGGCAAATCGGGTCATGTCCGGTTCGAGAAAAAGCATACGCGTGACATCCGCCACGGTGCCGTAATCCTCATCGAAGCGCAAGCCGCTGTTCATCGCCAAAAGGTTTGCCAGGGAAATCTTCGACCGGCCGTCATTCTTCCATTCAGGCAAAAGGTCCGTACGTTCCGTCGCCATGCGTCCCTCTGCGATGCGCATGCCGATCAGCGTTGCCATGACGGATTTGGTCATCGACCATCCCAGCAAGGGCGTATCAGCATTAAAGCCCGGACCATAATTCTCCGCGATCAGTTTGCCGTCGCGGATAACGGCAATCGCCCGCATGCCAGGGCCAGCCAGGGCATCGTTTTCGATTATGGCCTGTATCGCCGGGTCGCTCTCGATTTGGATGGGCTCTGCCGGCACTTGCGGCCCCGTCGGTAATTCAAGCCGCAAATCACTTTGGTGGATATTCGCGCATCCAAGCGCCGGGCGGTAGGTTGCGGTACTTGGCGCGAAAAAGCCGAAAATGCGCACTGTTACGCTGCCGCGACTCTTGTCAACGGACGCATCGAGAAACCGGAGCAACGGATTTCCCGGTGCCTGAACATCGTCTGCAAGAACACTGGCAGCATCACGTCCTGCTATGAAGACATTTGAACAGACGATCTTGGCGGCGTAGCCCGTGCCGACACGCAAAAGTTCGGGCGGTTTCACAGCCAGCCACACGATTGCTCCAAGCAGGATGGCAAGCAGTGCCCCCCCTGCAAACTTCAGAATGCGCCGCATGCTGCCCCTCGCAAAATTGGTTGCATCAGATCATATCAGTCCAAGGTGGCTTGCCAACTCCCGCGCTGCCGCGCCACCTGCCCTGTTTGCACCGATGGTCGAAGCTGACGGACCGTATCCAACGAGATGAATGCGGGCATCGGCAGCCACTTGTGTCGCCAGACGCCCGGTCATGAGAATGCCGCCTTCGGAGTTGCGCAACTGCAGCGGGGCAAGATGATCGAGCGAACTGCGAAATCCGGTGCACCACAAGATCACGTCGAAAGATTGTTCCCTTCCGTCTTCCCAACGAACCCCGGTTTCCGTAATCTCCTTGAACATTGGCAGCCTGTTGAGCACACCGCGAGCCCGCGCTGCTTCAATGGCCGGTGTCAGCGGCAAGCCGGTAACAGAAACGACCGATCCCGGCGGCAAGCCTCGGCGCACACGCTCCTCGACCAGGGCCACCGCAGCGCGCCCCAGTTCAGGCGTAAATGGTCCTTCCCTGAATGCAGGCTCCTTCCGCGTCACCCATACGGTTTCCGTCACGCGCGATATTTCGTCCAGAAGCTGCACGGCCGAGATGCCAGCGCCGACCACCAGAACACGTTTACCTCTGAACTCCCCCGCTGTCTGATAATCACGAGTGTGTAGCTGCTGGCCTCTGAACAGTTCCGCACCCGGATAAGGCGGAACATAGGGCGTCTCCCATGTGCCGGTCGCGTTGATTACCCCGCGAGCCGAGTAATTGCCCTGATCGGTCTCCACCCGAAGCCGCTCGCCACGGTCACAGACAACTCTTGCGGTTACGGGTCGATGCACTGGAAGATCGAACTTTTCTTCATAAGCCCGATAATATTGCGGGACGGCCACCGACGCGCGCACTTCGCCATTCTCCGTTTCGACGATATCTTCAAACTTCATGCCAGGCAGATCGTGAATGGCGTTTGCAGTCTTGAGCGTCAGCGAAGGCCATCGAAATTGCCAGGCCCCGCCCGCCCCTGGAGCCTTGTCGAGAACCACGAATTGCCGTTCTCCGGCAAGACCGAGCCTGTTCAGGTGATAGGCTGACGAAAGCCCTGCCTGCCCGGCGCCAATGACTACGATGTCGACCTTTCGGGCAACTTTGACATGAGTATTTTCGGCTGCTGGTTCATCGGCGGGCTGCGTATCTGACATGGTGCGCTACAAGTTCCAAAACACGGGTCTGACTTCGTAGATAGGGATTGGACAGACGAGCTGGAAGTCCAGTTAACTCATCATTGCAGGGGCGCGCAGCCGCTTGTTGAGCCCTTCCCAGACACTCACGACCAGCATGATTACCGTCGTCAGGATTCCCATCTGTAAGAGATTGGCCGCGTAACCTATGGGAATGGCTATCAGCAGGGCCAGCACGCCAAAAATGTGCGACGCCGGGATCAGGCCATAGACAACTTTTTTGTAGATCGCGCTGCCCATCAGATAGATTGCCGGTCCAGCGACAAGAGTTAGAACATAGGCTGTTTTCAGCGGATCATGTGGATGTTCCATCACCAGATCGTTTCCCACTGCCGTCGCAATAATGCCGGCGACCAGTATTGCGTGGACATAATGGAAATATGCGCCGATCCGCCCTGAGTCTGGGGAATGAGTGATCGTTTCTGTCGCGTCCTTGCTGGAAGTTCCGAAATATAGCCACCACATCGCAAGTGTGCCGCCGAAGGTTGCAAGCACAGCGGATATCAAGGCGACATTCCAGACATCGGCATTGGACAGCGATGCGCCGGTAGCGAGCAGTGTTTCGCCAAGTGCGACGATCACGAACAATTGGCAACGTTCCGCCAGATGCCCTCCCTCGATGGTCCAGTCGCTCGTATGGGAACGCCCGAGCCCCGGCAATGCAAAGCCGAACATCGGCGATAGATATTCGCAAAGCACGGCGATCAGCCAGAAAGCCATGCGGATTTCATGTTCAACAAAACAACCGGCGATCCAGAAGACGGCTGCAATGGTGAGCCAGCCGAGCATTCGCCGGTAATTGGCGGCAAGCGGATGTTTCTGCCCAAGGACAAAAACGATATAGCCGGTCCGGCCGAGCTGCATGGCCACATAAGCCAGCGCGAATATCCAGCCATTCTCTGCAAATGCGCCTGGGATAGAAGAAGCCATCACCAGGCCGAGCAGCATGATACAAAACAGAAGGCTGCGTATCTGCGGTGTCTCCGGGTTGAACCAGTTTGTTACCCAGCAGGTATATTGCCAGCCCAGCCACACGGCGAACCAGAGAATGAGCGTTTCCGCTACGCCGGTTAATGTCAGATTGTGCAAAAGCTCATGGCTGAGTTGCGTAACCGCGAAAACATAGACCAGGTCGAAGAACAGTTCCTCGAATGTTACCCGGGCATGGTGCCCGTCTCTTTCTCTCAGAAGCGGATGTGCGGCGGTGGCAGAAGCTGTATTCATGCGAATGTACCTTCCCCTCAGACGGCAAACATTCAATCCAACTCCACCAGCTTATCCTGTAGTGAGCACATCGCATATCCGGCTATGCTGATTTCCACTTGAAGAAGCCAGATCGGGTCACCTCGCGTCAAGCGTGTTGCCAGCCTTGATCCATACGTCGATTCCATCGGCCGCCGCACGGCCCATCGCGAAACAGGCAGTCAGAAGATACCCGCCAGTGGGCGCCTCCCAATCGATCATTTCTCCGGAAACGAAAACGCCGGGAAACTTCGGCAGCATGTAGTGCCCATCGATTTCATGCCACCGAATGCCGCCAGCCGACGAAATCGCTTCCGCAAGCGGGCGCGGACGAATAAGCGGAATGGAGAGCGCCTTGATGGTGGAGGCCAGCGCTTTCGGACTTCTGTCACGTGTAAACTCGGTCACGAGCGCGGCTTTTACGCCTGTAAGCCCCGCTGCCTTGCGCAACAGGTTTCCAAAACTCAGCTTTGCATCCTGCCGGGCAATATCGCTTTCCAAGCGCTCGACAGTTCGTCCCGGCGCAAGATCGAGGGTCAGGAACGTCTGCGCGTTTTCCTCCAAGCTGTCGCGCAGGGCTGCGGAATGCGCGTAGATGAGGCTCCCCTCGACACCGCCTCGGGTAATGACGAACTCGCCTTGTGTCGTGCCTGCATGAGACGTGGCTGTGACAGACTTTACCGGTTCACCGGCGAAACGCTGGGCAAAGAAATCGCTCCACACGACATCAAAACCGCAATTGGCTGAGCGAAACGGCGCTATGTCGATTGCCTTGCGTCGAAATTCGTCGATCCAGGCCCCGTTCGAACCGAGTTTCGGCCAGCTTCCGCCGCCAAAGGCAAAGAGCGCAGCGTCGCATGTGATGACTTCAACGCCATCCGGCTTTTCAATTCGCAGGCCATTGCCCTCGAAACCAAGCCAGCGATGCCGGGTAAGAATACGAACGCCCTGATCTTCGAGACGTTTTACCCAGGCGCGTAAAAGCGGCGATGCCTTCATTGCCTTGGGGAAAACACGGCCAGAAGAGCCGACGAACGTGTCGGCCCCCAATTCATCCGCCCACTTGCGCAACTGGATAGGACCAAAGGCCGTCAAGGCTGGCAAGATAAGCTCGCTGCTTGAGCCGAACCGTTTGGCGAAAGCTGTAAAATCTTCTGAATGCGTGATGTTCAGGCCGGACTTTCCGGCAAGCAGAAACTTGCGGCCAACCGTGGGCATCTGCTCGTAAACCGTCACCCGGTGGCCCAGAGCGGATAGTCTTTCGGCGGCCATCAAACCCGATGGCCCGCCTCCGAGAATGGCTATATTGCCCTTCATGTTCAAAGCCAACGAAGCATTAATCCTGCTTCTCCAGCATTTCCTTAACTGTCGTTGCCAATTGCTTGAGCGAGAACGGCTTTGGCAAGAATCCGAACTTGGCGTCCGCGGGAAGATTACGTGCAAAGGCGTCCTCAGCGTAACCCGATACAAAGATGAACTTTATATCCGGATGCGTCTTGCGCAGTTCACGCAGCAATGTCGGGCCGTCCATTTCGGGCATGACCACGTCCGAAACGACAATATCCACCTCGCCGCCCAGCTCTTCCATCACTTCAAGCGCTTCGACACCGGACGCGGCTTCATGCACCGTGTAGCCGCGCGACTGGAGTGCACGCACTCCGCCCATGCGGACTGCATCCTCGTCTTCCACCAGAAGAACCGTCGCGGAACCGGAAAGATCGGTGGCTTTCTCCACCTTCTTTTCCTTCACGACGACAGGCGCATCATCTGCGCGTTTTTCCTCAATGTGGCGCGGCAGGAAGATTTTGAACGTCGTGCCTTTTCCTACTTCGGAATCACAATAGATGAAGCCACCGGTCTGCTTGATGATGCCATAGACCATCGACAAGCCAAGGCCGGTGCCCTTGCCCACTTCCTTCGTGGTGAAGAACGGCTCAAAAATCTTTTCAAGCACGTCTGCGGGTATGCCCGTTCCTGTGTCTTCAACTTCGAAGACTACATAATCCGCCTCCGGCAGATCGCGATAATGAAGCTTCGCGGCTTCCTGCATCGGCACATTGCGGGTGCGCAGCGTAATTTCACCGCCTTCCGGCATGGCATCGCGTGCATTCACCGCCAGATTGACCGCAACCTGTTCGAACTGCCCGAGATCGGCCTTGACCGACCATAGATCGCGACCATGATCGATTTTCAGCTCGATGTCCTTGCCAACCAGACGTGCCAGAAGCATGCGCAAGTCCGCCAGAACGTCCGTCAGGTCGAGCACTTCCGGACGCAGCGTCTGACGGCGGGAGAATGCTAGCAACTGGCGCACAAGCGAGGCGGCCCGATTGGCGTTCTGCTTGATGTTCATGATGTCTGGGAAAGACGGATCAGACGCGCGGTGATTGGTCAGCAGCAAATCCGACGACATGATGATGGCAGTGAGCACATTATTGAAGTCATGCGCGATGCCGCCTGCAAGCTGGCCAACGGCCTGCATCTTCTGGCTCTGTGCCATCTGGTTTTCGAGGGCTTTTTGCTCGGTCGTCTCAACGGCAGAGATAATCGCAGCTTCCTCGGCGCGCTCGCCACCCAGGTCGGTTACGGGGCTCATGTAGAAGCGGATATGCCGCTCTTCATTGCCCGGCAGCACTGTATCGACCGGCGAAATGCTTGCCTGTCCTGCAAAGGCAGCCGCAAGCGCCCTGTTGAAAGTCTCGCGGTCACGCTCATGCACGACGATCTCAAGCTTCGCATTTCCGTCAATCGCATCGCGATCAACGACAGGCGCGAAAATATCAAGGAAACGCGCATTGGTGCGCAATATATGTCCGGCGGAATCAACCGCAGCGATTGCCATCGGAGCCGAATTGAAGAAGCGCGTGAAACGCACTTCGGCGGAGCGCAGCGCCATTGATGAATCTTCACCCTCCGCACGATCAAGAACGATGGTGCGGCTCGTGCCGCGCGTTCCGTCGCGCGCGGCCTGAACACGATGATAGAACCGGACGGCAAGGCTCTGCCCGTTGCGCTTGATAAGATCCAGATCAATGACGGTATTCCGGCTTGTACCTGGCTCAGCCTTCACCGCCTTGATGAGCGCCATTCCGCTGCCGGCCACAATGTCATTGAGCGTCAACGATCCCGGCGTGAATTGTGTCAGGTCGACTCCGAGCCATTCGGCGAGGGTCGCATTGAGATAGATAATCCGGCCCGAAGGATCAGCCGAAAAGAAGCCAGCCGGCGCATGATCGAGATGATTGATCGCTTCCTGCAGTTCCTGAAAGAAGCGCTCCTGCTCGGCACGCTCATCGGAAATATCGGCAATCTGCCACGCGACGAGCGGACTTTTGAATTCCTGCCCTGCTTCAATGGGACGTGCCTTGATGCGATACCAGACCGGTGCCAGTGAACCACGTCCCTCGCGGGAAAGACCGCCCGAAAGGCGCACTTCCTCCTGCGCCGACAAGCCATCACGCACGGCATTCGTCAGACGGTAAATAGCGTCAGATGCAGCCGGTTCCGCCGTCAGCACATTGTCGAGCGAGCGAACGCCTTCGGCATTCGCCACGCCGGTCATCATGGCATAAGCCTGGTTGGCATAGACGATCTGGCCGCGCGCGTCGGAAATGACTGTCCCTTCCGGCTGCGAATCCATGAAGGAATGCGCGAGGTCCTGCTCGCCGTTCTTCTGGCTGAATTGAATGAGGCCTGTCACTGCGCCGAAAAGATAGAATACGCCGACCATTGACAGAATGCCCATCAGAATGAGGGCAAATCCATCTCCCAACTGGTCTCGAAACACAAAATAGGCGATGGCTGCAACCGTCAGCAATATGCCTACGATCAGGAGGCGAAGGGCACCACTGCGATTGCGCTTGGGCATGACGAGCGGTTTCGGGTAGGCATTGTCCGTCTGTCGCGACATCAAGCCAGTTGCCCTTTCATGTTGCGTGGCTGAACATGAGCGGGCATCAGAGTGCCGTGCATCTTCTTGATCAGCCAAGACCTCATTTCAATCATCTGCATATCCGATTTTCTCGAATGCACTTTTCCGCGCGGTTCGGCTATCGCGTGGGACCGCAAAGCCGATATGTCAGGGTATACCCGATTCGCAGAATGCTTTATTCGGCGAGCAGTACAAGCATTGCTGCACTGAAACGGTGCAAATTGGACTTTTTTGCACTGTTTTGCCTGGGGATCATATATTTCTCGCATTCCCAAGAAACATTCCCAAGGCTTAGAAATTCAACTACTGTATGAACAACGCGATGATGTGGAGTGTCGGGGGAAGCGCAGTCTCCATTCATCGCAGGTTTTCGTTTATTGTATAAGAGGGTATCCGCATGAAGGAATGGCTCAGCGGCATCGTTGGAGAGAGCGCGGCTAATATTGTCGGCTTCATCCTAATATTTGCGATCATTCTTTGCGGAATTTTCGTTGTTCTCAGTATTATCCGCCGTTTCAGCGGCGGTACTTACGTATCCAACGGACGTACGCGGCAACCGCGGCTCTCCGTGATGGATGCGGCGGCAGTCGACAGCAGGCGCAAGCTGGTCCTTATTCGCCGTGACGATGTGGAGCATCTGTTGCTCATCGGCGGCCCCACGGACGTTGTGGTGGAGCAGAATATCGTCATGGAATCGCGGGCCCATGCGCGGGCGCAGCCTTCTCGGATAGAACCGGAGCACATCGAACGCTTCAAGCAGCACGAAGTGCTGACCAATGAAAAGACCCCTGCTCTGTCGCTGCAGACGCCTCCGGCGAACGAGAAGGACGAAGCGATCCAGATCAGTTCCGCAATCGAAACACCGGCTTACCGCAAACCCGAGCCAGCACGAGAAGAACCGGCCCCCCAGGCTGCTACGCCGGTTCGTGTTCCGCCCCAGGCTCCGGCTGCGGCGTCACACTCGTCGCAATCGCCTGTCGAGCCGAAACCCGCTCAGCCGGTGCAGGCTCGACCACAACCACGGCCCGCGCCGAATTATCCACCGCAACCGCGCACAGTATTGCCGCCCCGCCCCGCGCAGGCACAGCCACAGTCAACACGCGCCCACCCGGCCTATCCATTAAGCCAGGTTTCGCGCGGAGTGGTGAGTTCAACCTCCTCAGGTGGTGTCACCGCTACCGGCGTTGCTGCCGTTACGTCGGTCGCCTCGGCAAATCTCGGCAGTATCGTTCCTGAGCGTGAAACAACGGTCGCGGACAAATCTCCATCGCTCGACGTAACGGGTCCCATGGTATCCACAACAGCAGCGCCAGCATTCTCCACGCCTTCCGAACCGAAGCGCATCGAACCTGATATCCCGATTGCGGCGTCAAAGCCGGCGGTATCCGAGCCAGTTTCGACAGAACCGCCCGCTGATGATCTGGCGGACCTCGGCAATGCATTGCAGGACGCCATCACCGCAGACATCAATTCGCAGAGCTCTACCAGCAAGGAGAGCAAGGAAGCGGCCTCATTCGATACCGAGTTCTTCGAGAATGAGCTTCTGAGTTCGCTTGAGATTTCGGCAACCGACGATGGGCTCGAAGACAAGACAAAGGACGATATCGAGGACGAAATGGAAAAGCTCCTCGGTGAATTGACCAAGGATGGAATCCGCCGGGACTGATTTCCCGCCGAAGTCATATCGATAAAAGAAAATAGGCTGCGGAAACCGCAGCCTATAATTTTCAAACCGTCTCGGACCTAGAGCATATTACGATCAGATTGAATTAGATCGACGCTCTGTTTCACACGTTCCGGAAGGCGCACTAGTCGTCGCGATAGACTTTTTCTCGACGCTCATGACGCTCCTGTGCTTCGATTGAAAGCGTAGCGATCGGACGCGCATCAAGCCGCTTCAAGCTGATAGGTTCTCCCGTTTCTTCGCAGAAACCGTATGTTCCTTCATCAATGCGGCTCAGGGCCGCGTCGATTTTTGAGATCAGTTTGCGCTGTCTGTCGCGAGCTCGCAGCTCGATTGCCCGATCCGTTTCGGAGGATGCCCTGTCCGCCAGGTCGGGATGGTTGGCATTTTCCTGCTGCAGCGCCTCAAGCGTTTCGCGCGCTTCACGCAGAATATCGTTCTTCCATGCGATCAGTTTCGCACGGAAATAAGACTTCTGCCGCTCGTTCATGAACGGCTCGTCTTCAGTGGGCCTATAGTCAAGGTCAATCAATTCACTCATTCTGAATTACCCCACATCTAGGAGACGCGAGCGGTTATATAGTTCCATAGCAACAAGGACACAACATCAAACAAGCGTACTTCACTACTTTTTAGTGCATCAATTTTGTATGATTATGCGTAAAAATGGTGCAACATAGAACTGAACGCAAAAATTTGCTCTTGCCACTTTCAGAATAACTTCAATCAATTGCGGAAAACACCGGTATCTTTTCAGTCGAAACCACTCTCCCCCGGGAGAAGTTCCTGAAGCTCAATAATTAGGCAAATGGGACCTGTAAATAATGCTGACAGCCATCAAAAAATCGGGAGAATAGGCAACCGGAGCGTTCATTCGCTCTCGGATTATGGCGAAAAATGCAGGAGAAACACAGCTTGGAACGTTACAGATGAGTCGCTTGCTTCTTCTAAGACACGCGAAAGCCGTGTGGGCCAGACCGGGAATGAAGGACTTCGATCGTCCTCTTGATCAGGAAGGCAAAGCTGCACTCGACCGGCTCGCAAGGGCTATGAAGTCAACCGAGCTTTATCCCGATCGGGTGGTTCTTTCCGGTTCGTGCAGAACGCGAGAAACTGCGTTCGGCATTATTGAACGTTTGGGTATCGAGATCGAAACCATCGTCGACGATACGATCTATAGCGGCGGCGCAGCTGACTACATGCAAGCCATACGCAAACACGGTGACGCGGCAACGCTGATGCTTGTAGGACATAATCCCAGTATCGAAGATCTGGCACTCGCCTTATGTAGCGATGGCAACAAAGATAGCCTTCTGAAACTGCGCGCTGGCTTTCCTACTGCCGCGCTGGCCAAAATCACGTTTCCCGCCTCCCTCACCGATCTTGAGCGCGGCGCTGGTTATCTGGAAAGCTTCATACTGCCCCAGTAGATTTTCCGCGAAGCAACCGGCTTTCCTTGCCAAGGCCGCTGGGGCCACCCTATCTATACCGCTGACAGATCAGTGAATTGGGCGAGGATTAATTGGCTAAGCTGACAAGTATTGGCGACGAAGCGAAGATCGCATTGGATACGCTGGCAGATCGTGCGACCGGGATTTTGTCTCCATCATTGCGGCTCGGCGTGACGGGTCTGTCGCGCGCCGGAAAGACGGTCTTCATCACGGCTCTCGTTCACAACATGCTGCATGGCGGCAGGCTCCCGATGTTCGAAGCCTACAAATCGGGCCGCATTTCACGAGCCCTGCTCGAACCGCAACCGGACGATGCTGTTCCCCGCTTTCAATATGAAGAACATCTGTCGGCATTGATCGATGAGCGTATCTGGCCGGACTCCACCCGCGCCATCTCGCAACTGCGCCTCACGATCGAATATGAATCCGCTTCCGCCTGGGGACGTTGGTTGTCACCGGGCAAGCTCTCGGTTGATATTGTCGATTACCCGGGCGAATGGCTGCTCGATTTGCCTCTGCTTGGCAAATCTTATGCGGAATTCAGTGCGGACTCCTTTGCTCTGGCCCATGAACCAACACACAAGGATCTGGCCCAGCAGTGGATTAGCGAAGCCGCTCTCGTTGACCCTTCTGAAAAAGCAGACGAACTGACGGCCCAGCGCCTCGCCAGAAGTTTCACGGCGTATTTGCGTGCTGGCAAAGCCGATGAGCGCGCATTATCCACCCTGCCGCCGGGACGCTTCCTGATGCCGGGAGACCTTGAGGGCTCACCCGCGCTGACGTTCGCTCCGCTTCCAAACCTGAAACCGGACGATCTGAGGGCCGGCTCGCTGGGCGCAATGATGGAACGGCGTTACGAAGCCTATAAAACCTACGTCATCAAGCCATTCTTTCGCGAGCATATTGCCCGGCTCGATCGGCAGATCGTGCTGATCGATGCCATGCAGGCGATGAACGCCGGCGGCGCCGTCGTGGCCGATCTGGAACGCGCGCTCACCGATATTTTGTCGTGTTTCCGGCCGGGGCGCGCCAATCTGCTGACGGGCCTGATCCAGCGCCGGATCGGGCGTATCCTTGTTGCGGCAACGAAAGCCGATCATCTGCACCATGAAAGTCATGACCGCCTACAAGCCATCGTGCGGCGTCTGGTCGAGCGAGCGATAGAGCGAGCCGATTTTTCCGGCGCTGATATTGATGTCCTCGCAATGGCTGCGGTCCGCGCGACCCGCGAGGCAACCGTGACACAGGGCAAGGAAACTCTCCCGGTCATCGTGGGAACCCCATTGGAGGGCGAGAAGATCGACGGGGAGGTGTTCGATGGTGAAACCGAAACAGCCATATTTCCCGGAGATTTACCGAAGAATCCCAATGCGATCTTTGAAAAGTCCTTTGCGCAGGATGATCCGGCCATCCGTTTCGTCCGTTTTCGCCCTCCGCGGCTTGAACGTACCGCCGAAGGACTGACACTTTCCCTGCCTCATATAAGGCTGGATCGCGCCTTGCAGTTTCTGATTGGGGATCGTCTCGCATGACTGAGAAGACACCACGTAGACCGGCTTCATTCACGGTAAATCAGCCCACAATCCATCCCGAGACGGTGGATGAAGCGCCCCGCCGTCCCCGCGCGGTCCGTGACCTTGATGCGGTTATCGCGCAACCGGATGTTTTCGCCTTGAGCGACGACGAGGCAGCCGAACTGGAGATCCTCGACCCATCCTATGAAGCGCCCGAACGCAAGGGCTGGTCCCTCAGCAAAATACTGTTCGGCGCGCTCGGCTTACTTGTTTCCTTCGCCGTCGGCATCTGGATTGAAGACCTCATTCGGGCACTGTTTTCGCGCGCTGACTGGTTGGGCTGGACCGCCTTGGGCGTCGCTATAATTGCGCTTGCCGCCTTTATCGCCATCGTCGTTCGCGAACTGGCAGCACTCCGCCGCCTCGCTTCAGTGCAGCATCTTCGCAAGGACGCGGCAGATGCAGCTGAGCGTGACGATATGGCGGCGGCCAGAAAGGCCGTGGATGCACTGCGCTCCATTGCGGCGAGCTTGCCTGAAACTGCGCGCGGACGACAGCTTCTGGATGGTCTCACGGACGATATCATTGACGGGCGAAATCTGATCCAGCTTGCCGAAACGGAAATTCTCCGCCCCCTCGACCGGGAGGCGCGCGCACTCATTCTGAATGCGTCCAAACGCGTTTCGATTGTCACTGCGATCAGCCCGCGGGCGCTGGTCGATATCGGATATGTCATTTTTGAATCAGCCCGGCTGATCCGCAGGCTTTCACAACTCTACGGCGGTCGGCCCGGGACATTGGGTTTCCTTAAACTTGCCCGCCGGGTCATCGCTCATCTGGCCGTGACGGGCACGCTGGCCATGGGAGACAGTGTGATCCAACAGCTTGTCGGCCATGGTCTTGCCTCCCGCTTGTCGGCCAAACTCGGCGAGGGCGTGGTCAACGGGCTGATGACGGCACGCATCGGAATTGCAGCTATGGATGTAGTGCGTCCATTCCCGTTCAATGCGGAAAAACGGCCCGGTATCGGCGACTTTATTGGCGATCTTGCAAGGATCAGCGGTGAACGCACCGATAAGAAGCCTTCTGGAAAATAGCAGTTTATTTCCGAAGCATTAACCATTCCCGCCGATTATGGCAGATAGAAATCTGCGCCAGAATCGAGCGATCCGGTGTATCGGCACACTCCCCTTCAATCCGTGCCCTTCTCCTTCAATCGGCTTTTGGCAGCCTCGGAATATCCGACGGTTTGCGAGGTGCGGCCAGTTTTGGTCGTGACATGCTGAAAAACAACGATTAGGAATGACGTCCAATCAAGGTCGTGAATCCGGGACAGAGCTGAATATGAAGAATTGCATCGCCGCCTGCCTGACGCTGCTGCCCGTGTCATTTTCTGCCGCGCCGGTTCTGGCCGCCGACAAGGACAAGCAGTTCTTTCAAACCATCGAAGGCCAATGGTCCGGCCCGGGCGAAATCGTTGCCGGAAAATACAAAGGCACGAAGTTCGTTTGTAATCTCGCTGGATCGACGCCGGATGAAAGCATTGGAATGACGCTGGATGGCACTTGCCGCGTCGGCGTTTTCTCGCAACCGATGAAGGCCACCGTTACACGCGTTGGCTCGGCTTATTCCGGGAAGTTCAACGACGGCGCCGAAGGCAAGGGGCTTGACGTTACATCGGGTTCAGTCAGCGGCAACAAGGTCGTCTTCGGCCTGAACCGCAAGCAGCTCAACGGTGCGATGCTGGCGCGCATCTCTGATCCGAACACGATGAACGTGACGGTTTCCGTTCGCGTCGACAAGGAGCTGGTTCCAGTCATCGGCATGAATTTGAAGCGCGTCGATAATATCGCTGTCGGTAGCATCGCCAAGAACTGAGCCGACCCTATTCCCGCCACCAGCCCGCATCCGTGCGGGCTTTTTCTATTCCAGACTGTTCGATCCCGGCATTCCAGTCGGCAATCGTCTTGCCTCCGATTTCGAGAGAAGGCGCGATATCGTTCAGCGGCACGAGCACGAAAGCGCGCTCGTGCATACGTGGATGCGGCAATACCAGAGCGGCGTCAGTCATAATGACAGCCCTGCCCGCTTCATCCTGCATTGCCAGTATATCTATATCGACAATGCGCGGTCCCCATCTCTCCAGCCTGACACGCTTTAAAGAGCGTTCAACATCGAGACAGGTCGCAATCAACTCCAATGGCTGCAACGAAGTTTCGACTTCGGCGCAGGCATTGTGAAACCACGCCTGGTCCGTCTTGCCCCATGGCGGCGTGCGATAAACTGCCGAAACGGCGACGATATTCGTGTCGGCCCTTGCATCCAGCATGCGCAAGGCCTTGCCCATCGAGGCAACTGGATCGTCGATATTTCCGCCGAGCCCCAGCCAGGCGCGGTAAGATTTGCTCGTGTTCACTGCGGATAGACCACGGTCACTTCAACATGGTCCAGGACACCCGGTACTGGCGCGTTCGGCTTGCGTACGGTGATTTCCGCGCGCTTTACCTGCGGAAACCGGGCGGCGAGCGCTTTTGCAACGTCGAGTGCCAGCGTTTCGATCAGATAGCGCTGGCGCCCGGTGATAATGTCCTGAATGACGGCGAATGCGATACCGTAATGCACAGTGCCGTCAATATCGTCGTTTTCCAGCGCGTTGCCGGGATCGACATCGAGAATGGCATCGACATAAAAACGCTGGCCGAGCTTATGCTCTTCATCGAAAACGCCGTGGTGCGCAAAGAACGCGCAATTCATCATTCGGATCGTATACACGGCTTCACTTCCTGTTTTCGCTGCGTCTTGATTGCAGGATATCATCTGCAACGGCAAGTGCGTCTCTATTAAAAGCGACATTGTGAACACGGAAGATGTCGG
This sequence comes from Brucella ciceri, assembly GCF_041930145.1. Taxonomy (NCBI): domain Bacteria; kingdom Pseudomonadati; phylum Pseudomonadota; class Alphaproteobacteria; order Hyphomicrobiales; family Brucellaceae; genus Brucella; species Brucella ciceri. The sequence goes on along the minus strand of NZ_JBHEEV010000002.1, from coordinate 157,831 downwards.
CACCTGCCAAACGCAGTGCGACCGACGTTGCCGCAGTTCCTATATCACGGTCAAGCGGAATATCCCTTCCCGTCATACCGCCAATAAAACGTTTGCGCGATGTACCGACCAGCAACGGAAACCCGAGTTTTTGAAGTTCATCCACCCTGGCCAAAAGCGCAACGTCTTCATCCTTGTTCTTGCCGAAGCCGAACCCCGGATCGAGCACGATGCGGGATTCTTCAATACCTGCGTCTTTCGCTATATCCAGCGAGACATTGAGGAACGAGAACTGATCTTCAATGACATCGGCAAGAACGGGGCGATCCCTGCTGGTGTGCATGATGACCAGTCCCGCGCCGCTGTATCTAGCTACATGAGCAATTTCCGGTTCGCGCTGGAGCCCCCAGACGTCATTGACGATATGTGCTCCGGCATTGACCGCGGCCTGCGCCGTTGCAGCGCGGTAAGTATCGATGGAGATGATGCAATCAAATCTCCTTGCCAATGCCTCGATGACGGGGATAACGCGTGCGATTTCAGTTTCGGCATCGACGGCGGCGGCTCCGGGACGGGTCGATTCCCCTCCAACATCGATGATTGTCGCTCCGTCGGCGAGCATCTGGCCAGCCGCTTCAAGGGCCTTTTCCAACTCTTCATGTTGGCCGCCATCGGAAAAAGAGTCGGGCGTGACATTTAGTATGCCCATGATAATGGCCTTAGTCCCCACATGGATGCTTCGTCCATGCGCGAGGTGCCATTCTTTCGTCATAGCGAAATGTTCCTGTGCCATTCTCCGTGCTACTTTTCATTGCGGCGAGGTTGCAACCAACCTCGCCTGAAGTCATTTTGTGAAGGGCGTTATAGTTCTCTTGACGATTGCATGCCATGCTTGTGGCAGCAAAAAGCGAATTTCCTACTGGTTTTAGAAAGAGGTGCCAGGACATGAATTTGAGAAAGAAGGTTCTGGCTCTCGGTGCAGTTCTTGCCATGGTAGCTCCCCAGGCCGAGGCCGCGTCGATCTTTCGCGAATTCAGCTATTACACCGTAAGCGGCAAAACGGCGGCGGACCTCGACAAGGCGCTTTCCCGTAGCGGCCCCTTCCTCAAGAAGACAGGCCGGCATCACCCCGGTGCCGCTGAAATCCGTTTCGACGCGAAAGTGCGCTATGGTCGTGCACCCGGAAAAGACTGCAAGGTGCAGGATGTTTACGTGAATGTTCACGCAAAGGTCTCCCTGCCCCGCTGGAAGCAGCGTCGCAAGGCTACGCCGGAACTCGCGTTGATCTGGGATACGCTGGTGCAGGATATTCGTCGGCATGAAGAAAGCCACATCGTGATCGCCCGGAGCTTTGCGAGCCGGATGGAACGGGAAATACGTGGTCTGCGCAGCCGCACGGATTGCGTGGTGCTGCGCGCTGACATAGACAAAATAACAGCCCGCCTCATGGAAGCACATGACAAGGAGCAGCAGCGGTTCGACCGGGTTGAGACAATCAATTTCGAAGATCGTTTCGCGCGCTTGCTGACCTATCGCATGGAGCGCGCCCAGCAGGCTTCCAAATAGCGAACCGAAGCTAGGCCAATTCCCGTCGTACGGCCTGCGTCATCAAAGCGGCTTCGTGAAACCCCGACAGGATCAGTTTCAGTTTGCCCGGATAATGACAGGCATCCCCGATGGCATAGACCTTCGGACTCGAAGTTCTGAAGGTCTCCGAACTTACAGCCAGCATATTACCCGTTTTCAACAGTGAAAGCTTTGCAAGCGGGTCAGGACGGATAACCTGCCCATTACCGGTAAACGCGCCGAGACCGGAAGCAACCACCACAGCGCGGGCGTAGAACTTTTCACCATCGCAAGTATTGATGGTCACACCGTATTCATCGGCAGAGATGCTGTCTGCAATCTTCTTGAAATGAAAAACCGGATTATACGGCTCGATCTGCCTGAGAAGCCGTTCAACGAGCTCCTCGCCCATGATTTCGGGAAATCCGGGTACGTCATAGATCGGCTTGTCAGCATAGAGTGCCGTGCATTGACCGCCGGGCCGATCACAGGCTTCTATGAGATGGCACTTGAAACCAAAAAGCCCAAGCTGGAAGACGGAAAAGAGTGCGACGGGTCCGGAGCCGATAATAACAATATCGTTCTGCGGCTCATCACCCATCGCATCCCTACTTCTTTAAAAGCCTAGTTCTGGCGTTCTGGCACCTGTACGACCAGGCCCTCAAGATCGTCCGACACCCGGATCTGACATGAGAGACGCGAGGTCGGGCGGACCTCATAAGCGAAATCCAGCATGTCCTCTTCCATCGCGTCCGGCCCACCGACAGTGTCCGTCCAATCCTCGTCAACATAGACATGGCAGGTTGCACAGGCGCAAGCGCCGCCACATTCCGCATCGATGCCAGGAATGCCATTGCGAATGGCAGCTTCCATCACGCTGGACCCGTTGTCGGCTTCGACTTCGGTTCGGGTCGCGCCGTCAGCGGATACGAATACGATCTTCGTCATTTTAATTCCTTGAAACGCGCAAATTTCACGCGATCTTTGTCTTCAGCGTTCGCACCATCCCGGCTTGAAAACGCAAATAAACTCGAAATCGCAGATACGGCGTTCTGGAAACAGTTTCAACCTTGACCGCGCACTTGTCCGCAACTGCGCCAATATGCCGTGCGTCGATTGAAGGTTTCCTCGCCTGGCAAATCCGACAGTTGCGTTCACGACCGTAAACCTCTTCCTTGCCGTCAGCCAAAAGTGCATCATATGATAAGAAGCAATGATTGTGAGAAAGAACGGATAGAATCCCGAGCCGACACGATGCAATCATGGAGCGGACTGCGATAGGCTTTGCACGCAAAGAGAGTATTTTTGTTAATAAACTTGCGGTGCTCTTTCAGGCAGTCCCAATGGTTCAGATCAATTTCCACAACTTGCTGGTAAATGCCAGAAGGCCGGAAATGTCGAATTTTCACGAATTGAGCCGGTTTCCGTTAACCTTGTATTTAAAGTTTTAGGTATCGGCAAAAGACGCCTATTTCCTTAACAGGCACGACCCGATACGATGCAAAATGGCGGAGAAAGTTTTGTAACGGCTCTTTCATGGTCCGGCCGTCGCAGTAATGAGTACGAGGTAGGCGAACAATGGCTTCCAAATCCAAGGCACAGAAGCTCGACCTTGAGGTTGAAAAGGCACTGGAACAGGCACTCGATATCGATTTCGGTGACGATCTTGATATGGATATGGACTTGAGTGCCTTCGATGAAGGCTTCTCGGTCGATGATCTGGAAGAGCAGATTTCGCGCGCGGCTGAAGAACTGGTTGCCGAACAGAAGACCAAAACGGCTGAGCCCGCTGCCGTTTCTCCAGTGGAAACCGCTGCAAAAGCCGCTACCATCACCACAGCCTCGGTGATTGCGACGCCTGCGGCGCCACCGGTTCCGCCGGTCGTGAAAGCTGCAGGTCCCGTGGCGCAAGCCGTGGCCAATGTGCAGCACAAGCCGGCCAATACCTCGAAGTCAGCAGCACCCACGCCAGAGCCGGTCAGCAAGCCTGTTTCCGCTCCGTCTGTCGCGACGACTGCCAATGTCGCCTCCTCTACCTTCACGCCAGCAAACGACGATTCCCGCAGTGAAAAAGCAATAATCGCAGCTCCACGCCGCGTGACCGAAAACTCGTCGAAGCTGTTCTGGACCACGACCGCAATCAGCGTGCTTTGGGCTGCTGGCGGTGTTGCGCTGAGCAAGGCCATCAATCCTGATGTCTTCTCGAGCATGCAGGCCACCAAGGACTTCTTCACTTCGCCCGCCGGTCTCGGCGTCGTGGCTGGTGTAGCCTTGCCCGTCGCCATGTTCTGGGGATTTGCGCAGCTCGTAAAGCGTGCTCAGGAAATGCATCTGGCTGCACGCAGCATGTCGGAAGCTGCCATGCGGCTACTGCAGCCGGAAGCCGTTTCCGGTGATCGCGTTTCTACTCTTGGACAGGCTGTGCGTCGCGAAGTCGCCGCCATGAACGAAGGTATCGAACGCACATTGGCGCGGGCCGTCGAGTTGGAAACGCTTGTCCAGTCCGAAGTCAATCAGCTGGAACGCGCCTATAGCGATAATGAAGTTCGCATTCGTTCGCTGGTCAGCGATCTCGGCAACGAGCGTGAAGCTGTCGTCAGCCATGCCGAGCGCGTGCGTTCGTCGATCTCGGGTGCGCACGAACAGCTCAAGGAAGAACTTTCGAGCGCTTCCAACATCATCCGCGACAATGTTCTTTCTGCCTCCCAACAGTTGAGCACCCTGCTCACCGAATCTGGCGAACGCCTGATCGGCAGCATCAATGAAAGCGGCGGCGCTATTGCCGAAGCCATCGAAACCCGCACCGGAGACATAGGCTCGCGCATCACGACTTCCGGTGAAGCCTTTGCCAACCTGCTGGACACGCGTATCGCGACACTTGATGAGCAATCCCGCACTGTATCCGACCGTCTGGCTGAGGCTCTGGACGAACGTACGAGCGGTATCGCCAATCTGCTCGGCGGCGCAACGCAGTCCATGGTCAGCGAATTCGACACTCGCCTCGCCAACCTCGAAAGCACACTTTCCGAGCGCGGCCGGTCGCTTCTGTCCGAATTCGAAGCTCGCGCACATGCACTCGACAGCAGCACTGAAAAACTCAACGCGGCTCTCGAGACCCGTTCTCGTCAGATTAATGAAAATCTCATCGCCCGTACCCGCGAAATCGCAGAGACTTTCTCCAGCGGTCGCGCTTCGCTCAGCACGATGATCGATGAAACCAAGACCAAGATCGGTGAAGATCTGACGTCTATCGGCGAAAGCGTCGGCAACATCCTCGGCGAAAAGGCGGATGCCTTTGCCGGCAAGCTTGCCGAAAGCCGCGATGTTCTCGCTGCATCGCTGGAAGGCGAAACCGAACGGGTTTCCGCCGTTATCCGCGGACACGCCAACACGCTTGCGGCACGCACAAGTGACATCGAAAATGCCGTTAACGCGAGTGCATCGGCGCTCAATTCTGTTGCCGACAACCATGCGGCAATTCTGGAAGAGCGGACCCACGCGCTGCGCCAGACAATGGAAAGCCACTCTGCTCTGCTCGATGCGAGCTTCGCAGATCACAGCCGTTCGCTCGAAGAACGCGCCTCCACGCTTCATGGCATCATTGCAGGCAACCAGGCCATGCTTGCTCAATTGATGGATGAGCGCGCGGCCGCAATGCGGGATAACTTCAACGAAAATCGCGAAGTTCTCGCCCGCACCTTCGACGAACGCGTAAATTCGCTTCAGGCACTTATCGCCGACAACCAGGATACGCTCGCGCGTATTCTCGATGAGCGCGCCAGCAGCATGAACGCGTCCATCGGCGCCAGCCGCGACACGTTCGTCGCAACATTGGGTGAGCATATCCGTCAGGTCGAGGAACGCACGAGCGGTCTGCATACCGTCCTGAACGACCACAACAATGCCCTTTCCGGTATTCTTGACGGTCATGAGCGCACGATTGAAACCCGTGCCGCCGAAATCCGCTCGACGCTGAGCGAAAGCACCGCCTCGCTGAGCCAGACGCTTCAGGATCACAGCGACATTCTGGAACAGCGCACGGCCAACCTGCACAATGCAATTGCCGACAGCAGCTCCGCTATCAGCCGCGCTTTCGAAGGCCAGACCGGCATTATCGAAGAACGCACCCAGACGATGGAAAAGGCGCTCACCATCGGCGTCGACAATGTCCGTCGGGCACTGGAACAAAGCGCCGGCATCGTTGCAGGCACGCTACGTGAAAAGATCGGCGAAGCAGCAAGCACGCTTTCAGCTGAAGCAGCCAAGGCCGGTGAAGCTTTGGACGGTTTCGGTGAGGCATTCAGCGCACGCCTGATCGATAACCTGTCTGGCACGGAAGCCCGCCTCGGCGACCGCGCCGATGCGATTGCCGGTCGCCTCGGCGAGATCGAAAGCCGCCTCACTGGCGAGTTGGGCTCGATCGAAGCCCGCATCGCCAATACGGCCAGCAGAACCAGTGAAACGCTTGCCGGTCACAGCGAGGCCTTTGCGGCCAGCGTCGCCGACAATCTGGCTGGAACAGAGAGCCGTCTCAGCGAACGCGCCAATGCCATCGCCAGCGGGCTTGAAGCAATCGAAAACCGCCTCACCAGCGAACTCAGCACGATTGAGGCTCGTATCGCAGATACGGCGTCCAAGACGAGTGAGACGCTCGCTGGTCACAGCGAATCCTTCTCGGCCAGCGTTGCCGACAATCTCGCTGGCACCGAAACCCGTCTTGCAGAACGTGCCGATGCAATCGCTACCCGTCTGGGCGACATCGGTTCACGTATCACGATGGAACTCGGCTCCGTCGAAGCACGTATCGCACAGGTAACCGACACGACTGCGGTTACGCTGGAAGAACGCACCCGCGAACTCAACGCCGTTCTTGCTGCCCGTTCGCAGGAAATCACCAAGATTCTCAACGATACGGCAGAGCCGCTCGTGCAGCGGCTCGCTGATAGCGGTCGTGGGCTGGCACAACAACTTGAAGAAGCAACGCATGCCGCAACCGACAGACTTCGTTCGGAAAATGCCGCATTGGTCAATGCACTCGCGAGCCGGACTGCAGAAACAATTGCTGCTGTCCAGCAGGCCAAAACCGGACTTTCCGATAATGTCAGCGAACTGATCGACCGTCTCGCCGCATCGAACGGCGAGTTGGGCAAGCTGATCGATGCAGCGACGCGCAATCTTACCGACATCGATGGTCGCCTTGTCGACACGACATCGAGCTTTGTCGAGAACACCAACCGCGCCGCGCAGATGTTCCAGGCCTCCACAGGCCTGATCGACGGCAATATCGGTACTTTGCGGGCCATCTCGGACAGCACGCTGTCTCAGATTGCAGACATCGCCGACCGCTTCGAAGAGCATGGAAAGGTTCTTTCCTCGGCTTCCGAAATGATCAATTCGGCTCAAAACGGCCTCGTCAGCACGCTTGAAGATCGCCATCAGGCGCTTGACAAGCTGGCGTCCGGCCTGGTCGAGAAGTCGGAAGGCGTGGAAAAGCTGATGCAATCCTTCGAAGAGCTGGTGGCATCTGCATTCCAGCGCGCCGAAGGCCAGACCCGCTCTTCTGCCGAAAAAATGCGCGAAAGCGTTTCGGAAATCGTCGAACAGGCTGCACAGAAGTTCTCTGCGGCAACCGACGACATCCGTCGAACGGCCAGCGAAATCCGCAACGAGCTCAACACGACCCGTGGTGAACTGAAGCGCGGCGTTCTCGATATGCCTGCTGAGGCAAAGGAAACAACGACGGCAATGCGCAAGGCCGTGAGCGAGCAGATCAATGCGCTCAAGGAACTGGCCGAAATCGTCAACAAGTCCGGTCGCCTGGTAGATGTCGGCGAAAGCCGTGCAGATCGCCCGGTCTCGCGTCCTACACCCGCTGCAGCTCGTCCGGCTCCCGTTCAGGCGCCTGTGGCGCAGGCAGATGTCGCTCTCCGTCAGCGCGTCTACGAAGCGCCGAAGGCGCAGCCTGCATCATCCGAAGCTGCGCAACCGGAAAAGCCGCGTGGTTGGGTGTCTGATCTCCTTGCCCGCGCATCCCGTGAGGAAGAAGAGGCCGCGCAGCCCAAGGCACAGCCGACAGCAACGCCTCGCTCGCCAAGCCATGTCGTTGAATCGCTGAACTCGCTATCGGTGGATATTGCGCGCGCTATCGACCATGAAGCTTCTGTGGAACTGTGGGACCGCTATCGTCGTGGTGAGCGGAACGTCTTTACCCGTCGCCTCTATACGCTGAAAGGTCAGCAGACCTTTGACGATATCAAGCGCAAGTATCAGACGGATGGCGAATTCCGCCGCGCCGTGGACCGCTACATGGACGACTTCCAGCGTCTTCTCGAGGACGTCGCCCGCAACGACCGTGACAACATGGTAACGCGGACTTACCTCACCTCAGATACCGGCAAAGTCTACACAATGCTTGCTCACGCAAGCGGTCGCCTCCGCTAAGAAACGGAAATGAAAAAACGCGGCCTTCGGGCCGCGTTTTTTGTTGGTTGGGCTATCGGCCAGCAACAGGCTGCGTCAATCCATAAAAAAGGCCAGCGACTAGAGCATTTCCAGCAAAAGTGTGAAACGGTTTTGCGTTGGATAATGCGATAGAACAAATAGTTAGAGCGGTTCCGGCGATTCTGTTAGAACAGGAACCGCTCTAATCGCCGGCCCTCCTCATCAATCAACTTTCGCCGGTTCAGAGCGTCGTTACCGTCCAGTTCACGATTTCGCTGGCAGTCCGTTCAAAGGCGGCGTCGAGCGCCTTCACATAAGCTGCATTCGTCGCGCCGCCGACGGGAATGGCCGTACGGAAAACACGGGTCGCACGAACCTCCCCGTTCTTATCGTTCATCAGCCTCACGGCCAGCTCGACAACTGCGAGCTTTGGCGAGGCATAGGCCTGAATGCCGAACATTCGAAGATCGGTGAGGATCTGATAGTTGATTGCCAGTCCGTCTCCCGGACGGCCAATCCCGCCAAATACACCGGTATTCTCATAGGCTTGCACCAGACGAGACTGCACGATATTTGTCAGCCTGTCGCCCCATTGAGCGCCCTTCAGATATTCGATGGAACCCGTTGCGGAACTGACGACTATATTCTCGCTATCAAGCGCCTTGAGAGCTGTTGGCGTCGGAACCAGCAACTGCACATTTTTGCGGCTCGGTGAAGTCACACCGGGCTGGGGCGCAGACAGATTGAACGTGTCGAGCGGTGTTGTCGTCCCGCAGCCCGCAAGAAGCAGGCCAAAAATAAAAGGAACCGAAGCGGTGCGGAGAACAACGCGACGTGATTTCATATCATTAAAGCCGGTTTTGAAATTCAATGACGCGTCCTCCCGTCGTACCGAGGTACATTCCCCTGACCGCCAAAGATAAGACGCTGGGGATTTCGCTCAAGATCGGTGATAGCTTGTTCTATGCGCTGAATGGAACGGCGGCTGTCAACCACGACGGACTGGACATCCCGCAGTCCCTGTCCGGAAAAACGCTGCAGATTGTCCGCAATAGGTCCCAGTCGCTTGTCGAGATTGTCTGACGTCTGCCGGATGGACTCCAATGTTGCCTTCGCTTGGGCAACAACGCCATCCTTGTCATCGCTGGACAAAAGCTTGTCGGTCTTGGCCAGGATGGCATCGACGCGCACAGACGCGGCATTCAAGCGAGCCATCATGTCCTTGGCGTCGGTGACGATCTGGTTGATATTGCCGGTATTCTGGCCGAGTTCCTCAATGATGTTGGCATTCTTCGCCAGAGCGTCGGTGAACGTCTTCGTATTGTTGATGGTATCTGTCAGTGGGCCGCGCGCATCCTTCACAAAGCCTTCCAACTGACCGAGCACCGAATTTGCGCGTGCAGCGATATCCTGCGCAGTTGCGAGAAGATTGTTGATTGAGGATGGATCGGCATCAATGCGGGCAACACTGTCTACCTTCGCAGCCTCTGTCAGAAGATTGGGCTCATTGAGGCGGCCGCCCTTTAGTTCGATATAGGCCTGTCCTGTCAGCCCCTGAAAACCAAGAGTTGCTGCCGTTGAGCGAGTAATAGGCGTGGTCGCGTTGACGCGGGTCTTGACGATAACCATTTCGGGATTGGTTTCATCCAGATGCAGCGCCCGTACATCGCCAACCTTGATACCGTTGAACAGAACCTGGCTTCCGATCGAAAGGCCGGTGACCGAACCTGGAATACGAACGTCAAGTTCCAGAGAATCGCGTGCTTCGCCAAAACGGGCGATCCAGAACACGAAAGCGAAAGCCAATAGGCTGACGATCAGCGTAAAGACACCCACCAGTACGTAATTGGCTTTAGTTTCCATATCTTATCCAGTCTGCAAGCGGCTGCCGGGCCGCCGTCTCGTTGGCGCCGACGGATCGATCTGGCGCGCACGCTTGCCCCGAAAATAGGATTTAACCCACGGATCGTCCACCGTCAGCATGTCTTCAATAGTGCCGCTGACGAGCACCTTCTTGCCCCCAAGCACAGCAATCCGATCGCAGATTGCAAAAAGACTATCGAGATCATGCGTGACCATATAGACGGTCAGCCCCATCGTATCCCGCAGATTGGCGATCAGGTCATCGAATTCGGCTGCACCAATGGGGTCCAGTCCCGATGTGGGCTCATCAAGAAACAAGATGTCTGGGTCCAAGGCCAGCGCGCGTGCCAGTGCAGCGCGCTTGATCATGCCGCCCGAGAGCTCGGATGGAAATTTTTCCGCTGTGTCCGGCTTCAAGCCGACCAGATCGATTTTCAGCCGCGCCAGCTCGTCCATCAGATTCGGTGATAGGTCAAGATACTCGCGCATCGGAACCTGAATGTTTTCAAGAACGTTCAATGCTGAAAACAACGCCCCATGCTGAAACAGAACGCCCATGCGCATATCGATGGACATCTTTTCCAGCTCATTCAACTGATCAATATTGCGGCCGAGAATTTCGATTTCCCCGGTCTGCTTTTTATTGAGACCAAGAATGGTTCGCATCAAGACGGATTTGCCCGAACCGGAAGGGCCGATAAAACCGAGCACCTCCCCCCGATAAATCTCGAGAGACAACTTATCGAGCACCGTCTGGCGACCGAACGAAACCGTTACGTCGCGCACCGAGATCATCGGCACGGCCGTCTGGCGAATGTCTTCATCCTGCGGTTGCGACCGATGGTCGATGCCGTTCTCCATAACCATTCTTTAGCTGAGCTTGGCTTCGGACTGAACCAGTGAACAGGATTGAGGGTTCAATTTTCTGTGCAACTGTGTCTCAAAGAACCCATTAAAAATAAAGAACATAAGCTGCATTTAAAAATTGATAGCCGCATAGAACATTGCGAACAGACCATCCACGACAATAACCACGAAGATTGCCTTCACAACGGAAGCAGTCACGCGACGGCCCAGTGATTCCGCGCTGCCTCCAACCTTCATACCTTCTACCGAAGCGAGAATTCCGATGATCATCGCCATGAACGGGGCCTTGATAAGACCTGCAAAATAAGTGTTCAGCGCCACGGCGTCATGCAGGCGACTGATGAATGCATCTGGCGAAATATTGGAATAAAACCAGGCAACACCACCTGCCCCAATCAGCGCGGCGAGATCGGAAACGATGGTGAGCAATGGCAGCACTATGACCAGCGCCACGAGACGTGGAAAGACCAGAACGCCGACCGGATTGAGACCTATGACCGTAAGAGCGTCGGTCTCCTCACGCATTTTCATGGAGCCGATCTCGGCAGTAATGGCGCTTCCTGAGCGCCCCGCGATCATGATAGCCGTCAGAAGTACGCCGAGCTCACGCAACACCAGAATGCCGACCAGATCGACGACAAAGATTTCAGCGCCGAAATAGCGCAACTGAAACGCACCCTGCTGGGCAATGATTGCACCGACAATCGTCGACATCAGAATGATGATGGGAATTGCCCCCACCCCCATACGGTCCATCTGCGTGACAATCGCAGCGAAGGGGATGCCGCTACCGCGTCCGTATTTCAACTGGGCTCCACGGATCGTGGCACCAAGAATGTGCATCGCCATCTTGAAGTCACGACCCAAGGAAACAACGCCACCGCCCAGCGCGGCCAGAAATGAAATAAGGAAGAACGGTTTCTTCTGGCGTGGGATGTCCAGGGTACGCTCGACGGCCTGCCCTACTTCCTCCATCAGAGGAAGCCAGGATTGACGCACACCTTCCAGCTGCACTTCCACTTGCTGCGCGACAAGACGCTGCCGCAAGCGTTCAATGAGCCAGGCGCCTGCCGTATCGAGACCGGACACGCCAGAAATATCAATGATCGTGGCTTCTCTCTTGTCCGCCTTCTCCAGGCGGCGCACCTTGTCATCGACAAGATTGACGCTCTGCGATACCCAGCGACCGTTCATCCGTATATGGCGCACGCCGTCGTGCTCCGCCAGATCAATCTTCGGCGCAGAGTTGTCGGTGGCTCTTGCTTTGTCGGCAGTGTCGGTCAACATGGCCTACCTCATATACGAGTCGTTGAACGACCGAAATACTGCGTCCCAGAGGGCATCTCTATGCACAATACCTTGAATATCACTGTAGAACGCTATCCCATCGCCGGAAAATTCACAATCTCCAGAGGCTCCAAGACAGAGGCCACTGTTGTTGTGTGTGCGATCAGCAACGGTTCTCGTCAAGGACGTGGCGAATGCGTTCCTTATGCACGCTATGGCGAGAGTATCGAAAGCGTAAGCGCCCAGATCGAGGCCGTCCGCTCCGCTATCGAGAACGGCGCGACGCGGCAGGATATTCAGAATTTGATGCCTGCCGGAGCTGCACGCAACGCAGTCGATTGCGCTCTATGGGACCTCGAAGCAAAGCAATCGGGCAAAAGCGTTGCCGATATGCTCGGTATGCCGCCACGCCCACTTGAAACGGCAATCACCGTTTCGCTCGGCACGCCTTCCGAAATGGCGGAATCAGCGGCAAAAGTCGCCCATTATCCTCTTATCAAGGTGAAAATGGGCGGTGAAAACGATATCGAGAAAATCCGCGCCGTCGCAGATGCTGCTCCGAACAGCCGGATCATCATCGATGCGAACGAGGGATGGACAGCCGACAATATTGCCGAGAACATGCGCGCCGCGGCCGCAGCAGGCGTCGTCCTTATCGAACAGCCCTTGCCAGCCGACAACGATCAGATTCTCAGTGAAATCGAACGACCGGTCACCATATGCGCCGATGAGAGCGTTCATACGTCGGTGGGCCTTGAAGAACTTGCCAAACGCTATGACGCAGTCAACATCAAGCTCGATAAAGCGGGAGGGCTGACGGAAGGCCTCATCATGCGGGACAAGGCGATTGACCTGGGGCTTGAGATCATGGTCGGCTGCATGGTCGGCACCTCGCTCGGTATGGCGCCGGCAGTCCTGCTTGCCCAGAAAGCCAATGTGGTCGACCTAGATGGACCGCTGCTTCTGGCCCATGACCGTAATCCCGGCCTGCGTTATGAAGGCGCTCTGGTCTATCCGCCGGAAGCTGCCGTCTGGGGCTGATCTGCGCGTCGATAGCTCTCGCTCCCTGCCCCGTTGACTGGAGCGAGCGCACTTTCAAAGATATCGGCGCAGGCATCCCAGGTGAATTGTTTGAGCACTGTTGCAGGCTCAAACGGCTCCATCTCCAGGGCGGCCAAGCATGCCTTGCCTAGGTCTTCGGAAAGAACGCCTGCACCGGTAACACCGACAACATCTCGTGATCCGGGCACCGGATAAGCTGCGACGGGCAGGCCGGATGCAATCGCTTCAAGCAAAACGAGACCGAACGTGTCCGTTCGGCTAGGAAAGACAAACACGTCGGCCGCGGCATAAGTCTGGGCCAGCGCTTCGCCTTCGCGTTTCCCGACGAACACCGCTTCTGGAAACCGCGCCTGCAGATCATTAAGGGAGGGGCCGTCTCCGACAATCAGCTTTGTGCCGGGAAGATCGAGTTCCAGAAATGCAGGCAGGTTCTTTTCTGCCGCGACTCGTCCCACGCAGATAAAAACCGGTCGGGGCAGTTCCTTCAGCACCTCGGGTCGGGGATAGAACAATGTCCGGTCGACACCGCGCGTCCAGAGATCCAGTTGCGTAAAGCCACGGGCCTTGAGGTCATCCAGTATGGATTGGGTAGGCACGAGCGTGTGCCGGGCCGCATTATGGAAACGCCGAAGGAATGCGTAGGTCCAACTCGGAGGGACCGGAAAGCGTTCCTGCAGATATTCTGGAAACCGTGTGTGGAAACTCGTCGTGAAGGACCACCCCATTTTCAGACAGGCACGTCGAGCCATAAATCCAAGCGGGCCTTCAGTCGCAATATGCACGAAATCCGGCTGCATGGTTTTTAAGCGCCGCTTGAGCGCGCCCGGTGTCGTCAAGGCCAGCCGGATTTCCGGGTATGTCGGACACGGAACTGATCTGTAGTCTAATGGGGATACGACAGTGACGTCATATCCCCGTTCGATCATCAGATCATGACACTTGGTCAGCGTGCGCACGACGCCGTTGACTTGTGGATGCCAGGCGTCGGTGACGATGACGATTTTCTTCATCGGCGAAGGTTCGCCAATTCGCGAACGGTGCGCGGCAGTTGGATTATCCTGCCCTCGTCATACTCTTCGCTGTCGGAATTGACGCGTCCTGCCTTCGGGCGGTGGTCACGGCGTTCGGTCCATTCGACAAGTTCCATCCGACCGTCGAAATGTTCGATCACAGCGGTGCAGCTTTCCACCCAGTCGCCCGTGTTGATGTATTCGACGCCATTCATGCTTTCGATCGTCGCATGATGGATATGACCGCAGATCACTCCGTCGACACCAATACGCTGCGCTTCTTCAGAAACCACATTCTCGAACTGGCCGATAAAATTGACCGCCTTCTTGACCCGGAATTTCGCCCAGGCCGAAAATGACCAGTAGCGCAATCCGAAAAGCGAGCGGACACGGCTCATCACTGTGTTTATCCAGATTGCACTGTCATATGCCCAATCGCCGAGATAAGCGATGAAGCGAGCATTGCGGACAACTACATCGAACTGGTCGCCATGGATGACCAGAAACTTGCGGCCGTCCGCCGTCTCATGAATCGCCCGGTTCATCACTTCGATGCCGCCGAAATGCGTTCCCTGGAAATTTCGCAGGAATTCGTCGTGGTTGCCGGCGATGTAGATGATATTCGCGCCCTTGCGGCTTTTGCGAAGCAGCTTCTGGACGACATCATTATGTTCCTGCGGCCAATGCCAATTGCGCCGCAGGCGCCATCCATCGACAATATCCCCTACGAGATAGATTGTCTCCGCTTCATGATAACGGAGAAAATCCAAAAGCAGTTCAGCCTGTGCTGCTTTTGAACCGAGATGCACATCCGAAATGAAGAGCGTTCGGAGTTTTCTGGGCTGTGGAGCATCTGCGCTCATTGGTTGTCCCCTTCAATGGCAACCTGATCTGAGCGCAGAAAACCCGATTCCTGTCACAGCGATATGACAGCTGTTTTTATGGTGCGATGAGCAACTTCACACAGCTTCGAATGCGCTGACTATGTTTCAAGCTACGAGCTCCACCTTTGGACCAACATAACGCGATTGCGGACGAATGAGCTTGTTGGTCGCGATCTGCTCTCGGCAGTGAGCTATCCACCCCATGGTTCTGCCCATTGCAAAGACGCAGGTGAATGCCTCGCGAGGGAAACCTAGTTGCTCAAGCAAAAGGGCGGTATAGAACTCGACATTGGTTTCGAGAGCCCGATCCGGCTTGTGGCGCCTGAGAATTGCTATGGCTGCCTTTTCCACGGCCTCCGCCAACTCAACCCGGTGTTTTCCACGCTCATGCCCAAGGGATTCGATACGCTTCAAGGCGCCTTTCAGGGCGTCAGCACGCGGGTCGCGCACACGATAGACCCGATGGCCGAAGCCCATCAACCTTTCTCCGTCGGCAATTGCCGATTCAAGCCACCACTCTGCATTATCGGGCCTGCCAATGGCATCAAGCATATCGAGTACCGGCCCTGGAGCTCCACCGTGTAACGGCCCTTTCAACGCACTGATTGCGGCGAGCAGGGAAGAAGTCAGGCCGGCACGCGTCGATGCCACGACGCGGGCGGCGAATGTCGAGGCATTCAATCCATGATCGCAAACCGCCATGAGATAAGTATCCAGCCCGGCAACTTCCACTTCGTCAGGCATTCCGGCATTCATCATGCGGAGTATGTCCGCACTATGCGGCAGTGTGGGATCAGGGCGGATGGGGCGCCGCCCCTTGCGTTCACGCAAAATTGCGGTTGTGAAAACCGCCGGTGCGGCCATTAGATGCAAGGCGGCTGTCAAATCGTCCTCGTCCGGGATGCGAGCCATCAAGGCACGCAGTGCTTCCAGCGGCGACAATTCCATCAGTGCGTCATCAAGCGCATCCGTGTGATGAAATACCTGCAAGCGGGCTTCGCCGAGCGCCTTCTGAAGCTCTTCTCCTGTCGGGAGTTGTTCGAAGAATCCGTCCCACAAAAGTTCAATTCCATCTTCGACGCTGCTGTGGGGAACCAGATCATCCAGCGATCGACCGCGGATGACCAGCCTGCCTGCAAGCCCATCAACATCAGACAGCACGGTTTCGGCAGCAACCACATCTTCAAGTCCGCTATTCATGGTATTTCTCCTTGTTTGCCTTTCGACATTGGTTCCAAGTATAATTGACGTCAATCTTGATGAAATCGATCAATGTTGGGAGCAATAATGAACTGGCTCACAGCGGAGGAAGCGCTTTCCATTCTTCAGACAAAGCCGCAAACCCTTTATGCCAACGTCAGCCGCGGCCGCATTCGTTCCAAGCCGCTGCCCGACGACCCCAGACGCAGCCTCTACAGATCGGACGACGTTCATCGATTGGCCGAGAGGCGTCCCGGTCGTAAAAGAGACAGCGTTGTTGCTGCCGATACTATTCGTTGGGGGCTTCCCATCATGCGTTCGGGCATTTCGACCATTGTCGACGGTCGCCTGCTCTATCGCGGTCGTGACGCGG
Source organism: Brucella ciceri (assembly GCF_041930145.1). NCBI lineage: Bacteria > Pseudomonadati > Pseudomonadota > Alphaproteobacteria > Hyphomicrobiales > Brucellaceae > Brucella > Brucella ciceri. The sequence continues at coordinate 141,299 of NZ_JBHEEV010000002.1, read as the reverse complement.
TCGAACTGTCCGAAACAGCAACCTTGGAAGAAGTGGCCGCTCTGCTATGGCAAATGAATTTCGATACGAGTGCCAGCAATCTCGACGAGACGAAGCTAAGCAGACATCAGTCACAATCTTCCCCGTTGGAAAGGCTGTTTACCGTCTTTGCCATTCGGGCAGCGAATGATCTGCCCAGTTCCGGACGTTCCACGGCAATCCTGCAGCAAGAGGCTTTCGCTCTGCTGCAGTTATTCCACAATACGATCCTTGACGTTCCCTCATCCAGCGCCCCTATGCATGAACGCATTGCGTCAGCCTGGCAAAAGCCGCGGGCGAGCGATGTGATCCGGCGCGTACTGGTGCTTCTGGCCGATCACGAGCTCAACGCATCAGCATTTGGCACCCGCGTTGCGGCCTCGACAGGAGCGCCACTTTCCGCAGCAGTTCTCGCCGGGTTATCTACATTGATCGGCCCGCGACATGGACGTGCCGCAACTGCCGCAACGACAATCATCGCACAAGCCCGCCAGATAGGCGCCGAAGCCACCATCAAGGACTTGCTCAGGCAAGGTGCCCAGTTTCATTTGTTCGGCCATCCGCTTTACGGCGAAACCGGGGATATCCGTGCTTCCGCCCTGCTGAAACATCTGGAACTGCCCGCGCCTTATCGCGATCTTGAACAATCCGCTGCAGACATTCTAGGTGAGAAACCGAATGTCGATTTCGCCCTCGCCGCAGTGACTGAAATCTATGGCCTGCCGTCAGATGCGCCACTGTTGTTGTTTGCGCTCGCGCGTATCGCGGGGTGGCTCGCTCATGCGCTGGAACAGGCGGATAATGGATCGCTGATACGGCCAAGGGCAGAGTTTACGCCTCCGCTTGAATAGCGGAACTCACCAAATTTTGTTCTCGTGTAACACGGTTTCTGACCTAAAAGGTGGACATATGAGCCGATGAACCAGAATCCGGTTGATCAGACTGCTTGCTTGGTGGCATGTCTTGAAAACTGAATGAATTGCGAGGATGAAGCCGTGGATTTGGGCCTGAAAGGTCGAAAAGCAATTGTGTGCGCTTCCAGCAAGGGGCTCGGACGAGCCTGTGCAGAGGCACTCGCCGAAGCCGGGTGCGACCTGGTTCTCAATGGGCGAAATGAGCAAACCCTCGCAGAAACCGCGAAAGCAATTCGGCAGGCATTTAATGTAAGGGTTGACGCTGTTGCCGCGGATGTATCCACCGCTGAAGGACAGGCTGAACTGCTCTCCGCCTGTCCCGCGCCTGACATTCTCGTCAACAATAACGGCGGACCGGCCTTCAAGGATTTCCGCCTTCTCGACCGCGATGCGATCCTTCGAGGTGTAACGCAGAATATGGTTACTCCTCTGGAGTTGATCAAAGCAGTGATCGACGGAATGGTCGAGCGCCGGTTCGGTCGTATCGTCAACATCACATCGACGTCTGTATACGCGCCTATTCCTGGTCTCGATCTTTCATCCGGGGCTCGTGCCGGTCTCACCGCGTTTCTCGCGGGTGTCGCCCGGACGGTCGCAGCCTCCAACGTGACGATCAACAACATTCTCCCCGGCGCTTTCGACACAGACCGGCTTCGCAGCGGCTTTGCATTTTCCGCCCAGAAGAATGGCACAACGCCCGATGCGGAAGCTGCGAAGCGAGCGTCGGCAATTCCTGCCGGGCGAATTGGCCAGCCGAAGGAATTTGGGCAGGCATGCGCCTTCCTTTGCTCGGAACATTCCGGGTTCATTACCGGGCAGAATCTCGTTATCGATGGCGGCGCTTATCAGAGTGCGTTTTAACAGCACCAAACGATAGATCTGCAATTTGGAAAAACTCATTCTCGAAAACGGGCCTACTGAGACTTGAGCCGATAGACTAAGAACAATAATGGCCCAGCGTGCGGAAGTTGTGAGCGAAAGCTGCGTGCAGAAACGGGATGTCACCGTTTCCTCCACGTGCAAACAAGCTTTTGCCCTGCACAAGAGATTTTGGAAAGCGATGCGACCATGACCAAGAAAACACCTTCCACTTCCCGTTCGGATTTCGATGAAGCAGCCTTGTTCTTTCACCGTTATCCGAAGCCCGGAAAGCTGGAAATTCAGGCGACAAAGCCCCTTGGCAACCAGCGAGATCTGGCGCTCGCCTATTCGCCCGGTGTAGCCGCTCCCTGCCTCGCGATCCACGAAGACCCTGCAACGGCTGCCGAATACACCGCCCGGGGGAACCTCGTCGCCGTCGTATCGAACGGCACTGCGGTTCTTGGCCTTGGCAATATCGGTGCACTTGCTTCCAAGCCGGTCATGGAAGGCAAGGCCGTCCTTTTCAAAAAGTTTGCCGATATCGACGTGTTCGATATCGAAATCGACGCGCACGAAATCGATCGCATCGTCGATGTAGTCGCTGCCCTGGAGCCGACTTTCGGCGGCATCAATCTTGAAGATATCAAGGCTCCCGAGTGCTTCGAAGTTGAAGAGCAGCTTCGCGCAAAAATGAACATCCCTGTCTTCCATGACGACCAGCACGGCACGGCGATTATCGTCGCTTCCGCAGTGCTGAACGGCCTGGAACTCGCTGGCAAGAAAATCAGCGACGCCAAGATTGTCACCTCCGGAGCAGGTGCAGCGGCCCTTGCCTGCCTTAATCTGCTCGTCAATCTCGGTGCAAAGCGCGAAAACATCTGGGTCTGCGATCTCGAAGGTGTCGTCTACGAAGGCCGTAACACGCTGATGGATCGCTGGAAGGAAGTTTACGCCCAAAAGACCGACGCGCGCGTTCTGGCGGACGTTATCGGCGGAGCCGATGTGTTCCTTGGCCTTTCGGCCGCTGGCGTGCTGAAGCCCGAACTTCTCAAGCAGATGGCCGAAAAGCCTCTCATCATGGCACTCGCCAACCCGAAGCCGGAAATTATGCCGGAAGAGGCCCGTGCTGCCCGCGCCGACGCCATGATCTGCACCGGACGTTCGGATTATCCGAACCAGGTCAACAACGTCCTCTGCTTCCCATATATCTTCCGTGGCGCGCTCGATGTCGGTGCCACTGCAATCAACGAAGAAATGAAGCTCGCGGCGGTTCGCGCGATTGCCGCACTCGCCCGCGAAGAGCCTTCCGATGTCGCCGCACGCGCTTATTCCGGCGATACGCCCACTTTCGGACCCGACTATATCATCCCCTCGCCATTCGATCAGCGCCTGATTCTCCGCATCGCCCCGGCAGTGGCCAAGGCCGCCATGGAAACAGGCGTGGCGACGCGCCCGATCGAAGACATGGAAGCTTATCTCGATCGCCTCAATCGCTTCGTTTTCCGGTCCGGCCTCATCATGAAGCCGGTCTTTGCCGCGGCTCGCGCACAGGAAAAGCCGAAGCGCGTAATTTATGCCGATGGCGAAGATGAACGCGTGTTGCGTGCAGCCCAGGTTGTGATCGAAGAGCGCGTCGCCGCTCCGATCCTCGTCGGTCGTCCGCAGGTTATCGAAACGCGCCTGCGCCGCTACGGCCTGAAAATCCGTCCGGGAACGGATTTCGAACTCATCAATCCCGAAGACGACCCGCGCTATCGCGACTACGTCGATCTCTATCTGTCCTATACTGGCAGACAGGGCGTCACGCCGGAAGCCGCGCGCACCATCGTACGTACGAATTCGACCGCGATTGCCGCCCTGGCCGTCATGCGTGACGAAGCGGACGCCATGATCTGCGGTCTTGAAGGCCGCTTCGAACGCCACCTTCGTGTCGTGCGCCAGATTATCGGCAAGGTTCCCGGCATCCGCGACTATTCCGCTTTGAGCCTGCTCATCTCGCAACGCGGCGCGCTGTTCCTCACAGACACTTATGTCAACGTCGAACCGAGCGCGAACGAAGTCGCCGAAATGGCAATTCTTGCCGCTAAAGAAATCAGCCGCTTCGGTATCGAACCGAAAGCGGCTCTGGTTTCGCATTCGAATTTCGGATCGAAAGAATCAGCAAGCGCGGAAAAAATGCGCGAAGCAGCGGCAATTCTCGCCGAAAAGGCGCCTGAACTTGAGTCTGATGGTGAAATGCATGGCGATTCAGCACTCTCGCAGGCCCTTCGCGACCGCGTTTTCCCGAACTCGCGTCTGAAAGGTGAAGCCAACCTTCTCGTGTTCCCAAACCTCGACGCTGCAAACATTACGCTGAATGTGGTCAAGATGGTTACAGACGCGCTGCATGTGGGGCCAATTCTGCTTGGAGCAGCTCGGCCGGCTCATATTCTGACCCCTTCCGTCACCTCACGTGGCGTTGTCAATATGACCGCTCTGGCTGTGGTTGAGGCTTTGCAGAAATCCGGAGAAACTCTTCGCAAAAGAGGTTAATCATCCAAAACTAAGTTAGAATTACTTAATATAAGTATAGTTGGTGGCGAGTATATTTAGGTATACTCGCCATTAATATTTAATTTACTATATTCTTCAAACATGTTTTCATCGCTATCACACACGAGGAAATCATGTCTATTATTTCACAGTGTTCTAATAGAAATTTGTTTTACTCAGTACTTTTGATATTTTCGGGAGCGTTGGCCGGCTGCACGACGGTACCTCCGGCAGAATTGTGCTCGCCCAAGGAACAGAAGCAGCTTAGAAAGCAACTTCTCATTACCCAGTCACTTCTGGATCGAAACGAAACCAATCTCTCGGTTTTGCGAAAGACAGCAACTCAGGATCGTTGCCTGGGAAGTTTGTTTGCTCCAGCGGCAAAATCAGCCCAGTGCACCAAATTGCTGACAAAGATGGATCGGCTGACAGCGGAAACAAGAACCATGCACGAGCGCGTTCACGAGTTGAATATGGCACTTGCCGGACGCCCATCGCCGTCCAAGCATGTCAAATCATGCAAAGCCTCCTGGGTCGTCGTCCCCAAGAAAGTTCAGCCGAAAGCTGCCTACGTTCCGCAGCGGAAGATCAAGACCCCCGCCAAGCCGATCACTAAGTCCGTCGCCACGGTTACATTACCGATCTATGAAACGGTCGCTCCCGTCAAAGCCGAGGAAGTGAACTATAAGCCCTCCCCGATAACGCAAACGTCAAACGCACCGACCTATGTTGCGCCGGTCACATCCACCCCGCTTGCTGAGCGCGCCTATACCGCAAACACAAAAGTCAGGGTCGTCGGCTCAGAGTTCTTTCCGGACCAATCAGCACTAGCAAGTCAGCCAACTCCGGACCATGCGCCTGCCCCGTGAGTGCCAGGCGTAGCGGCATGAAAAGATTCTTGCCCTTGCGACCTGTTGCTGCCTTCACGGAATCAGCCCAGATTTTCCAGGTTTGATGATCCCAGGGCGCTGCCGGCAGAAGAGTGAAAGCCTCTCTCAGGAAAGCGCGATCTTCTTCCGAGAAAGCCGGTGTTTCTGGCAACTCGCCATCAACGATAGACCACCAATGAGCCGCATCCTTGAAGCGGTCGAGATTTCCCCGTACCGCGAGCCAGAAGGGTTCGGCCTTGTCGCCGGAAATACCCAATGCCGCCAAGCGCAACTTGGCTTCTGAAAACGGCATCTCGTGCAGCAGGGCGCGATTGAGCGTATCGAGTTCCGCGGGGTCAAATTTCGCCGACGACTTCGATATCGAAGCCAGATCGAATCGCTCAGCCAGGCTTTCCATATTTGGGGAAGCCGAAACACTTTCCGATGTGCCGATCAGAACAGCAAGCGAAGCTACTGCCATAGGCTCGAATCCAGCTTCGCGCAACGATCCTACCGATAGAGCTCCGGTTCTCTTTGAAAGCCCCTCACCTGAAATCGTCGTCAGGAGATTGTGGTGACCAAAAACGGGCGCTTTGGCACCAAGAGCTTCGAAAATCGCGATCTGCACACCTGTATTGGTCACGTGGTCATCACCACGAATAATGTGGGTGATGCCGAGATCAATATCATCGACCACAGACGGCAGCGTATAGAGGTAGGTGCCATCCTCGCGCACCAGTACCGGATCGGACATCGAGGCAAGATCCACCGTCTGCGGGCCGCGGACCAGATCGTCCCAATGCACCTCAGTACGCCTGGTGTTAAAAGGATCGGCATCGAAATTTGGCAGCAGGAAACGCCAATGCGGCTTGCGCCCCTCGGCTTGGAAGGCTGCTTTCTCTTCGTCCGTGAGCTTCAAGCCTTCGCGACCATAAACGGGTGGCAAGCGACGCGCGAGACGAAGCTTACGACGACGCTCGAGCTCATCCGCCGTTTCGTAGCAGGCATAAAGCAACCCGGCCTGCTTCAGCTTTTCGACCGCCCTGCCGTAGACATCGAAACGTTTCGACTGATACTCCACGCGATCCGGTTTGACGCCCAGCCAATCAAGATCGACTGCAATTGCCTGCGCATACTCGTCCCGGGAGCGTTCAACATCGGTGTCGTCATAGCGCAGAATGAACTTGCCGCCATTCTTCTGCGCAAAAAGCCAGTTTGACAGCGCTGTACGCGTATTGCCAATATGAATATAGCCCGTCGGTGACGGAGCAAAACGAACGGTCACAGTCATTTTATTGTCTTTCAGCGGTCGCGGAAGCGGTTCGTTATAGGGTAGCGGCGATCGCGTCCGAAATTCTTCTTGGTAATTTTTACACCGGGCGCCGACTGGCGGCGCTTGTATTCAGCCAGATAGAGCAGATGTTCAATCCGCTGGACTGTTTCGAGCGGATGCCCTCGTGCAGCGATCTCGGTGTTGCTCATTTCGTTTTCGACAAGGCATTCAAGGATGTCGTCCAGAACCGGGTAAGGCGGCAGACTGTCCTGATCGGTCTGGTTTTCGCGCAGTTCGGCCGATGGCGCCTTGGAAATGATATTTTGCGGGATCACTTCTCCTGATGGTCCAAGCGCACCAGTGGGCACATGGTTGTTACGCCATTCCGACATTGCATAGACCTGCATCTTGTAGACGTCCTTGATCGGGTTGAACCCGCCGTTCATGTCGCCATAAAGCGTGGCATAGCCCACCGACATTTCGGACTTGTTACCCGTCGTAACAACCATCGAACCGAACTTGTTCGAAACCGCCATCAGAATGGTTCCACGTGCGCGGCTCTGCAGGTTTTCTTCGGTGACACCGCTTTCGGTTCCCGAGAACAGCGGATGCAACGCTTCAAGAAAGCCTTCGACTGGTGCAGCGATCGGCACAACATCGTACCGAACACCGAGCGCTTTTGCACAGTCAGCTGCGTCTTTCAGCGATTCGTCGGATGTATAGCGGTAAGGCAGCATGATGCAGCGCACGCGATCCTTGCCCAGGGCGTCTACCCCCAGTGCCGCACAGATTGCCGAGTCGATGCCGCCCGAAAGCCCAAGCACCACATCCTTGAAACCATTCTTGTTCACATAATCCCGCAAACCGAGCATGCAGGCGGAATAATCAGCTTCGAGTCCTTCTGGAAGATTAGCTTTCTCGCCCTCTTCGCAGCGCCAGCCATCATTGTTCCTATGCCATACGGTGAGTACGATTTGCTCCGCAAACTGCGGCATTTGCAAACAGAGCGACCGGTCTGCGTTGAAGGCGAACGATCCACCATCGAAGACCAACTCATCCTGCCCGCCGACCTGATTGGCGTAGACCATCGGTAATTCGGTTTCGATCACCTGCTTGAGAACCACCTGATGACGCCGATCCATCTTGGCGCGGTGATAGGGCGAACCATTCGGCACAAGCAAAATCTCGGCGCCGCTCTCCGCCAGCGTTTCAGCTACACCGAGTTCACCCCAAATGTCTTCACAGATCGGTATTCCGATGCGAACGCCACGGAAGTTGACCGGGCCCGGCATCGGGCCGGACTGAAATACCCGCTTCTCGTCAAACTCGCCATAATTCGGTAGATCCACCTTGAAACGTTCCGCAATAACCTCGCCGCCATCCAGAACGGCAATGGAGTTATGCAGACCACTTTCACGACTGAGCGGCGTACCAATAATGACGCCTGGCCCTCCGTCAGCGGTATCGTTCGCCAAATCACGAACAGCCTTTTCGCACGCAGCAAGAAAAGATGGTTTCAGAACCAGATCTTCCGGCGGATAACCTGAGATGAACAATTCCGTAAAAAGAATGAGATCGGCTTGCATTCTGGCGGCTTCAGCGCGCGCGGCACGTGCCTTTGCCAGATTTCCGGCGATATCACCCATGACGGGATTGAGCTGCGCAACGGCAATACGGAGCATGGCGAGATTCTCGTGAGAGGCTAACATGTCCAAGCTTTAGCGCGCTTGGGCAAGCAAATGCAACGGATGCAATCAATCAACGTTTTGTTTGTCAGGCCAGATAGGTATTGGCGAGAATGTAGCCCCAGACGGCAACGACGAACACAATGGAGATCAGGACAGCAAGCGACCCGCAGTCCTTTGCAATCTGGATCTCCTTGTGAAAATCCCGGGAAACGGCATCACAAGTCGCCTCGATACCGGTGTTCAATACTTCCACGAGGAGAAGAAACAGGATCGAGCCGACCATGAAGAGGAAAGCGAGCCAGGTCGGAGCAAGAAAGTACGCCACCGGCAACGACAGAAGAAACAGCACCAATTCCTGTTGGACGGCCTTTTCATGTCCCGCGAGATATTTCAGTGCCCGCATGGAGTTGAGAAAAGCCAGAAAAATGCGCTGCATGAATACCCCCAATATGATCGGTCACGGCAATCAATAGGCGAGTTTTCCTGAAAAGCAACAGGGTGGAGATCGAAATCGCCACGTTACCTGCCCATAGGCGTGCACCCTCGATGTTGCTTCGATTACATAAGTAATTACATCTAAATAGGGAAAATATAATCAGCTAACAGCAACCTACCATCAAAATAGTTGCCGGAATATTTTTGGAGTATATCAAAACTACAAAGTTTCGTATGTATTGAATGTCAACTTCAAGGAAAGATTTATGTTTAAAAAAGCATTATTTGTTACATTCGTTTCCACATTGACAATTCTTTCCGTCGAAAAAAGCTACTCCAATGAAGGGCAGCAATTCGCCGACAGCAAATCACAATCCTGCGTGAAATACGCCACCATACAGTGCAAACCGTTCGAGAAAAGCCCCATACATGCACAATGTATAGATCAAAAATACAATGAATGCATGAGCAAGTAATTTTAATAGTATTTAGAAGATAATAATGGATGTGCGTTTTGATGCTCAACATCAAAACGCACTATCTTTGCAGGATCAGGCGATTTCCGCCAGTTGGGCAGTTCCAGCATCGCGCTCCTTCTTGAGGAGTTCAGCCAGCAGAAACGCCAGTTCCAGCGCCTGATCGGCGTTCAAACGTGGGTCGCAATGCGTATGGTAGCGATCATGCAGATCCTCGGCCGAGATCGCACGTGCGCCGCCTGTGCATTCCGTTACGTTCTTACCGGTCATTTCGACATGGATGCCGCCCGGATGCGTGCCTTCGGCACGATGGATCGCGAAGAAAGATTCCACTTCCTTGAGGATACGGTCGAACGGACGGGTCTTGTAGCCGCCAGCGGTGATCGTGTTGCCGTGCATGGGGTCGCATGACCATACGACCTTACGGCCTTCCTTCTCGACAGCACGAATAAGCTGCGGCAGGTGATCGCCGACCTTATCGTAACCAAAGCGCGCAATCAGCGTCAGGCGACCTGCTTCATTTTCGGGATTCAGAAGATCGATCAGGCGGATGAGATCATCCGGCTGCAAAGACGGGCCGCATTTGAGACCAAGCGGATTCTTGATGCCGCGGCAGTATTCAATATGCGCGTGATCGGCCTGGCGGGTGCGGTCGCCGATCCAGATCATGTGACCGGACGTGCCATACCAATCCCCAGAGGTCGAGTCGACACGGGTCAGCGCTTCCTCATACCCAAGAAGCAGCGCTTCATGGCTGGTGTAGAAATCGGTTTCGCGCAACGAATGATTGCTGTCAGCCGTAATCCCGATTGCACGCATGAAGTTCATGGTTTCGGAAATACGCTGGGCCAAAGCTGCATAGCGTTCTGCCTGTGGGCTTTTGCCGACGAAGCCGAGCATCCACTGGTGAACGTTCTCCAGATTTGCGTAGCCGCCCTGAGCGAAAGCGCGCAGCAGATTGAGCGTCGCCGCCGACTGACGGTATGCCATGTCCTGCCGCTGAGGATCGGGTGTGCGCGAAGCTGAATCAAATTCGATCCCGTTGATGATGTCACCACGGTAAGATGGCAGTTCTACGCCATTCAGCGTTTCCATGTCGGACGAACGCGGCTTGGCGAACTGACCAGCGATACGGCCAACCTTCACAACAGGCTTCGATGCGCCAAATGTAAGCACGACGGCCATCTGAAGGAACACACGGAAAAAGTCGCGGATATTGTCCGCGCCGTGTTCCGCAAAACTTTCGGCGCAATCACCGCCCTGAAGCAGAAATGCCTTGCCCTCCGCAACCTCGGCCAACTGCTGCTTGAGCTTGCGCGCTTCACCTGCAAAAACCAGCGGCGGATAGGTACGAAGACGGGCCTCAACGTCGTTCAGAGCCTGTGCGTCCGGATAAAACGGCACTTGCTTGATCGGTTTGCTTCTCCAGGAATGCGGGGTCCAGTTCTTCGTCATTTGAGCACCTGTTTGCTTCTATCCGCTCGATTTCTCTCGGATTATATCCTCCTTGCACGAAAGCCGGAATTCCTTAACGGACAGCCCCATCTGACAAAGATGACAGCATATCCCGGAAAACCGGCGTGCGTGATCGCGCTGATATAATGCAGGCTGAAACTTTATGCCAGCAATATTCGTTAACCGAAGAAACCGGCTGCGAAAGATTTATCCATCGACTTTCTCACCATTCACAACCCGATAGGTCGGCTTGTACATGGTGACCAGTTCTTCGGCCGCAGTCGGATGAACCGCCATCGTGCGATTGAAGTCATCCTTGGTCGCGCCAGCCTTGAGCGAAATGCCCAGAAGCTGGGCCATTTCACCAGCATCCGGCCCCATGATATGGGCGCCGATCACACGGCGGCTTGCTGCATCCACGATGAGCTTCATCAGCATTTTCTCGTTTCGACCGGAAAGCGTGTTCTTCATCGGACGGAACAGTGCTCTGTAGACTTCAAGCTCCGGATACTTCTTCGCAGCCTCATCTTCGGGCAGGCCGACAGTACCGATTTCCGGCTGCGAGAAGACGGCCGTCGCGATCAGTTCATGATCCGGCTTCGTCGGATTGTCCTTGAAGGCTGTCTCGAGAAAGCACATTGCTTCATGGATTGCCACGGGCGTCAGCTGGACACGGTTCGTAACGTCGCCCACTGCCCATATATTCGCGATATTGGTGCGTGAGTAATCATCCACAAGAATGGCGCCCAGCTCATCCGTCTTTACACCGGCCCTCTCCAGACCGAGACCAGTCGTGTTGGCTTTGCGCCCGATAGCCATCATTGCCTGACCGACTTCCAACGTGTCGCCATTATTCAGCGAAATCTTCAGGTTGCCGTCGGACTGCTTCTCTATTTTCTCGAAAACCGCTTCGCAAATGATACGGATGCCCTTTGCTTCCATGGTTTCGTGCAAGAGATGGCGCAAGTCGGGATCGAAACGGGAGAGAATTTCCTTGCCGCGATAGACGAGCGTGGTCTCGACGCCAAGACCATGGAATATGTTCGCGAACTCAACAGCGATATAACCGCCACCTGCGATGGCGATCGCTTTCGGCAACTCGGCGAGATGGAACGCTTCATTGGAACTGATGCAATATTCATGGCCCGGCATGGTTTCCGGCATCGTTGGATGACCGCCCGTCGCAATCAATATCTGGTCGGCCGTTATGCGGCGCCCCTCCGCCTTCAGTTCGACGGTATGCTCATCGATCAGTTCGGCACGGCTGGCGAAAATCTCGACCTCAGAATTCTGGAGCCCCTTGGTGTAGAGCCCCTCTAGCCGTGCAATCTCCTTGTCCTTGGCATCGATCAGCTTTTTCCAGTCGAATGTCGACGCACCAACATTCCAGCCGTAACCAGCAGCATCTTCGAAATGTTCGGGGAACTGCGAGGCATAGACAAACAGCTTCTTCGGGACGCACCCACGGATAACGCAAGTTCCGCCCATGCGATACTCTTCAGCAAGGGCGACTTTCTTACCCATCGCTCCGGCAAGGCGAGCAGCCCGGACCCCGCCGGACCCGCCGCCGATAACAAAAAGATCATAATCGAAGCCGGACATGGGATTCTCCAAAAACATTAGGTTGGCCGATATGTAGGCAAAAGAAAAAGCCCGGCCAAGTGACCGGGCTTTCAAATTCCGTGTTACCGCTAAAATTACTGCTGTGCAGGCTGCGCCGGAGCGGCAGCGGCGCCTGCCTGTGCGGCCAGAACTTCTGCCACGCTGGTTGCCAGATCGCGGGCGATGCCGTTCTGCCAGATATTGGCGGCCTTGACGACTTCACGTGTTACAATCGGGCCTTCCGACAAAAGCTTCTTGCCTGCAGACGACGTATAGAATGCTGCGATAGCCTTCAGTTCGTCTTCCGAAAAAGCCTTCGCGTAAGCGCGAGCGGATTCGGTTTCGAGATCTGCGCGGCGGGAAGCAAGAGCCAAAGCCTTGTCATCGACTGTCTTGGTGATGAGGGCTTCCAGATTCGGGTCCTTCTGAATCAGCTCGCCCTTCAGGGAGCGCGCCGCATTCGGAAGAATTTCGTCGAACTGCTCGGTGGCATTAATTGCAGAAATAGCAGCGCGGGCAGCTTCCAGATGAGCTTCAGAGATTTCCTGTGCCGATGCTGCGTGAATGCCCGACATCAGTACGAGCGCGGAAAACGGTGCAATCAGACGGCGAAAGCCAGTTGCCGGGATCATAAGTCAGTACTCCGTTCAATCAGTTCAAGACCGGTTCATGGTGCGGATGCCGTCGTTGCCGGCAATCACTGCCGCACGCGCGAGTCCGATGAAAAGTCCGTGCTCGACAACGCCTGGAATTGCGAAGAGAGCGTCAGATAGTGTCTTTGGATCGGGAATGCGGCCAAAAGATGCATCCACGATATAATGCCCACCATCTGTTACGAAGGGTGAGCCATCTTTTAAACGCAGTGCCAGCGGGCCTGCAAGGCCACACTTTGCAGCTGCTTCCTCGATAGCGCGTAAGGTCGCGCCAAGACCGAAGCGGTTGACTTCCACGGGCAGAGGAAAACGTCCGAGCGTCTCGACCACCTTGGAGCTGTCGGCAATGACGATCATTGCATCAGAGGCGGCAGCAACGATCTTTTCACGAAGAAGCGCCCCACCACCACCCTTGATGAGCGAGAGATTGGTATCGACTTCGTCCGCACCGTCAACCGTGAGATCGAGATGGGGCGTTTCGTCAAGCGTTGTAAGCGGAACTCCGAGTTCCTCACAAAGCTTGGCGGTACGTTCGGAAGTGGGCACGCCAATGATCTTGAAGCCGCCACTTCCCTTTTCAGCAAGCAGTCGCACAAACTCCTCGGCAGTTGAACCGGTACCGATTCCCAGACGCATTCCGTCCTTGACGTGTGTGAGTGCTTCTGCGGCGGCTGCAATTTTTAACTTGCGAGCTTCATCCATACCAAGTTCCCCGAAATCCCAGCGGATTCTCATTGTCATCCGGTTCGCCTCTAGCATGCGGGCGCGGCGCAACAAAGCTTCTATTCGAACTATGACGCAGAATTTCGGATTTTAAGCAAATCTGATCGCGAGGTTGAGCCGGGGACGACAATCAGATAGGAGTTCTCTATTCCCTATTTTCACATACGAGAAGCTAATGTCTGCTGCTAATCCCAAGCCCATCATCGTTTTCGATCTCGACGGAACCATCGTCGATACAGCACCAGACCTTCTCGATAGCCTCAATCACTGCCTGGCGATATCCGGACTGAAAACAGCCGACCGTGAATCGTTGCGCAAATTCGTGGGACAAGGCGGACGCGTCATGATCGAACGCGCATTCGCCGCGCAGCAGAAACAGGCTGACGAAGCGCAACTCGATAACCTCGTAGAAGAGTTCCGGGAACATTATGCGAATAATATGCCGGGGCATTCCACTTTCTTTCCAGGCGTACTGGACGCAATGGACCGCTTCTCCGCGAGCGGTTACGAACTGGCGGTCTGCACGAACAAATTCGAGGCCCTGTCGGTAAAACTCCTGACTTCGATGGGCGAAGCCACGCGATTTGCAGCGATCTGCGGGGCAGATACATTCGCTTATCGTAAACCCGATCCGCGTCACCTTACTGACACCATCGCACGTGCAGGTGGCAATCGCGAACGGGCCATAATGGTTGGCGACAGCCGCACCGACATCGACACTGCGAAAGCGGCTGGCATCCCAGTTGTTGCGGTCGATTTCGGATATACTGATCTGCCCGTGCATCATTATGGTCCTAGCCGCGTCATCTCGCATTTTGACGAGTTCACTCTCGAAATGGCTGGCGAACTTATCGCTGCCGTAACCGATCCAGTGTAACGGGAAGCAGAAAATGTCTACGCTGCGGATTCTAGTATCGGGCGCGATTTTCTTAGCCGCATTATCAACGGCGTCTGCGGATGATGGATCACCGGGTTTGCCCGGCGTGCAACCGCAAAAACCAATCGTGGCCGCTCCACCACCCGCTCCTGAACCGGATCAGGCACAAAGCGGCGACTGGAGAAATTTTCGTGTCGGCAATACCGACGTGTCGATTTCGGGCAGCATTAGCGTCGATGTCGGCACCGGAAACAGTCGCTCGTCCCGCCGCTAATTTCGGGAGGCTCGGGCCAGCGCCGACAGGACGGCTGGCAGTTGAGCGGGCAAATCTTCGGCGATAAGCCCATGACCGAAACGGCGGGCTGCGTCGGCATGTATCCACACAGCAGCACAGGCTCCCGCGAATGCGGGCATGCCCTGCGCAAGCAGGCCGCAAACAATTCCGGTCAGAACATCGCCTGATCCTGCCGTTGCAAGCAAAGGAGTTCCATTGGCGTTGACCACGGCCACCCCGCCGGGTTCCGCAATCACGCTATCAGGCCCTTTATATACAATGATAGCGTTGGCACGCTTTGCGGCCTCACGCGCCTTTTCAATTTTCGAGACCGCAGCCCTTGCAATATCGGGAAAAAGCCGTCGAAACTCGCCTTCATGCGGCGTCAGCACAAGTGACGACGGGGCATCCTGCCGACGATCGAAAAGCTCGTTTGGATTCTGCTCAAAGGCCGTGATTCCGTCAGCATCGAGGACCACTCCGTGGTATCCCTCTAGTCCGCCATCGGCGAGAAATAGTGCGTGCTCACGCGCAAATGCTGGATTCCCGTAGCCCGGACCGAGGACCGCCGCTGCAACCTTGCGCTCGGCGAAAAACTGCCGAACATCCTTCAAGCTGCGGGTTTCGCGAACCATGATGCTGGTCAGATTGGCAGCATTAATCGCCATCGCATCGGGCGGAGATAAAAGCGTAACCGCCCCTGCCCCAATGCGTGCTGCGGCGAGAGCCGAAAGACGCGCAGCGCCAGTCGAATGAGGGCCACCCGAAAACACGGCTGCGTGGCCGCGACTATATTTATAAGTTTCAACGCCCAGCACAGGAAGGGCACCTTCCCAAAGCTCGGGAGCATTTTCAAAAGTGTGGGGCTCGATGGCTGCAAGTATATGATCGGGAATGCCGATATCCGCGACGTGAAGCACCCCGCAATGCGCCCTTCCCGGCTGCAGCAGATGGCCGGGCTTCTTTCGAAAGAAAGTAACTGTGGCGCGCGCCCGGATCGCTGTTCCCAGAACTTCTCCGGTCTCACCCGATACGCCGCTAGGCAAATCAACAGCCACCACAGGCACGTCCAAACTGTTCAGCGCATCAATCGCAACGGCTTCGGATCCATTAATATCGCGGGCGAGCCCGGCACCGAATAAAGCATCGATCACGCCCCCAAAACTGACGGCTGAAAACTCACCCAGATTCGAGACAGGCCCCTTGTAAAAAAGCGATGCGCGCATGGCATCCGAACCTTTTTGCGGAGGAGCCGATGCAAAACATATGACCTCCAGACCGGCTTCCAGCAGAAGTTGGGCCGCGACATAGCCGTCACCACCATTATTGCCGGGGCCGCATAGAACCGCGACTGGCGAATTGCGGGCGAACATCCCTTGGGCAACCTCCGCGACGGCACGTCCTGCCGCCAACATCAGCGAAAAGCCATCCTTGATACCAGCCTTTATCGTCTGGCGATCCGCTTCTGCCATTTCCTTCGGGGTCAGCAACTCGTACATCGCGTACCTTTTGAACATAGGTGATTGGAGTGATTAAATACGCGGCAGCGGGCTTTATGCAAGCTTGCCTTCTTTTGAGGCGAAATGACTATTTTTTAGCCAGAAGATCCAGTTGAAAGAACCGCTTTTCTTGCGCGGCGCCAGAGTGGCGCTTGCACTAGCAACACGATTAGTGCCAATCTCCCTCCAGATGAAGGAAGTGGAAGAAAATTTTCACACCCCATTCAAACTGGCACAGTTCATGCTTCTCTATGGGTGAAGCGGGCACAATGCTCATTTCCGAAGAAGAGCGGAGACCATTCTCTGATGAAAAAGATCGAAGCCATCATAAAGCCCTTCAAGCTGGATGAAGTGAAGGAAGCCCTTCAGGAAGTCGGCTTGCAGGGGATCACTGTCATCGAAGCCAAGGGCTTCGGGCGACAGAAGGGTCATACCGAGCTTTACCGCGGCGCCGAATACGTCGTCGACTTTCTTCCCAAGGTGAAAGTTGAAGTCATCGTCGCAGACGAAACCGTGGACAGCGCTATTGAAGCCATCCGCAAGGCTGCCCAGACGGGACGCATCGGCGATGGCAAGATTTTCGTCTCCAACATCGAAGAAGTTATCCGTATCCGTACCGGTGAATCCGGCGTGGATGCCATCTGACAATACCTGCGTACAATCCATCGTCGTGCAAACAGGGAATTAATATGACGACTGCCAACGATATTCTGAAACAAATCAAAGACAACGACATCAAGTTTGTCGACCTTCGCTTCACCGATCCGAAGGGTAAGCTGCAGCACGTTACGATGGATATCGGTCTCGTCGACGAAGACATGTTTGTCGACGGCGTGATGTTCGACGGCTCTTCCATCGCCGGCTGGAAGGCAATCAACGAATCCGACATGGTTTTGATGCCGGACCCGACGACCGCCCATATCGATCCGTTCTTCGCTCAGTCTACACTCGTCATCCTTTGCGACATTCTCGACCCCGTTTCGGGCGAGGCCTATGGCCGCGATCCCCGCACGACCGCGAAGAAGGCCGAAGCCTACATGAAGTCGCTCGGTATCGGCGATACGGTCTATGTCGGTCCGGAAGCTGAATTCTTCGTCTTTGACGACGTGAAATACAAGGCCGACCCCTACAATACCGGTTTCAAGCTCGATTCGACTGAACTTCCGTCGAATGACGACACCGATTATGAAACAGGCAACCTTGGCCATCGTCCGCGTGTTAAGGGCGGCTATTTCCCGGTTCCGCCAATCGACAGCGCGCAGGACATGCGCTCGGAAATGCTGACCGTTCTCACCGAAATGGGTGTGACTGTCGAAAAGCATCACCATGAAGTGGCTTCTGCCCAGCACGAACTCGGCGTCAAATTCGACACGCTCGTGCGCAATGCAGACAAGATGCAGATCTACAAGTATGTCGTGCATCAGGTTGCCAATGCTTATGGCAAGACGGCGACCTTCATGCCGAAGCCTATCTTCGGTGACAACGGCTCGGGCATGCATGTCCACTTCTCGATCTGGAAAGAAGGCAAGCCGACCTTCGCTGGCAATGAATATGCTGGCCTGTCGGAAAACTGCCTCTATTTCATTGGCGGCGTCATCAAGCACGCAAAGGCCGTGAACGCATTCACCAATCCGTCAACCAACTCCTACAAGCGCCTGGTTCCAGGTTATGAAGCTCCGGTTCTGCTTGCCTATTCGGCTCGCAACCGTTCGGCCTCCTGCCGTATTCCGTTTGGCAACTCGCCGAAGTCCAAGCGTCTGGAAGTCCGCTTCCCTGACCCGGCTGCCAACCCTTATCTGTGCTTTGCTGCCCTGCTGATGGCTGGTCTTGACGGCATCAAGAACAAG
Organism: Brucella ciceri; assembly: GCF_041930145.1. NCBI lineage: Bacteria > Pseudomonadati > Pseudomonadota > Alphaproteobacteria > Hyphomicrobiales > Brucellaceae > Brucella > Brucella ciceri. The sequence goes on along the minus strand of NZ_JBHEEV010000002.1, from coordinate 123,303 downwards.
ATTCATCCGGGACAGGCCATGGACAAGGATCTTTACGATCTGCCCGCCAAGGAACTGAAGAAAATTCCAACCGTCTGTGGTTCCCTGCGCGAAGCCCTGCAGTCGCTCGACAAGGATCGTGAATTCCTCAAGGCCGGCGGTGTGTTCGACGACGATCAGATTGACAGCTTCATCGAACTCAAGATGGCCGAAGTGATGCGTTATGAAACGACGCCGCACCCGGTCGAGTACGACATGTATTACTCGGTTTAAAAAAATGCGCGGACGCCGGATCAGGTAGTCCGCGCGTTCTTTGCCTTCTACCTACCCCCCAAAAAAGAAACCCCGGCGACGCCGGGGTTTCTTTGTTCGACCAATGAAATAGATATGTTATTTAAAGGGCTGCGAGCACGCGGGCAGCCATCATCATTTCGATTTCACGGTTCCTGCGGCGCTCCACTGCTTCCGCATCGGCTCCCCAATGTTCGATGGTCCAATCCTCATCGATATGGGCCAGCTGCCAGCCTTGTTCTGCTGTCACTTCGTCTTTTGCTATAGCCAGTGCAATAATCGCTGACCCCGTCAGTGTCGTCATCGTATGCAGAGCCGCCAGTGCGATTGGATCCTTGAAAGCAGACAGATGCACACCAAAGGCTGCTATGGCTTCACGCGGCTGCTCAATATGCATTACACCTTCGGCGAGCGAAAACCGTGCGCCAAGCCCTTGCATCCAATCGATCAGCGGGTCCCATTGCTGCGTCTGCCGAGAAACGAGTTCCTGCGGACTGTCGGCGCGATAGCAAATCATATCCGTACCCGCAAAACGTAGAATATCCTCGAAAACCGCCTGCGGGTCCTGCGCAATTCCGTCGATTGCCGTATTGACCAAACGCGTTGCTGGCATTTTTCCGGGATCGATGACCTTTTCTTGAGCAGCAAATTCGTCCGCCACGATCTCGGCAGCTGCTTTCGTCGGCAACCTCAGCAGGCTACGCGCTGGCGTCTTGACCGGACGACCGTCCAGATGGACTGCAAAACCGCCTTCAACATCGGCTACTTCTGCTTTCTCGTAGAAACGTTTGGGCAGTTGCGCCAGCATCTGCTTTTGCGCACGCACGATGGGGTTCTCGTCGGAAAGCTGCTTTCCCGCTTCAAGATCACTCAGAATATCACGCATAGATTTATCCAGTTCTGTATCGCTGATTTGGCGGAAGGCTCAAACAACTAGAGGACCTGTTCGTCCATAGTCTGCAGCAATGCATGGAGTTCAGATGGCACTTCCAGAATATGATGGGCGCCAGCTTCGATCAGTCCCTGCCGATGATGATAACCCCAAGAGACGCCTGCGGCCATAGCGCCCGCCGAGCGTGCCATCTGCATATCATAAACAGCATCGCCGATAACAATCGTTCGATTGGGTTCTATTCCCATTTCAGCACAGGATTCAAGCACCATGGCCGGATGCGGCTTCGACGGACAGTCATCGGCGGTACGCGTGACCACGAAATGGTGCCCTATACCGTGACGTTCGAAAACAGAGCGGACGCCGCGCTGGGACTTGCCAGTTACGATACCGAGCAGAAGGTCATCCCTCGCCCCAAGCTCGCTCAGGAGCGGCAGAATTCCATCATAGAGCGGCTCTGCAAAGTCCGGCGCCTGTCGCAACATCACAAAGTTTTCCTTGTAGCGTTGGGTCAGCCAGTGGACCTGCTCGTCCGGTTCCCGATTCAACAGCTTCGCAATGGCAAGATGCAACGACAGGCCGATGATCGAATGCGTTTCCTCGATTGCAGGGGGTTCCAGACCAGCGTCGGCAAAACTGGTTGCCATGCATCTGTGAATGAAGTCACCGCTGTCGACGAGCGTTCCGTCGCAATCGAAGAGTACAAGTTTCATCGGGCGTTGGATACCTTTGCCGGCTTGTTGATAATCATCAGTCCGCAACCGATCAGCGCGAGAGCCGCAAATATTTTCCAGCTCAGTGGCTCGTTCAGGATGAGGCCGCTCAATAACACGCCGAAAGCAGGCGTGAGAAAGGCAAAGTTTGAAAGTTTCGACACGGGGTATCGGCGTACCATCCAGAACCAGAGCGGATAGGTAAATGCCACAACGAATACCGCCTGAAACAGGAAGGCTGATATGGACAAGACATCTGGGCTGCGAAGCAGCGGGCCACTCAACGAAATGAACGGCAACGGCACCAGTGTCGCAATCACCAACTGGTAAAGAAGTGTCTTTTCCGGCGCTGTATAGGCAAGCCGGGTCCGCTTGATGACCAGCGTGGTTAAACCCCACAACACACCAGACACCAGCGCTAGCATATCGCCATATATTGCATGCGGTCCCGGACGGCTGACATGATCGGAAAAGACCAGAAACACCCCCAGAAAGGCGATACACATGCCGATGAACGCGCGAACAGACATGCGTTCACCTAAAAGGAAATGACTGCCGATAGCGACCCAGAACGGCATGACATTCATCATGAGCGTTACACGTCCCACGCTTGTCAGCTCCATCGCCAGAAAAATCAGGACGAACTCGGTGCCGAACAGCAATCCGGCGGCTATTCCCGCCGCAAGCGTGCCATCACGCTTGAAAAGCGGGATACGGCGCCAACAACACCAGAGAAAGACACACATGCCGCCGAGCGCAGAACGTCCGGCCGCCATGAGCATAGGGTTGAAACCTTGATTGCCGATCTTGATGGCAACCTGATTAAGCCCCCAACTGAACATGATGAACACGACCAGCATGATGGCCAGCCCATCGAACGAAACTCGTCCTTCGGACGATCCCCCCGCTTCGCCTGACATTTTTAATCTTCCGCGCTTTCCTCGTCAAAGCCGAGCAGATTCCACGACTGCACCATGTGTGGCGGCAAAGGCGCCGTCACATCGATGATGCCGCCCGACGGGTTCGGAATGCGAATGCGGCGTGCATGAAGATGCAGCCGTTTCTGAATCCCGCCCGGAAACTCCCAATTCTGGTCAGCTTCAAAATATTTTGGATCACCGATAATTGGATGACCGATATAAGCCGCATGAACGCGCAGCTGATGGGTTCTGCCGGTATAGGGTTCCATCTCGAGCCAGGTCAGGTTGTTCCCTGCCTTCTCGATGATGCGATAATAAGAGACCGCATGATCGGAGTCCGGTTCGCCATGCTGGCAGACACGCATCTTGTCACCGTCGGGCGTCTGATCCTTGACCAGCCACGTGGAAATCTTGTCCTCGCGCTTGCGTGGAACACCTTTTACCAAAGCCCAATAGGTCTTCTTGGTATCGCGCTCACGAAAAGCGGCGGTTAACGCCTGTGCCGCGCTGCGGGTACGCGCCACGACCAGCACGCCTGACGTGTCACGGTCGATGCGGTGTACAAGACGCGGCTTTTCGCCCTTTTTGTTGCGCCATGCCTCCAGCATACCGTCGATATGTCGCGTTACGCCGGACCCGCCCTGCACAGCGAGACCTGCCGGCTTGTTGAAAACATACACTTTCGGGTCTTCGTACAGAAGCATCTGCGAAAGCACATCACCGTCCTGCTGGCTGCGGATTGTTCGCGCCGTAACCGGTCCAGTGGCTTTTTCATCGACGCCGAGCGGCGGAATGCGAACAGTCTGCCCGGCTTGAACACGTGTATCAGCCTTAGCCCGGGAGCCATCGATACGGATCTGGCCCGACCGCAGAAGTTTTTGCAGGTGACCGAAACCCAGGCCTGGATAATGGACCTTGAACCAGCGGTCGAGCCGCATGCCCGCCTCGCCTGTATCCACAATCTTCTGTTCAACGACTGCCATGGAGAAACCCGATCAACTCTTCCTAATACGGCGTGTACTAGCCCGCCGGTCATTTAGTCATCTCAATAGACGCGAGTTTCGCGGATTGCTAGGCGGAATTCCCGAAAACCGAAATTTGGCTGCTTTGAAGGAAACCGGTTCTCTTTCTCCAAAGAGTTTGATTTCCACGCATAAACTTCACGCTCGGTTACATACGTTTTTAATTTATGGTCGGTCTTGACACCCAATCGCCACTTCTTGTCGCCATCTGATATTGATAGAACAAGCGGGCTATACCATTTAGCCCGTGAATACACGAGCGGGAGTGCGAAAGTGTCATTGCTCAAAATCTACTGGCGAGCCATGGAATATCTTGCGGTCGAGAAGACTGCAACGATAACCATGTGCGTGGCCAGCGTCCTGGTTGCCCTGGTCACACTTGCCGAACCAATTCTGTTCGGTCGGGTCATTCAGGCTATCTCCGACAAGGGTGACATTTTCTCGCCCTTGGCGATGTGGGCTGCACTGGGCGGCTTCAACATTGTTGCCGCCGTCTTTGTGGCCCGCGGCGCAGACCGTCTCGCACACCGCCGCCGTTTGGGCGTGATGATCGATTCCTACGAGCGTCTCATCACGATGCCGCTTTCGTGGCACCAGAAGCGCGGCACATCCAACGCGCTCCATACGCTGATCCGCGCAACGGACTCGCTTTTCACCCTCTGGCTCGAATTCATGCGCCAGCATCTGACGACAATCGTTGCTTTGGCAACGCTTATTCCTGTCGCCATGAACATGGATATGCGCATGTCGCTGGTGCTTATCGTGCTCGGCGTCATCTATGTGATGATCGGGCAGTTGGTCATGCGCAAGACCAAGGACGGTCAGACAGCTGTCGAAAAGCACCACCACAAGCTTTTCGAGCATGTCAGCGATACGATCAGCAACGTCTCGGTCGTGCAGAGCTACAACCGCATTGCGTCGGAAACGCAATCCCTGCGCAATTATGCCAAGAATCTCGAGAAGGCGCAGTTTCCGGTTCTCAACTGGTGGGCACTTGCCAGCGGCCTGAATCGGATGGCCTCGACCTTCTCGATGGTGGTTGTCCTCGTCTTGGGCGCCTACTTCGTCACCAAGGGTCAGATGCGCGTCGGCGACGTGATCGCCTTTATCGGTTTTGCCCAGTTGATGATCGGCCGTCTCGATCAGATCAGCGCTTTCATCAATCAGACCGTAACCGCACGCGCCAAGCTTGAAGAATTCTTCCAAATGGAAGATGCGACTGCTGACCGTCAGGAACCGCAGGACGTTTCGGACCTCGCCGAGGTCAAGGGCGATATCGTTTTCGACAACGTTACCTTCGAGTTTCCGAACTCCGGTCAGGGCGTCTATGACGTGTCTTTCGAGATCAAGCCGGGGCAGACGGTGGCTATTGTCGGCCCGACCGGCGCGGGCAAGACCACGCTCATCAATCTGCTGCAACGGGTCTTCGATCCGGCAGCCGGTCGCATCACCATCGATGGAACCGATACGCGTACCGTCAGCCGTCGCTCCCTGCGTCATGCTATTGCGACGGTCTTTCAGGACGCCGGACTGTTCAATCGCTCTGTGGAAGAGAATATCCGCGTTGGGCGTGAAGACGCCACATCTGAAGAAGTGCACGCTGCCGCTCGCGCTGCTGCCGCCCACGACTTCATTCTGGCCAAGAGCGATGGCTACGATACCGTTGTCGGCGAACGTGGCTCGCAGCTTTCAGGCGGCGAACGCCAGCGTCTCGCGATTGCGCGTGCTATCCTGAAGGATTCGCCCATCCTCGTTCTTGACGAAGCCACGAGTGCGCTTGACGTCGAAACCGAGGAGAAGGTGAAACAGGCGGTGGACGATCTGAGCCATGACCGCACTACCTTCATCATCGCGCACCGTCTTTCGACGGTTCGCTCGGCCGATCTGGTCCTCTTCATGGACAAGGGACATCTGGTTGAAAGCGGCAGCTTCGATGAGCTTGCCGCACGCGGCGGTCGCTTCACCGACCTTCTGCGCGCTGGTGGTCTCAAGCTTGAAGACAAGGCTACCAAAGTCATCGAAGGTAGCAACGTCATGCCTTTCCCGACCAAAGGCGCAGTTGGCTAAAATCAGACATGTTGTAAGCGAAAAGCCCGCGGTGATCTCATCGCGGGCTTTTGCTTTTTACCAACACGCCTGAATTTAAATCGGCACCTCGAAGCGGAGTCCATCATATCCGGGCTCCACATTGTCCGGTGTCTCACGCATGACTGTCTCATAATCGAGCGGGACATGCATATGCGTAAGAACGGCGCGCTTGGGCGCCAGCTTCTCAATCCATTCGAGCGCCTCGCTGAGCGAGAAATGGCTTGGATGCGGGCGGTATTGCAATGCATCGATTATAAGGACATCGGCTCCGCCCAAATAGCTGATGCTTTGTTCGGGAAACGCGCTCACATCGGTGCAATAGACCACAGAACCGATGCGAAATCCGAGCGACTCGATATCGCCGTGCACCTGGCTGAATGGCTCAAAACGAATTGCACCGCCCGCGCCCGATATTGAAAACGGTGTTTCGGGGGCAATATCGTGCATGCTGAGGATCGGCGGATAGCTCGATCCGGCAGGTGTCTCAAAACAATAGCCGAAGGCCTCGAAGAGCCGATTACGCGTCAGCCGATTGGCATAAACATCCATCAGACGACGATTTTCGACGACGTAGGTGCGAAGATCGTCGATTCCATGAATATGGTCCGCGTGCGGGTGGGTGTAGACAGCCGCATCGAGGCTGTGTGCGCCCGCATCGATCATCTGGGCGCGGAAATCCGGACCCGTATCGATCACAACCGTTGTTCTCTTGCCGTCAATGTCAAACCGCTCAACCAGAAGCGATGCACGACGACGCCTGTTCTTTGGGTTTTCGGGATCGCAACTGCCCCAATCGCCATTGATGCGCGGGACGCCGGGAGAAGAGCCGCAACCCAGAAGCGTAAAGCGCAGGCAGTTTCGGGGAAAATTCACGCTCAATTTTCCTCTGAGGGCCGAGGCATCTTGGAAAACAGCCTGAACACGTTATCACTCGTGATACGCGCAACCTCGTCATTGCTCACGCCAATCGTTTCGGCCAACATGGCGGCCGTATGTTGAACGAAAGACGGCTCATTGCGCTTGCCGCGATGCGGCAACGGGGCAAGGAACGGCGCATCTGTTTCCACCAGCAGGCGGTTACGCGGAACGATGGATGCTATTTCGCGGATTTCCGGCGAGTTCTTGAATGTCAAAATGCCGGAAAAGGAAATATAGCCGCCCAGTTCAATGCCTTTCTCAGCCAGCGCTCGTCCAGAAGAAAAGCAATGGAGAATGAACTGAAAAGCACCCTTCTCCATCTCCTGCTCAAGAATTTCAGCCATATCGTCGTCCGCACTGCGCGCATGTATAACAAGCGGTAACTGGGTCCGACGTGCTGCTTCGATGTGAACGAGAAAACCTTGACGCTGCGCTGCCGGCGGAGCGTAGTCGTAGTGATAATCGAGACCTGCCTCGCCTATGGCTACAACCTTCGGATGTTCCGCAAGGCGCACGAGATCGTCAGCCGTAATGTCCAGTTCTTCATGCGCATTGTTGGGATGGGTACCGACGGAACAATAGACGGACTCATAGGCTTCCGCGATGGCACGGATCGTATCGAATTTCCTGACCCGCGTGGAAATCGTCACCATGCGCTTGATCCCGGCGTCGAGCGCGCGCTGCACAACAGCATCGCGCTCCGGCTCGAAATCGGCAAAGTCGAGATGAAAATGGCTATCGACAAGCATCATCGAACTCAGTTCTACTCTTCTGTTTCCACGTAACGCGGGAATACCGGCTGCGGAGCTGGCAGATCGGCACCGCCGACAAGTTGGCTTGCCGTAACGTCAGAGAACTGACGCTTGTCGGCAGGAATTGCCAATATGTCGAGAAGCTTTTCAGCGGACTGCGGAATGAACGGCTGTACCATGATGCCGACACGCCGGATCACTTCCGCGGTCACATAAAGGACGGTTCCCATACGCGCCGGATCGGTCTTCCGCAACGCCCAGGGCTCCTGCCCCGCAAAATAGCGGTTTGCTTCGGCAACGACAGCGAAGATCGCACCGAGCGCCAGATGCAGCGCCTGATCGTCCATTGCCTTGCGCGCGGTATCCAGCGCCGCCTCGGCCTGGTCCAGAATAGCTTTATCAGCTTCCGAGAATTCACCTGGAACCGGGACCTTGCCTTCGCAATTCTTGGCGATCATCGACAGCGAGCGCTGGGCAAGATTGCCGAGATCATTCGCCAGGTCGGCATTGGTGCGATTGACAATAGCGTCATGGCTGTAGCTGCCGTCCTGACCAAACGGTACTTCGCGCATCAGGAAGTAGCGCAACTGATCGAGCCCATAGCGCTCAACGAGACCGAACGGATCGATCACATTGCCGAGCGACTTCGACATTTTCTCGCCGCGATTGAACAGGAAGCCATGTGCAAAAACCCGCTTCGGCAACGGAATACCAGCCGACATCAGGAATGCGGGCCAATAGACAGCATGGAAGCGAGAGATGTCCTTGCCGATGATGTGGGCATCGGCAGGCCAATAGCCCCATTTTCCGTCCGTAGTGTCCGGATAGCCGAGGGCCGTGACGTAGTTTGTCAGGGCGTCGACCCAGACATACATTACATGCTTTTCGTCACCCGGCACCGGAATGCCCCAATCGAAGGTCGTGCGGGAAATCGACAGGTCCTTCAGCCCGGACTTGACGAAGCTCACGATCTCATTGCGACGTTCCGCAGGCATGATGAAGCCGGGGTTTTGCTCGTAAAGATCGAGCAGCCTGTCCTGATAGGATGAGAGACGGAAGAAATAGCTTTCCTCCTCAACCCACTCGACAGGTGTCCCCTGCGGGCCGTAACGAACGCCGTCCTCGCGAACTTCTGTTTCCTCTTCACCGTAATAGGCCTCGTCACGCACAGAATACCAACCGGCATATCCACCCTTGTAGATATCGCCATTATCAGCCATCGCTTTCCAGATAGCCTGGCTGGCCTTGTAGTGGCGCTCTTCCGAAGTGCGAATATAATCATCATTGGAACTGTTCAGCACGTCTGCCATCTGCCGGAACGCAGCCGTATTGCGGTCGGCAAGCTCGCGCGGCGTGATGCCTTCCTTGCGCGCGCTCTGCAGCATCTTGATGCCGTGTTCGTCCGTACCGGTCAGAAAGAAAACATCCTTGCCGTTCAGTCGCTGAAAACGTGCCATCGCATCGGTCGCGATCAGTTCATACGCGTGACCGATGTGTGGCTTTCCGTTGGGATAAGCAATCGCGGTGGTGATGTAATATTTTTCGCGGCTCATTATGGACCCGGTCTTTCGATGTTTGGAAGCGCGCACTCTGAACAAAACAAGGCACACGCGGAAGAAAATTCGTCAGCGGTGACATAACGCATGTCAGCGGCCATGTCACGCAAGTGGAGGCAGACCAGAACGAAAAGCGCGATGGGTTTTTTCCAGAAGGATTACCACAGCTTGCCGACGGTCGAGATTGTAGGTTTCAGCATCCACGGTTTCGCGTGACAGATCGCTCCAGAATCGCGACCAGCGGTCTGCATCATGCAGTTGCCCGGCCTCAGCGCGACGCCGAGCTTCCACTGCAACCCGCCCCAGCAGGTGGTCGCGAAACAGTTCATACTGAACTTCCGACTCGCGGCCATTCAATATGCCGCCAAGCGCCTGTGCTTTCGGCAGGTCGAAATTCTGTCCTTCAAGAAGGGTGTCGACCGTGTCGGAGATTTCGATACCGCCATTTGCCACCAGCAAAAGTGCCTTGCGCACACTGCCTTCCGATCGCTGGAGCAGCGTTTCCGTTACCCTACCGGCGTCCATTCCGACACCGGGACCGACATGAGACAAGGCGTCCGTAAGCGCCTTATCGTCAAGCGGCTTGAAGCCAATGCTCTGGCAGCGCGACCGGATTGTTGGGAGCAAGCGTCCAGACGAGTGGGAAATGAGGATAAAGAGCGCCCGTGCGGGAGGCTCTTCCAGCGTTTTCAACAAAGCGTTGGCGGCATTGCGGTTCATATCGTCGGCTGGATCGACAATCACGATGCGCCAGGCGTGGTCCGATGCCGTTCTGGTCAGAAAATGCGTGACACGGCGAATTTCCTCCACCGGGATGCCGGTTTTGAACTTTCCGGTCTTCTGATCGAACGGACGGTTGATATGCAGGACAGCCGGATGCATGCCGCCCGCAATCTGACGCCAGAGCGGTCTTGCAAAATCCGGAGCGGCAATATGTTCCGGCGCCTGTCCATTGTTGCCATGCGCCAGCATATGGCCTGCGAGGTGAAAGGCGAGCGTTGCCTTGCCGATGCCCTGCGCACCTTCAAAGAGCAGCGCGTGATGCATGCGCCCCTCACGATAGGCTTGAGCCAGAAAATCACTGATCTCGCGGTGTCCGGAAACATAATCGCTCGCGGATGGCTCAGGCACACCCTCAATCGAATCGTGAGCTTTAGGGACGTCGAGTTCCTCGATCACAACAGCCCCCTTTCCTTTAGAACACTATCGATCTCTCTTGCGATCTCGCCCGCGATCGCGTCTTGCGGGCGATCGGCGTCGATTACCTTGCAGCGCCGAGGCTCTGCTTCCGCGATTGCGAGAAAGGCCTGCCGCCGTGCCTCGTGCACTGCGATATCTTCCTTCTCGAACCGGTCCGCAGTTTCGCTGCCGCGCCGTTTTCCGGCACGTGACAACCCCTTCTCCGCAGGAATATCGAGAATGATCGTCATATCTGGCATGATACCGTCGATAGCAATACGTTCCACTGCGGACATATAGGTGCTGTCGAGATTGCCGGTAACGCCCTGATAAGCGCGGCTGGAATCGATGAAGCGGTCGCACAGAACCACACGTCCCTCGTCCAATGCCGGGCGGATAAGCTGGTCCACATGGTCTGCTCTTGCAGCGGCAAACAGCAGCGCCTCCATCGCCGGACCGTAGTTCTCCGCATTGCCGCTCAGTATGACGTGACGAATTGCTTCCGCACCAGGAGAACCGCCAGGTTCTCGTGTGATGACCGGATCGAAGCCGTTTGCACGCAGGTGCTTGGCCAGCAACGCAATTTGCGTTGATTTGCCCGCTCCTTCGCCGCCCTCGAATGTGATGAACAATCCTGACAAGCCAACTTCCAAATGTTTGAATCGATGTCCGAATGGACTTCTGTGAAAGTTATTATCGGCCTTTGGTTATCAGGTCGAGCCTGGATTACGCATGACGCAGGCTAAAGGTATTTCCGTAGCCAACCTGTGGAAAGCTCCATCGCCGCCCCCAAGGCGCGCTTTGAAAGGCTTCCCTCATCGACAGATTGAGCCGTAAAAACAGGTACATCGCGGAGAATGCTTCCATTCAGCTCAAGCTGAAGAACGCCGACCTGCTGATCGTCGGCAACGGGGGCATCAAGTGGGCCCTTATAGACAATACGCGCTTTAAGCCTATCGCGAGCATTCTTGGGCAGCAACAACTCGACACGGTCCTTGACCTTCAGCGGCACATGCGCAAGCGTACCTCCGAAAACCTGCGCTTCACCTACAATTTCGTTTGCGGGATACAGCAGCACATCGTCAAATGCCGTCATCCCCCATTGCAGGAGCCGCTTTGCTTCCTCCTCACGCTCCTTGACGCTGGAAAGGCCGCTCATCGCCAGATAGAGCCTGCGGCCATTCTGCTCAGCAGCCCCGACGAGTGCAAAGCCGGATGCCTCCGTAAATCCTGTACCCATACCGTCAGCTCCCACATCAAGCCGCAGCAATGGATTGCGGTTGCGTTGCATGATGTTGTTCCAGGTGAAAGCTGGTTGAGCATAATATTTATAGTATTCAGGATGGGCGGTCCGGATATGCTGCGCCAATCTGACCAGGTCCTGGAGAGAAACCGTCTGCCCTTCAGCAGGTAACCCCGTGGAGTTGACGAATCTGGAGGCGGTCAAGCCAAGCTCCCGCGCCCGGTCGTTCATCCGCTCTGCAAAAGCGCGTTCGCTGCCTGCCAGCCCTTCCGCCAGCACGATGGCCCCATCATTCGCCGCCTGAACGATCATTCCCTGCAACAGATCAGCAACCGTCGGCGACGATTTGATGCGCGCAAACATCGTAGACGTTCCTGAAGGAGCGCCGCCCGTTCTCCAGGCATTCTCGCTGACGGGATAAGCAGTATCGAGTGTGGTAAGTCCCTTTTCGAGAGCTTCAAATATCACTTCAGCCGTCATCAGCTTGGCCAGAGAAGCGGGAGGAATCGGTACATTGGCGTTCTTGGAGAGGAGCACCGTTCCGCTCCGGTCATCTACGAGCAACACCTGCGGCGCTTTCGTAACGAATGCTGCGTCAACAGGGGCTGCCCAACAAATAGCTGGCACCAAAACCGCCACCGAAATGCCAGCGGCAGCGGCACGGACGAATATCAGTGTTTTTGATAGCAGCCCCATGCGAACCCCGTTACGTGAGCAATGTCTTAGAGCTTACGCAACGAATCTGACCAAAATCAATATGGCAGCTCTTATCACCGCATCGTGAGCTCAATCGAGACGAACGACAAACGCATTCACTGCACCAGCCTTCCAGGCCTCGCGCAACAGGGCGTCGTTTCCACCCTTCGTCGCCACCGCCGTCAATTCATAGGTTGCGCCGGTTTCGGTCGGAAGCTTGGTCAGTGTGAATCTGGTCAAGCGAGGCAGCGATGACTGAATCTGTTTTGCCTCTTCCAGCGTTTCGAAAGTACCAAGCTCGACATATTCTCCATGTTCTTCAGCCAGGCGACGCTTCCACGCGCTTGAGATCGCATCCTTGGACAAGATGCTGCCATACGCACGCTCCTCAGCATAAGCAGCCACAGCAAGCCGATCGGTGGCATAACCGGCAAGACCGCTCACACCGGCAGCATTCGCCACGCCGAAGCTGGTTGCCGGACGATGCGATGGCACAGGAACGTTTGCCGGCAGCAACGGAGTTGCCCCACCAGACGGATCGCCATAGGCAGGATCGACCGCAAAAGGTGAATTTTCAGGTATAGGCGCAGAGGCCGGAACCGCATCCATCACAGGCATCGGAACACGAGACTTCGGCGAGGTAGGCGTCGGTCCGTTCATCGCCATCATGACGCCAGTTGCCGGCTGGCCGATCGCATCACCACCTCCGGGACGGTAAGAGGCCATCAGGAATGCGTCGTCGTTCCCGTCAAGAGGCGCTCTTCCAACATACTCAACCTTCACATTCGCTGTACCGTGGTGCTGGTAATCGAGCATTTCGGCAGCTTTCTGGGAAAGATCGATGACGCGGTCGAATTCATATGGACCCCGATCATTTACGCGCACGATGACCGAGTTGCCATTGGCAAGATTGGTGACGCGAGCATAACTGGGCAATGGCATAGTTGGATGCGCAGCGGTCAGGTGCGCCATGTCGTAAACTTCACCGTTCGCCGTCAGGCGGCCATGAAAAGCTTCGCCATACCAAGAGGCATGGCCAACTTTGACATAGTTCTTGTCTTCCTTGGGATAGTACCAGCGTCCCTTAACCTTGTACGGCTGACCCGTCTGATCTCGTCCACCGCCACGCGGCAAGGGCTTTCCTTTTGCAAAAGCCACGCGGGGACTGGCTTTCACACCGTATTTGGACTCGGCGAAATATTCCTTGGATCGCTTGCTCTTCGATTTCGGCTGCGGTGCCGATGCGCAGCCCGCCAAGGCGACAGCAATAGCCATGAATGACAATAAGGCGACTGAACCGCGCTTGTCTCGCAGCTTAGCCGTCTTTCCGTTGACCGAATGTTTCAGCCCTCGTTTCGAATCCATACGCCACACGCCCGTTACTCAACAAACGCAACCGGAAACGCTGGTTGCGCCTTTTTAGATTTTAGTGATGTCACCGATTCATTGACGGATCATTAAAGTTTTCGGAATTCTGCCCATTTGAGTCGCGTTGCCCCCCTTCTACTCAACTCCACCGCACCACGTTCATCCTGCCCGATGGAACAATCGTTCATTAGAAACGTTGGATTTTCAACAGGAAGGAGAAAACAAATGTTCAGAGCAATGATCCTTTGGCTGATGGGCGTCCCGCTCATTTTCGTGCTGCTTATCTGGTATTTTTTCTTTTGACGGTGGAACGTTCGGCCCTTTGAACCGTTATTCCTACGGCTCAAATGACCTCCGAGCCAGTCACCTAACGTCATGGATTAGGCCCGTCTAAAAAGGCGGGCCCTTTTTTCGCGCAATCGCGTCAAGGCCTCGCCGCTGGATCGGGCATATAGACTTTTATTGCCTTGCGCAGCAGACGGAAATGGGCGGGCGTCCATGTCGACAACTCCCCGTCAGTATTGACGGCGCGAGGTTTCTTGGTGCGGACAACCACCTCCGTTGTCGGAAAGGCCCGTACATCATCCCATTTCGAATGCGTACCACGACGGAGGCTTGGCAGAAGACGCAACAACTTCCACCAGTGATCGACTTCCAGGCTGTAGAAATCGAGTTTACCGTCATCCACAGTGGCATCCTTCTCTACGGCCATGCCCCCGCCGTAGAATTTTCCATTTCCCACAGAGACCTGCAACGTACGGATTTTTTCCGTCATGCCGTCATGTTCCAGATAGGCCGTAAATAGCTCCGAACGCATGAGAATCCGGGCCGCGACAATCGCGTAGCCGAGCTTGCCCCATTTCTTCTTCGCCGCGGAACTCAGCTGCTGTGCCAGTTCGGCGCTGAAACCTATACTCGCGACATTGAAGTAAAGATGACCGTTCACCTCGCCAAGATCGATGGGGCGCGCCTCATAAGAAGCAATGCGCCGCGCCGCCTCAACCGGATCGGCAGGAATGCCGACGGTCCGGGCAAAATCGTTTGCGGTTCCAAGCGGAAGAATTGCGAGCGGCAGTCCCGTTTCCATCAATCCTCTGGCCGCAGCATTCAACGATCCGTCGCCACCACCAACGATGACGAGATCGCAATCTCTTTCCCCAAGGATCACATCGGAAATCGTCTCGTCATCTTGCGGGCTTCGCTCGACGAGTTGGAGCCCGCCCTGCTCCAACGCGGAACGAATGTCCGCACCGTATCCCCTGCCGTTTCGGGCATGTGGATTTACTATAAGCAGTGCCCGCCGCATTGTGGTCTTGCCCATGGATTTCCTGTCATCTGCAACAGCCTGCAATCTGGCTGCATGGTTGAGAGCGCCATTTGCAGATGGCCCCTCGAACTCGGATATCAATGGGACAGGTCATGAAAAATTTGTCACGGCGCTGTAGTGTTTCGTGAGGCGATGAGATCGATTGGAATGACAAGCCAAGGCTGTCGACAAAACAGTTTGACGAGCCCAGAAAGAGAACATAGGTTGTCAAAACCAACTGTAAATCGTTCTGAAGCGACCTCCTCGGATTTGCCGCTAATTTATTGAAATGTATTACAGTTTGCGGGTATGATGTAATGGTAGCCTGTCAGCTTCCCAAGCTGAACGCGCGGGTTCGATTCCCGCTACCCGCTCCAGCCGGCCCCACTCAAAAGCGAAAGTCTACCGGACATTTTCTCCGGTCTTGGGATCGACTTTGACCTCCACCTTGGCGCCGGCCTTGGTGACATACTCGATCTCATAATATCCGCGATCGTTCCAGTCGACTTCATCGATAAAAGCCGTATCCGCCTTCTGTTCGATTTTTGCGATTATCTCCGAAAGCTTGGAGCCCTCCGGTGGCGGTGCGGCATAAGCGGCAGCGGCGGATAAAACAATAAACAAGGTCGTAGCGGCAAGACGCATGATCTTCTCCTTTATCTACCGTAAAGGATAGGGGTTCAGGCGCCGTCTTCAAGGCCAACGGACAATTACTTGATGATAGGGCTGATCGAACCGGTGAAGGTTTGATCGATCATGGCAGAAAGTTTCGGCTCTGCTCCGGATAAAATCACAACGATGGCAAGCATCAATATCAACGGTGCGGCAAGAATGCCGCTCCTTACAGCCGGTTCAAGAATACGCCGGGTTCTGTTGTGTCGTGTTGATTGCTGATTTCTCATACAACCAACAGTAGCCGAACAGACTTAACCGCCCGTTAAATAACGTAGTTAATAGGTTATCAGCACCTGATTGTCGCTAATTTCCCTTGTTTCCGCGATATATATTCACACCGAGTTCGCGAATTTTCTTGCGCAGCGTATTGCGGTTCAGCCCCAGAAGATCGGCCGCCTTGATCTGATTTCCCCGTGTAGCCGTAAGGCATGCCAGGATCAGGGGATATTCCAGTTCTGCCAGAACCCTGTGATAGAGGCCCGGCGGTGGCAAATCGGAACCGAAAGACGCAAAATAGCGCTGCATGTTCTGCTCGACAGCCTGTGAAATGGAGATATTTTCCATATCTCCGGCACCTGCTGGAACCACATCCGGTTTGGTAAGCTCGGCTCGCAACTCCGTTTCGATAATTTCGGGTGAAATTTCTTCTTGCGGATAAAGCGCCGCGAGCCTTCGCACGAGATTTTCAAGCTCGCGGACATTGCCCGGCCAGGGATATCGGCGCATCATTTCCAAACCAGCAGTGCTGATGCGTTTCTCCGGCAGTCCTTCTTCAGCAGCCCGCTTGAAAAAATGACGCACGAGATCGGCTACGTCCTCGCTTCGCTCGCGAAGTGGCGGCAGGCGCAGAGGTACGACATTCAGACGGTAATAGAGATCCTCGCGAAACAGTCCTTGCGCGATCAGCTGCCGCAAATCCTTGTTGGTTGCAGCAACAATACGCACATCTGTCTTGATCGGCGTGCGTCCGCCGACTGTCATATACTCGCCCTGTTGCAGCACACGCAGAAGACGGGTTTGCGCTTCCATTGGCATATCGCCAATCTCATCGAGAAACAGCGTGCCGCCATTTGCCTGCTCGAAGCGGCCGCTCGAGCGGTTTTGTGCTCCGGTGAAAGCGCCCTTCTCATGACCGAACAGTTCAGACTCGATCAGATCGCGCGGGATTGCCGCCATATTGATCGCAACAAACGGTCCTTTTCGACGTCGCCCGTATTCGTGAAGCGCGCGCGCAACCAGTTCCTTGCCCGTACCGGATTCACCTGTCACCATGACGGTCAAATCCGTCTGCATCATGCGCGCCAGCAAACGGTAGATTTCCTGCATCGCAGGCGAGCGGCCAACCAGCGGCATGTTGTCTGCCTGCTCGTCGGAAAGGGCTGCGGCGGGCTTGTTCTTGGGCTCCGACAGCGCTCGACCAGCTATATTGATGAGTTCCGTCAGATCGAATGGCTTCGGCAGATATTCGTATGCTCCCGCCTCGGAGGCCCGGATTGCCGTCATGAATGTGTTCTGCGCACTCATAACCACGACCGGAAGGTCCGGGCGCATCTTCTTGACGCGCGGGAGAAGGTCGAAGGCGTTTTCGTCGGGCATATTGACGTCGGTAATGACCAGATCCCCGTCACCTGCCGCCACCCAGCGCCAGAGCGAAGCAGCATTGGAAGTCACGCGCACATCGTAACCTGCACGCGACAAGGCCTGGTTCAGCACTGTCCGAATGGCGGCATCGTCATCCGCCACCAATATGGTTCCAGACGGACGTCCTGCGATCATGCGTTATCTCCAGTATTTCCAGCCGTATTTTTCCATGCGGGCATCAAAACCCGAAAAGTCGTGCGCGAAGGATGGCTGTCGCATTCGATGATGCCGCCATGATCACCAATGATCTTCGCGACCAGCGCCAGGCCGAGCCCGGAACCGTTGGTCTTCGTCGTCACGAAGGGATCGAACAGATGCGGGAGCATGTCCTGCGGCACTCCCGGACCATTATCATGCACGCAGAACTCGAGAGGCAGCGCCACCCTGTCCCGCGCACCCGGCACCTGGAGGCGGATGCCCGGACGATAGGCCGTGGACAGAACAATCTCGCCCCCCTCACGGTCACCGATGGCTTCCGAGGCATTCTTCAGCAAATTGAGAAAAACCTGCACGAGTTGGTCGCGATTGGCGAAGACCGGCGGGAGCGACGGATCATAATCTTCCACGAAACGAATCTTCCGCGCGAACCCGTTCTTCGCAATTGCCTTCACATGATCCAGAACCGCATGAATATTGACCGCAGAGCGCTCGATCGGACGTTCATCCGAGAAAACTTCCATGCGGTCGACAAGTGAGACGATCCGATCCGTTTCGTCAGTAATAAGCCGCGCAAGGGCGCGGTCCTCGTCACTGACAACCTGCTCCAGCAATTGCGCCGCGCCACGGATACCAGAAAGCGGGTTCTTGATCTCATGGGCCAACATCGATGCAAGCCCGGTCACCGACCGTGCAGCGCCGCGATGCGTCATCTGCCGATCGATCTTTTCGGCCATCGTCTTTTCCTTGAAGAGAATGACCACCGCTGCCGGCAGTTCTGCGACGGGCGCCACGTAAATATCAACGATACGTTCGGCTCCAAGACGCGGCGACGAAACATCCACGCGATATTCATTCACTGGCATCTGGCTGGTGCGAACCTGATCGACCAGCGCCAGAAGCGGACTGCCGAAAGGCAGAAAGGATTCCAGTCGGTTGCGCGCCAGAATAGACGAGCCGGAACGAAAGAATTGTTCCGCATCCAGATTGGCATAGGCGATATAATTCTCGGCGCTGACCATGATGACCGGCTGGCTAATGGCATCGAGCACGACGGAAGGAATGCCGTTCGCTTCTGTTCTTTCGCGCATCAGGCAACCTCTTTGAGCGCGACTTCCGGAACTTCGCGCGTGAAAATACGGCGCAAAGCATCGATAACGGCTTGCCGGTCGGTTTGAGTCATAACTTCCGCTTTCTCGGCAGGCATACATGCCGCACCCGCATGACGATCAAGATACCAGCCAAGATGTTTACGGGAATGACGGACACCCGTCGTGCTTCCATAGTGGTCGAGCATATCTTCGTAATGCTTTATAATATATTCGAGAACTTCACTTCGCGACTTTGGGGCAAAATCACTTCCTGCGATTGCGCCAGCCAACCAAGGCTGGCCATAAGAAGCACGTCCCACCATCACGGCGTCCGCCCCGGAACGGCGCAGAATTTCCTCAGCATCCTCCCGACACGCCACATCTCCGTTGGCGACCAACGGAATCTTGACCGCATCGCGAACGGCGCGAATTGCATCCCAGTCCGCCTTGCCTTCATAAAACTGGCAACGGGTCCGCCCATGCACAGTCACCATGGCGATACCGGCGCTTTCCGCCCGCCTTGCGAGTTCAGGCGCATTGATGCTTTTCTCATCCCATCCCAGACGCATCTTGAGCGTAACCGGAACCTTGACCGCATTAACGGTGGCCTCCACAAGCGTCATTGCGTGATCAAGATCGCGCATCAATGCAGACCCGGAATAACCGCCCGTCACTTTCTTGGCTGGACAGCCCATATTAATATCGATGATATCAGCGCCTTCTCCTTCGGCGATCCTGGCCGCTTCGCCCATCCAATGGGCTTCACGTCCCGCGAGTTGCACAACGTGTGTTCCAAGCCCTTCTCCGGAAAGGCGCAGAAGACTTTCCCTGTGGCGGTTGCACAGTTCGGCGCTGGCGACCATTTCAGACACCACCATGCCCGCGCCAGCCTCTGCAGCACGCTTGCGGAAAGGAAGGTCCGAAACGCCCGACATAGGCGCGAGAAAGACGCGGTTGGCAAGCGCCATACCGGCGATGTTCAAAGGTTGATCGAGAAAACTCACCAATAATGCCTATTTGATGTGCATAGTGCGATTAGCACATACATTAATCAGTCTCACTTTTCAACGCAAGGAAAAGCGCGCGCAGGATTACGATAAATCAATTGTCGTCTGGCATTTATCCGCGCAAGGCATTATTCGGCTTGGGAACACAACCATTGGCAGAGGCGACAACCATTTCAAAGATTGCAGCAGTCATTGTGGCAGCTGGCCGCGGAGAGCGAGCCGGGCAGAGTGTCGAGGGGCCGAAACAGTACCGGCGCATCGGCGGCGAAGCCGTGCTTGCCCGTACTTTGCGCGTCTTTATCGACTGCCCGCTGATTGATAGCATCGTTGTCGTGATTCATCCTGACGATCATGCCCTTTATGAACGCGCCCTTCCGGAAAACGGAAGCAATATTCTGGTTGTGAACGGCGGCCCCACCCGGCAGGAATCCACTCGTCTTGGTCTCCGTGCGTTGCAAGACTCTGCGCCCCAACATGTCATGATCCATGATGGCGTGAGGCCGTTCGTCGGTCAGGACTTGTTGAAGCGTATCGTTGAAAACCTTGCGCCGGATGAAGGCGTTCTGCCCGCATTGGCTGTCTCCGACACGCTCAAGCAGTCGGCTACGGACGGAACCGTAAAAACGACTGTGCCCCGCGCCGGTCTTTTTGCGGCGCAAACACCACAAGCGTTTCCCTACGCGCCGATCCTTAACGCGCATGAAAAGGCCTTCGCAATCAATCGTTCTGATTTCACAGATGATGCCGCCATTGCCGAATGGCAGGGCATTGCTGTTCGCATCATCGAAGGATCGGCAGACAATACAAAGCTTACCTGGGCAAAGGATATTGAAATGGCTGACAAGCGCCTGCGGCAAGACCACGTTTCGTTTCCCGATATTCGCACCGGCAATGGCTACGACGTTCATTCTTTTGAACCCGGCGATCACGTGACGCTGTGCGGTGTGAAAATCCCCCATGAAGCAAAACTCAACGGCCATTCAGATGCCGATGTCGGACTTCATGCGCTGACCGACGCCCTGCTTGCAACACGGGGAGCCGGCGATATCGGCACGCATTTCCCTCCTTCCGATCCGCAATGGAAAGGTGCGGCTTCCCGCATATTTGTCGAACATGCCGCCAGTATCGTGCGTGAAGCAGGCGGTCGTATCGCCAATGTCGATGTTACCTTTATCAGCGAAGCACCAAAGATCGGCCCGCATCGCGCAGCAATGACAGAAGTGCTTTGCGACATGCTGGGCATTGCAGCGGACCGCGTTTCCGTCAAAGCCACGACCAATGAAAAGCTGGGCTTCGTGGGACGTCGTGAGGGTATCGCAGCAATCGCAACGGCAACCGTCATCTATCCCGGCGAGGTTCCCGAATGAGCGCACTCATCGCAGAAGAAAAAGCCATTGTCGTGCTGGAGGCATGCCGCAACGCCGGTGTAATGATCGCCACGGCTGAGTCCTGCACAGGGGGACTGATAGCCGGAGCCTTGACCGATATCGCCGGATCATCCGACGTCGTGGATCGCGGTTTTGTCACCTATTCTAATGAAGCAAAAGCCGAAATGATCGACGTTCCGCTGGAATTGATCAATCGCCTTGGCGCGGTTTCGAAGGAAGTAGCACTTTCCATGGCTGAAGGCGCACTTGCGCGGTCCCGCGCCGGTGTAACTGTGGCTGTTACCGGGGTTGCCGGACCTGGTGGGGGCTCCGATGAAAAGCCTGTGGGCCTTGTTCACATCGCCTCGGCGCGAAAAGGCTACACGACGCTCCACCGCGAATGCCGTTTCGGTCAAAAAACCAGAGCTGACATCCGCCACGCAACGGTTCTTGCTGCATTGGACCTCGTTCTGGAAAACCTTCGACAGCCTTGAGGCGTACACTTTTATCTGCCGCGCCCTACCTTTGTCTTTGGTCAATATGAGGAGAACATGGCGATGCGTTTCGACGGAAAGGTGGCAATCGTTACCGGTGGGGCAAGCGGCATTGGGGAAGCAACCGCTCGAGCTTTCATTCGCGAGGGAGCGAATGTCGTCATCGCCGATTATTCAGAGCACGGCCAGCAGTTGGCCAATGAGCTTGCAGGCGGCAGCGAGCGGGCATTATTCGTCAAGACCGATGTGGCCGACACGAAAGCCGTGCAGGCGCTGATTGCTAAAACCGTCGAAACCTATGGGCGCCTCGACATCATGTTCGCCAATGCAGGCATCGCCGCAGATGGCCCGATCGATGAACTGGACGAAACTGCATGGCAGAAAACCATCGATATCAATCTTACCGGCGTCTATCTTTGCGATAAATACGCCATCGACCAGATGCGTTCGCAAGGCGGCGGTGTGATCGTGAATTGCGGGTCCATCCATAGTCATGTCGGAAAATCTGGTGTCACGGCTTATGCGGCAGCAAAGGGAGGCGTGAAACTCCTGACGCAGACGCTTGCAATTGACTATGGAGCGCAGAACATTCGGGTAAATGCAGTCTGCCCCGGCTATATCGACACACCGCTGCTCAAGGATATACCCGACGACAAGAAAGAGGCTCTGGTAGCCTTGCATCCAATTGGCCGGCTCGGACGAGCCGAGGAAGTTGCCAGCGTCGTGCTCTTCCTGGCGAGCGACGAGGCTTCCTTCGTCACCGGCGCGTCCATATTGGTCGATGGCGGTTATACGGCGCAATAAACAGCGCCCCCGAAAATCGGGGGCTACATTCAGGCCGTTCCGTAAATCTGATCGGCCCGTTTCTCGAAAGCTTCGGAAAACTTCTTGAAAGCTAGATCGAACATGGTTCCCATGAGAAGACCAAGCGTCCGGCTCTTGAACTCGTAATCGATGAAGAACTCGACATCACATTCGCTGCCATCACCCACCGGTTTAAAGGTCCAGCGATTGTCGAGATAGCGAAACGGCCCGTCGAGATACTTAACATCAATGACATTATCCTCAGGCTTCAGCAATACCTGACTGGTAAATGTCTCGCGTATGAGCTTGTAGCCCACCGTCATGTCGGCAATGAGAAGGGCCTTGCCGTCACGCTCCTTGCGGGAGCGAACCGACAAAGCCTCGCACATTGGCAGAAATTCCGGATATTTCTCTACATCCGCTACGAGGCCGAACATCTGCTCTGCCCGGTGATGCACCCGCCTGACGGTTGTAAACTGCGGCATGTCTGATCTCAGGCCTTGGCTGCGATCTGCGCCTCGCGGGCTGCCCTCAGCTTGGCAAAGTCATCGCCAGCATGATGCGACGAGCGGGTCAACGGGCTGGACGCGACCAGCAGGAAGCCCTTCGTTCGGCCAATCGTTTCGAACGACTTGAATTCATCAGGGGTCACGAAGCGAATGACAGGATGATGCTTGCGGGTCGGCTGAAGGTACTGACCGATGGTCATGAAGTCCACGTCAGCCGAACGAAGATCATCCATCAGCTGAAGGATTTCATTCCGCTCTTCGCCAAGGCCAACCATAATGCCGGACTTGGTGAAAATGGTTGGATCGAGTTCCTTGACACGCTGCAGGAGGCGGATCGAATGGAAGTACCGGGCGCCGGGACGAACCTTGAGATACTTCGAAGGAACGGTTTCCAGATTGTGGTTGAAAACGTCAGGACGTGCCTTAACGACGATTTCAAGAGCGCCTTCCTTGCGCAGGAAATCCGGCGTCAGGATTTCGATCGTGGTCGCAGGCGTGGCTTCGCGGATAGCCTGAATAACTTCCGCGAAATGCTGCGCACCACCGTCGGCAAGATCGTCGCGATCCACCGAAGTAATGACCACGTGAGTCAGGCCCATCTGCTTGACGGCCTTCGCAACATTTTCCGGTTCATTCGGATCAAGTGCGGTTGGAATGCCCGTCGAGACATTGCAGAATGCGCAGGCGCGTGTGCAAATCTCGCCCATGATCATGAAGGTGGCGTGCTTCTTTTCCCAGCATTCGCCGATATTCGGGCAACCAGCCTCCTCACAAACCGTAACCAGCTTGTTCGAGCGAACGATATCGCGCGTTTCGCTATAGCCACGCGAGACAGGAGCCTTGACGCGGATCCAGTCCGGCTTCTTCAGGACAACATTGTCCGGACGATGCGCCTTTTCTGGATGCCGTTCGCGCTTGCCTTGGTTCACCAGATCGAGAACTGTAACCATGCTTTCCCTGCCTATCCGGGCCATTTTCAAGAATGGACCTGAAATGCTTTCAAAATTGGGTTCGGTCCTAATCCCTGCCCTCTACCCTGTCAACTTGAGCGATTTGCTACTCATCGCCGCGTCGCCAGTCCGAGAGCGCGGAAGACCAACGCCCATATGAGGCCAAATACCAAACCAGCGGTCCCCAGCGCTAAGGTGAGCATCCACACGCCATACCAGCCGGCCAAGGCCATTCCGTTGATCGATATGGTGTTCCCGCCAAGAACACTCAAGGTGCCGGCTGCAAACCCCAGCACCAGTCCTCCGACGGTGCACCATTTGATGGTGGGGCAGGCGGCACGCCGCCAAGGCCCTCCGTTTTCGATCAGCGGAATGAGCGTCTCTCCATCTTATGCATTCAGCACGCGACCATAAGCGTCCAGAACGCTTTCCTTCATCATTTCCGAAAGCGTCGGATGCGGGAAGACCGAATGCATCAGTTCTTCCTCAGTGGTTTCGAGGTTCATGGCGATCACGAACCCCTGGATGAGTTCGGTCACTTCCGCTCCGACCATATGGGCACCGAGCAATTGTCCCGTCTTCTTGTCAAAGACGGTCTTGACCAGTCCCTGGTCTTCACCAAGCGCAATCGCCTTGCCGTTTGCGGCAAAGGAATAGCGGCCGACGCGGATATCGTAACCCTTTTCCTTGGCCTTTGCTTCGGTCAGACCAACCGACGCAACCTGCGGATTACAATAGGTACAGCCCGGAATCATGTTCTTTTCGAGCGGATGCACGTTCGGAAGACCGGCAATCTTCTCGATACAGATAACTCCTTCATGCTCAGCCTTGTGTGCAAGCATAGGCGGACCGGCAACGTCGCCGATAGCATAGATGCCCGCCACATTGGTCTTGCCATAACCGTCGATGACAACGCATCCCCGGTCGGTTTTCACGCCGAGAGCTTCGAGGCCTAGGTTTTCAATATTCCCTTGAACACCAACAGCCGAAATCATGCGGTCAACGGTTAGCGACTGCGTCTTGCCATCTTTGGTCTCGATATGGGCGGTCACATTATTTGCGCCCTTCTCCACCTTTGTAACCTTGGCCTCGGTAATGATCTTCAGGCCGCGCTTTTCAAGCTGCTTGCGAGCGAGTGCGGAAATTTCCGCATCCTCAACAGGCATGATCTGCGGCATCAACTCCACGACCGTCACGTCGACGCCCATGTCGTTGTAGAAAGAGGCAAACTCGATGCCGATTGCACCCGAGCCCATCACAAGCATGGATTTCGGCAATTCCTGCGGTACCATTGCCTCGAAATAGGTCCAGATCAGCTTGCCGTCCGGCTCAATGCCCGGCAGAGCGCGCGGACGTGCACCCGTAGCGACGATGACATGCTTCGCCTTGTAGTTGCCCTCACCCAGAACGCCCTTGGGAACGGGGTTCTGCGGCTGCATCGGCTGCTTTGACGACTTCCCGACCGAAATCTCGACCGGATTGCTGCCCGAAGCAGCCTTTACGAGCTTTGCCTCGCCCCAGATCACATCAATCTTGTTCTTCTTCATCAAGAACCCGACTCCGCCGTTAAGTCGGGCCGAAACACCGCGCGAGCGCTGTACGACAGCCTTCACATCAGGTGTGATCGTACCTTCCAACTTGAGGCCGTAATCCTTGGCATGTTCGCCAAAATGCAGGATTTCCGCCGAGCGCAACAGTGCCTTGGTAGGAATACAGCCCCAGTTGAGGCAAATGCCGCCCAGATGTTCGCGCTCGACGATAGCGGTCTTGAGGCCAAGCTGCGCAGCGCGGATTGCGGTTACATAGCCACCCGGGCCCGAGCCGATAACAATAACGTCGTAAATGTCGGCCATATTGTCCTGCCTTTGCTCAGTTCACTTCACGGGTGAGCAGCACCCAGTCGTGTCTTTTGTCCTGCCCAATGCGTTCTATCGCTTCGAGCCGCTCAATTTCCTTGAAACCATGGGCGCCGTAAAGGGAGAGCGCCACATCGTTGTGGCTTTCGGTTATCAGGCTGATTCCCGGATTACCGTTCCGGCGTGCCAGGTCGATTTCATTGGCGACGAGGGCGCGGCCAATTCCTTTGCCGCGAAACTCCCGATAAACGCCAACGCTGTCTATGAAACGGTTGCCTATCGCCTTGCGCTGCAGGTCGATCAACTGATCGAGAACCGGATGCTGCGGCGGGGTGTCGTTCAAACTGTCATCGAGTGTGAAGCCGATCGAAAGTCCGGCAATGTCGCCTGCCCATTCGGCAATCGTAGTGCTCTGCCAGCCTTCGGTCCCGTCAGCGCGCATATACTGCCGCCCCCGTTCCATGGCCGTTTCAGTCCGCCCGTCGAGAACGGCCCCGTACCAGAGCCATGACGCAAAACCGTGCGACGAGATATCGACAAGAATGGCGATCTCTGCGGCTTCACGGCGTTGAGCCGGGCGTAGGTTCAGTTGTCCAGCCATTAAAAAACCTCAGGCGTCGAGTTCATTGGAACGCGACGCCCTTGAAGTTGATCGATCAGACCAGCATACCCATCGGGTTTTCGATGTGGCGCTTGAAGGCCTGTGCAAGTTCCGCAGCCAGCGCCCCATCGACAGCACGGTGGTCGGTTGAAAGGGTTACGGACATAACCGTCGCAACCTTGATTTCACCGTTCTTGACCACTGCACGCTGTTCACCAGCACCGATTGCGAAAATGGTCGCATGCGGCGGATTGATGATAGCGGCAAAGTCCTTCACACCGAACATGCCGAGGTTGGAAACGGAGGTCGAACCGCCCTGATATTCCTCGGGCTTGAGCTTGCGGTCACGCGCGCGCTTGGCAAGATCCTTCATCTCATTCGAGATGGCGGAAAGAGTCTTCGATTCCGACTGACGCACGATTGGCGTAATCAGACCACCCGGGATCGACACGGCAACACCGACATCCGCACGCTTATGCTTCACCATGCCGCCTTCAGTCCAGGAGACATTGGCTTCAGGAATGTCACGCAGCGCAAGAGCAACAGCCTTGATCACCAAATCGTTGACGGAAAGCTTGTAGGCCGGAACCTCGCCCTTCTCGGTCTTGATCATCGGTGCAGCGGCATTGATCTGCGAACGCAGAGCCAGAAGCGCATCCAGTTCACAATCGATCGTCAGATAGAAATGCGGAACAGTCTGCTTCGATTCCACCAGACGGCGGGCAATCGTCTTGCGCATGCCGTCGTGAGGAACGATTTCGTAGGTGCCTTCCTCAAAGAGCTTGAGAACGGCA
Organism: Brucella ciceri; assembly: GCF_041930145.1. Taxonomy (NCBI): domain Bacteria; kingdom Pseudomonadati; phylum Pseudomonadota; class Alphaproteobacteria; order Hyphomicrobiales; family Brucellaceae; genus Brucella; species Brucella ciceri. Next base: position 96,435 of record NZ_JBHEEV010000002.1, on the reverse strand, counting down.
TCGTCAGACATCGGCTTTGGAGCGGTAGCGGAGACGGCTTCGGCCTTCGGCGCAGCGGCCTTTACGCCACCCGACGCCAGAGCAGCTTCCACATCCCGCTGAACGACACGTCCATGCGGACCGGTGCCCTTCACAGCAGCAATATCGACACCGGTTTCCTTGGCAATGCGACGCGCGAGCGGCGACGCAAACACCCGGTCACCCTTGTTCGCAGCAGCAGGCTGCTCTGCCTTGGCTGGTGCAGGGGCTGCCACAGGAGCGGCAGCTGGCTTTGGCTCTTCCTTCGGAGTTTCGGCCTTTCCTTCAGCCTTAGGGGCAGAAGCTGCACCCTTGGCCGCAGCAGCCGCGTCCTCGCCTTCCTCGGCGAGGATGGCGATCAACGCATTGACCTTGACGCCTTCGGAACCCGCGGGAACGACGATCTTGGCAATCGTGCCTTCATCCACGGCTTCCACTTCCATCGTGGCCTTGTCGGTCTCGATTTCAGCAATGACATCGCCAGGAGCGATCTTGTCGCCTTCCTTGACCAGCCACTTCGACAAATTGCCTTCTTCCATCGTCGGAGAAAGCGCTGGCATGGTGATATTGATCGGCATGTCCAGACCCTTTCTGTTTAAGCGGTATAGGTAACGGATTTCACCGCTTCGACCACTTCGGCGACAGTCGGCAGCGCCAGCTTTTCCAGATTTGCCGCGTAAGGCATCGGAACATCCTTACCGGCAATGGTCAGGATCGGCGCATCGAGATAATCGAAAGCCTGCTGCATGACGCGGGTAGCAATTTCCGTACCCACCGACGACTGCGGGAAACCCTCTTCCACAGTCACCAGTCGGCCAGTCTTCTTGACCGATTCGATGACAGTCGGAATGTCCATCGGACGGATCGTGCGCAGATCGATGATTTCGACATCGATGCCCTGCTCGGCCAGCTCTTCTGCCGCCTTGACGGCGTAGGTCATGCCGATACCGAACGAAACGATGGTCGCGTCCTTGCCCTGCTTGTGAATGCGGGCTTTGCCGATCGGCAGAACGAAATCATCAAGCTTCGGCACATCGAAATGGTGACCGTAAAGAATTTCGTTTTCGAGGAAGATCACCGGATTCGGATCGCGGATAGCAGCCTTCAGCAAGCCCTTGGCGTCAGCAGCCGTGTACGGCATGACGACCTTCAGACCGGGAATATGGCTGTACCAGGCAGCGTAGCACTGCGAGTGCTGGGCAGCAACGCGCGCAGCCGCACCGGATGGACCGCGGAAGACCATCGGAGCGCCCATCTGCCCGCCGGACATATAAAGCGTCTTGGCAGCGGAGTTCACGATCTGGTCAATTGCCTGCATGGCAAAATTGAAAGTCATGAATTCAACGATCGGGCGCAGTCCTGCGAAAGCCGCACCAACACCAACGCCGGCAAAACCGTGCTCGGTAATCGGGGTATCGACAACGCGCTTGGGACCGAACTCATCGAGAAGGCCCTGCGTTACCTTGTAAGCGCCCTGATATTCGGCAACTTCTTCACCCATCACGAAAACGTTCGGGTCACGGCGCATTTCTTCAGCCATCGCATCGCGAAGCGCTTCGCGAACCGTGGTGGAGACCATTTCGGTTCCAGCCGGAATGTCTGGATCGGACGCCACTTCGAGCGCGGGAGCCTTGGGCGCAGCCGGAATAGCGTCGGCCTTCTTTTCTTCAGCCTTGGGTTCTTCCTTGGCTTCGGCCTTCGGCGCTTCAGCCTTGGCGGCAGGAGCAACACCGATATCGGAAGCGCTTTCCCCATCACCGAGAAGCACGGCAATCGGCGTATTGACCTTCACGCCTTCCGTGCCTTCATCGACAAGGATCTTGCCGATCGTGCCTTCATCGACAGCTTCGACTTCCATCGTCGCCTTGTCGGTTTCAATTTCAGCGATCACATCGCCGGACGTAACCTTGTCGCCTTCTTTCTTCAGCCACTTGGAGAGCTTGCCCTCTTCCATGGTTGGGGAAAGTGCGGGCATGAGAATTTCTACAGGCATGACAACACCTTCCTGGAATTAGAGCAGAATATCCGTGTAGAGCTCGGATGCATCCGGCTCCGGATCGTTTTGAGCGAAATCGGCAGAATCGGCGACAATGTCGCGAACTTCCTTGTCGATTTCCTTCAGCTCTTCCTCGGTTGCCCAACCCTTCTCGATCAGACGCTGCTTGACCTGCTCGATCGGATCGTGTTCGGAGCGCATCTTCTGCACTTCCTCCTTCGAACGATACTTGGCCGGGTCCGACATCGAGTGACCGCGATAGCGATAGGTCTGCATGTCGAGAATGATCGGCCCCTTGCCGGAACGCGTCCATTCTACAGCCAGGTCGGCAGCAGCCTTGACCGCACGAACATCCATACCGTCGACCTGGATGCCCGGAATATTGAAAGAGAGTCCGCGTTTCGAGAAATCGGTTTCTGCGGACGAGCGCGAAACCGATGTACCCATGGCGTAGCGGTTGTTCTCGATGATGTAGACCACCGGCAGCTTCCACAGCGATGCCATGTTGAAGCTTTCGTAGACCTGCCCCTGATTGGAAGCGCCGTCACCGAAATAGGTCAGCGTGACATTGTCGTTGTCGCGGTAACGATTCGCGAAAGCTAGACCCGTGCCGAGCGAAACCTGTGCACCGACGATACCGTGACCACCGTAGAAGTGCTTCTCTTTGGAGAACATGTGCATGGAGCCGCCCTTGCCCTTGGAAAGGCCGCTGCGGCGTCCGGTCAGTTCGGCCATGACGCCGCGCGCGCTCATGCCCGCTGCAAGCATATGACCATGATCGCGATAGGCGGTGATAACCTGATCACCTTCCTTCAGCGCCATCTGCATTCCAACCACCACGGCCTCCTGGCCGATGTAGAGATGGCAGAAACCGCCAATGAAGCCCATGCCGTAAAGCTGTCCGGCCTTTTCTTCGAAACGCCGGATCAACAGCATTTCGCGATAAGCGTCCAGCTCCTGCTTCTTGTCGAAGTTCGCAGGTGCAGGTGCCTTGGGTGCAGTTACAGAAGACGCCTGCGCTTTGTTAGCAGGCGCCTTTTTAGCCCTCGGTGCCATTTCTCGCTCCCTAAATTGTCGTTCTATTGTGACGTTATACGGGCGCACCACAAGATACAATATGCGCCCAGAGCATAGCTGCTATGTCGCCAAACCCTTAAAAACATATCACAAAAAGACAATTAACCGGATTTCAGTTAATTCGATCGATCTTCCCGGGAAGTGATAATTGTCACTTCATCGGGATGGGAGAGATTAAGCGCCCTGCGGGCCTGCTCGTCAAGCATATCCTTTTCGATGGAACCGTCACGTAAAAGTGTGACTCGCTTTTCAAGCGCGTTGCGATCGGCAGTTACCTGTTCGAGCTGCTTGGCCAGAAGGCTTTTCTGCTCTTCCAGTTGGATACGGGAATAAAGACCGAACTCGCCATGATAAGCGTGAAAGCCAAAGTAGCTCAGAAACGCAGCCGTCAGGATAGGCAATACAAAACGCCCACGGATCGATTTACGCTTCTGCTTGGTCCACATTTCGGCTTCCTTCCCGGATATTCGGAGCCACGGCGAATCCTGCGAAAGGCAGCATTCCGAATTCCACCATCAAGCATTATTTTGCTTAACAGAGATTTACCAGAACCCTCGCTACGGCCAGTGGGGCAGCGTTTTTGTATGCTCAAAAAGCGGAAAGACGCGGAGCGGCCAGAATAGGAAAGCGGCTCACCGTCAGAACAAGCCGCTTCCTCGTTTTCATAGAAAGTCTTTAATCTGATCAGACATCAACGATGGTGAAAAAGCCGCCAAATATCATGCGCTTGCCATCAAATGGCATCTGGTCGCCCATTGCTTTCATGCGCGGGTCACTCATCATCTTGCTGTTTGCAGCATCGCGCGTTGCCTTGTCGGGATATTCGAACCAGGAGAACACAACCTCCTCGTCGGCTTCAGCCTTAACAGCACGTCGAAAATCGGTGACCTTGCCATCCGGCACATCGTCTCCCCATGCTTCGACCATGCGCGTTACGCCGAATTCCTTGAACAATACAGCCGCTTCGGCAGCATGTTTGCGATAGAGTTCCTTGTTCGCCTTGGGGACCGCGACAACAAATCCTTCAATATAAGCCATCTTCTCTCTCCCGTTGCTAGCTCCGCCCACGGCTCGGTTACCAGAATTGCAAGCCGTTCCCTCATCAGCTTGAGCACCAATGCAATAATATTGATATCAATATAACTGCATTGGGTCAAATACCCGATATCCGGATCAAATAGAGCCAAAACGAAAAAAGGCGGACCGAAGCCCGCCCTTTGTATGATTCGTTGCGAAAAATTAGAGGAATTTCAGAGCGTTGCGACCAGCATAACGCGCCTGCTTGCCAAGCTCTTCCTCGATGCGGATAAGCTGGTTGTACTTTGCCGTACGGTCCGAGCGAGCCAGAGAGCCGGTCTTGATCTGTCCGCAGTTGGTGGCAACTGCGAGATCGGCAATAGTAGAGTCCTCGGTTTCACCCGAACGGTGCGACATGACAGCAGTGTAGCCGGCCTTATGAGCGGTTTCCACAGCATCAAGCGTTTCGGACAGCGAGCCGATCTGGTTGACCTTCACGAGAATCGAGTTGGCGACGCCCATGCGGATACCGTCGCGAAGACGGGCCGAATTGGTGACGAACAGATCATCGCCAACGAGCTGGCACTTGTTGCCGATCAGATCGGTCAGATATTTCCAGCCTTCCCAGTCATCTTCAGCCATACCGTCTTCGATGGTGACGATAGGATAGTCGCTGGCGAGCTTGGCAAGATACTTGGCTTGAGCCTTCGGATCGCGCGTCTTCCGTTCGCCTTCATAGACGTAGTTGCCATCCTTGAAGAACTCGGTTGCCGCGCAATCGAGGCCAAGAGCGATGTCTTCACCCGGCTTGAAGCCAGCCTTCTCAATCGATTCCATGATGAAATCGAGGGCAGCCTGGGCATTCTTCAGATTCGGAGCAAATCCGCCTTCATCACCCACATTGGTGTTGTGACCGGCATCCTTGAGGCGCTTCTTGAGCGTGTGGAAAACTTCCGAACCATAACGAACAGCTTCACGAACGGACGAAGCGCCGACCGGAAGAATCATGAATTCCTGGAAATCGATCGGATTGTCGGCATGTGCGCCGCCATTGATGATGTTCATCATGGGGACCGGCAGGACATGGGCGTTTGCGCCGCCGACGTAGCGGTAAAGCGGCAAACCGGCTGCCTGGGCTGCAGCCTTGGCAACGGCAAGCGAAACACCCAGAATTGCATTGGCGCCGAGATTGCCTTTATTCGCCGAGCCGTCGAGCTCGATCATCGTCTGGTCGATAAGCAGCTGGCTTTCTGCATCCATGCCGGCAATCGCGTCGAAAATCTTGCCGTTGACCGCTTCAACGGCCTTTTCCACGCCCTTTCCGAGATAGCGGCCGCCACCGTCGCGCAATTCTACGGCTTCATGTGCGCCAGTCGATGCGCCGGACGGAACCGCCGCACGTCCGAAAGAGCCATCTTCAAGCACAACGTCCACTTCGACGGTCGGGTTGCCGCGGCTGTCGAGAATTTCGCGACCGACGATGTCGATGATTGCAGTCATAGGAACCAGTCCTTCCCTATAGATTGCCCCGCCATATGCGCGAGGCGCTTAACAAATCCGATGCGGCCATTTCTTAGCGCATAATCCCGAAACTTTGCAGACATTTCAGAAAAGATTATCCACCGGGCCGGTTTCTAAGCCTTAGCGAAACAAAAGGCGGAGGAAAATCCCCCGCCTTTCTAAATTCTCCGAGAACTGTTTAAAGCCCCTTCGCGATACGATCGAAAGCCATGAGCTTTTCGAGCAGTGCGGGCATCTTATCCACCGGCACCATGTTGGGACCATCGGAGGGCGCGTTATCGGGGTCCTGATGCGTTTCGATGAACAGCCCCGCGACGCCAACGGCAACGGCCGCGCGCGAAAGTGTTTCAACAAACTCGCGCTGTCCGCCCGACGAACCGCCCTGCCCGCCTGGCTGCTGGACCGAGTGAGTCGCATCAAACACAACCGGCGAACCAAGGCCAGCCATGATCGGCAAGGAACGCATATCGGAAACAAGCGTATTATAGCCGAAAGAAACGCCGCGTTCTGTCGCCAGTACATTGGGATTGCCGCTTTCCGTGATCTTGGAAAGAACATTCTTCATGTCCCACGGCGCCAGAAACTGGCCCTTCTTCACGTTCACAACGCGTCCAGTCTTTGCCGCAGCGATCAGCAGATCGGTCTGACGGCAGAGGAATGCCGGGATTTGCAGGACATCAACCACGGGAGCAACTTCGGCACATTGCTCTTCCGTATGGATATCGGTCAGTACTGGAAAACCGAACTCTTTCTTGAGATCGGCAAAGACTTCGAGCGCCTTTTCGAGACCAATACCGCGCTCTGCCTTCAAGGAGGTGCGATTGGCCTTGTCGAAGCTCGACTTGTAGACGAGACCGATGCCGAGTTTGACGGTCATTTCCTTGAGACGTCCTGCCATCTCGAAAGCGTGTTCACGCGTTTCCATCTGACATGGACCTGCGATCAGGGCAAATGGCGCACTGTTTGAAAAAGTAACGTTTCCGATTTTTACGGATGAATTGGCAGCGGCCATGACGTGAACCTCAATATTGGATGCTTTCCGGCATCTTATCTGGCGTAAACGCAGGTTGAAAACAAGACCGCATCCTGAATGCCGAAACGAAAACGCGCCCCGAAAGGCGCGTTAGAGTTTTAGACCAGACGGCTCTGCTCGATTGCCGCTTCGATAAAGGAAGCGAAGAGCGGATGTGGTTCGAACGGTCGGGATTTCAGTTCGGGATGGTACTGAACACCGATAAACCAAGGATGGTCAGGATATTCAACTGTTTCAGGCAGAACACCATCCGGTGACATGCCTGCAAAGTTCAACCCGGCAATTTCCAGACGTTCCTTGTAGTCAATATTGACTTCATAGCGATGACGATGGCGCTCGGAAATATCGGTCGAGCCATAGATTTCCGCGATCTTCGAGCCCGGCTTCAATGCTGCTTCATATGCGCCAAGGCGCATCGTGCCGCCAAGGTCACCCGCCGCCGCACGCTTTTCAAGCATATTGCCCTTCAGCCACTCGGTCATCAGGCCGACAACCGGCTCCTTGGTCGGACCGAATTCGGTCGAAGAGGCGTTATCGATACCAACAAGATTACGCGCAGCTTCGATGCAGGCCATCTGCATACCGAAGCAGATGCCGAAGTAAGGAACCTTGCGTTCGCGAGCAAACTTCGCCGCCAGTATCTTGCCTTCCGCACCACGCTCGCCGAAGCCGCCAGGCACCAGAATGCCATGAACCTTTTCCAGATATGGAGCCGGATCTTCGCTTTCGAAGACTTCCGCCTCGATCCAGTCGAGGTTGACCTTCACCTTATTGGCAAGACCACCGTGATAAAGCGCTTCAATCAGCGACTTATACGCATCCTTGAGACCCGTATATTTGCCGACAATGGCAATGGTCACTTCGCCTTCCGGATTGTGAAGGCGGTTGGAAACTTCTTCCCAGCGATCCATGCGTGGCTTTGGAGCCGGATCGATACCGAATGCAGACAGGACTTCCGAATCAAGACCTTCCTTATGATAGGCAATCGGAACGTCATAGATCGTGGCCACGTCGAGCGCCTGAATGACCGCGCTTTCGCGGACATTACAGAACAATGAAAGCTTGCGCCGTTCCGATTCCGGAATCTCGCGATCAGCACGAACCAAAAGGATATCCGGAGCAATGCCGATAGAGCGCAGTTCCTTGACAGAATGCTGGGTCGGCTTGGTCTTCAGTTCGCCCGCAGCTGGAATATAAGGCATCAGGGTCAGGTGGATATAAACCGCTGTTCCGCGTGGCAGTTCATTGCCGAGCTGTCGGATTGCTTCGAGGAACGGCATGGCCTCGATGTCGCCAACCGTGCCGCCGATTTCGCAAAGCACGAAATCGTAATCTTCGTTGCCTTCAAGGACGAAGTTCTTGATCTCGTCGGTCACATGCGGAATGACCTGAACCGTCGCGCCAAGATAATCGCCGCGGCGTTCCTTTTCGATGATGTTGCGGTAGATACGGCCGGTCGTGATATTGTCCTGCTGGTTGGCAGGACGACCGGTGAACCGCTCGTAATGGCCCAGATCAAGGTCGGTTTCGGCACCATCGTCAGTGACGAACACCTCACCATGCTGGTAAGGCGACATCGTGCCGGGATCGACATTCAGATAAGGGTCGAGTTTACGGATACGCACGCGGTAACCACGTGCCTGAAGGAGTGCAGCCAGAGCTGCGGCAGCTATGCCTTTTCCAAGGGAAGAAACCACGCCGCCAGTGATGAATACATATCGCGCCATGGGCTTATCTCGTTAGACTTTCTTGATTGATTCCGCCACAAAAAAATGCACCCCGATGGTGTTTTTTCACCGGAGCCAGGCGGTAATCGTCGTTGCACAAAGAAAAACCGGAGCCAGAAACCCCGGAGCGAATACGCTTGTACTCTCTAGCGCCCATCTTCACATAAAGCCATGTCGAAGCTCGAAATCCACAGCTTCCGAAATGATGATGCGCAAAAGAAAAGGCCGGGCCACGAAGCCCGGCCACTTTCACATAGTCAATTACAGATCAGAGAACAACCACTTCGGTGCCAAGACCGACGCGCTCATATAGATCCATTACGTCCTCATTGATCATGCGGAAGCAGCCGTTCGAAGCCGAGCTTCCGATGGTCCAGGGCTGCACGGTGCCGTGAATGCGGATATAGGTATCCTTGTTTCCCTGGAACAGGTAGAGGGCGCGGGAACCAAGCGGGTTGCCCGGACCACCATCCATCCCGTTCTTGAAGCGACCATAGTGGGCAGGATCGCGCTCGATCATTTCCTTGGTCGGAATCCAGCGCGGCCACTCACGCTTCGCGTTGATTGTTCCGGTGCCCTTGAACTCCAACCCCTGCTTGCCGACAGCAATGCCGTAGCGACGAGCCGTCGACGACGTTTCAACGAGATAAAGGAAACGCTGTTTCGGGTCGATCACGATCGTGCCGGGCTTATAGCCGGTAAATGCTACTTCCTGCGCCCGAAACTTGGGATCGATGTTGTACTTGCTGGCTTTAACCGCATTGCCGCTCTTGGAAGCCTTTTTCTTCTTCGGCTTTTCGGGATTGGTCTTGGTGTCGCTTGAAAGCGCTACCTGCTGAACGGATGCGGCAGCTTCGTTCAGCTGCGCTTCAGCGCTTACGGGCGAAGCTGCAAATGCCGGAGCAGTCGCCCCAATGCAGAGACTTGCAATACCTGCCATCAGAATACGGCGTGAAAACATGTTCGGTTCCCGAAAAATCAAGCACAAGGGAGAAACGCCTGCCGCATTAATTGCGACCAGACTTTCGCCCTGCTTACTGCAAAGCGATCCGGTTCTCAATTCGCTGCCACCGTTCTGCAATGCGATTCGGAGCAGCCTATTGCCTAGCTGCAACACTTTGCAGCTCGATGGTTAACAAAAAGAAAACCGGCCGCAAGGGCCGGTTTCCGCATTCAATTCACGCTGCGCGTTTTATTGCGAGCTTGGAACCGGATTGGCCGGAACAGCCGGAGCCTGTGGCTGCGCGGCATCAGGCTGCGTTGCCGGCGCACCGGCGCTTGGAGCCGCAGGTGCTGCCTGATTTGCGTCCGGGCGTGAAGACTCACCGCCCAGCTGGTTAAGAATACCGCCGCCGTTTCCACCAGCCGGGGCCGTCTGACTACCGGTTGCTGCCGGAATACGGTTGAGGATGTCGGTAGGCTTTTCCCCATAGCGAGCCATGATGCCGAGGATAAGCGACGTGGCGAAGAAACCAATCGCAAGAATGGCCGTCGTGCGGGTCAGCGCGTTCGCAGCACCGCGAGCCGTCATGAACCCCGAACCACCGCCAATGCCAAGGCCGCCGCCTTCCGAGCGCTGGATAAGCACAACGCCGACAAGCGCCAGCACGATCAACAAGTGAATGACAATGAGTACGGTCTGCATGGGTTACGGTCTTTACATCCCTAAAACTAGAGCGGCTCTTTACACGCTATTGTCCGATAATCCAAGCCCCGAGACCAAGATAGACAGACGTGAGACGCCGGTTACAAATTACGATAGGTTTCGCATATGGCGAGAAAATCGTTCGCCTTCAAGCTCGCACCGCCGACAAGCGCGCCGTCCACATCCGCGACGCCCAGCAATTCCAATGCATTTGAAGGCTTGACCGAACCGCCATAAAGCAACCGAAGATGGGCACCTTTCGCGCCGAAACGTTCAATCAGCTGCTCACGCATGAAAGCATGCGCAGCGCGCACGTCCTGCACCGTCGGTGTCAGGCCTGTGCCAATTGCCCAGACTGGCTCATAAGCGATGACGGTATTCTCCGCATTGACACCGTCGGGTAAGGAACCGGCAAGCTGCTCGCCGATTACATCCAGCGTGCGCTCTGCTTTGCGTTCATCGGCAGTCTCGCCGACGCACACGATGGCGATCAGTCCCGCGGCCCAGGCGGCTTCGGTCTTGGCGCGAACGACCTCATTGCTTTCGTAATGGTCGGTTCGGCGCTCGGAATGTCCGATAATGACATGTGTGGCGCCTGCTTCCCTAAGCATCTCGGCCGAGACATCGCCCGTATGCGCGCCAGACACTTTATGGTGGGCATCCTGACCACCGAGACCAACGGTCTCACCTTCGAGCGTTTCCGCCGCACGGGAAAGAAGCGTCGCGGGCACGCAGATCACTGCATCAAGCTTGCGGCCGAGATCAGAGCTGAGGCCGGCAGCAATCGCACGCAGTTCGGTCAGGGATTCTCCCGTTCCATTCATCTTCCAGTTGCCAGCAACCAGCGGACGGATTCCCGGAGTCATTTCATTCTCCTCGCCTGTTCGAAACAGCCGGCGTGATCACGCCTCGAAAACGGATCAGCGCCAAAATTTGCCACTGACTAAGCGTATTCGTGCCGCAATGCAAATGTTCTTAGGTTCCTACTTGCAATGAGACCTTGCATATAGGGCTGGCTTAAGGTTATCCCCTGACTGGCTCTATCCATAAAAGCCGAGCTTCGTTTTGTTCTTGAAGGGTTTCCAATGCTCGACAGCCTGCGTTCCGCCGCTCAATCCTGGGTCGCCAAACTTCTGCTTGGCCTGCTTGTACTGAGCTTTGCGATCTGGGGCATCTCCGATGTCTTTCGCGGCGGCCTGTCAGGCAACGCCGCGTTGACGGCCGGGGGCTCTGAAGTCAGCGCCACTGATTATCGCTTTGCCTATGAGCAGCAGATGATGCGTCTGTCCCAGCAGTTCCGCCAGCGCCTGACGCGCGAACAGGCAAAAACGCTCGGCGTCGAAAACCAGGTGCTTGCCCAACTCGCAGCCGGCGTTGTTCTGGATGAAGGCGCGCGTAACATGCAGCTTGGCCTTTCCAAGGACGGAATTGCGCGGCTGACGGGCGAGGATCCGGCTTTCCATGATGCAAGCGGCAACTTCAATCGCGCTCAGTTCGACGCGGTTCTTCGTCAATCCGGCATTCGCGCGCAGGACTATCTCGACAACCGCGCCAAAGTCGCCCGCCGCCAGCAGATCGTGGAAGCGGCCACGGATGGCATCAAGCTACCGGACGCAGCGTTGAAGGCGTTGGCCCTATATCAGGGTGAAACCCGCAGTGTCGACTATGTTACCATTCAGGCGGAAAAGGCCGATGCCGTTCCCGCGCCATCCGACGATGCGCTCAAGAGCTATTTCGAAGCGCACAAAGACGAGTACAAGGCGCCGGAATACCGTAAGGTAACCTATGTGAAGCTGGAGCCGGCTGACATTGCCGATCCCTCCGCCGTCACGCAGGATGAAATCAGCGAGTATTATGAGAAGAACAAGGATCGCTTCGGTACAATCGAAAAGCGCGCCATCGAGCAGTTGAACTTTGCCGATGACGCAGCGGCTGAAGTTGCCCAACAGAAAATTGCCGCTGGAACGAGCTTCGTTGACATCGGTAAGGAACAGGGCAAAACCGAAGACGACCTGAAGCTCGGCACCTTCGAAAAATCCGCTATTCCCGACCAGGCCGTGGCCGATGCAGCATTTGCGCTGGCGGAGAATGGTGTTAGCCCAGTCGTAAAGGGAAGCTTCGGTCCCGTCATCCTGCGCGTAACGCAGATCGAACGGGCTCATGTAAAGCCGCTGGCCGAAGTTGAAGGCGAAATTCGCACCACCCTTGCGAACAATATCGCAGCAAGCAGCATCAGCGGCATTCATGACTCCTACGAGCAGGAACGCTCCGATGGCGCATCCATGGCAGATGTGGCTAAGAAACTGAGCCTGAAAACTGTCACCGTGGAAGCCGTCGACGCCGAAGGCAACGATCCTTCCGGCAATCCCGTCCAGCTGCCGAACTCGGAAGCACTCCTTGCAGCAGCCTTTCAAGCCGATCAGGGTTTTGACAACGACGCCCTGACCATGGGCAATGTCGGCTATCTCTGGTATCAGGTTGATGGTATCACCCCGGCCCGTGACCGTACGCTTGATGAAGTCAAGGATAAGGTTGTGGCTGCCTGGAAGGGCGAAGAAGCCGTCAAGCGCCTCAACCAGCGTGTGGAAGAACTGAAGAAGCGTCTCGATGGCGGCGCGACACTCGACATGATTGCTTCCGAACTGGGTGTCGAAAAGCAAACCAAGCGCGGTGTTGTCCGCACCACCAATGATGCCGATACCGGAACCGCTGCCGCAGCGCAGATTTTCCGCGGAGCAAATGGTTTCACTGGCAGCGCTGCCGCACCTTCGGATGATGCCCAGATCCTGTTCAAGGTTACGGAAGTTACCGAACCTGCCGCAGCTGGCCCGGAAGCCATTCCGGAACAGCAGCAGAAATATCTGGCGACATCACTCTCGGATGACATCCTTGAACAGCTCGTCGGTGAATTGCAGAAGCAGTACCCCGTTAAGATAAATCAGACCGTCATCAACAACGCTTTGGCGTTTTAGGGACGGTGGGCATCCAAAATGGCTGATCTAAAACCCTATATTGCGAAAGCTGCTGCTGGAGAGCCGCTTTCGCTGGAAGATTCCAGGGCCGCTTTCGACATCATGATGTCTGGCCAGGCGACGCCATCGCAGATAGGTGGATTGCTGATGGCGTTGCGTGTACGCGGTGAAACAGTACCGGAAATCGCTGGTGCTGTCGCCTCCATGCGGTCCCGCATGCTGGGAGTCTCCGCTCCCGACAATGCAATCGATATCGTCGGAACCGGTGGCGACCAGTCCGGCTCCTACAATGTTTCAAGCTGCTCGGCGTTTGTCGTGGCTGGCGCCGGCGTCCCTGTGGCCAAGCATGGCAACCGGGCCCTCTCCTCTCGTTCAGGTGCCGCCGATGCGCTCGCCGCGCTCGGCATCAATATCGAAGCCGGTGCAAACACGATCGGCCGCAGCATCACCGAAGCTGGCCTTGGCTTCATGTTTGCACCGATGCACCATTCCGCCATGCGCCATGTCGGCCCTTCACGGGTCGAACTCGGCACGCGTACCATCTTCAATCTGCTTGGACCTCTTTCCAATCCGGCCAGCGTCAAGCGTCAACTCGTCGGAGTATTCGCGCCTCAATGGCTCGTACCTTTGGCCGAAGTGCTCAAGGAACTGGGTTCCGAAGCGGCATGGGTTGTCTATGGCGATGGTCTCGACGAAATGACCACCGCAGGCACAACGCAGATTGCGGCTCTTGAGAAGGGTCAAATCCGTACTTTTGAAATCACGCCGGAAGAAGTCGGGCTTCGCCGTTGCGATCCTGCGGAACTGAAAGGCGGCGAAGCTGCCGTGAACGCCAAGGCTCTGCTGGGTGTACTTGAAGGCGATAAAAATGCCTATCGGGACATCGTGTTGCTCAATTCGGGCGCGGCGCTCGTCATTGCTGGCAAGGCGAAAGATTTGAAAGAAGGCATCGAACTGGCGACGCAATCCATCGACAGCGGTGCCGCACTTGGTGTTTTGCAGAAGGTGATTGCCGTTTCGAACGACAACACCGCCTGACGGAAAGGATCAAGTTATGTCTACCGATATTCTGCGCAAGATAGAGGCTTACAAACGCGACGAAATCGCCGCCGCCAAGGCCGAGCGTAGCGTGGCAGATCTGAAAGCACGCGCTCAGGATCAGGAAGCACCCCGCGGTTTTCTCAAGGCACTGGAAGCGAAACGCGCGGCTGGGGAATTCGCCCTGATAGCCGAAATCAAGAAGGCGAGCCCTTCGAAAGGCCTTATTCGTCCTGATTTCGATCCGCCCGTCCTTGCACAGGCCTACGAGGCTGGTGGTGCGGCGTGTCTTTCCGTGCTGACCGACGCGCCGTCCTTTCAAGGAGCGCCAGAATTTCTGACGGCGTCCCGCAACGCATGTGGCCTGCCGGCACTTCGCAAAGACTTTTTGTTCGATACCTATCAGGTGCATGAAGCCCGCAGCTGGGGCGCGGACTGCATCCTGATCATCCTCGCCAGCGTCGATGACGATCTGGCGAAAGCGCTCGAAGAAACCGCTTTCGAGCTTGGTATGGATGCTCTCATCGAAGTACACGACGAGACCGAGATGGAACGCGCACTCAAACTGTCGTCGCGTCTGCTCGGGGTCAACAACCGCAATTTGCGAACGTTTGAGGTCGATCTCGCTGTCTCCGAACGCCTGTCGAAAATGGCTCCCTCCGACCGCTTGCTGGTTGGGGAAAGCGGCATCTTCACACACGAAGATTGTCTGCGACTGGAAAAGTCGGGGATCGGGACGTTCCTCATCGGAGAAAGCCTGATGCGCAAGGCAGATGTTGCAGCGGCGACCCGCGAACTTCTGACCGGCAAGGCCTGACCGATGGTCTCCAAACTCACCCATATCGACCAGAGTGGCGCTGCCAACATGGTGGATGTTGGGAGCAAGGACGAGACAGAACGTCAGGCTGTGGCCGAAGGATCGGTCAGAATGAAGCCGGAAACGCTGGCGCTCATTCTGGAAGGCAATGCAGCCAAGGGTGATGTCATCGGCACTGCGCGTCTGGCTGGCATCATGGCAGCGAAAAAGACCTCGGACCTTATTCCCCTCTGCCATCCATTGATGCTGACCAAAGTCGCGGTCGAAATCGAACCGGACCACACTTTGCCCGGCCTGCGCGTTCGTGCACTCGCCAGGCTGAAGGGACGCACCGGCGTAGAAATGGAAGCGCTCACCGCCGTTTCAGTTACCTGCCTCACGATCTATGATATGGCCAAGGCGGTCGACAAGCATATGGAGATCGGCAGCATTCGCGTTATCGAAAAGAGCGGCGGCAAATCAGGCGACTGGACGGCATAAACTGCTTTTTCCAGATATGCTGCTGACTTTGCTTTGGATCAATTCTGCCAATCGTTTTTTATGGTTTAGACGGGGCAGAAATTCAGTTCGAGAGGAAACGCCATGTCCCTTCTCCCGGTCGATGAAGCACTGGCCCGCATTCTGAAGTCGGCTGAGCCGCACGGCACTGAGCAGATCGCATTGTCAGATGCTGGTGGACGTGTCGTTGCAACACCCGTGCTGGCACATTTTCTGCAGCCGCCTTTTGACGGTTCGGCGATGGACGGCTATGCCCTGATCGCGCCGGACAACATCTCCTATCCTGCCGAGTTCGATATCATCGGCGAGTCGGCGGCGGGCAATCGCTTCGAAGGCGAATTAAGAAGCGGACAGGCAGTCCGCATTTTCACCGGCGCGCCGCTTCCCAACGGTACCGACACAATCGTCATTCAGGAGCACACCGAGCGCTCAGGCAACCGGTTGATCGTCCATAAAGGCATGGAACCGGGACGGCATATACGCCGCGCAGGCCTGGACTTTTCGCCGGGCAATATAGTCATTCCATCAGGCCGTGAACTGGATGCCGCTGCACTGTCGCTGGCAGCGGCCAGCGGCAATGCGAAAATCGACGTATTCAAAAAGCCCACTGTAGCCATTATCGCTACCGGCGATGAGCTTGTTGCACCGGGCGAGATACCCGGAAAAGACCAGATCGTTGCATCGAACAGTGTTGGAATTGCCGAGATCGTAAGACGAGCCGGCGGGACTTCTCAAGATAAGGGGATCATTCCCGATGATCCCGCTAAAATAGAGCAGGCAATAGAAGATAGCCTGCAAAGCGGCGTCGACGTTCTGGTCACAATCGGCGGAGCTTCGGTCGGTGACAGGGACTTTGTCCATGGCGCGCTGCAGAAACTGGGCATCAACCTCGATTTCTGGAAGATCGCCATGCGGCCTGGCAAACCGCTGATGCATGGACGAATCGAGGTGAATGGCAAGATCGTCCATGTTATCGGCTTGCCCGGCAATCCTGTTTCCAGCCTGGTGTGCAGCCTTGTTTTTCTCCGGCCGCTTGTCGCGAAGCTCGCCGGCACCAGCCTTGAAGCCGGCATCCGTCCGGCGAAGCTGGGTGTTGCCCTGCCAGCTAACGATCATCGCCGCGACTATATCCGGGCTACCATCGAATCACGACCGGATGGAATGCTGGTCGCGTCGCCTTTTCCGTTGCAGGATTCGTCCATGTTGTCCGCCCTCGTCCGCTCAAAAGCGCTTATCATCAGGGATGAGAACGCTCCCGCTGCCGCTAGTGGCGATGATTGCCGAGTTCTGATGCTATAGCGGCAACGCCTCATCCGAACATGAGGAATTCACCCTAAGCCCCGGTGCGATATATATTATTCAGAATGTCGCCCCACTCACTCCGGTGGCGGGAATGCAGCGCTGGAACATCCCTTCTTTCCTTGTTCTTAGCATTAACGATTTTAAAACCATTGCAGAACAAGACTGGAACATATAGTGTTCGTTCTGGTTTTGTTTTTCTCGATTCTTGGCCGGGAGGGTGTCGCGCATGTTGACCCGTAAGCAGCACGAGCTTCTGCTGTTCATTCACGAACGTCTGAAGGAAACGGGCATTCCTCCCTCTTTCGACGAGATGAAGGAAGCGCTCGATCTGGCTTCAAAATCGGGTATCCATCGTCTGATCACTGCTCTGGAGGAGCGTGGCTTTATCCGCCGCCTGCCCAACAGGGCGCGTGCGCTTGAGGTGTTGCGGTTGCCGGATTCAATCGCTCCTGGGCTCAATGCGCAAAAGAAGTTCGCCCCCAGCGTGATCGAAGGTAGTCTTGGCAAAGCGCCGCCACCCCCTCCACCAGCTCGCCCTGCCCCTGTAGCTACCAATGACGACACGTCGGCTACGGTATCCGTACCGGTAATGGGACGAATAGCTGCGGGTGTGCCGATCTCCGCCATTCAGAACCAGACCCACTCCCTCAGTCTACCGCCAGAAATGATCGGCGCGGGCGAGCATTACGCGCTGGAGGTCAAAGGGGATTCAATGATCGATGCCGGAATTTTCGACGGAGACACGGTGATCATCAAACGCGGAGATTCCGCAAATCCCGGTGAGATCGTGGTAGCTCTGGTCGATGATGAAGAAGCGACCTTGAAGCGCTTTCGCCGTAAGGGTGCCTCCATCGCTCTGGAAGCGGCTAATCCCGCTTATGAAACGAGGATATTCGGCCCTGACCGTGTTCGCGTACAGGGGAAGCTCGTCGGTCTCATCCGCCGTTACTAGAGCACGTCTTCCGAAAGCGGGAACCGGTTTCGGGTGATGCGCATGACAAAACTGAATCGAGCGGTTTGGATTGAATAGAAGCGAGAGACCGCTCGAAATCAATTGCAGCGCGTTGTAGCGTCGTCCGCGCCCGATGAACAGTCTGCTACGTTTCGAGTGGAAGCGGATTTGGGCTTGTATTCTCGTTCGGGCAAGCCGCGTGCCGCGCGCGAATGAATGCGATGCAAATGCCAGGGACGGCTTGGAACATCAACAGCGTATGTAATTCGGTCGTCCGGACGCAAATCGGGTGTCGGCTGCTTCTTGTCGAGCCTCGCAGTTTCATGCGATTTTCCCGTTGCCGCTTTGGGAGAGCGGCTTTCATCGCGTTGTTGTCCAAGTCTGATTTCTACGGCTCCTTTCAGCGCCAGATCGCGTTTACTGATGCTGGTAATCGTTGAGCGACGACATGTGGCATCCTTGCCCGGAACAGCCAGGATGACCACATCCCCGATATTGCACGCAATTTCCTGCATTGCCGGTTCTGCAGTATAGGCAAGCGTGCGACCATCACGCAGGGTAATCGTGCACACTCCCTCAACACACTCAAAACCATCGGACGCGGCCAGCTCTTCTTTTTTAACCGAAAGCGGCGGGATCATTTCCTTGACCAGATAGGCAGTTTTCCAATTGTCGATTGTGAACTGGGAAGGTCGATTTCGATTAACCGCAAGCCTTCCGTCCTCCAATCGGACGCCTACCAGCTTGGCATCTTCGGATATGACGATATCGGGAAATGGTTCCCTTAAAAAAACCACCAGGCCCAGGACGACAAATGGGAGCGCCAGTACCTTCAGTCTGGTGGAAAGCACAACCGCCAGAACCAGCGCAATGGTCCAGAAAACAAGAGTAAGCGCGGGCATGGTTCCTGGATTACCATCCGGCGACCAGGCAGCGACGAAGGCAGCAATGTGCCTTACCGCGAAAATGCCCCAGCCCATTATTTGCAGAGGCACCCAGTCAAGCTGCAAAGGCATCAGCACCAGGCCGAAAACAGCAAACGGCATCACAAGCAAGGCTATTGCGGGTTCAGCAAGCACATTTCCCACCAATCCCAATGGCGCGGTGTTGTTGAAATGATAGGCGGCGAAAATGCCGCTTGCCAACCCGGCAATGAGCGAGGTGCCTGCCGCTGCCGCGACTAGCTTTAATATCCGCCGAGCAAAGCCGTCGCTAGGCTTCCTACGCTTCTCTATGCCGACACGCCTGTTCGCATTGCGTTCACTCCACCAGGCATAACCGGCGATCAACGCAGCGGTTGCAGAGAACGACATCTGAAAACTCGGCCCCAAAATCTCATGCGGCGAAAGAGCGATCATCGCGAGCGCCGCTATGGCCAGATTGCGCATGCTGATGGCAGCGCGATCGACCAGTGATGCTCCAAGCATAATCGCAATCATTACATAGCTTCGTTGCGCAGCAACGTCCGCACCGGACATGGCAAGGTAGAAGGTACAGCTTAGTAGGGAGAGAAAAGCCGCGTATTTCTTCACCGGGTGCCGGACGCTGAAAGCGGGAAACAGCGCGAAGGCGGATCGTAGCGTCAACATGACGACGCCAGCGGCGAGCGCCATATGCAAACCCGAGATTGAAAGAATATGTGCAAGCCCTGCCTTGCGCAGATCGTCGTTGGTTTGCTCGCTGATCCCGGCGCGGGTGCCTGCCACGAGCGCCGAAGCGACACTACCATCCTCCCCTCCAATCACTTCCTCGATCCGTTCAGAAACCCGGACCCGTAGCATGGCAATCCACTGGGACATTTCCGCTGTCAGTTCATCTGGCGGGGGAACAATCGCTAATTTGGGCGTCCCAAGAAAGAACCCGTTGGCGCCAATGCCATTGAAATATGCGTGAAAAGAGAAATCATAGTTTCCAGGGCGGACGGCGCCAGACGGAATGCGCAATCGCGCAAAACCGGACAATCCGCTGCCAATCGCTGTTGTCGCCGGTATATCTCTGGCATTGATGCGAACGCGCTTCGGCGGAAATCGAAGCTTGGGGCGCTCGGTCTGAAGCACCTCAAGTGTTATCCGCCAACTACCATTATCCTGATATTCAAGCGCAACGACCCGGCCCGTCACACGCGTCGCCACGTCTGAGCCCAACATCGACGTGGCGCGACGTTCCGTTTCCCATTTGCCGACCATAAGCCCGCCGATCAGAGCGATAGCCAAGGTTGTGCCCTGGGCAACCGCAAAATGCTTGCGCGTCGCAATTCGCAAGCTGAGGGCAATCGCGAGCATGGACAGAAGCGGAGTCCACGCAGGTTCGAATGAAAGCGTGAAATAGATTATCGCGCCAATACCGGCAAAAACCGGAAGCAGGAGGAAGAGTACGCCGCGTCCGGCTTCTGTTTCCATCGCAGCCTTGATCTGGCTGCCTGCGACCGAAGATATAGACAAAAGCCGTTCACGCAGGCTCAATCCCGAAGGCTTGACGGGTGGTAAGTCTACTTCGAATTCACCTGGAGGCGAAGTCTCCGGAAATAAGGCGCGCAGCGAACCATCAGGCATGCTTCTGACAAGTGCCCGTTCGTTTACCTCGCTCGCTTCCCTGATGCCTGTCATGCCCCCGCCTGACCGCAAAAGTTGGCCTAAACCGCCAAAGTACCCCGAAAGAACAACGGCTCATCGGTGCGAAAGGGTTGCGAAGCCCTTGCGCACGTTGCTGCCTATGCTACATGAACCGCAGCCGAAATCGAGTGAGTTCGTACAAAGAACCGCGATTACCTGCCGAGTTGCCTCGCGCAGGCATTGGAATTCAAGTTCGCGCCTGTGTCTCCGGCATTCGCCGCTGCTCTGGAATGGCGCACGACATAGTGGAGCTATCATGCCGAAACCGGTCGTTACCCGTTTTGCCCCTTCGCCCACCGGGTATCTGCACATTGGTGGTGCGCGCACTGCCCTGTTCAACTGGCTTTACGCCAAGCATAACGGCGGCAAGATGCTGCTGCGTATCGAAGACACCGACCGGGAACGTTCTACCGATGCCGCGACGGCTGCCATTCTCGATGGACTGACCTGGCTGGGGCTGGATTGGGACGGCGAAGCCATCTCGCAATTCGAGCGCGCGCCTCGCCATCGCGAAGTAGCGGAAGAGCTGGTTGCTCTTGGCAAGGCATATTACTGCTATGCAACGCCGGAAGAACTGGAAGAAATGCGCGAGAAAGCCCGCGCCGAAGGTCGTCCACCGCGCTATGACGGTCGCTGGCGTGATCGCGATCCGTCAGAAGCACCCTCAGGCGTAAAGCCGGTCATTCGCATCAAGGCGCCGCAGGAAGGCGAAACTCTCGTGCAGGATGCCGTGCAGGGCGATGTCCGCTTCCCGAACAAGGATCTCGATGATTTCATCATCCTACGTTCCGATGGCACGCCCACCTACATGCATGCAGTCGTTGTCGATGACCACGACATGGGTGTGACCCATATCATTCGCGGCGATGATCATCTGACCAATGCCGCGCGGCAGACAGTCATCTACAACGCAATGAACTGGGACGTGCCACAGATGTCGCACATCCCGCTGATCCATGGCGCTGACGGCGCAAAACTCTCCAAGCGTCACGGCGCTCTGGGTGTCGATGCCTACCGTGCGATGGGCTATTTGCCCGCGGCCCTGCGCAACTATCTCGTGCGCCTCGGCTGGAGTCACGGCGATGACGAGATTATGTCGACCGAACAGATGATCGAATGGTTCGACGTCAAGGACGTCAACAAGGGTGCGGCCCGCTTCGATTTTCAGAAGCTGGAGGCGATCAACGGCGTCTATATGCGCGCCAGCGACGATCACGCGCTCTATGATGCGCTTATAGCCGTTCTTCCGGAGATTGAAGGCGGCAAGGAAATTTCCGATGCGCTGGACGATAAGCGCCGCGCACAGTTGCTTGCCGCCATGCCCGGCCTGAAGGATCGTGCCAAAACTCTTGTGGAACTGGCTGACGGATCGAAATTCATCTTCGCTGCTCGTCCCCTTGACCTTGACGAGAAGGCAGCCTCCCTCCTGAATGAAGAGGGCCGCGCTGTACTCAAGTCTGTTCTGCCGGATCTGGAAGCTGCAACCGAATGGACTGCCGAATCTCTCGACGCGGTCGTGAGGACTCACGCGGAAAAAACCGGGCTGAAACTCGGCAAGATCGCACAGCCCCTACGCGCAGCATTGACCGGTCGAGCCACCTCTCCGGGCGTGTTCGACGTGCTTTCCGTCCTTGGCCGTGAGGAGTCGCTCGGGCGTATTCGCGATCAAATCGGTTAAGGTGGGAACATTCACGCTGACGTGACAAAACCGGCGTAAATAGTTCAAATTACGCATTGCATCGCGAACCGTTTGGGATAGTTTGACGGGCAAAATCGTTAGGATAATGCGTGAACGCTAATGGTCCCCACAGGGGCGGGACCATTCCAAGAGATAAAAGACAAATTATAACGACGATTACAATTCTGCCGTCGTGCGGGCGGCAAAGTGGACATGAAAGGAAACACGATGTCAGATAGGACAGCCAGCTTTACACTAGAAGGCAAAACATTCGACCTGCCTGTACGACAAGGCACTGTCGGACCAGACGTCGTTGATATTGGTCCACTCTACAAGAATTCCCAGATGTTCACCTACGATCCGGGCTTCACCTC
The DNA here is from genome assembly GCF_041930145.1 of Brucella ciceri. Classification (NCBI taxonomy): domain Bacteria; kingdom Pseudomonadati; phylum Pseudomonadota; class Alphaproteobacteria; order Hyphomicrobiales; family Brucellaceae; genus Brucella; species Brucella ciceri. The sequence continues at coordinate 74,158 of NZ_JBHEEV010000002.1, read as the reverse complement.
CACGGCATCGTGCGAATCCAAAATCACCTACATCGACGGTGACGAAGGCACCCTGCTCTATCGCGGTTACCCAATCGATCAGCTTGCCGAACACGGCGATTTTCTGGAAACCTGCTACCTGCTTCTGTACGGCGAACTGCCAACGGCAACCCAGAAGGCTGACTTCGACTATCGTGTGACGCGCCACACGATGATTCACGAACAGATGACGAAGTTCTTTACGGGCTTCCGCCGTGATGCCCATCCTATGGCCGTGATGGTCGGCTGTGTCGGCGCGATGTCGGCTTTCTATCATGACTCGACCGACATCACCGACCCGCATCAGCGTATGGTTGCGTCGATCCGTCTGATCGCCAAGGTCCCGACGCTCGCTGCCATGGCCTATAAGTACCATATCGGCCAGCCGTTCATGTACCCCAAAAACGATCTCGATTTCGCGTCAAACTTTCTGCACATGTGCTTTGGTGTTCCATGCGAGGATTACAAGGTCAATCCGGTTCTGGCGCGCGCGATGGACCGCATCTTCATTCTCCACGCGGATCACGAGCAAAACGCCTCGACCTCGACCGTGCGCCTTGCCGGTTCGTCGGGCGCCAATCCATTTGCATGTATCGCTGCCGGCGTTGCCTGCCTCTGGGGCCCTGCGCACGGCGGCGCTAACGAAGCCGCGCTCAACATGCTGGCTGAGATCGGTTCCGTCGACCGCATTCCTGAATTCATCGCCCGTGCAAAGGACAAGAACGATCCGTTCCGTCTGATGGGCTTCGGTCACCGCGTCTACAAGAATTACGATCCGCGCGCCAAGATCATGCAGAAGACCTGCCATGAAGTTCTGGGCGAACTCGGCATCAAGGACGATCCGTTGCTCGACGTTGCGATGGAACTGGAAAAGATTGCCCTGACGGATGAATACTTCATCGAAAAGAAGCTTTACCCGAACATCGACTTCTATTCCGGCATCACGTTGAAGGCCCTGGGCTTCCCGACCGAAATGTTCACGGTTCTCTTTGCACTCGCCCGTACCGTTGGCTGGGTCGCACAGTGGAAGGAAATGATCGAAGATCCGCAGCAGAAGATCGGTCGCCCGCGCCAGCTCTACACGGGCGCCGCCGAACGCGACTACGTACCGCTCGCAAAGCGCAAATAAATATCAGATCCGCATAAGAAAACCCGGTTGCAACAGCCGGGTTTTTTTCATGCCTGCTCGCAGCAGGTAGTCAGGTCTTGGACACAATCATTTCCAGCAAAAGCGCGAATGTTGGGTTGCGACAGAACACTTCCACCGATTCAATTTAAACTGGAAATGCTCTTGCCTGCCAGCTCAAGAACGACCCGCGCACCGATCTCGCCAGACGGCTGCTCGGTAGCCATGATCGAAGCAACCTTATCGAACCCGTCGAGCTGTGCCTGCCGTGCCGATCCTGGCTTCATCAGCCGCTCGAGATTGCGAGCAAGCATTCCGGGGCGAACGAATTCATTGAAATACTCAGGTACGACCGGCTCATCGGCTATGATGTTCGGCAGAGCCGCGCTCCAGATGGTTATCTTAGGCATCAGAAACTTGCGTGCAAACCAGTCCGCCTTATAGGAAAGCACACTTGGGATACGTGAGAGAGCCAGTTCCAGCGAGACCGTCCCGGAAGCAGCAAGCGCCGCATCGGCCCTGGAAAAAGCTTTCCACTTTTCCTCATCGCCCAAGACAATAAGCGGTTTGACCGCCCAATTCTTCGAAAGATCCCGCACCATTTCCGCGATGCGCGGCAGTGTCGGCAAAACCACATCGAGTTTTTCGGTTCTGGCAGCAAGTTCACCAACAGCCTGGCCGAACGGTTCCATCAGCATCTGGATTTCAGTACGGCGAGACCCTGGTAGAACGAGCAGCGTTTTGCGGGAATCATTAGACCGTTGCACTTCCAGTGCTTTTTGTTCTGCCCTTGCCTGCAATATCGGTTCATAGCTGGAAAGGCGGTGCCCGACATAGGTGGCACTCGGTCCACTCAACTTTTGCATGACCTCCACCTCAAATGGAAGAATGGTCAGCACGTGGTCAAAATAGGCTTTCATCGCCCGGGCACGCTGCGGTCGCCAGGCCCACACACTCGGCGCTATATATTTTACAATGGGAATAGACGCATTCGCTGCTCTGATCCTTTGGGCAACGCGGTGCGTGAACTCGGGACTATCGATCAGAAGAACGCAATCTGGCTTCTCCGCAATAATGCGTTGCGCGGTCTGCCTAATGCGCCGCATCAGCCCCGGTAAATTCCTGAGAATTGCTCCCAGTCCCATAAGGGCAATTTCGTGCGGATCAAAGAAAGACTTCATGCCCCGGGCCGCAAGGTGATCGCCACCGACGCCGACGATATCAACAAGCCGGTCTGTCTGATTTCGTAGTGCATCAATCAGATCAGCACCAAGAAGATCACCGGATTCTTCACCGGCCACGATTGCTATTTTCAGAGGCCGGCTGTTGGTGCTCACGTCCGCGCATCCTTTCTCTCGCGACTGACTGTCTCTATGAAGAGACCCTTGTCGTTTGCTGCAGCGATGGTTTCACCGAAGCCTAGAATGAATGTCCTGCCTGCCTCAACCGCTATTCCCGATAATCCCGCTTTGGCGGCATTCTCGACTGTTGAAATCCCGATGGTTGGAAGGTCGGCTCTTTCATCCTGCTGCGGCTTTGCCATCTTGACGAGAACACCGCCTCGGCGAGGTATGCGGCGAGCCGCACGCAACTCCCGCACACGTTCGATCATTTGATCTGTGCCTTCCGCTCCTTCGAGAGCCACCACACGTCCGCCGACCGCAATTGCGCCCTGCCCGACATCGAGATCACCGAGGCGAAGCGCAGATTCCATCGCAAGTTCAAGATTATGGCGTTCTCGGGCGTCTGGCACGGCTCGAGTCAGAATTTGAGCCGGTGATGGGGAAAGCAGATCCGGGACAACTTCATGAGCCCCGACAACTTTGAAACCAAAAGATTCCAGCAGCCCTATGAACGCACGCAAGAGCGCATCGTCGCCCTGTCCCAGTGCCCGCAGAACATAAGGCACCGCCCGCAGCGTAGGCCAGTCAAGCTTCAAATCGCTGACATGAGGGCGGCTCGTCACGCCACCGGCGAGAACAACCCGATCCACTCCCGCAGCTTTCATAGAGCGCACCAGCTTTGCAAACTCTACGATCGAGATTTCCTGATGTTCATACTTGTAAAGTATCGGGTCGGCTTCTCCGCGCAGCGGCACAAGGAAGGGAGACTTTCCCGCTGTCGCCAGAGCCTCCGCCACATTGATCGGCAGCAGGCCGTTCCCGGCGATAATGGCAACGCGCCCCGCATAGTCTGCGAGACGCTGGATTTTCTCAATCTTCGCCGCTGTCATGTCCGGCCCCGCCATGCACCGCATCAAGCGGAGGTGTACAGTAGGCACGCTTGGTATCGACGTTGATGAAGTCGATCATATCGATGACAGCCGGGGAGCCCGGTATTGCAATTAGAACGTCTTTGGCGCGGTCCCGAATCGGCTTTGTACGGTCGAACAGCATCCTGACAGCATGACGAAGATTATGAATTTCCTTGCGCTCCATACCAGAGCGCTTCATGCCGACGATATTCAATCCGCCAAGATGAGCATGCACGCCTATCGCCATACCGTATGGGATAAGATCGCTCACCACAGCAGCCATGCCACCTACGAAAGCGTGGTGCCCGATACGCACGAATTGATGGATAGCGGCGCCACCGCCCAGAATGGCGTGGTGTCCGATCGTCGTATGGCCGCCAATCATCACATTGTTGGAAAATGTGACGTAATTGCCAATATCGCAATCATGCGCTACATGAGCGTAAGCCAGAAACGAACAGTTGTCGCCAACCGAAGTATATCCCCGTGCGCTGTCCGACCCTTTGTGCATGGTCACGCCTTCACGGATCAGGCAGTTCTTTCCGATGTTCAGCTTGGTGGGACCACCCTTATGCTTGTTGTTCTGCGGATCGCACCCCAGAACAGCGTGCGGATAGACCTTGGCTGCCTCGCCAAGCGTCGTCGCGCCCGTTACAACCACATGGCTCATCAATTCCGAATTGTCGCCAAGGACGGCGCCAGACTGAATGTGACAGAAGGGGCCGACAGACACACCCTGCCCCAGTTCCACGCCCTGCTCTACGAGAGCGGTGGGGTGAATAAATGTTTCTTTCATTGATATGCTCACTGGTTTTCTTCAGCTGTGCTGATCATGGCAGCGACTTCAGCTTCCGCAACCTTCACACCATCAACTTCCGCAATGCATTCATATTTGGAGATATTTGCGCGTTGCTTGATCTTCTTGACATGAAGCAAAAGCCTGTCACCCGGTATGACGGGCCGACGGAATTTCGCATTGTCGATAGTCATGAAATAGACCACGCCCGGGCGCCCGGTCTTGCGCTGAAGCAGGGAAATAGCGCCTGCCGTTTGTGCCATGGCTTCGACAATCAGTACGCCCGGCATGATCGGCTTTTCAGGAAAATGGCCTGTAAAATGCGGCTCATTGATTGTCACATTCTTGATACCGGTCGCAGAGACGTCACCGTCAATGTCGACGATACGATCAATCAGCAAAAACGGATAGCGATGCGGCAGCACTGCCAGAAGGTCCTGGATATCTGCTGCTTCCAGCTTGGTCTGATTTGCATCACTCATCAGAGGATTGCTCCTTTCTCGATTGCCCGATGCTGCGGATATTCGCAATATCGCGGAACCACTGCTTGATAGGCCGCGCGGGAATACCGCCCCAGCGCTCACCATCGGGTATGTCATTCATAACGCCACTCGCCGCAGCAACCTGCACGCGCGAACCGATGATCAAATGGTCAGCAAGGCCCACACGTCCACCCAGCATCGTCTGGTCACCGATAACGCAGCTGCCGGAGATGCCGCAATGTGCGGCAATGATACAAAAGCGGCCGATCCGCACATTGTGTGCGATCTGGACAAGATTATCGACCTTGGTGCCTTCACCGATAACGGTGTCATTCAACGAACCACGATCCACCGTCGTATTTGCGCCGATCTCGACATTGTCCTGAATAATGACCCTGCCGAGCTGGGGAACTTTTTCCAGACCAGCCGGACCTGGGACGTAGCCGAAACCATCTTGACCGATCCGAACGCCCGGATGAAGCGCAACTTGGTTGCCGATAAAAGCACATTGTACGGTAACGCCCGGCGCAATATAGCTGTTGCGGCCAATCTGGCTACCTTCCCCAATGACTGCAGTTGAAGCGACCAGGGTACCGCTACCAACGGTAACGCCCTTGCCGATCACTGCTCCAGCTTCGATGGTTGCGCCATCCTCGATATGCGCAGTCGGGTGAATGATCGCCGCCGACGAAATACCTGTTTCACCAAACCAGCTTACTGGCCTGACCGACGCAGGAAACAACATCCGCCCTACGGAGGCAAAGTCTCGCTGAGGATTACGGGTCACCAATGCAGCTATATGCGACGGTACTATGTCCGCTACGGCTTCCGTACACAAAACCCCGGCCGCACTGATCGATGAAAGTCCATCGGCGTTCTTTTTGCCCTCGACGAAGACAAGAGAACCTTCAGTTGCATCTTTAAGAGAGGAGAGCCGCGCAACAGAACGCGGCGCAAGCTTCGCATCGCGAAGTCTTGCACCGGTAAAATCTGCTATATCGCCAATCGTGAGTTCACGCGAAGGCGCGAAAAAAACAGGATCTGCCATCAAAACACTTTCTTTCCCGGGGTTGTTATACCCCGGGAAAAGGCAAATCTATTAGAACTTGGTCGAAACACCGAAGTTGAAGTTCTGAACCTTGTCGGTATCAGCCTTCGCGATCGGGAACGCATAGTCAAAGCGCAGCGGACCGAACGGAGAAGCCCACATCAAGCTGACACCTGCCGAAGCACGAAGCTTCTTGTCGTCGCCATAGATCGGAGAACCGCCCTGCGAGGAGTCGTTGCCATAGAGCGTTGCAGCATCTGCGAACACGGCGCCACGGATACCCAGGCTTTCAGGAACCAATGGCATCGGGAACTGAACTTCAGCCGTACCATTGATGTAGGTCGTACCGCCCATCCAGTAACGCTTGCCGTTCGCAGCATCCTGGTACGGACCGATACCATTGAACTTAAAGCCACGAATGATGTCCGAATTGTTCTTGAACAAGTCGAAGATACGGACGCCATCATCACCAAATTCATGGATATAACCACCGCCGATGCCCAGCATACCGACGATATCGGCTTCCTGAGAAAGCGTCTTGTAGTAGTTACCCTTGAACGTGGTCTTGATGTACTTGGCGTCACCACCCAGACCAGCAAACTCCTGCGTGAACTTCCCATAAAGACCGTCATGCGGGTTCTTCATGTCATCGATGGAGTTATAGGTCAGCGAATAGCTGATCGAAGAACGCAACCACGGGCTATGTTCGGCAGCTTCAAGCAAGGCTGGAGCATAATAGTTATCGGCATCCGCCCGGAAAAGATCGTACTTTTCCTGAACCAGGTTATACGCGATACCTGCCGAGAAGTTATCCGTGATCGGCAGGCCGAAACGGATGGTACCACCGGTCTGTTCGACGTCGTAGTCGTCGTTTACGCGGTATGTACGACGGAAAACGTCAAAGCCAGCCGAGAGGCGGTAACCGAGGAAATATGGCTCGGTAAACGACAGGCCGTAATTGCGCATATCGTCCTGACCGGCACCCGCGCTGATACGGATATACTGGCCACGTCCGAGGAAGTTACGCTCGGTGATAGCAGCTTCAACCTGCGCACCTGGTGATTCCCCACCGGTGGTATAGCCACCGCCAATCGAGAATTCACCGGTCGACTTTTCAACGACATCAACAACCAGAATGACCTGATCCGGCTCAGAGCCAGGTGCGGTCGAAATATTGACGGTCTGGAAGAAATCAAGCGCTTCCAGACGACGCTTTGCGCGCTGCACCATGACCTGATTGAAGGCATCACCTTCATTCACATCGAATTCGCGGCGAATCACGAAATCGCGGGTTTTATCGTTGCCGCGGATTTCAATGCGCTGAATGTAAGCGCGCGGACCTTCATCGACGCTGTAAACGACCGAGATCGTGCGGTTTTCGAAATCACGATCGCCACGCGGCTCGACTTTCGCAAAAGCGTAACCGCTTCCAGCGACATTTTCGGTAACCGCCAGAACAGAATCCTCGATTTCCTTCGCGCTGTAAGGCTTACCCGAGCGCGTCTTGACCAGATGATCAAGAGCCTGCCCGTCGACACCAGCCACGTTGCTCTCGACGCTGACATTGCCGAACGTATAGCGCTGACCTTCATCTACCGTGATGGTGATCGTGTATTCGTTCGTCGAAGGATCGAGCACAGCATTGGACGAAATGACGCGGAAATCCGCATAGCCGCGATTGTAATAGAAACGGCGGAGCGTTTCTTCGTCGGCCTGAAGACGACCTTCGTCGTAGACGTCGTTACGCGTCAGCCACGAAAGCGGATTCGAACGCTTGGTCGAAATCACATCACGCAGACGACGGGAACTGAAAGCCTGATTGCCGACAAAATCGACGTTCGCAATCTTGGTACGCGAGCCTTCGTTGATTTCATAAACAACGTTTACACGGCCCTGGCCGAGATCAACGGTACGCGCATTCACAGTCGCATCGCTGCGCCCGATATGTGCATATGCTCCCTTGATTGCTTCGACATCCGCTTCCATCGTTGCAGCGTCGTAAGGCGAGCGAGCCTTGAGCTGAACTGCGCGGGCAAGATCGGGATCCTTGATCTTCTTATTGCCCTGGAAGAGGACATTGTTGACAACCGAGCGCTCGGTAACGTTGACGACGAGGGTGCTGCCGGACTGGTTGATGCGGACATCCGAGAACAGCCCCATCGCAAACAGACGCTTCACCGCAGCATCAATATCGGCGCTGGTGAAGGCCTTGCCCGGACGAATATCGATATTGTCACGGATGGACTGCGCGTCGACGCGTGTATTACCGCGTACCTCGATACGGCTAACGACAGCAGCCTCGGCAACATTGACCGAAGCCAGCGAGAGTGCAGCAGTACCCGAAGCCACAAGAGCCACTGACATGGCGAGCGCAGAAGCGGCGCCAAAGAATTTAGAACTTGCCGTCATAGGCTTTCCGAACCTTCGTTTCTTTCTGTCCCCGGGGCGATTAACCCAGAAAAGCACGTACAGATACAACCGTCATACCCGGTTTTTCCATACAAGCAAGCGTCACGGTTAAATTCTGTTTACTTAAGCAACCAGCGTGGCATCCGCGCCACGCGATTTAGGTGTTATGGTAAACAAATCGCTTAGCTTTTCCAGCAGTCACTCCCAACCTTCATTTCTGTTTAACACCTTCCCCGGTCCTCGCCGGAGAAGAAACGCATCATAGCGGTTTGCTCGCTGGAACCTCCAGCCTGCACCGATCCCCAAGATCACCACCTGAGCCAGCCGGAGAGTCATCTAGCAGGCAAACAGGTCGTTGAAAAGTACGAACCCCATGAATCCCATAACAAGTAAGAACCCGGCACGATAGAAAATATCCTGCGCTGCGGCAGACACCGGACTGCCCTTGATGGCCTCCACCGCATAGAAAACCAGATGACCGCCATCCAGCGGAGGCAGCGGAAACAGGTTCAAAAGCCCGATGCCGACAGATAACATCGCCATCAACTGGATGAGCCAATCAAATCCCTGGCTTGCTGCCTTGCCAGCCATATTGGCAATCTTGACTGGCCCACCAAGCTGGCATTTATCCTCACGGCCGACCGCAAAGCGCTGAAAAAACTCTCCGGTGCGACCAATAATATAGCCCGTTTCCATGACAGCTTGTGCCACTGATTCGAGCGGGCCGTATTCAATCCGGCGGAAATTGCCTACAGCTTCAGTGGTTTCCACACCGATAGCACCAAGCTTGATCTTGTTTCCAAGCGGATCGGTGCGCTCGACAATTGCCGGAACAGCTTGAAGATCAACCATCTTGCCATCACGCTCGACGGTGAAATTCAGCTTGTCCCCGGCTCGCCCGGATACGATGCGCTGCACATCGGAAAAAGTGGTGATTTTTTCGCCGTCGACGCTGATGAAGCGATCTCCAGCCTCAAACCCGGCCTCAGCTGCTGGACTGCCCGGCTGAACACCCGCGATAAGCGGATCAGAAATCTGACGGCCGTAAAGCGCGAAGAACACACTGAAGATGACGACAGTCAGAATAATATTGAAAGCAGGTCCGGCAAAGACCGTCGCCGCGCGCTTCCAAACAGGTTGGGTGTGAAACGCCCTTCGCTGCTCATCCACGCTCAGGCTCGCATTATTGACGTCCACCGGAGAACTCGTGGCACTCTCATCGCCAATGAACTTGACGTAGCCGCCAAGCGGGATTGCGGAAATCTTCCATCGCGTTCCGTGCTTATCCGTGAAACCGATCAATTCGGGCCCAAAACCGATGGAAAAAGCCTGGGAGCCGATGCCGCACCAGCGCGCAACCAGATAGTGGCCCATTTCATGGACAAAGACCACAACGGTCAAAACGAACAGAAAAGGAATGATGGTCCCGACAAGCAGGCTTTCGCCACCCAGAAAAAAGGCCAACGCGTCCTGCAAATCACTGCTCCTTACAAAACACTAGCGGGTCGCCAAAAAACCGAATGAATTTGAACAATTCCTTGCGCCCTTAGAAACTGAAGTAAATCGCGGACGGCACGTCTGGCTCGGCGAAAATTGCACCAAACAGGTACAAAAGTGCGGCAGCAGCTACGAGTCCGTCAACACGGTCCAATACACCGCCATGTCCTGGTAGCAGGCGCCCTGAATCCTTTGCGCCGAACTGGCGCTTCACCCATGATTCCGCGAGGTCGCCGATCTGCGATACGACGGACAGCAGGAGCGCGAGCAGCGGTACAAGCCAGCTGCCTGGGGCCGCCACCAGAGAGGCAACCAGGATGCCACCGGCCACCGCGGCAGCGGCGCCACCGATCGCGCCGGACCACGTCTTGTTCGGCGAGAAGCGCGGCGCCAGCTTCGGCCCACCCAGTGCCCGGCCGTTGAAGTAGGCTGCGATATCTGTGGACCAGACCACAGCGAAAAGAAAAACAATGGCAGTAAAGCCGAAAGGTTCGTCGCCGCGCAGGAGCGAAAGCGAAACGGCGGAGAAACCCGCATAGAATAGTCCTGCCGCTGGCCAGCCGCGCCCTGCCCGCCATTGGGTGAGCAAAAGTATAAGCGTGCCCGCTATCAGAACGCCGATGGTCAGCAACGCAGAGCGGTCCATAACGAGCAGAATACTCGTAAAAACCAGCCATCCCCAACCGAATGCTCGAGAAAAAAGGGTCTGCTTGGGTGCGGTCAAGCTGGTCCACTCATGGAACATGGCCAATCCGATCGCAATCGAAAACAGCGTGAAACCCAAACCGCCAATCCATGTCAGCCACAAGGCAGCTGCACCGAGAACAATAGCAGTAATGATACGGGTTTGCAGATTGGACATTGAGACCTTTCGACGGACCGGCTTGCGCCTTACTAGAGCATTTCAGTGGTTCCGATTCTCAGGAACCACTTTAGACTGCCGCCCCCTTGGTCGAAGGGCATGCGATTTCTTCTTCGAGTTCTTCAATTCCTGCTCGCACTTCAACACCGCCGAATCGACGCTCCCGCTGGCGAAAAGCATCATAGGCAGCGTCGAGGTCCGATGAACGAAAATCCGGCCAGTGAATGGGCAGGAATAGGAATTCCGAATATGCCGCTTGCCAGAGCAGGAAATTCGACAGCCGCATTTCTCCGCTCGTGCGGATGATAAGATCCGGATCGGGTATCCCCGCCGTATCAAGATTTGCGGAAATCAGTTCAGCGGAAATGGACGCCGGATCAAGCAGGCCAGCGGCAACGTCGCGCGCCAGGCTTCGCACGGCACGAACGATCTCGTCGCGGGAACCGTAGTTGAAAGCTATGATCAGGTTGAGGCCGGTATTGCGATGCGTAAGCGTTTCTGCTTCTACCAACAGCGTCCTGATATCGGGGGCAAGCTCCTCGCGTTCGCCGATGATACTGACGCGCACATTATTGCGGTGCAGCTCCGCGAGATCGCGACGGATGAAAATCTTCAGCAAGCCGAGGAGGTCATTCACCTCTCCACTCGGGCGCGACCAGTTTTCAGAAGAGAATGCGAACAAAGTCAGGTAGCCGAGGCCACGATCCCCGGCTGCCCGCACCGTCTCGCGAAGAGCTTCCACACCTGCCCGATGTCCGGCACTGCGGGGCAAGTTGCGTGCCTTCGCCCAACGGCCATTGCCATCCATGATAATGGCGATGTGGCGCGGTTCGGACATGGCGAAGCTCTCCTTCAATGAAAACCATGCAAGTCCTAGACCTGCATGATCTCCCCTTCTTTCACGGCAACGATCTTATCCATCTCTGCAATGGTTTCGTCAGTCAGCTTCTGCACTTTTTCCGACAGAACACGGCTATCATCCTGACTGATGAGGCTGTCTTTCTCCAGCTTTTTCAGCGTATCCATGCCGTCGCGACGCACATGGCGGGCAGCGATGCGGCCCTGCTCGGCGTATTGATGTGCAATCTTGACCAGTTCCTTGCGGCGCTGTTCATTCAACTCCGGCAGCGGAATGCGCAGCGTCGTACCGTCGGTGATCGGATTGAGGCCGAGGCCTGAATCGCGAATTGCGCGTTCCACGGCGCCCACCATGCTCTTGTCCCAGACGGAGACCGAAAGCATGCGCGATTCGGGAACGGTAATATTTGCAACCTGGTTGATCGGCATTGTCGAGCCATAGGCTTCAATCACGATCGGCTCCAGCAAGCTTGCGGAAGCACGGCCCGTGCGCAGGCCACCAAGATCGTGCTTCAAAGAGTTGATAGCGCCTTCCATGCGGCGTTTCAGGTCGTTGATGTCGAAAGCATCACTCATGCATTTTCTCCTTCGATACGCAGCAAGGGCCGATCAATTATCGGAAACGATCGTGCAGCGCCCCTTGCCTTGCAGAATTTCGGCCAAGCCGCCGTTTTCATGGATGGAATAGACTATTATCGGAATGTTGTTCTCACGCGCAAGGGCAACAGCGGCTGTATCCATGACCGCAAGCCCGCGATCGAGAACTTCCTTGTGCGTCAGACGATCGAAACGCGTGGCGTTCGGATCTTTCTTCGGGTCGGCGGAATAAATTCCGTCGACCTGCGTGCCCTTCAAAAGCGCGTCCGCCTCGATTTCGGCAGCGCGAAGAGCCGCCGCCGAATCCGTCGTGAAGAATGGATTTCCAGTACCGCCAGCAAAGATCACGACCTTGCCCTCATCCATGTAGGCCGTAGCCTGTCTCTGCGAGAAGCTCTCACAGATTTCAGGCATGGCGATGGCCGAGAGCACGACGGAGTCGACACCGATCTTGTGCAGGGAGGTACGCAGCGCAAGAGAATTGATCACCGTGGCCAGCATTCCCATGTGGTCGCCCGTCACGCGGTCGCCACCTTTCGAGGCCACTGCCACGCCACGGAAAATATTACCGCCGCCAATGACGACGCCGACTTCGACCCCAAGCGACCGTGCCTGCTTGATATCGCTTGCAATACGGTCTGCAACGGAAACATCGATGCCAAAGCCCTGGCTGCCCATCAATGCCTCACCTGAGGCTTTCAAAAGGACGCGTTTGTAGGCGGGTTGACCTGGCATTGGATGCTCTCCGCAGATGGTGATCAAGTGGATGTGTTCGGGTTCCGATACACGAAGGGCACCGCGTTGTCACGCGATGCCCTTCGTAATCAAAAGCCTTTTCAGGCAATCAACGCATTCCGAAAAGGGAAAACCTATTTTCGGGCGAGATGCGCTGAAAAACCGACCGGCTCAGCCCTTGGCTGCAGCAGCTACTTCAGCAGCGAAGTCGGTTTCTTCCTTTTCGATGCCCTCACCGAGAGCGATACGGGCAAAGCCCGTGATCTTGGCCGGCGCACCGATGGTCTTTTCAGCTTCCTTGAGGGCAGCTGCAACCGTCAGGTCAGGATTGATAACGAAAGCCTGCGAAAGAAGAACGACTTCCTCGTAGAACTTGCGCATGCGGCCTTCGATCATCTTTTCGATGATATTGTCCGGCTTGCCGGATTCGCGAGCCTGCTCGATGAAGATCGCCTTTTCGCGCTCGGCAGCAGCCGGGTCGACATCTTCGGCGGTCAGAGCCAGCGGGTTGATTGCAGCGACGTGCATGGCAACCTGGCGACCGAATGCGTTTGCAGCTTCTGCATCGCCAGCGGTTTCGATTGCAACGAGAACGCCCAGCTTGCCGAGGCCATCAGCAACACCGTTGTGAATGTAGGTCGCGACAACGCCCTGCGGAACGGTCAGCGCAGCCGAACGGCGGAAGCCAATGTTTTCACCGATCGTGGCAACAGCGTCCTTTGCCGTTTCGGTAACGGTCTTGCCATCGATCTTGGCGTCGGCCACAGCTTCGGTCGAGCCATCGGTCGACAGAGCAGCCTGGGCGATCTTGCGGACCAGATCCTGGAAAGCATCGTTGCGGGCAACGAAGTCGGTTTCGGAGTTTACTTCAACGACAACAGCCTTGTTGCCGGAAGCTGCAACGCCGACCAGACCTTCAGCAGCCGTGCGGCCAGCTTTCTTGTCAGCCTTTGCAATACCCTTGGCGCGCAGCCAGTCAACGGCAGCGTCGATGTCGCCATTGGTTTCGGCAAGTGCTGCCTTGCAGTCCATCATGCCGGCGCCGGTGAGGTCGCGGAGTTCTTTGACGAGAGATGCGGAAATGCTCATGATGTCGCCTTTCATGAAAGCGAAGGCACACCGAAAGGGTGTGCCAACTTTTAACCGGCGCTTGGTTTCTGGATCGCGACCTGACCTGAGCGTTGCACTACAGGAATCACAATCTCGCACCGGGATGAAACGAGATTATCCACCCGCCCTATCACAGATATGACGGATGGATGAAATCATACGCTGATTAAGCGCCTTCAGCCGGAGCTTCGAGGGCTGGCTCTACCGGAGCCTCAGCCTGTGCACCGATGTCGATGCCCATCGCACCCTGCTGACGCGCAATGCCGTCGAGGGCAGCGCGGGCAATCAGATCGCAATACAGGGCGATAGCGCGTGCGGCGTCATCGTTGCCCGGGATCGGGTAATCGATCTGGTCCGGATCGCAATTCGAATCGATCACGGCTACGACCGGAATACCAAGACGCTTGGCTTCCTGAATGGCAATCGCTTCCTTGTTGGTGTCGATGATGAACATCAGGTCCGGGACCGAGCCCATGTCCTTGATACCGCCGAGGGCGCGGTCAAGCTTTTCACGCTCGCGCTCAAGGTTGAGGCGTTCCTTCTTGGTGAAGCCCTGAGCTTCGCCAGCCAGCAGTTCGTCGAGCTTGCGCAGACGCTGGATCGAATTGGAGATCGTCTTCCAGTTCGTCATCATGCCGCCGAGCCAGCGTGCATTGACGTAATACTGTGCCGAACGATTGGCAGCATCGGCAATGATGTCCGAAGCCTGACGCTTCGTGCCAACGAACAGAACGCGGCCGCCGCGGGCAACCGTGTCCGAAACGATCTTCAGCGCGTTGTGCAGCAGAGGAACGGTCTGGGACAGATCGAGAATGTGGATATTGTTGCGGTCACCATAGATGTATGGTGCCATTTTCGGGTTCCAGCGGTGGGTCTGGTGGCCGAAGTGAACACCAGCTTCCAGAAGCTGGCGCATGCTGAAATCAGGCAATGCCATCTTTATTTTCCTTTTCCGGTTTAACCTCCACGGGCTGAGGCGATTTCTCGCCACCGGAGGTTTTTGCCGGATTTCTCCCGACAAAAGCCCAATCCCGTGTGTGGAATAGGCGCGCTGTTAACTGATCACGCCGCAAAATGCAAGTCGTCTGCACAATATAGCACTGAACGGGCTAACAAACATGCCCACCAAGGCGTCTACTTGCAGGTTCCAGCCTGTTTTGCCGTATCATAGATATCAAGCTTCACAAGTTTTCCCCGCATGGAGAAATCTCCATAATCCATGGTAAGGTCGCGGGTAATTCCATTGCGATAAAGCTTGAAATTGATGCGATAGATGGGCAGGCCGTCCTGCTTTTCCTTGTCATCGAAATAGGCAATCGTTACCGGCCAGACCTGATCCTTGGAAAACTTGCCCATGATCTTGGTCTCGTCGTCCGGCAGCGCCTGTTCCTTGCCGACGACAACGGTGGTTGCAACCACCCGGTCGGCATCTTCGGAAGCATCAAACAGCGATGTCTGGTAGAACTTCTGCCCGGCTTCCGCCTTGCCGATCAGTTCTTCCATATGACCAGTGGGAAATTGTGTTCCTTTGAGGTCAAGCTTGTTTTCCTTCGGCTTGCTCAACTCGACGACGGTCTTGCCGCCCTCGAGCTTCGCGTCGCCACGCACTTCCTTGACCAGTTCCTTGTCCACGAAGGTCTTGTTGACGAAGCGGAAGTTCTTTCCGTCCGCTCCTTCGAACGTCGTCGTCTGCTGGTCGGTCACGCGCTGCGGCTGCTCTTCCATATCGATCCGGGTCACGAAACGGAAATTGGTGGTGTAGCCTTCACATGCCGATCCGTTAAACTCATACACCATGCGGCCGGTCAAACCACTGATCCCTGATTTTTCATCGGCTCGATCCAGAGTCAGATCATAGACTGCGCGATGTGGAACCAACGTTACCGTCGAGGCCGCATGAGCGGCGACCGCAAATCCGGCCCATATACAAGCAGCCGTTCCACTCGCCGCAACCGCACTCTTGAAAAAACGCATACATGAATCTCCCGATGAGTTGACGAGCATGATAAAAAAACTCGTGGCGGAAGCGAGGCAAAAAAAGCACCCTTCCCCAAAGCTTCACCGATTCTGCTTATAGGTAGATCGCGAAGTACCTTTGCAAGCAAGGATTAATATAATGACCGACACGATCGACAGCCGCCTTAAAAATCTGGGTATATCCATCCCGGAAGCCGCCGCACCCGCCGCAAACTATGTTCCTTTTGCCCAAAGCGGCTCTTTGCTGCTCACTTCTGGCCAGCTTCCACTCGAAGGCGGCAAGCTGGTGCATACTGGCCAGATCGGAGACGAGCTGACAGTTGCGCACGGACAAGCGGCGGCACGCGCCTGTGCTGTCAACATTCTTGCCCAAGCAAAGGCGGCACTTGGCGACCTCGGCCGCATCAAGCGAATTGTAAAAATTACGGCTTTCGTGGCTTCAACGCCCGACTTTATGGAGCAGCATTTGGTTGCCAATGGCGCATCCGATCTCCTCGTCGCAGTCCTCGGCGACGCTGGCAAACATGCCCGCTCCGCAGTCGGCGTTGCCAGCCTGCCGCTCAACGCACCTGTCGAAATAGAAGCAATCATCGAGGTTGCGTGACATGACGTCCATTGACTGGATCAAGAAGCGCCCCGTCGCTCATCGTGGATTGCACGATCTTAACAAGGAACGCTGGGAAAACACCCTTTCGGCGTTTGAGGCGGCAGCCAAAGCGGGATTCGCCATTGAATGCGATGTTCATCTCACCCGTGATGGCGGCGTGGTCGTCTTTCATGATGACGAGCTGAAGCGTCTCGCCGGTCGCGAAGGCTACATCAGCGATTTGACGCTTGCCGAAGCGACCGCGCTCAAGGTCGGCGGCACCGCCGATCACGTGCCGACGCTTCGTCAGATGCTTGATCTGGTCGATGGCCGTGTTCCTCTTGTCATCGAATTGAAGGGCATAGAAGGTAAGGATGACGGTCTGGTGGCCGCCGTTGCCAAAGAATTGGCGTCTTATAAGGGCGAAGCGGCCGTCATGTCTTTCGATCACCACCTGATCCGCCGCTTTGCAGCAGATGCGCCGGGAATCCCGGGAGGGCTTACCGCCGAAGGTACCCACACGGAAGATTTTGAAAGACATTTCTCCATGCTGGCGCATGGCATTTCCTTCGTATCCTATAATGTGCATCATCTGCCCAACCCGTTCGTCACTTTCGTTCAGAAGAAGTTGCACATGCCGGTGATCAGTTGGACCGTTCGAGATCGCGAAATGCAGAAGCATAGCGATCTCAATGTCGATCAGATCACGTTCGAAGGTTTTGATCCACGCGCCCTGTTAGCTTGACGACAACACGCCGAGCGCCGCAACATGCGCGATAACGGCAAAGGAATAGCGGTGAACGACGAAGACCCGCGGAATGAGCAAAGCTTCGTTCTCCGTGTCGTTGAGAATATCAGCGAATTCACGAAGGACGAATGGAGCAGTCTTGTCGGGGCTTCCCGACAGGACGCGAACTACAATCCCTTCATTACCCGTAACTTCCTGTTGGCTCTGGAAGAGTCGGGCTCGGTTTCCCGAAAGGCGGGCTGGCTTCCGAAGCATTTGCGCCTTGAAGACGATCGGGGCAGTCTCATCGGAGTGGTACCAAACTATCTCAAAGGACATAGCCAGGGCGAATATGTCTTCGACCACGGCTGGGCGGATGCTTTTGATCGCGCCGGAGGCCGATATTACCCCAAATTTCAGGCAGCAGTGCCTTTCACACCAGCTACCGGCCCGCGCCTGATCAATCACGTCGCTTATGAAAGCGAAACGGTTCGGCTGGCGCTGGCTGGCGGATTGCGGGAACTGGCGGACCAGACCGGTGTTTCATCCGCGCATGTTACATTTGCACTGCCCGATGAGATCATCGCACTGGAGCGCGCAGGCTTTCTCCATCGCACTGATCAGCAGTTTCACTTTAAAAACAACAACTTTAAAAGCTATGATGACTTTCTGAGCGAACTTATATCCCGGAAACGCAAAGCGTTAAAAAAGGAACGCCGCGAGGCCTTGTCGGACGGCATAGAAATCGACTGGCTGACCGGCAGCGACCTCACGGAAGCCGTCTGGGATGATTTCTTTGCGTTCTACATCGATACGGGCAGCCGCAAATGGGGGCGGCCCTATCTAAACAGGCAGTTCTTTTCGCTGATCGGCGAAAGCATGGCCGAGGACATCCTGCTCATCATGGCAAAACGCAACGGGCATTATATCGCCGGTGCAATCAATTTCATCGGGGGTGACACGCTCTTCGGCCGGCACTGGGGCTGCATTGAAGATCATCCCTACCTGCATTTTGAAGTTTGCTATCATCAGGCAATCGATTTTGCCATCGATCGAAAACTGAGTGTCGTGGAGGCTGGCGCACAAGGCGAGCATAAAATCGCGCGCGGTTATGTGCCGGTCACGACCCATTCGGCGCATTATATTGTCCATGAGGGTTTTCGGAATGCAGTGCGCGATTATCTTGAGCATGAGCGTCGCGAAGTCGAGCAAATCCAGAGCGCTTTGGATGAACACTCCCCATTCAGGGACGCATGAACCGATCCACCTTGCCTAACAGGAATAGATGCGGTCTGATCCATTCAAACATTCCGCATTGGAGAGAATCGCATGCCCGCTACCTACGACGACAATAATATCTTCGCCAAGATTCTGCGCGGTGAAATTCCATCCACCCGTGTTTATGAAACCGACGATGTCGTTGCCTTCATGGATGTGATGCCGCAAGGCACGGGCCACACGCTGGTCGTGCCAAAGGCACCTTCCCGCAACCTGCTCGATGCCAAGCCGGAAACCCTCGCGAACGTTATCCAGGTTGTGCAAAAAATCGCACAGGCCGTAAAAACGGCTTTCAACGCCGATGGGGTAACGGTCATGCAATTCAATGAACCTGCATCCGGCCAGACCGTCTATCACCTGCATTTCCATGTGATCCCGCGTTTTGAAGGCGTCGCGCTCAAGCCCCATACGGGACAGATGGAAGACGCCGCAGTTCTTTCAGCAAACGCTGAAAAAATCCGCGCAGCAATTTGATATGACTCAAACTTTCAAAGTGTAAGCAGACCGATCACCAGCAGGATTTCCGCGACCAGAACACCGACCAGCAATCGCTTGCCGGTCATGATGAAAGCGGCAAATCCTGCTACGGCGGAACCAGCGCGCAACCACAGCGGCGAGTTGGCCAGTTCTCCATTGGGATAGAGAATAAGCTGCGCAATAACGCCTGCAACCAGCGCGGTTGCGATGCATCGTACGAGAACAAGCGCCTCGGAATCCTCCCGTAACCGCCCGCCAACCAGCACTCCCATCACGCGGAACAGATAGGTCGGCAACGCTCCCGCCAGCAGGATAAACACGAACGGCCACCACCAGGTTGAAAAACTGTCCCAGTTCATTCACCCGCTCCTGCTGGTATTTGACGCATCCTATAAAAGCCGAACGCTATCAGCCCGCCGAGAATACCCGTGATCAGCAGATCATATCCCGGGACCAGATGATGAAATATGGGAAACAGAGCGATCCCGGAAACCATCGCAACCCGCCCTGCCCGCTCCCTGGCTGAACGCCAGAGCGATGTCAGAAAATACATCGGCGTCAGCATGAAAAGTGCAGCAAAAACGATTGGCGGAAAAGACGTCGATAACGAATAGACGATTGCGACGATGATCGCATTGGTTCCCACCAGCACCATTCCGATTCCCGCAAAATAACTGGTTCTCATATCACGCGGTATCTTGCGCAACTCTTCCATGGCCATGACCCACGCGGTGACAGCCACGAAATGACACAAGGCCGCCAGCGTCAGTTTCCGGGTCTTCGGACCCTGCAATTCGGGAAGCAGTGCAACCACCATAGGCATCAAACGCACCGACGACAGCCCGACGGCGAGAGCTGCGGCAGGCAAAGCCACGCCGGCGCTGATCGCGCCGATCAAAACGACCTTGGCCGGAAGAGCCCAGATGGTCAGGGTCATGAAAACCGCCTGAACAACTGTAATTCCGCTTTCGATTGCCAGCCCGGCAAAGCCGATGAATGAACTCATCAACAATAGAGCCGGAATGCTGCAAATGCGCATACAACCGCGCAGAAACCATCGTATGTGGCGTTGATCTTCTGGATTATGTTCAGGAGGACTGAGGTGAATCGGTGGCATGGAGCCACGTTAGAGCAAGGTCCAAGCAAGTTGCACCCGGTTTCTTCCGCCAGAATAGGAAAACCTCAGTTTTTGTCCATGCTCGTCACGGATTCAAGAAAAAACGGCCCCGGAGGGGCCGTTTCTATCCCGACTATTTCTTGCGCGGCACCTTCGGCACCGAGGACTTGGTCGCCGAAGACTTCGAGGTCGTTTTGGGTGCCGGTTCGTCCTTGCCCGCCAGCACTTTTTCCTTTTCAGCCTTCTTCGGAGCAGCCTTCTTGCGTTGCAACTGCTTCTTTTCAGCCGGAATGTCCTTTTTCGGACTGACCGGCTTGTCGGTGACACTTTCCAACGACAGATCGGTTTTTCCGTCAGGCTTGGTTACCACGTTCACGCGAACCGTGCCGCCGTGCTTGAGTTTTCCGAACAGCACTTCATCGGCCAATGGCTTCTTGATGTGCTCCTGGATAACCCGGCCCAGCGGACGTGCACCCATGCGCTCGTCGTATCCCTTGTCGGCCAGCCAGGCGATTGCACCTTCGGTCAGTTCGAAAGTTACACCGCGTTCAGCAAGCTGTGCTTCAAGCTGAAGCACAAACTTCTGCACCACCTGATGGATGACCGGAACCGGCAGCGGGCCGAACGGAATGATCGCATCCAGTCGGTTACGGAATTCCGGCGTAAACAGACGGTTGATCGCTTCCATGTCATCGCCTTCGCGACGTGTGGAACCGAAGCCGATTGCTGCCCTGGCCATATCCGACGCACCGGCGTTGGTGGTCATGATCAGGATCACGTTGCGGAAGTCGATCTTCTTGCCGTTATGATCGGTCAGCGAGCCATGATCCATTACCTGCAACAGGATGTTGAACAGGTCCGGATGCGCCTTCTCGATTTCATCGAGCAGCAGCACGCAATGCGGATGCTGATCGACCCCATCTGTCAGAAGACCGCCCTGATCGAATCCGACATAGCCGGGAGGGGCACCAATAAGCCGCGAGACGGTATGGCGCTCCATATATTCCGACATATCGAAACGCAGCAGTTCGACACCGAGCGAACTTGCCAGTTGCTTGGCGACTTCCGTCTTGCCGACGCCAGTAGGGCCGGAGAACAGATAGGAGCCGATTGGCTTGTCCGGTTCACGCAGCCCCGCACGGGCGAGCTTGATCGAGGCCGACAGAGCTTCGATTGCCAAATCCTGACCATAAACGACGCGCTTCAGCTCTGCATCCAGATGTGACAGAACCTGTTCGTCATCCTTCGACACCGATTTCGGCGGGATACGGGCCATCGTTGCGATTGTCGCTTCGATTTCCTTTACGCCGATGGTCTTCTTGCGCTTGTTCTCGGGCAAGAGCATCTGGCTGGCGCCCGTTTCGTCAATCACGTCGATTGCCTTGTCGGGCAACTTGCGATCCGAAATATAACGCGCAGACAATTCCACCGCCGTCTTGATGGCATCGACGGTGTACTTGACCTTGTGGAAATCCTCGAAGTAAGGCTTCAGCCCCTTCATGATTTCAATCGCATCCGGGATCGAAGGCTCGTTGACATCGATTTTTTGGAAACGACGCACCAAGGCGCGATCTTTCTCGAAGAACTGACGATATTCCTTATAGGTGGTGGATCCGATGCAGCGGATAGCGCCCGACGAAAGCGCAGGCTTCAACAGGTTCGACGCGTCCATTGCGCCTCCTGAGGTAGCGCCAGCGCCGATGACCGTGTGAATTTCATCGATGAACAGGACCGCACCCGGATACTCCTCGAGTTCCTTGACTACCTGCTTCAGGCGTTCTTCAAAGTCACCACGATAACGGGTGCCAGCCAGAAGCGTACCCATGTCGAGCGAGAAGATCGTCGCGTCGGCCAGCGCCTCGGGCACTTGTCCTTCTACGATCCGCTTGGCGAGACCTTCGGCGATGGCGGTTTTGCCAACTCCCGGATCGCCCACATAAAGCGGATTGTTCTTCGAACGGCGGCAAAGCACCTGAATGGTACGGCTGATTTCGCTGTCACGTCCGATCAGTGGATCGATGCGTCCAGCCTTGGCTTTCTCATTGAGATTGACGCAGTAAGCCGACAGCGCGTCCTGCTTTTTCTTCGCACTTTCTTCCTGCTCGGTGCTTGTCCGTTCTTCGCTCGGGCTCTCCGCGCCGCGCGGCGGACGGGTTTCGCTGCTCTGCGGACGTTTGGAAATGCCGTGCGAAATATAATTCACGGCGTCGTAACGGGTCATCTGCTGTTCCTGGAGGAAATAGGCAGCATGGCTTTCCCGTTCCGCAAAGATGGCAACCAGCACGTTCGCGCCAGTCACTTCCTCACGGTTCGAGGACTGCACATGGATGACCGCACGCTGGATGACCCGCTGAAACGCGGCAGTGGGTTTGGAATCTTCGTCATAACCCGTCACCAGGTTATCAAGTTCACGATCAATATAATCGGTAACGATACGCTTGAGATGCTCAAGGTCGACGCTGCAGGCACGCATCACTGCGCCCGCATCCTGATCGTCGATCAAGGCAAGCAAAAGGTGTTCGAGCGTCGCATATTCGTGATGCCGCTCGTTTGCTATTGTGAGGGCTTGATGCAGGGCCCTTTCAAGGCTTGGGGAGAACGATGGCATATGACCTCACTTTTTCTCCATCACGCATTGCAGCGGATGCTGGTTTTGGCGGGCGAAATCCATGACCTGGCTGACTTTGGTTTCGGCGACTTCGTATGTAAATACGCCGCACTCGCCGACCCCGTGATTGTGAACATGCAGCATGATGCGCGTGGCATCATCCCGGTTCTTCTGGAAAAACCGCTGCAGGACATGAACGACGAACTCCATGGGTGTGTAGTCGTCGTTGAGGAGCAGGACACGATAGAGGCTGGGTTTCTTGGTCTTCGGCTGCGTGCGCGTGACCACAACGGTGCCGTTTTCCGGACCATTCCCGCCGTCGGTCTTGCTTTGCATGACTATATCGAGATGCCTCATGAAACCTATTACCCGGATGCCCATCTGCCTGACCCAACTTGCCCTATTATGTAGGTCGTCATGTGGTGATTTTAAGCCCTTCACTGGCACTTGCAACCGGGACTTATTGCAATAACGCGGCTTGACACAGTTATATGGTATCTCGAATTGAAGGGCGTTCTTTATAAAATAGCGGTCTAAATGCCTGAGTTCTCAAATACAGACCGGGCTAACTGTGCCCCAAAAAGTTCCACCCTATAGAAAGCGGAATACAAATTGCCATTTCGACCTATGAAAAAAAATACTATTTTGCACATATAATCAGAACGATAATAGGTGCATTTTATATAATATTAGAAAGCAACTTTTTAACACATACTTATTTCAAGTCGCTGCCCCTCCCCCTCCTATACGATAAGGCAGCAGTAAAAATTAAACTCGCGAAAGCGGGTTTTTTTGTTGTTATCGCCCCCTTCACCACGAAAGGGGGATTCCCGTTCAATGACACATCTGCGTGAACGCCGAAAGGGGCCCTATCGATATCCGCTACCGGTCCCGTTGCCCGCTCCCAAATTTTTCCGAAATTTATGAACAATGCAGTTACCATAAACGGATTGGTAACGCTGATGGCAGTAGGATCACCGAATTAGACGCTGTGTGCCTTTTGTGCCGCAGTTTAAAAAATCCGGGATACAGGTAGGTCATCATCGTGCGTACCGCATTTAGTAAAGTCGCATACGCCTTGAAAAGAGCGGCACAAGCCACCCTTCTTCTTGCAGTTGTAACGGGGTGTTCGACAGCTTCGACAACAATACCGGCGATAGCGGCGGGTGACCGATACGCAGCCATCGTAATTGATGCGAACACCGGCAAGACGCTGTTCGCCTCGAATGCGGATGCGCAGCGCTATCCTGCCTCTCTCACCAAGATGATGACCCTCTACATGCTGTTCGAGGCCATGCAGGCAGGTCGCATGAGCAAGGATACGCGTATCCCCGTTTCCGCTTATGCGGCTGCGCGTCCGCCCACGAAAATCGGTTTCCGTCCGGGACAGAGTATCCGCGCTGAAGATGCCGCGCTGGCCATGATCACGAAATCGGCCAACGACGTAGCGACAGCGGTGGGAGAATATCTTGGGGGCTCGGAAGAACGCTTTGCCCAGATGATGACCGCAAAGGCGCGCCGTCTCGGCATGCGCAACACGACTTTCCGTAACGCGTCGGGCCTGCCGAACATGGCGCAGCATACGACGGCACGTGACATGGCAATCCTCAGCATTGCGCTTCGCCAGCATTTTCCGAATGAATTCTCCTATTTCTCGCGCCGCAGCTTCGTTTTCCGCGGCCAGACCATCAATGGTCACAACCGTTTGCTCGGTCGCGTTGAAGGCGTGGACGGTATCAAGACCGGCTATACCAATGCATCCGGCTATAATCTGGCCTCATCGGTCAGTCTCGACGGCCGTCGGCTCGTGGCAGTCGTGATGGGCGGCAATACCGGCGCAAGCCGTGACGCCCATATGGCGCAGCTCATTCGCAAATATCTTCCTATGGCGACACGTAGCCGTAACGCTGCTCCGCTCGTAGCTATGCGCAACGATGTTCCGCAGGTCGTTGCCTCGGTCGATCTTCCCAAGGCGAAGAACGCGCCCGTTCCGGTGACACGCGAGGCCGCGGCTGTGGAAGATTTCATCAACAATGAAAGCGGCGAAGGCGACAGCGATCAGCCGCAGGTTCTGGCGCTCGCAGCTCCACCGGCACGCCCTGCGGCGCTCGCCGCACAGGCTGCGATCCGCCCAACGCCAAAGGCAGCTGTTCCATCTGCGCAGGCGCAGGACGTCGATCCGGTTACAACCGCATCTGCGCCCGCGGCTGGCGGATGGGCCATCCAGATCGGCTCCCTGCCGAGCGAAGGCCAGGCACGTGACATGCTGGCCAAGGCGTCTGCCACGGCAGGCGGCACCCTGCGCGCAGCGTCTCCCTATACCGAAACGTTCAGCAAGGGCAGCGCAACTTTCTACCGCGCCCGCTTTGTCGGCTTCTCTTCCAAGCAGGCTGCATGGGACGCATGCGCCTCGCTCAAGAAGAAAAATTTCGGCTGCTATGCGGTCGCGAACTAATCGATAGCGAGGAGGCTCGCCTCCTCGTTGCCAGCTTCAAACCCGAATTTGTAGTGCGTAGAGGGTTTCGAGATGTCAAATATGAGAGAAACTTTCGGTCAGTCTCCGTTCAAAACTGTCGACTGGACACCGGATGAAGGCAAGGCATCAGCGTTCGGCGCGCTGTTCTCGGTGCAAGGCCTTAAGCAGGCCGCATTGCGAATCGCGGATGTAAGGCGCGGTACCGGCTTTCAGACCCGCGATCTGGTCGGACTGCTCGTCTGCCATGCGGCGCGCAACAAGCGCCTGGTTCAACCGCGTGCGTCCATGCGCATGACCTTGCCAGTGAATTTCGATAGGGTTTCAGTCCGCCTGACGATAGAAAACTGAAACTTCACAGATAGAACGAAAAGGCCCTGCCGTTTAAAAGCAGGGCCTTTTTCATGGATAGGTCACCTCTACAGCAATCCGAGCGCCGCCAGTTCCTGCCGCAATTCTGCCGGTAAGACAGCCCTGCCTGCCTTACCGGCGGACTCGTCACGCGGGACTTCATTGTCATTCAGATAGCGCCAACCCTGGAACGCACGGCGCGGCTGCCACTCGGTCGGAATGACCTTAGGCTCCAAAACCAGATGACAGCGATTGATACCCTGCTCATCCGTGAACGGGCGCACATCCAGCAAACGCTGACGGCACTGGACATTGCCCTTGATAACCCAGTAAAGCGAGCCGCCCTCCAGCAACTCGTCGATCCGCTTGGGTACCATCCTCGTTGTATGGAACTGTTCCGGCACGAGGCCTGCAGCGCGCTGTTCCGCCAGGCGAAAATCGATCCAAGCTGCGAGATCTTCGATACTGTCGCAGCCGACGCAAAGTTTAACGAGATTGAGAGCCATACGGGTGATTTAGCCAAGACGAATGCGAGCTTCAAGCCGGGAGCACCGCATTCTGCCAAGAATTGCGGATCAACAGGCGACCACGTTCACCGCGAGACCGCCTTGACTGGTCTCCTTGTAACGCTCGCTCATATCGTGGCCGGTCTGACGCATCGTCTCGATACAGGCATCCAGCGGAACAAAATGCTTGCCGTCGCCCTTTACGGCGAGCGAAGCGGCAGTGACGGCCTTTACAGCGCCGAGCGCGTTACGCTCGATGCACGGCACCTGAACAAGCCCGGCGACCGGATCGCAGGTCATGCCCAGGTGGTGTTCAAGCGCTATTTCGGCGGCATTTTCAATCTGTTCGGGCGACCCGCCGAGCACGGCTGCGAGACCGGCTGCGGCCATGGCCGATGCGGAACCCACCTCGCCCTGACAGCCGACTTCCGCGCCTGAAATCGACGCGTTGTGCTTGATGACCCCGCCAATCGCGGCAGAAGTCAGGAGAAAATCCCTTATGCCCTTCTGATCGGCATCATCATGAAAATGCAGGTAATAACGCAGAACTGCCGGCACGACACCAGCGGCACCGTTGGTGGGAGCAGTGACTACCCTGCCGCCCGACGCATTTTCCTCGTTGACGGCCATCGCATAAACGGAAAGCCAGTCATTGGCCAGCAGTGGGTTGCTGCGGTTATTGCGCCAGTCGTCCTGTAGCTTGTCGTGAAGCTGGCGCGCACGACGGCGAACATTCAAGCCACCGGGCATCACACCATCGCGGCTCAATCCCCGCTCGATGCAGCCGCGCATGGCACCCCAGATGCGATCAAGCCCGTCATCCAGATCGCCGCGGGCCATATGCTTTTCTTCATTGGCTCGCTTCATTTCAGCAATCGACAGCCCACTATCATGGGCCATCTCAAGCATTTCGGCAGCATTTCGGAATGGGAACGGCACGTCGGCCTTATCGTCCTGCTTCGCTCCACTGCGCTGAACGCGGCTCAGTTCTTCTTCCGTCACGACAAAGCCGCCGCCGATGGAAAAATATGCGCGACGCAGCAAGAGATTGTCGTCGGCGTCAAATGCGGAAAAGGCCATGCCATTGGCATGTCCCGGCAATGGTGTCTTCCGATCCAGCACAAGATCAACTTTCGGATCGAAGTGGTAGACTGGATGCCCTTGCGGGTTCACCTTCTTCTCAGCAAAGACCTTTTCGACTTCAACATCCATGATGTCGGGGTCAATCGTATCCGGCAGATGGCCACACAGCCCCAGGATAACGGCGCGGTCCGTTGCATGCCCTACACCTGTATAAGCAAGAGAGCCATGCAGGCTCGCTTTCAGACGGTGAATCTTGGAATGTGCCGGCCTTGGCCAGTTCCCACCGATCACCTCGTTGAGAAACATGCGTGCAGCCGTCATCGGGCCCATCGTATGAGAACTGGAAGGCCCAATGCCAATCTTGTAAAGATCGAAAACCGACAGAAACATTCCACACCTTCTGCAGCCGTCATAAGGCTGATTGATTCCTGGTCGCAGCGCCGCTTGCGATTTACCCGATCATCCATATTAGACAAAAATGGGCAAAAAGTCGCTAACGCGGAATCCGCGCATTCCTATCAGATAGTTGTAGGAAAGGATCAACGCAAACGGAATGCCGAAATGCGGCATCAAATTTCCGGAATACGCAATGCCGCCTGACTTCTAGACGGAGAACAGATAGGCCATGAGAATGACAGCAGCGAGACCAATGACTGCCCAGAGCGTAACACCCCAGCAGGATTTTTGAACGGTTTCGTCCATGGAAATTTTGGCAACCTTGTTGTGCAACTCTTTTACACAGCGCCCTTCACAACGCTGTTACCGATCATATAGCTTCGTGATCACCGGAACGCAACGATGAAAAACGGCTGAAATGCGGCGACGAATTCCACGCGCCGGGCACACAATCCGACTATACATTAATTATCAAACGGTTACCGAACGATAACGTTAATGAAAGCTTTAAAGTGACGGCGAAAATGCAGCATCAGGGTTGAGGCAAAAGCATATCTGTCTTGCCAGCCAGCCAATAAGCGGCCAGTCCTACCCACTCACGCATGGCTACGCTGAACCGCGAAAGCGCTTCGTTCGGGGATTCGAGATAAAGGGCAAAGTGCTCTCTGGCGCGCGTCTTGAAGTCCACCGGCCAGGCCACAACGTCGAACTCTGCCTTGCGAAAACACCCGATGGACCGCGGCATATGATATGCCGAAGTGACCAGAAGCCACGTTTCACCGGGCTTCGGTTGAGCCAATTCCTTCGAGAAAACCGCGTTCTCGACGGTATTTCGAGATTTGTTTTCAAAAATATAGCGCTCGCCGGAAAAGCCAAGATCGGCAAGCATCTGCCGGGTACTATCCGCTTCTTTGGCGGATTTTTCAAAGAATGCGCCCTCGCCGCCAGATATAATGACCCGAGCGCCGGGGTATAGTCGTGCCAACCGCATTGCTTCAAAAATGCGATCAGCCGCGCTATTCAACTCAAAGCCTTTGCGACCCGCATTGATTTCGCCATTCATATAGCCGCCCAGCACGACGATCCCGTCCACACGTTGCGGCATCGCATCCGGCTTTGCGAAACGGTCTTCCAAAGGAGCCAGCAGAACGGCACCCAACGTCGTAAAGGCGGCAAGAAACAGCGTGGCCAGTGACAGCGCCAGCAGCCCCATGCTGAAACCGCGCATACCTCGCCAGATGGCTAGCAAAGCAATCAGCACGAGAACAGATATTATCGTAACGGGTTGAAAAAACAGCCAAAAAATCTTCGACAGACTATAAAACAACCAAGCTCTCCAATATCTGCCATTTACCTGCGCCAGCGCCAGCACGAATCCCTGTGCTTCCGCATACTACAGAGTTGCAAATGGCTGTGTTAGAGATTTGCCGGGAATCGAAAAACGCCGGACATTGCTATCCAGCTGAAAGGAACCATGTCTAACATCACCCACCAGGATACCGCACCCTCGTCCCGGGTTCGCCTTGGGCGCATCGACATTGCGCGCGGAATTGCGCTGATCGCGATGGCGATCTACCACTTTGGCTGGGATCTCGAGTTCTTCGGCTATATGGCGCCAGCAACGGCTGCTCACGGCGGATGGAAACTTTTCGCGCGCTGCATCGCGTCGAGCTTCCTGTTTCTGGTGGGCTTTAGCCTTGTCCTGGCGCATGGCAACGGAATCCGCTGGAAGCCGATGGCGAAACGGCTGGCTCAGATCGTTGTAGCGGCGGCGGCGATTTCAGCCGTCACATGGTATATGTCTCCTGACAGTTTCATTTTCTTTGGCATCTTGCACCAGATCGCTCTGGCAAGTGTACTCGGCCTTCTGTTTCTGCGCCTGCCAGCCATCGCAACCTTGATCGTTGCGGGATTCGTTATCGGCGCTCCGCTTTTTGCGCGGGCTGATATTTTCAATCATCCAGCGTTGAGTTGGGTGGGGCTTTCGACCGTAACGCTGCGCTCCAACGATTACGTACCGCTGTTTCCATGGTTCGGCGCAGTCCTTGTCGGAATAGCTGCCGCACGGTTTTTCCAGCACTTCGGCTGGCTGCAGCTTTTGGCTGGCGGGATCAAACCACGCTTTCTTGAAAAGCCGCTGACCTTCATAGGCAGGCACAGCCTGGCCTTCTATCTCATTCATCAGCCTGTGCTGATCGCAATGGTTTACTTGTTCTCGCAGTTCATGCCCCCGGCACAGCCGACGCCGCGAGAAGCCTTCACGCAGTCCTGCGTGGCTGCATGCCTGCAAAACGGCAGCGAACAGCTATGTCAGCAGTTCTGCGGCTGTGTGGTGACGGAACTGGACAAGGCGAAACTGTTCGACGATGTCTTCAGCGGCAAAATCGATCAGGACAACAACAGCACGGTTCAAGCCATCGCACAAATGTGCTCTCCAGTGCCCGACGCTCAGTAGGCCAACTCAGGTATTGACGCCCAGTTCGGCGAGGCGCTCGATGCAGGACTCTTCGATCTGATCGAGTTCGCCCAGTGTCTCTTCAATGTCACGCCGCTTCTGCCGAAGATCAGCGCGTTTTTCCTCAACGCGCTTCATGAGCAGTTTCAGCTGCCCCGTTTCCCCGGGCGGCTCGCGATACATCTGAATGATCTCGTGAATTTCCGCGATGGAAAACCCAAGTCGCTTGCCGCGCAGAATCTGCTTCACCAGATGGCGATCGGCCGGGCGGAACAATCGCGTACGGCCACGTCTCACAGGAGCAATCAAGCCCTCATCTTCATAAAAGCGCAAAGTACGGGTTGAAATACCGAACTCGCGGGTCAGCTCCGTGATCGTATAATATTCGCGCACCAAAACATTTCTGCCTTATATCAAGCGGACCATGCTCCAAACCAAATTGGATTCAGAGCTTAAGTTGTGCTCCCGCATTTACGTAAAAGTCAATATGCAACCGATGTAAACTACAATTCGGTTAGCTAGAATTTGGGCGAAGGCGGGACGGTCAACTCGATTTGTCAATCTCGGCGACAAGTGCGGTTGATAACAGCATTGTTCTAAAAAATCCCGCAATTGCGTTGGTTTCACCGCTTTCCGGCTTGCCATCATATTGCCGCTCATGCGTTATGAACTTGCGGAAACCAGCTACGAACGGCGATTCATGCGGCGCTCTATAAAATTTACTTTGATCGGACTTGCCGTCATCGCCGTGATAGGCGCGAGCCCCTTTGCCGTGGAAGCAATCGTGGTCAAGATTGGAGAAGGCTCGATTCGTCAGCTCGCAAGGGATGGCAATTTCTGCAAGACCGACCAATGCGACGAAGGCATGAACTACGCGCTGGGTTTTCTCGAAACCAATTATGGCCTGTCGCCTCATGACGTCAAATGGTGTATGGGCGTCGATGTCATTTCACATTATGAGTTGCCATTCGGTAACGCACTGAAAACTTCAATAACGGACCGAATGTACCAACGGTGTGGCGACCCGAAACAGGACGAGCCACCTGGCGATTACTCGGATGAATAGAGACGCTCTTCATGAAGCGAATTGTGCGCATCGGCGCCTGGGTGATACTTCTCGCCATTCTGGCGGTTACGATCAGCCCAATCAATTTCCGCCCCGTCACCGGCGAACCAGCCGATCTCGAAAGGTTTGGGGCTTTCTTTTTGGTCGGCGCTCTGTTTGCGCTAGCCTACCCTCGCCGTTGGATGGGCGTTCTTTTGCTGACGGTCGGCTGTGCAGCGCTTTTTGAACTGATGCAGCGTCTTGCTCCCGGACGGCATGGGGAGTTCATAGATTTCGTTTTCAAGGCTGCCGGAGCAGTGTTCGGCATCGCCGTCGGCTATGGCCTCAGCCTCATCCGCCCTTTTCGGCAGAACACCTGATCAGGCGGGAATAGCCTGCAGCCTGTCCCGCACGGATTCACGCATGAATTCCAGATGAATAGAGCGCAGAAGTGCAGCCAGATCGTCATTGGCCGCAGCATATCGGCTGGCACGTGTGGCCTCGCACATAAGGGCTGATATTTCTGTCGTTCCCAACCGCTTCCGCCCGGCCGCCACGGCTCGCCATGCCTCGATGGCAACAATCAAGGGCGCATGCGTAGCATCGCTCAATCCGGCAGAGCGCAACAGCGCAGCAAGAGCCGCAGGACGACCTCTGGAAATAATCGCACAAATCCGCGCGTCATCGAGGTCGGAAAGCGCAGCCAGCAGGCTGGCAAAAAAATCTATACGTCCGCCTGCAACGGCGCGAATGACAAAGCTGGTTGTAATCTCCCCGCGTAGACGCAGATGCTCGACCAGCGCCGGGAGTTCTTCCTGCGAACAGGTTTCCGCCAGATGCATCGATGCGCGAACTGTAGCATCTCCGACGATTTTATCGGCGCGACGTTCGCCCAATAGCATCTTCACCAGCGGGAGGGCCTGCAGGACCTCCCCCACTTTCACAGCCAGCAGATGACGGCATTCTGCCGGAAGATGTGGATGAGACAGCAGAGCCTCACGCACCACAGCATCATGTCCACAGCGTTCGCTCATGCGCCGGAACGAAATGGAAGCGATCCGGGCGCAACTGTTAAAGAGCATTTCAGCAACCGCGTCGTTACTTCCGACTTCTGCAATTGCTGCTGAAACTGCGAATGAAACATCAGGTCGCGCGGCGATCAAAACCTGCATTGTTGGCGCCCCATAGGCCACACGGTCGATCAGATCGGCGTCGCTGAGAAGCGTTGAGCGCGCGAGGATATAGCCCGCAACCTCCGGCTGGTCAGCGGCAAGCGCCGTTACAATATGCAGCGGAGAATGCACACTGGTGGAGAGCACATCTGCCATCGCCATACGAACTTTCGGAGAAGGATCATCAAGTAAAAGCGTCAACGCCGCTTCTGCCTGCGCGCGCACCTGATCCGTCTGGTGCTGGTCGATACATTGTCTGGCCAGATGTGCAGCCCGGACAACACGCGCAGATACCGGCTCGCAACGACCAACAAGCGCATCTTTTTCGATATACATTCTGGCCCCGCTCCAGATCGTTCTTGTATTCGAAAAGCTTAAATTAAAATGGTTTACGAGCGGTTTACCATGTTTGTTAACCGCATTGTCGCAGCATGGAACCGAACGCACCCTTCCTCGTTGTACCGTTATAAAACGTAACGGAGACTCCAAATGGCTGATGAAAAGATCACCAACGACATCCAGCAGGCGCTCGAAAAGCAGATCGCTGACATGCGCAGTGAACTGAAACGTCTTTCCAAATCGCTGGCGTCCCAATCCGGTGACCTGAGGGAACGTGCGGAAGATGCGCTGGACGATGCATCCGGTCGTTTCCGTAACGCGGCGCAAGCGGTGCGTGAACGCGGCCAGGTGGTAGCCGAAACGGTGCGCGAGAATCCCGGTACGGCTACAACGCTCTTCGGAACCGCCGGTATTATCGGCATCCTCATCGGCGTCGCGATTGGTTGCGCCATTTCCGACCGGCGTTAACCGCAAAATTCACAATACTGTGCCCGCGCTTTTATCCAAGGCGCGGGCTTTTGCATGCGCTCTTTACGGAATGGTCATGGTCTGCTAGCTCCACCTTATTGGCAATTCGCCACCGGTCGCAGCCTACCCGGTCAAAACAAGGACAAGCGCAATCATACGCTGCAAGACTGCGACGTGGCTTGAAACAAAGGCACGTAAATGTCTGAAAAGACCATCTATTCCGACTTAAAACAGCTCGGCTCCCATGCTTCTGTGCCGCAGAAGCCCGAAGATGCCGTCCTCGAACGGGTTGCAAATCCGCAAGCGGGAACACCTTATTGCGTCCGTTTCACCGCGCCCGAATTCACCTCGCTTTGCCCGATGACGGGTCAGCCTGATTTCGCGCATCTCGTGATCGACTACGTCCCCGGGCAGTGGCTCGTGGAGAGCAAATCCCTGAAACTCTTCCTTTTCTCATTTCGTAATCACGGCGCATTTCACGAAGATTGCACCGTGACCATCGGCAAGCGGCTCGTGGACCTGCTGGAGCCTGAATGGCTCAGGATCGGCGGTTACTGGTATCCGCGCGGCGGCATTCCAATAGACGTCTTCTTCCAGACCGGAGCGGCGCCCCAGAATGTCTGGATACCAGAACAGGGCGTCCCGAACTATCGCGGCAGAGGGTGATCGGCCTATATCGGTTGTCGCCGAACGTTGCGATCCCTATTATAAAGGCTGGCGACATGGCCACATGAAAGCCTCTTGAAAGGACCTCCATGAAAAACTTAGCTATTCTGATTTCTCTGGTGGTTCTTTCCGGATGTGGGGGAGCCGGCAAGGCCGCGATGGACACGGGCAAGAGCTTCGACCGATTCGCCTGTATGTCGCGCAATTTCAAGGGAGAGCCACCCTGTCCGCCGCAGGAAGGCACAAGCCAGCCAGCCCAATAAAACCAGAGAGGAGGCCTGTCATGGCTATCGAACCCAAGGATGTTCTGGACTTCTGGTTTTCGCCCCGGATGCGGGAAAACTGGTTCAGCAAAAGTGATGAAATCGACGCTGAAATTCGCGAGAAATTTCTGGCTGCTTACGAAGATGCGCGTGCCGACAAACTGGAGCAGTGGAAACAGCAACCGGAAAGCGCTCTGGCGCTCACCATTCTTTTTGATCAGTTTCCGCGCAATATGTTTCGCGGCTCTCCACGCTCATTCGAAAGCGACGGGCTGGCCCGCGATGTGGCCGCACAGGCGCTCGACCATGATTTCGATCGGCAGCTATCGCCTGACCAGCGCCAGTTCTTCTATCTGCCCTTCATGCATAGCGAACATCTGAACGACCAGAAGCGCTGCGTCGATCTCTATGAAAAGCTTGGCGACGAGTTCTCGCTCGGCTTCGCCCGTCAGCATCACGACATCATTGAGCGCTTTGGCCGCTTCCCGCATCGCAACAAGGTGCTCGGGCGCGACACGACCCATGAGGAAGCTGAATTCCTCAAGGAGCATGCTGGCTTCTGATCTTCAGAGCAGCCGATACGGTAAAATTCCGCGGCGGTCGTGATCGACCGCCAACCGGCTTTTCAGCGGGGGAACCGCCCGCTGCACACATTCAGCACGTTCACAGATGCGGCAGGAAACACCGATCGGATCGAAGGCAGAACGCACTGCTATGTCGAGCCCATCGGCATAGACAAAATCCTGCGCATAGGCCACCTCGCAGCCCAGGGCGATGGCATAACGGCGCTGAGGCGCGTTGAAGCCCCCTTCACTCTTTGTCAGTTCTGTCGCAATGCAAAGGTAACGCGCGCCATCCGGCGTTTCAGCCAGTTGGCGAATGATCCGGCCCGGCATCTCGAATGCCTGATGCACATTCCACAAGGGACACGCAGCACCGTAACGGGCAAATTGTAGCTTGGCTGCGCTATGCCGCTTGGTGATGTTTCCTGCCCTGTCTATGCGGGCGAAAAACACCGGCACACCCCGCTGACCGGAGCGCTGCAAGGTACTCAGACGATGCGCGACCTGCTCAAGACTGGCCCCGAAGCGTGACGCCAGAAGTTCCAGATCGTGGCGCAGTTCTTTTGCTGCTGAAAGAAAGGTTTGATAGGGCAGCATGAGGGCCCCGGCAAAATAGTTGCGCAAGCCGATCTTGCAAATCTCGACTGCCTCGGCAGAGCGAAAATCCGCCCGCCTGGCAATCGCACTCACAAGCTCGTCCATCTCCAGTTCGGCAATCTGAAACGCGATCTGGAAATTGCGGGTGGAAGCGGGCGAATATGGATTGAGATAAAGCACCCGCGCCTGCGCATCGAACCGGCGCAAAACCGCTTCTTCCGGCGCAGCCCGCGCAATATGCACACGGTGACGCTCCCCCATATACTGCGGCAGGGCCACACCGATGTCGCGTCCCGGAATGTTCAGCTCGCTCGCCAGCTTTTCTGCGGCAATATCGATCTCATGTACGTAATTGTCGATAAAATGGAAAAAGTCGCGCACTTCCTCATAAGGCGCAGGTTCGGCAGCCGACGGGGCGCGACCCAACTGGTTATCCAGACTTGCAAGCTGTTCACTGTTGCGGCGATAGGCTTGGTGGCAGGCGATCAGCGCATGGGCCAGCCCCGGCGCATTTTGCGTAATAAGCTTCAGCTCCTGCAGGTTCGGCTTGTAATTGTCGAAGACCGGATCGGCCAGCGCTTCGGAAACCGCAGATAGCAAACGATCATCGTCCCCCAGTGAAATGGCACCGATGTCGATCTGGTAGTTTTCGGCCAGCGCCAGCAGGACCGCCGCCGAAACAGGCCGCTGATTATTCTCGATCTGATTGAGATAACTCGTTGAAATCCCAAGCCGTTCGGCAAAGCCCGACTGGGTTGCTCGATGCTGCTCCCGGATTTCACGTATCTTTCTGCCGATATAAAGTTTTCTTGGCGCCATTTTGCAAATTCGCATTTTGCTGTTTGCAAATTTATAACTTACACAATCGCACCTTTTCAAGCTTTTCCGGAGCGCCTTCGGATTTTAAGCAGGATGAAGAAAAAGACTATCTTTTCAGTTTCATAACACGCCTTCCGAAGGCCGCCCAAAAGTGGGGACTTTATGCAGGAACTTCTCGAACAGCTTGAATCCCGTCGGGCGGAAGCCCGCCTCGGCGGCGGTCAGCACCGCATCGACGTGCAACACGCCAAAGGCAAGCTCACTGCTCGCGAAAGGATCGAAGTACTTCTCGACGATGGATCGTTCGAGGAGTTCGACATGTATGTCACTCATCGCTGCGTCGATTTCGGCATGGAAAAGCAGAAAGTCGCTGGCGACGGCGTGGTGACCGGCTGGGGCACGATCAATGGCCGTCAGGTCTATGTGTTCAGCCAGGATTTCACAGTTCTGGGCGGTTCCTTGTCCGAAACGCACGCGCAGAAGATCTGCAAGATCATGGATATGGCCATGAAGAATGGGGCGCCGGTCATCGGGCTCAACGATTCCGGCGGCGCGCGTATTCAGGAAGGCGTTGCATCGCTCGCAGGCTATGCCGACGTGTTCAAGCGCAACGTGGATGCTTCCGGCGTAGTTCCGCAAATTTCGGTCATCATGGGGCCGTGCGCTGGTGGCGCGGTCTACTCACCCGCCATGACCGACTTCATCTTCATGGTGCGAGATAGCTCCTATATGTTCGTGACGGGCCCCGACGTGGTCAAGACCGTCACAAATGAAATTGTCACCGCGGAAGAACTTGGCGGCGCCTCCACCCACACCCGAAAATCATCGGTGGCGGACGGCGCTTATGAAAACGATATCGAAGCGCTCGAACAGGTCCGCATTCTTTTCGATTTCCTGCCGCTCAACAATCGCGAAAAGCCGCCGGTGCGTCCGGTCTTCGATGACCCTGCGCGGCTCGAAATGCGGCTCGACACGCTGATCCCGGATAGCGCGACCAAGCCTTACGACATGAAAGAGCTTATCCACGCGCTGGCCGACGAGAGCGACTTCTTTGAAATTCAGGAAGCTTTTGCGAAGAACATCATCACCGGCTTCATCCGCATGGATGGGCAGACCATCGGTGTGGTTGCGAACCAGCCCATGGTTCTTGCTGGCTGCCTCGACATCGATTCATCGCGAAAGGCTGCTCGCTTCGTTCGCTTTTGCGATGCCTTCAATATCCCGATCCTGACCCTTGTCGATGTACCAGGCTTCTTGCCGGGCACAGCCCAGGAATATGGCGGGGTCATCAAGCACGGCGCAAAGCTGCTTTTTGCCTACGCCCAGGCGACCGTTCCCATGGTTACGCTTATTACCCGCAAGGCCTATGGCGGGGCTTATGATGTGATGGCCTCGAAACATATCGGTGCCGACATCAATTATGCCTGGCCGACGGCAGAAATCGCTGTGATGGGCGCCAAGGGCGCGACGGAAATCCTCTATCGTTCAGAACTGGGCGACATTGAGAAAATCGCCGCGCGCACGAAGGAATATGAAGAGCGTTTCGCCAATCCGTTCGTGGCCGCCGAACGCGGCTTCATCGACGAAGTCATCATGCCGCATTCATCGCGTCGCCGCATTGCGCGGGCTTTTGCAAGCCTGCGCAACAAGAACCAAAGCACGCCGTGGAAAAAGCACGACACCATTCCTCTTTGAGTAGATGCCCATGATCAAAAAAATTCTCATTGCCAATCGCGGCGAAATCGCATGTCGGGTCATCAAGACGGCAAAGAAGATGGGCATCGCAACGGTTGCCGTTTATTCCGACGCCGACCGTAATGCGCTCCATGTCAAAATGGCCGATGAAGCGGTCCATATCGGACCAGCGCCGTCCAATCAGTCCTATATCGTCATTGATAAAATTCTGGCCGCCATCAAGGAAACCGGGGCCGATGCCGTGCATCCGGGCTACGGTTTCCTGTCGGAAAACCCGCGTTTTGCCGAAGCACTGAAAGCCGCCAACGTCACCTTTATCGGCCCGCCGGTAAACGCGATTGATGCCATGGGCGACAAGATCACCTCGAAGAAACTTGCGGCCGAAGCCGGTGTTTCCACCGTGCCCGGGCATATGGGCTTGATCGAGGACGCAGACGAAGCCGTCAAAATCGCTCGGAGCATCGGCTATCCGGTGATGATCAAGGCTTCTGCTGGCGGTGGCGGCAAGGGCATGCGCATCGCATGGAACGACGATGAGGCTCGCGAAGGCTTCCAACTTTCGCGCAATGAGGCGAAATCCTCCTTCGGCGACGACCGCATATTCATTGAAAAATTCGTCACCCAGCCACGCCATATCGAAATTCAGGTTCTGGGCGACCAGCACGGCAACGTCGTCTATCTGGGCGAACGTGAATGTTCGATCCAGCGCCGCAACCAGAAGGTCATCGAAGAAGCCCCCTCGCCATTCCTGGATGAAGCCACCCGCAAAGCCATGGGCGAGCAGGCTGTCGCTTTGGCAAAAGCCGTTGGATATTTTTCGGCAGGAACGGTGGAATTCATCGTCGATGGTAACCGGAACTTCTATTTCCTTGAAATGAATACGCGTTTGCAGGTCGAGCACCCGGTGACGGAGCTCATCACCGGCATTGATCTGGTTGAAGAAATGATCCGCGTAGCATCCGGTGAAAAGCTCCGCTTCAGCCAGAGCGACGTGAAGCTGAACGGCTGGGCGATGGAAAGCCGCCTCTATGCGGAAGATCCCTATCGCAACTTCCTGCCTTCAATCGGCAGGCTGACCCGTTATCGACCGCCGGTCGAAGGCCGCAACCCGGATGGCACAATCGTGCGCAACGACACTGGCGTATTCGAGGGCGGCGAAATCTCGATGTATTATGACCCGATGATCGCAAAGCTCTGCACCTGGGGTCCGGACCGCGCCAGCGCTGTCGACGCGATGGGAGATGCGCTGGACGCATTCGAGGTTGAAGGCATCGGCCATAATCTGCCCTTTCTGTCGGCTGTGATGGATCATCCACGCTTCCGCGAAGGCGCGCTCACCACCGCATTCATTGCCGAGGAATACCCGGACGGCTTTACTGGTGTGCCCGTTTCGGAAGACGACGCACGCATACTTGCTGCGGTAGCCGCACAGATCAATCTGGCGATAGAACAACGCAACGCGCAAATCTCCGGGCGGCTTTCCAGCGGCCAGCAATCGGTGGCCACCGACTGGGTAGCGACGCTCGGCGGCTTTGCCTTGCCGGTGCGTATCGCAGAAGGCGAAGGCGGGACAACAATCAATTTCGTGGATGGCGGCAGCTTGCCTGTTGCCAGTGACTGGCATCCCGGCAGTCAGCTGGGCTCATTCACCGTCGGCGGCAAGCCGATTGCCATCAAGGTTTCAGGCTCCGGAACTGGCTGGCGGCTTCGCTGGCGCGGCATGGATGTTGTTGCCCACGTTCGCAAGCCGCGCATAGCCGAACTTGCAAAGCTCATGCCGGTGAAACTGCCCCCGGACACGTCAAAGATGCTGCTCTGCCCGATGCCGGGCGTCATCACATCCATCCTCGTCGGGCAAGGCGATACGGTCGAAGCCGGGCAGCCGCTCGCCACGGTAGAGGCCATGAAGATGGAAAACGTGCTGCGTGCCGAACGCCGTGCTACCGTAAAGCGCATCACAGCGGAAGCAGGTGCAAGCCTCGCTGTCGATGAACTGATCATGGAATTCGAGTGAGGTTCGATATGAGCGAGCGCCCCACCACCCGCGCAGACTGGGAAACGTTGGCTGAAAAGGAATTGAAGCGGCCAGCGGACAGCTTGATCTGGCACACACCGGAAGGGATTGACGTCAAACCGCTCTATACGGAAGACGATCTGAAAGGGATCGGTCATCTGGGCACCTTGCCTGGTTTCGAGCCTTTTGTTCGCGGCCCGCGTGCCACCATGTATGCGGGTCGTCCCTGGACAATCCGGCAATATGCGGGGTTCTCGACGGCGGAAGAATCCAATGCATTCTATCGCAAGGCTCTCGCCGCCGGTCAGCAGGGCGTATCGGTCGCCTTCGACCTCGCCACCCATCGCGGCTACGACAGTGATCACCCACGCGTGGAAGGCGATGTCGGCAAGGCTGGCGTGGCAATCGATTCCGTCGAGGACATGAAAATCCTGTTCGACGGCATTCCGCTTGAAAAAATCTCTGTTTCGATGACGATGAATGGCGCGGTGATCCCGATCCTCGCCAATTTCATTGTCGCGGGTGAGGAACAGGGCGTGCCGCGTGCGCAACTTTCCGGTACGATCCAGAACGACATTCTCAAGGAATTTATGGTTCGCAATACCTATATCTATCCGCCGGAACCATCCATGCGGATTATTGCGGATATTATCGCCTATACGGCAACCGAAATGCCGAAATTCAACTCGATTTCCATTTCCGGCTACCACATGCAGGAGGCAGGCGCGACGCTGGTTCAGGAACTGGCCTTCACGCTCGCCGATGGGCGCGAATATGTACGCGCTGCGCTCAATAAGGGCTTGAATGTCGATGAATTTGCAGGGCGTTTGTCCTTCTTTTTCGCCATTGGTATGAATTTCTTCATGGAAATTGCCAAGCTGCGCGCCGCCCGCCTGCTCTGGTCGCGCATCATGAAGGAATTCGATCCGAAAAAGCCCGGCTCGCTGATGCTGCGCACACATTGCCAGACTTCCGGCGTTTCGCTTCAGGAACAGGACCCCTATAACAACATCGTCCGCACGGCCTTCGAAGCCATGTCGGCCGCATTGGGTGGAACGCAGTCTCTGCACACCAATTCCTTCGATGAAGCCATTGCTTTGCCAACGGAATTCTCCGCCCGCATTGCTCGCAACACGCAGCTCATCCTCCAGAATGAAACCGGCGTGACCAAAGTGGTCGATCCGCTGGCGGGGTCTTATTACATCGAAAACCTCACAAATGAGCTTGCCGAAAAGGCTTGGGCCTTGATTGAGGAAGTCGAGAAACTTGGCGGCATGACCAAGGCCGTCGAAAGTGGCCTGCCTAAACGTCTCATCGAGGAAGCGGCCACCAAACGGCAAGCGGCAGTCGATAAGGGCGAGGAAGTCATTGTCGGCGTCAACAAGTTCCGGCTGGAGCAGGAAGACGAAATCGACATTCTGGAGATCGACAATTCGGCCGTTCGCCAGTCGCAGATTGCGCGTCTCAACCGTATCAAGGAAACGCGCAACAAGGCAAAGGTCGAAGCCGCACTTGCAGAACTGCAAAGGGTTGCCGAGACCGGCGAAGGCAACCTCCTCGCTGCCGCAGTCGAAGCCTCCCGCGCTCGCGCCAGCGTCGGAGAAATTTCCGACGCCATGCGCCGCGCATTCGGCGATCACGCCGCCGTTCCGAAGGTCGTCAACAGAGTTTACGGCTCAGCCTATGAGAACGAACCGGAATATCAAACGCTGGTTGACCGGCTAGGCGATTTTTCAAAACAGATCGGTGAAAAGCCAAAGGTGATGGTAGCCAAGCTCGGCCAGGATGGCCATGATCGTGGCGCCAAAATTATTGCCTCAGCATTCGGTGATATAGGCTTCGAGGTGCTGGCTGGTCCGCTGTTCCAGACGCCCGACGAAGCCGCTGACATGGCAATCAAGGCGAAGGTCCATGTTCTTGGAGTTTCATCGCTCGCAGCCGGTCACAAGACACTTCTGCCCCAGCTTGTGGACACACTGCGCAAAAAAGGGGCGGAGAATATCATCGTGGTCTGCGGCGGTGTCGTTCCGCGTCAAGATTATCAGTATCTGTTCGATCATGGAGTGGCAGCGGTGTTTGGACCGGGCTCCAATGTGCTCGATTGCGCCCGGGCGGTATTCGACCTGATGGAAGGTAAGCGCCGCAATCTTTGAGTATTATCAGTCAGATGCATTGATTGCAGGACTCATTTTCTGAACTACTTCAGAAGCCGGGCGAACAGCCCGGCTTCTTGCTTGCAGCCATCTCTCAATCTTTCGGCCCGGTAAAACCTGCGATCGTCGAACCCGTTACGGAGACCGGATCGCTGGCGGGAAACGTGTCCTCCAAACCTTCATCGAGCTGGCGTTCGAGCTCTGCCCGATCGCCGGCACGGCGGGCGCTTGGACGCGTCACAAAACTGCCCGGCTCGATACCGCATTCCGTACATGCAACCCCAAGAGCCTCACCCAGCTTCATGGCAGCGCGCCGCAGTACTTCATCGCGTGCCAATTCTGCGTCTGTCTCATTCTCCACCTTGACGGTGATCTTCTCTTCGCCCTCGGTGACGAATTCCACCATATAGAGCTTGAAGCCCCCCACCGAGCTGATGCGGGTTTCAACAATTTCCATCGGCTAACCTCCGCGTTTTCTATGCAGGGGAAACGTCGACCAGCGCGTGAAAGTTCCCTGCCTCATGCGATTGCGGAACCGCGCCCCTCC
The DNA here is from genome assembly GCF_041930145.1 of Brucella ciceri. Classification (NCBI taxonomy): domain Bacteria; kingdom Pseudomonadati; phylum Pseudomonadota; class Alphaproteobacteria; order Hyphomicrobiales; family Brucellaceae; genus Brucella; species Brucella ciceri. The sequence goes on along the minus strand of NZ_JBHEEV010000002.1, from coordinate 31,991 downwards.
ATTGAGCGTTTCATGTCAGCCATTTTGGAGGTTTAGATGTCACAGTTCTTCACAAAGCTCAGCGAAAAAGCTGCCGAACTTGCAGGTCATTACCTGGCGTTCGTCTTGGCGAGTTTGTTCATCATCATATGGGGCGTCACCGGCCCCCTGTTTAACTTCTCGGACACGTGGCAACTTGTGGTGAATACGTCGACCACCATAATCACCTTTCTGATGGTCTTTCTTATCCAGAATGCGCAGAATCGCGAAGCGAGTGCGACCCAGGCCAAACTTGATGAAATCCTGACTATCGTCTCTACGACCAAGATCGAGACCATCGGTGCGGAACATCTGCCCCTCAATGAGTTGAAGCTGCTTTTACAACGGTTTGAAGAGCAAAGCGAAGCTATCCACGCCGAGGAACAGAAATGAGGAGCCTATCTTTCCATGCTGGCGGCCGCGCCTATATTCCACCGGGAAAATCTCATCGTTAGCAGAAAGGATGTCCCATGGCCGTTACCAGAAAGCAGGAAGCGCGTGCCCTCAATGCCGACGAAAAAGAACTGGTCGAAAAATCGCACCATCCTTTTTTGCAAAACGTTCCCGATGAAGAACTTGGCCATCTGGCGAAACTAGTCCGCGAACGCCGCAAGAAAGCACGAGATCAGGCCCATCAGCGCAGGCGCGAAATGCGCGGAAAGGCAGCGGCTCGCGGGGCCACTCCTTCCAAGGCCGACGAAGGTTCGCATCTCAAAGTTTCCGTTTTGGCCATGGCAGTCCGTCGTATCAACACGGAAGTTGAACGTCGGCGCCGCATGGCGGCGAGCGCCCAATTGATTGCAAATGCCCGTAAAGCGCTCGCGGCCAAAGAAGCAAACGAAAAGAAGGGCAAGGATTTCAACACGCGCCACGCACTGCAAGGCATGCGTAACATTCCGAACGAAAAATACGACAGCCTCGTCCGCCCGGCGGAACGTGGGCGGTTACGGAAGGCTGCAAGCGTAGCGCAGGCCAAGAAGGATGCCCGCCAGAAGGAAGCAGGTTAAGCACGTTTCTCGTTACAGCATTTCCAGCGCCGTCTTTCGGGACGGCGGCGAGAAAGCCTGGCCCAGACGTTTCAACTGATCGTTGGAAAGCCGCAACTCAGCGGCTTTTCTGTTATCCCGGACATGATGCAGGTTGGACGACTTTGGAATCGCGATGACATTGCCGCTGCGCATCGTCCAGGCAAGCGCGACCGAAGCTGGCGTACCACCGGTCTCGCTCGCAATTTCGGCCAAGACGGGATCATTTAGCAATCGTCCCTGTTCAATTGGCGAATAAGCCATCAGCGTAATTTTTCGCTCTGCACACCACGGCATCAGGTCAAATTCGGGTCCACGCCGCGTCAAATTATAGAGTATCTGGTTCGTCGCGACCTCCATGCCGCTCGCTACACTGGCGAGTTCTTTCATGTCGTCCGTGTCGAAATTGCTGACGCCCCAGCTCGCGATCTTGCCTGCGTGTTTCAGTTGTTCGAAAGCCGCGACAGTCTCTTCCAGTGGATAGCGCCCACGCCAGTGCAGAAGGTAGAGATCGATACGCTCGGTGCGGAGCCGCTTCAGGCTTCTCTCGCAGGCCTCGATTGTGCCCTTCCGTGACGCGTTGAACGGCAGCACCTTGCTGACGAGGAATACATCGTTCCGCCGACCTGAGACCGCTTCCCCAACGACGTCCTCCGCCTCGCCGTCTGCATACATTTCCGCCGTATCGATCAGCGTCATTCCCAGATCGATACCACTCCTCAGCGCTTCGATTTCATGGCGGCGTTGTGCGCTGTCCTCGCCCATATACCAGGTGCCCTGCCCGAGCGTCGGAACCATCTGTCCCGATGGAAGCGTAATCCGTGGTATGGTTCCAGTCATGGCATTTCCCCTGTGAAACGATCATGGCCATGATCGTCACCTGGCCGCAAAATTCAAGACCTTGGGAGAGATCAGGCGAAATGCAGACCGAAGCCCTGCATGAGCCTGCGAATGGCGTAATCCGGATTCTCCGAGGTCACCACCGCCAGATCGTTATGATGATGCAGCTCCTCATCGACTCGACGCGGTTTCAGCAAAGAAACGGTACGCCGGGCAATCGCTTCGGCCGGATCGAGCCAATCAACCGGCCATGGCGCCAGGCGCCGAAACACATTCGCAAGAAACGGATAATGCGTACAGGCCAGAACAACAATGTCGGTCCGGTTGCCATCCTGTTCAATGAAACAGGGGGCAATCTGTTCCACAACCAGCGCTTCGTCGATCTTCTCGCCACGAATATGCGCTTCCGCTACTGCCGCAAGCTGGTCAGCACCGACGAGACGAACATGGCACTGAGACGCAAAGGATTGAATGAGATCGCGCGTATAGGCCCGCCTGACGGTGCCGGGGGTGGCCAGCACGGAAACAAGGCCCGATGAGGTTCTTTCGGCGGCGGGCTTGATCGCCGGTACGGTTCCCACGAATGGCACCGCAGGATAGGCGTTCCGCAAGTCGTCCAACACCAGCGTGGAGGCGGTATTGCAGGCGATCACCGCAATTTCAGGATCATAGTCGGCAATGAGCTTGCCGAACAGTTGGACGATTCTCGCCCTCAACGCATCCTCTTCCCATCCGCCATAGGGAAATCCGGCATCGTCCGCGACATAGACGAAACGGCGATCCGGCATCAGCACCCGCGCTTCCCGCAAGACCGTCAGCCCTCCGATGCCGCTGTCGAAAACCAGAATCGGTCTTTCGGCGTCGGCGGAAGGCGCGACAGAGAAGCTCACAGCGGGTGCGTTTTTCATTCGTCCTTGTCCTTTGTTGCCGGAGCCTCGGTCGCGGGCTTGCGCGCACGCCCATCAGGGGCACCCGAACCACGCGGCTTTTTCGGCGAGAACACATCGAGCGACGTGATAACGCCGCGCAGAAGTTTCAGCTCTGCTGATGCGAAACCGGCGCGGGTCAGCACGGCCCGCAGATTATTGACCATGATTTCCTTACGGGCTTCCGGGCGGAAATAGCCACGCACATCAAGGGCTTCTTCGAGATGGTTGAAGAGTCCCTGCAATTCCTGCTTCGGCGCCAGCTCAAGTTCCGGCCCACGGAATACCGTCTCCGTTTCGTTCTCAAGCCCCGATTTCATCCACTCATAGGACATGAGCAGGACAGCTTGCGCGATATTCAGCGATGCAAAGGCTGGGTTGACCGGGAATGTCACCAGTTCGTCCGCAAGTCCCACTTCCTCGTTGCTGAGGCCGAAGCGTTCGCGGCCAAACAGAATACCTGTCTTTTCGCCAGTTCTAAAACGACGGCGCAACTCACCACCGGCTTCCACGGCGCTGCGAACCTGCTTGAAACCGTCGCGTTCGCGAGCCGTCGTTGCATAGACGAAATTGAGGTCAGCGATAGCGGAAGGCAGGTCGTCATAAACCACAGCATTGTCGATCACATGATCGGCCTTGCTCGCTGCGGCCCTCGCCTTCTCGCTCGGGAATTCCTCGCGGGGATTGACCAGACGCAGTTCAGCCAGTCCGAAATTGGCCATGGCGCGCGCCACCATGCCGATATTCTCCGGCAATTGCGGTTCTACCAGAACGATTGCTGGTCCTTCCGCGAGTATGGGGCGCTGTTTATCTGTTCCTGCCATGATGTTTTCCGCTGTGCTATAAAATCGTGGCGCTTCCCTGACATAATTGACGCTGAATCGCAAAGATTCCCCTTACAGGTCCGGGTGAAAAGCCTGTGTAGTAGCCCGATAACACCTATCTTCCGCCCATTTGTGCCAGACTGTCGCCACCAGATACAGGATCAAGGGAGGAAACCATGTCGGGTAAGAAAATACTGATGCTTTGCGGCGACTTCGGCGAGGACTATGAAACCATGGTCCCGTTCCAGACGTTGCTGACTGTTGGCCATACGGTTCATGCGGTCTGCCCCGGCAAGAAAGCCGGGGACCATATCGCGACAGCCATTCATGATTTTGAGGGCCATCAGACCTATACGGAAAAGCCGGGCCATAACTTCACCCTCAATGCAACCTTCTCCGACGTGAAACCGGAAAGCTATGACGCGCTTGTCATTCCCGGTGGCCGGGCGCCGGAATATCTGCGTCTCGACGACAAGGTTATCGCCGTGGTGAAACATTTCTTCGAGGCGAACAAGCCCGTTGCGGCGGTCTGCCACGGTGCACAGTTGCTCGCCGCAGCGCGCGTTCTGGAGGGCCGCACCTGTTCGGCCTATCCGGCTTGCCGGCCGGAAGTTGAACTCGCCGGCGGCACCTATGCCGATATTCCGGTCGATCAGGCCGTTACGGATGGCAATCTCGTCACCTCGCCCGCGTGGCCTGCCCATCCGGCCTGGCTGGCACAGTTCCTCACAGTCCTCGGCACCAGGATCACCCACAGCTGATCGCGCTGCCCCGCCTGCACCCGACACGGTTGCAGGCGGGGCAAAACTGCGCAACAGTAAGTCTGGGAGAATGATCCGGAGGAAACCATGTGCAGGCTGTTCATCGGCGCCAATCCTGAACTCTGGCTGAGCGTGACGCGATCGCTGCGCATAGACGGCGTTGTAACAAGCGTTCGCCTTGAAAATTTCTTTTGGTGGGCCTTGGAGGATATTGCGGCGCGCGATGACCTCACTGTCAGTCGCCTCATTGGCAAACTTTATGATGAATCCCGGAATGAAGGCCACGACCTCGATAATTTCGCCTCATTCCTGCGGGTCTGCTGCGGCCGTTATCTTTCGCTGCAGCTGAATGGTCTCGTGCCCACAGACAGGTCGACTGCCATCTCCACGCTGGATGCGGACGCCATTCTGGCAAGTGAAGAGAAAAACTATCGCCAGCAGCAATCATCTTGGGAGAAGTCTCGCGATAACGACAGGTCGGCCCACCGCGCTGCATGATCGGTTTGCCTGAAAGACGTTTCGCGCATTTCGCAAAATCTCTCCCGAATTTTTGACCATTCAGATGGTCTATAGGCCAAAGAATAAGCCTCTTACGCTTTGCCTTATTCGCCGTGAGTGCTATACGGGCGCGACGCATTGAAAAAGAGGCTTCATCCATGGCAAAAATCAAGGTTGCGAACCCGGTCGTCGAACTCGACGGCGACGAGATGACCCGCATTATCTGGCAGTTCATCAAGGACAAGCTTATCCATCCTTACCTCGACATCGATCTGAAATATTACGATCTGTCTGTTGAGAACCGCGATGCGACCAACGACCAGGTCACCATCGATGCAGCCAATGCCATCAAGGAACATGGCGTCGGCGTGAAGTGCGCAACCATCACGCCTGACGAAGCGCGCGTTGAAGAATTCAAGCTCAAGAAAATGTGGAAGTCGCCAAACGGCACCATCCGCAACATTCTGGGCGGCGTGATCTTCCGCGAGCCGATCATCTGCAAGAACGTGCCGCGTCTGGTGCCGGGTTGGACCCAGCCGATCATCGTTGGCCGCCACGCATTCGGCGACCAGTACCGCGCGACGGATTTCAAGTTCCCCGGCAAGGGCACGCTGACGATTAAGTTCGTTGGTGAAGATGGTGAAACCATCGAACACGAAGTCTATCAGGCTCCTTCGGCTGGCGTGGCTCTTGCCATGTACAACCTTGACGAATCGATCCGCGAGTTCGCCCGCGCTTCGTTCAACTATGGCCTGCAGCGCGGCTATCCGGTCTATCTCTCCACGAAGAACACCATCCTGAAAGCCTATGACGGCCGCTTCAAGGATATCTTCCAGGAAGTCTTCGACGCAGAATTCAAGTCGAAGTTCGAAGAAAAGAAGATCTGGTACGAACACCGCCTTATCGACGACATGGTCGCTTCGGCGCTCAAGTGGTCGGGCGGCTACGTCTGGGCATGTAAGAACTATGATGGCGACGTTCAGTCGGACATCGTGGCACAGGGCTTCGGCTCGCTCGGCCTGATGACCTCCGTTCTGATGACGCCGGATGGCAAGACCGTTGAAGCTGAAGCTGCCCACGGCACCGTCACCCGTCACTACCGCCAGCATCAGAAGGGCGAGGAAACCTCGACCAACTCGATCGCTTCGATCTTCGCATGGACCCGCGGTCTTGCCCACCGTGCCAAGCTTGACGACAATGCCGAGCTGAAGCGTTTTGCCGACACGTTGGAAAAGGTCTGCGTGGACACCGTTGAAAGCGGCTTCATGACCAAGGATCTGGCGCTGCTCATCGGTCCGGATCAGCCTTGGCTTTCCACCACGGGTTTCCTCGACAAGATCGATGAAAACCTCAAGAAGGCCATGGCCGCCTGATCGGCTATTCGATCCATTCTCGATATGCAGAACCCGGCAGCATTGCTGCCGGGTTTTTTCATTTCCTTTTCAAGGGAAAAAGCGCATCCTGCCACCTCTTACAGGGAGGATGAAATGGCTGAGTTGAAGCTCTATACCAACCCGATGTCGCGCGGACGTATCGCGCGCTGGATGCTGGAAGAGATCGGCAAACCCTACGATGTGGAAATACTGGATTTCGGCCCGCCGATGAAAGGCCCCGACTACTGCACGATCAACCCCATGGGAAAAGTGCCGGCCCTGCGTCACGGCGATGCGGTGGTAACGGAAGTGGCGGCGATCTGCGCTTATCTCGCAACGACATTTCCCGAAGCCGGTCTGGCGCCGCATCCGAATGAGCGTGCAAATTTCTTCCGCTGGCTGTTCTTTACGTCCGGCCCCGTCGAAGCTGCACTTTCCAACCATGCGCTCGGATTTGAAATCCCCGCCGACAAGCAGGGGATGGTCGGCTACGGCAATTACGACACAGTGGTCAACACTTTGGAAAACGCCGTCTCACAGCATCCATATATCACCGGCGATCGCTTTACCGCAGCTGACGTTTACGTCGGTTCACACGTAGGATGGGGCCTGCGCTTCGGCACGCTGCCCGCCCGGGGAGCATTTGTGGCCTATTGGGACCGATTGAAGGATCGCCCGGCGATGAAACGAGCCACCGAACTGGACGAAGCAGCCGCTGCCGCCACACAACATTAATACGGAATCGCTGGCTGTTCAGGCCACGTGATCTGGCCAGCCAGTTCAAATGTCCGCGAAAATGCCTGTGATCCTTTGGGCGAGAAGGCGATGACCCGCCCCGCTTCGCGACGTGCCCACCCTTGCGAAATAAAATGGTTCAGGAGCGCCGCGCCCAGTGCTCCGCCAAGATGGTTGCGGCGTTCACTCCAGTCGAGGCAGTGGCGGCAGACGGGCCGCTTGCCCTGCTCCAGGGTGGTGACATTCACACCAAGACAGTTGAAAAACGATTTGCCCTTCTCGGTCAGCATCGGCTCGCCATCGTCGGCAATGAGACCAAGTCTATACGACGCATCAAGCATCTCGACGCCACGTTCACCCGCCAGATGATCGTAGCAGATGCGCGCCTTGCGTAGCGCCTGGTCTTTCGGGCCGGTCCGCACCCGCACGGCGCCGGTGCGTTGCGCGAGTCCCATTAGTCCTTCCAGAACCTGCGCAACATCCGTTCCTGAAAGACGGAAATAGCGATGCCGTCCCTGCTTCTCCGCAACCAGCAGATTAGCAGCATCAAGTTTTGCAAGGTGCCCGCTGGCCGTTTGCAATGTCACACCTGCCGCAGATGCAAGCTCACTGACCGTCAGTGCGCGGCCGTCCATCAGCGCCGTGAGCATGTTTGCACGCGCAGGGTCGCCAAGCAGTGCGGCAACGGAAGCTATGATCGGGCCATCTTTCATACTTCGATGCTAACCGAACTATAGAGATAATTCAATTGCTACATTGTCAGCATCGAACACAGGCATTTGAAGGAGACATGCATGATTACCTGTTTCATCCGCTATCAGATCGACCCGTTCAAGGCGGATGCCTTTGCTGAATATGCACGCAACTGGGGACAGGCCATTCCGCGATGCGGCGCCAATCTCATTGGCTATTTCGGACCACATGAGGGTTCGTCAACGACAGCCTATGGCGTCTATTCAATCGAAAATCTTGCCGCTTATGAAGCCTATCGCGCTCGGCTTGCCGCCGATCCGCTTGGTCGCTCCAACTATGAATTTGCGCGCCGGGAACAATTCATCCGGTCAGAGGATCGCATCTTCCTGAAACTTCAATCCGCACCGCATGGGGAGTTCATCAAGCCATGATTGCAGTCATATTCGAAGTCTGGCCGGCTGATGACGACAGGCGCGGCCAATATCTCGATATTGCAGCTAGCCTGCGCGACGATCTTTCCAGAATCGACGGCTTCCTGTCGATAGAGCGTTTTCAAAGCCTTGCCGATCCGGACAAGTTGCTCTCGCTTTCGTTCTGGCGTGACGAAGAAGCCGTACGCGAATGGCGCAACTCGCCGTCCCACCGACTAGCACAGGGACAGGGCCGCAAGGGCGTTTTCGAGAACTATCGCTTACGTGTGGCCAGCGTCATGCGCGATTATGGCCTCGATGATCGTATTGGGGCCCCCGAAGACAGCCGTTCAGCGCACGCTGCATAATGAAAAGCCGGGCACTGCCCGGCTTCTCTATTTCTGTTTTCGACCTTAACCGATCAGCGCCTTGACCGCGGCGATTGCATCAGCCGCTTTTGCACCATCCGGGCCACCGGCCTGGGCCATATCCGGACGACCACCGCCGCCTGCACCGCCAAGGGCTGCGGAAGCGGCCCGAACCAGATCGACCGCGCTGAACCTACCGAGCAGATCTTCCGTGACCGCCGCTACTGCGCTGGCCTTGTCGTCTTCGCCGACACCAATAAACAGCACGACGCCGGAACCCACCTGCTTCTTGCCTTCATCAGCAAGCGGCTTCAGATCACGCGGAGAAACGCCGGTCACAATCTTGCCGAGGAATTTGACGCCATTCACGGCTTCAACTGCACTGCCCCCGTCCGCCGAACCGCCGCCAAGTGCAAGCTTCTTGCGGGCATCAGCAAGTTCACGCTCCAGCTTCTTGCGTTCATCGAGCAGTGCATTGACGCGTTCCAGCGCTTCGGCCGGCGTCGTCTTCAATGCCCCGGCGATGGCCTTTACGCGTTCGTCCTGCTCTTCGAGATAGAGGCGTGCAGCCTCACCCGTCAGCGCTTCCATGCGGCGAACGCCAGCGGCGACCGCGCCTTCGGAAACGATACGCACGAGGCCTATATCGCCGGTCTGGCGCACATGCGTGCCGCCACAAAGCTCAACCGAATAGGCTTTGCCTTCCTTCGAGCCGTGTTTGGCGGTGCCCATGGAAACAACGCGCACTTCGTCGCCATATTTTTCACCGAACAGCGCCATGGCGCCTTCGGCAATGGCATCGTCAACGGCCATCAGACGCGTGCTGACAGGAGCGTTCTGCAAAATGATCTCGTTGGCAAGGTTTTCAACCTTCGCCAGTTCTTCGGCAGAAATCGGTTTGGGATGCGAGAAGTCGAAGCGCAAGCGATCCGGCGCGACGAGCGAACCTTTCTGGGCGACATGGCTGCCGAGCGTTTCCCGCAGGGCCTCATGCAGAAGATGCGTTGCCGAATGGTTGGAACGGATACGGGTGCGGCGCGCCGAATCCACTTTCAGCTCAACCGCATCGCCGGTCTTGACGCTGCCATTGGCAACTTCGCCGATGTGAACGAAGACGCCCTCGCCCTTCTTCTGCGTATCCTTGATGGCGATGACAAAACCTTCACCGGAAATCGTGCCGGTATCGCCCTGCTGGCCACCGGATTCTCCGTAGAACGGTGTCTGGTTGACCACCACCGAAACAACCTCGCCTTCAGAAGCCGACTGCACTTCAGCACCGTCGCGCACCAGGGCAGCCACGACACCTTCCGCGCTTTCAGTTTCATAACCCAGGAATTCAGTCGCACCGACCTTATCCTTGATACCGAACCAGATCGTTTCGGTTGCAGCTTCACCGGAACCAGCCCAATTGGCCCGTGCCTCGGCCTTCTGGCGTTCCATGGCCGCGCTGAAACCATCCGTATCCACGGCGATACCACGCTGCCGCAGCGCATCCTGCGTCAGATCAAGCGGGAAGCCATAGGTGTCGTAAAGCTTGAAAGCAGTTTCACCGTCGAGGCGATCGCCTTCAACAAGGTTTTCAGTTGCGTCCGACAGAAGTCCAAGCCCGCGATCCAGCGTCTTGCGGAAGCGGGTCTCTTCAAGCTTGAGCGTTTCCGAAATAAGAGCCTCAGCGCGGATCAATTCCGGATAAGCCTGTCCCATTTCGCGGATCAGGGCTGGCAGCAGACGCCACATCAGCGGCTCTTTGGCACCCAGAAGCTGGGCATGGCGCATCGCGCGGCGCATGATGCGACGCAGCACATAACCACGGCCTTCATTGGATGGCAGAACGCCATCGGCGATCAGGAAGCTCGACGCGCGCAGATGGTCGGCGATCACGCGGTGGCTGGCACGGAATTCGCCGTCAGCCTTCACGCCGGTAGCCTCTTCCGAAGCGCGGATCAATGCCTTGAAGAGATCAATATCGTAATTGTCATGCACGCCCTGCAGAACGGCTGCAACCCGCTCAAGTCCCATGCCGGTATCAATGGACGGACGCGGCAGGTCGATACGCTGTTCAGGCGTGATCTGCTCGAACTGCATGAAAACGAGGTTCCAGATCTCAATGAAACGATCGCCGTCTTCGTCAGGCGATCCGGGAGGTCCACCCCAGATATGGTCGCCATGGTCGAAGAAGATTTCCGAACATGGACCGCAGGGCCCGGTGTCGCCCATGGCCCAGAAATTATCGCTGGTGGCGATGCGGATAATACGGTCGTCGGAAAGACCGGCGATCTTCTTCCAGTAATTCGCTGCGTCGTCGTCCGTATGATAAACGGTGACAAGGAGCTTGTCCTTCGGAAGACCGAATTCCTTGGTGATCAGGTTCCAGGCGAAGCTGATGGCCTCGTCTTTGAAATAGTCGCCAAACGAGAAATTGCCCAGCATTTCAAAGAAAGTATGGTGACGCGCGGTATAACCGACATTGTCCAGATCGTTGTGCTTCCCGCCGGCGCGAACGCATTTCTGAGAGGTCGTGGCGCGATTATAGGAACGATGTTCAAGGCCGGTGAAGACATTCTTGAACTGCACCATCCCCGCATTGGTAAACATGAGCGTCGGATCGTTACGCGGAACGAGCGGGCTCGATGGAACGACCTCATGCCCGTTCTTGCGGAAATAATCGAGGAATGTGGACCTAATCTCGTTGACACCAGCCATAAGTCACCTTTGGGCTTTACTGCCCTGCACGGACACAGCTTTGCAGAAAGCTGCATCAATTATCCTGTTCAAACTCCCACAGCCGCCAACCGTCATCGAAGGCCCGAGGCTCTCTCGCACTGCTAGAACGTGAAGTGGAGTTTTCGGTTGACCGCTTTTAACGGTGCCTTGCTTTTCTGTCCAGATAAGTACGCTGCGCCATAAAAGCAATTTCTGCTGAAAGACGTTAAAGGAGGCGCTTTTCATATCGCAAGAATCTATCGCCCAAAAACAAAGCCCCGTGCGCATGCACGGGGCTTTGGTAATTCAACCTGGGCTGGCGATCCTACATTTCTGCGGCGTCGCCTGCGTCTTCTTCGGGTCCGCCATCTTCGAGGAATTGCTCGGCAATCAGCCCGGCATTCTGACGAAGCGTGGTTTCGATCTCGCGGGCCACTTCCGGGTTGTCCTTGAGATACTGCTTGGCGTTTTCACGACCCTGCCCGAGCCGCTGGGAATTATAGGAGAACCACGCACCCGACTTTTCGACAACACCAGCCTTCACGCCAAGATCGACCAACTCACCGGTCTTGGAAACGCCAGCACCATACATGATGTCGAATTCGACCTGCTTGAAGGGCGGAGCAAGCTTGTTCTTGACGACCTTGACACGGGTCTGGTTGCCTACGACTTCATCACGTTCCTTGATCGAGCCGATACGGCGAATATCGAGACGAACCGAAGCATAGAACTTGAGAGCGTTACCGCCAGTCGTCGTTTCCGGCGAACCGAACATCACACCGATCTTCATGCGGATCTGGTTGATGAAGATCACCATGCAGTTGGAACGAGAGATAGACGCGGTAAGCTTGCGGAGCGCCTGGCTCATGAGACGTGCCTGAAGACCAGGCAGGGAGTCACCCATTTCACCTTCGATTTCGGCGCGAGGCGTCAAGGCAGCCACCGAGTCGACGACGAGAACGTCGATAGCGCCCGAACGCACGAGCGTATCGGTGATCTCGAGCGCCTGCTCGCCGGTATCCGGCTGCGAAATCAGCAGGTTTTCAAGATCGACGCCCAGCTTGCGAGCATAGACCGGATCGAGCGCATGTTCCGCATCGACGAACGCACAGATACCGCCCTTCTTCTGTGCCTCCGCGATCGTGTGCAGCGCCAGTGTCGTCTTACCGGAGCTTTCCGGGCCGTAAATCTCGACAATACGTCCTTTAGGCAAGCCACCAACGCCGAGCGCGATGTCCAGCGAGAGCGATCCGGTCGATACTGTTTCGATCTCTACGACCTGATCGTTCTGGCCAAGGCGCATGATCGAGCCCTTGCCGAACGCCCTTTCAATCTGCGACAATGCCGCATCGAGAGCCTTAGTCTTGTCCACTGAATTTTCCTCAACAAGTCGCAATGAATTCTGAGACATCTTACACCATCCTCTTGTCTCGCTAGAAGCCCGGCAGGCTCGTTGCCACGATCTATTTGTATCTGTTTTGTTCTCATTTTGCAATGCCGTTAACTCATTGATTATAAACAATTCTGAAATTTTGTTCTTTAATCGTTCTCTAACATCAGCAATTACGAAAATAATAAAGCCATCCAGCATTTAGCTTATTTCAAACCAAACCGTGAGCCCGACGATTCGCGAGAACAAACAAAAACGCAGCCCTTCTTGCGAAGGACTGCGTGATCGCGGTGACTGGTTTTGCGAAACGGAATCAGCCGGCAGCGCGGAGCGGCGAAATCTGGATTTCCACGCGGCGGTTCTGCGCGCGTCCTTCCGGTGTCGCATTGGTGGCAACCGGCTGGCTGGCTCCATAGCCGATGACGGCAAAACGACGTGGGTCGATGCCCTGCGAACCGAGATAACTTGCAACCGAGGCGGCGCGGCGCTGCGACAAAGCCTGATTATGGCTGACGCTGCCAGTCGAATCGGTGTGGCCGTAGACGTCCACGAGCGTCTGATTGAACTTGCGCAGCACGATCGCGACCGAATTAAGCGTCGGATAGAACTGGCTTTTCACCTGATCCTGATCGGTATCGAAGGTAATGCTCGAAGGCATGTTCAGGATGATCTGGTCGCCATTACGGGTCACGGAAACGCCCGTCCCCTGTAACTGCGCGCGAAGCTCGTTTTCCTGACGATCCATGTAATTGCCGATTGCACCGCCACCGAGCGCACCGATACCGGCGCCGATCAGCACCGCATTGCGCTGCGCACGGCTCGAACCGCCGACCATCAGGCCGCCGAGAGCACCCACAGCCGCGCCGATCGCAGCACCACCGGCAGTGTTCGACATCTTCTGTTCCCCGGTATAAGGATCAGTGGTGCAGCCTGCGAGAAATGTGGCGGCGAAAAGGGCAATACCGGTCTTTTTCAGCATGAAATGGTCATCCTCGATTAGCGAATCCGCTCGCATGATAGTAGCGATTAAGGCCGGATGGTGTTTTGGATAAGAGATTGAATCCGGCCAGTCGCTTTTTAACTGAAGCCTCCGCAATTGCGCAACTGCGCGGCGTAACGATTGGCCATTGATTGGGCGCGTTTTGCGCCATTGAGCGCCGTTGCATTCCCCCGCCAGGCGCCGCGTGCATAACCGCCATGGCCGGAATAGTAGGCGAGATACAGGCTATAGGCATCCCCACGATTGATCCCGTTCTTCAGATAGCTCTGGTAGTGATACCAGCCGATGAAGTGGACCGCGTCCGCAAAATTGGTGCGCGATGCCGTCCAGCGGCCCGTTTCGCGCTTGTAGCGGTCCCAGGTGCCATTCAGCGCCTGCGAATAGCCGTAGGCGCTGGAAGCCCGCTTCCACGGGATGATCCAGAGAATCTTGGTGCGCGGCGGCCGCGCATAGGGCTGGAAGCCGGATTCCGTATAAATCGTCGCCATCAGAACCGGAACCGGAACGCCGAACTCGCGTGAAACCCGTGTGGCAGCCGTCTGCCAGTTATTGAACCAACCGTCGCGTTGATCGAAGACCGCGCATACATTGTTGACCTGCCGTGGGGCGGTCGCGCAGCCTCCAAGGATCACGAGCGCGACGAGAAACAAAACGCGCATCATGGAAAACCTCGTCTCTTTGCAAAGATTGATAAAGCGTAAAAATTAAGAAGACCTTTCTAACGAGAGGTCGCACCATACCCGCCGCTTCAAACCCCTGTGAGAAACAAACAAGAGCCGCAGCCAAATGCGGACGCGGCTCAAACTGTGGATGAAAGTGGATAACTATGGGGATAGTTCATTTTCAAATGAAAAGAACGGTTCCGCTGAAACCGGTCTTCACCTGCGCCCCTGACGCTCCTGCCGCAGCCGTGCCCAATACTCCAGGCGCTTGCGAATATCCCGTTCGAAGCCGCGCTCCGGCGGATCGTAGAATTTCTGCCTTCCCATGCGTTCCGGAAAATAATCCTGCCCCGAAAAAGCATCGGGCTGATCATGGTCATAGGCGTACCCCTCGCCATAGCCCTCATTCCTCATCAGCTTGGTTGGCGCATTGAGAATATGCTTGGGCGGCAGAAGCGAACCATTCTCCTTGGCCGCACGCATAGAGGCTTTATAGGCCATATAAACCGCATTCGACTTCGGGGCGGTCGCAAGGTAAACGCAGGCCTGCGCCAGCGCCAGCTCGCCTTCCGGTGACCCCAGATAGTCATAGGCATCCTTGGCGGCATTGCAGATGACCAAGGCTTGCGGATCGGCAAGGCCTATGTCTTCCACCGCCATACGCACAAGCCGTCGACCGAGATAGAGCGGGTCCTCGCCCGCATCGAACATACGGGAAAGATAGTAGAGCGCCGCGTCCGGGTCCGATCCGCGAACGGATTTATGCAGCGCCGAAATCAGATTGTAATGTCCGTCCTGCCCCTTGTCGTAAACCGGAGCACGGCGCTGCACGACATCCTGTAATTTTTCTGCCGTAAACACTTCATCCGGACGGGCAGCGCGCCAGACTTCCTCGGCAAGCGTCAGCGCTGCGCGTCCGTCTCCATCAGCCATGCGGATGAGACTGGCCCGTGCTTCTTCGTCCAGTGGCAGCGGGCGTTCTTCCTGCTCCTCGGCGCGGGTTAGAAGCGTTGCGATGCTCTCGCCGTCATGCGGATGGAAGGTCAGCACCCTCGCCCGGGACAAAAGAGCGGCATTGAGCTCGAAAGACGGGTTCTCTGTCGTGGCACCGATCAGGATTACGGTGCCGTCTTCCATGACCGGCAGAAAACTATCCTGCTGTGCGCGATTGAAGCGATGAATTTCGTCCACGAAAAGCAACGTTTGACGCCCGGACATACGACGTGCGCGCGCAGCTTCAAAAACCTTCTTGAGATCGGCAACGCCGGAAAAGATTGCCGAAATCTGTTCGAACGCCAGATCGGTCTCTCCGGCAAGCAGGCGGGCAACCGTCGTCTTGCCGGTTCCCGGCGGTCCCCAGAAGATCATGGAGCCGAGCGACCCGGATGCGATCATGCGCGTCAGCACACCTTCAGGCCCTGTCAGATGTTCCTGCCCGGTCACTTCCGACAGATGTCTAGGACGCAGACGGTCAGCAAGCGGACGGTTGCGGTCCGCGTTCGGGTCTGCCGCTGCTGAGAAAAGATCGCTCATTCAATTGCTCTATCAAAAGACCATACCGCTTCAGGCATAATGCGGCCCGAAGCGGCATGCAACTTTTAGCGATCTGTCGGTATCGGTTAACGCACAAACTGGCGCAACAGCATTCCGTTACGCTCCACCTCAAGCCGCCAGGCGAGACCGCGCCCCGCTTCCAGAATCGCGGTCAGATCTCCCACGGTCCGGATGGAGTTTCCGTTGATGCTGCGAACGATATCACCGGGACGCAAGCCGAGCCTTGCCGCCGGAGAGCCGGAATAGACATCAACCACCGCCACGCCCTGGCTGTCGCGCTTCAGGCGCAATTTTGCAGCGGTCGAAGGCGTGAGTTCAAGCACCGATGCACCAGCAAAGGGATTGTCGCCCTCGACAACCTGCGGCGCGGTTTCCTTGACCGCTGGCGCTTTGGAGAGCTTCACCGGGATGGTCTGATTTTTTCCGTTCCTCATGATTTCGATCGACACGGTGTTACCAATACCGGCCGTCGAAAGACGATAACCAAGAACGTCCTGGTTATCGACGCGGACGCCCTGGACGGACAAAACCACATCGCCGATTTTCAACCCGGCCGCTTCAGCCGGTCCGCCTTTTGCGACGGCCGTGATCAAGGCCCCGTATGGCTTCTCCATGCCGAGGCCTTCTGCCAGATCGGCCGTCACGCCCTGGAAAGTGGCGCCGATATAGGGGCGCTCGAAACTCGTGCTGCCATTCTGCGCGGCCTCGACAACGGCGCGAACCATGTTCGACGGAATCGCGAAGCCGATCCCCACCGAGCCGCCGGAACGCGAATAGATCGCGGTGTTGATACCGATCAGGCGCCCGCGCATGTCGATTAGCGCACCGCCCGAATTGCCGGGATTGATGGCAGCATCGGTCTGGATAAAGAAATCGAAATCGGAAATCCCAACTTGAGTGCGCGATTGCGCGGAAACTATACCGCTCGTCACCGTCTGGCCCACGCCGAAGGGATTGCCAATCGCAAGCACCAGATCGCCGACTTCTACGTCATCAGAGTTACCGAGGCCGAGGACTGGAAACTTGTCCTTGGCTTCGATTTTCAGAACGGCGAGATCAGTGGTTTCGTCACGCAGAAGCAGCTTGCTTTCAAACTCGCGCCCATCCGACAGGGCGACCTTGATTTCATCCGCGTCCTTGATGACGTGGTTGTTCGTCACCACGATGCCCGAACTCTCGACGATCACCCCGGAACCGAGCGATTGTTGGATGCGCGGCTTGCTTTCGCCAAACTGCCGTCCAAAAAACTGCTCAAAGAAGGGATCGCCCGCAAAGGGCGAACGCGCCTGCACCTGACGAGCGGCATAGACGTTCACAACAGCCGGTGTCGTTTCCTTCACAAGCGGAGCGAAGGACAACTGCATGTCGGCCCGGTTGAGCGGTATCTGTGTCTGTGACGCCGCGGGCGCATCCTGCGCCACGGCGAAAGGAACAGCCGGTCCGACCGATGCCAGCACGAGACCCAATATGCTTAAACGTCGCCAATTCATGCACATACTCCGCACTTATCAAGGTCTGCCGCTTCCACAAAGGAAGCAAGACTCGGGTGTTGAATGTAGTCAACTGAACGCAAGGATAAAGGGCCACATTGTGACCTGGGGCCATAAACCGTCTGTTTTTGGCGCATGCTGCCCCGCAAAAAACATGAACGGTCAAGAACGCAAGCAAAAAGGGCCGCACAAGGCGGCCCTTTGATTGATCAGAAATCAGCGCAGATTATGCTGCGTCTGCTTCCGCAGCCTGTTCGGCTTCGACGCGGGCGCGGTCAGCCTTGCCCTTTGCATCGACGTCGCGTTCCACGAATTCGACAACTGCCAGAGGCGCGTTGTCGCCAGCGCGGAAGCCAGCCTTCATGATGCGGATGTAGCCACCGTTGCGGGTCGCATAGCGAGCAGCCAGCGTATCGAACAGCTTTGCGACGAGCTTGACGTCGCGAATAGCCGAGATAGCCTGACGGCGGGCATGCAGATCGCCGCGCTTGCCGAGCGTGACAAGCTTTTCAACGATCGGGCGAATTTCCTTAGCTTTTGGAAGCGTCGTCACAATCTGCTCGTGTTCGATAAGCGAAGCAGCCATGTTGGCGAACATCGCCTTGCGGTGCGAGGCAGTGCGGTTCAGCTTACGGTATCCGTTACCGTGACGCATGAGCCTTCTCCTTAATTAGTTCTAGCCGGATAGCCGGTCTTAATATTGGTCTTCGTAGCGCTTTGCGAGATCTTCGATATTTTCCGGCGGCCAGGACGGGATTTCCATACCGAGATGGAGACCCATCGATGCCAGAACTTCCTTGATCTCGTTGAGCGACTTGCGGCCGAAATTCGGAGTCCGCAGCATCTCGGCTTCCGTTTTCTGGATCAGATCGCCGATGTAGACGATGTTGTCGTTCTTCAGGCAGTTTGCCGAACGGACGGACAGTTCGAGTTCGTCCACCTTCTTGAGCAGAGCCGGGTTGAAAGCCAGTTCCGCAACCTGTTCCTGCGGAGCTTCCTTCTGCGGCTCTTCGAAGTTGACGAAGATCGCCAGCTGGTCCTGGAGAATACGAGCAGCGTATGCCACTGCGTCTTCACCGCTGACCGAGCCGTTTGTCTCGATGTTCAGCGTCAGCTTGTCATAATCGAGAACCTGACCTTCTCGGGTGTTCTCGATCTTGTACGACACCTTGCGAACCGGGGAATACAGGCTGTCGACCGGGATAAGCCCGATCGGAGCGTCTTCCGCGCGGTTGCGGTCGGCAGGCACATAGCCCTTGCCGGTGTTGACGGTGAATTCCATGCGGATTTCAGCGCCTTCGTCCAGCGTGCAGATGACGTGATCCGGGTTGAGGATCTCGACATCGCCCACAGTCTGAATGTCGCCAGCCGTAACGACGCCTGGGCCTTCCTTGCGGACGACCATGCGCTTCGGGCCCTCGCCTTCCATGCGGATGGCGATTTCCTTGACGTTCAGAACGATATCCGTAACGTCTTCGCGGACGCCCGGGATCGAAGAGAATTCATGCAGAACGCCATCGATCTGAATGGCGGTCACGGCAGCGCCGCGAAGCGACGACAGAAGCACGCGGCGCAGAGCATTGCCGAGCGTCAGACCGAAGCCGCGTTCCAGCGGTTCAGCAACGACGGTTGCGTGCGTACGGGAGCCGTTGGTGATGAAATCCACCTTATTCGGCTTGATAAGTTCCTGCCAGTTCTTCTGGATCATGTAAGTATCCCTCTATCAATCGTCGCTACCATCCTATCGTAGCGATCAAGTGAAGAAACCGCAGAGGAGCCCCGAACTTGAAAAGCCCGAGGCTCATACGGCATGTGAACGAGGATTAGACCCGGCGCTTCTTGCGCGGACGGCAACCGTTGTGCGGGATCGGCGTAACATCGCGGATCGACGTGATCACGAAGCCGGCAGCCTGAAGGGCGCGCAGCGCAGATTCACGGCCAGAGCCCGGTCCGCAAACCTCGACTTCGAGGGAGCGCATGCCATGTTCCTGTGCCTTCTTGGCGCAGTCTTCGGCAGCGATCTGAGCGGCAAACGGGGTCGACTTACGCGAACCCTTGAAACCCTGAGCACCAGCAGACGACCAGGCAATCGCATTGCCCTGAGCATCCGTGATGGTGATCATGGTGTTGTTGAACGTCGAATTTACGTGGGCAACGCCCGACGAGATGTTTTTACGCTCGCGACGGCGAACGCGCGTGGCTTCCTTGGCCATGACAGTCCTTTCAATCGATCTCTACACCGCCGTAATTCCAGCGGCTACACCGGTCCTCAAGAAAGGACCAGCATCAAACCCAACCGGCGCACCGGAAAGGCTCGACGGAACATACGTCCCGTCGAAATTACTTCTTCTTGCCTGCGATTGCCTTCGCCGGACCCTTGCGGGTGCGTGCGTTGGTGTGCGTGCGCTGGCCGCGAACCGGCAGCGAACGACGATGACGCAGACCGCGGTAGCAGCCCAGGTCCATCAGGCGCTTGATATTCATCGAAACTTCACGACGCAGGTCGCCTTCGACCTGGTAGTCAGCATCGATTGCTTCGCGGATCTGAAGGACTTCAGCATCCGACAGCTGGTTAACGCGACGATCGTCAGCAATGCCGACCTTCGTTACGATTTCCCGAGCAAATTTCGGTCCGATCCCGTGGATGTACTGAAGCGCAATAACAACGCGCTTGTTCGTCGGGATGTTGACGCCAGCGATACGTGCCACGTCTGTTCTCCTTGAGTTATAGAAATTTCCATCTGGCAGATGCGATCAACCAGACAGCATTAAATGACCGGTACCGGCCTCTTTCGATTTCCGCCGATACCCGCCATTCAAAACCAGTTGAAGTGGCGCAGTCTTTGACGGAATCGCCCGAAAAAGTCAACTCTTAACTGTCCCGTAAAGCCATCAAATCGGCCTGACAGGCAATTCAAGCAACTTCTGGAAGCAATAAACGGGCAGAAAATGCTTCACGCTTTCCCTGCCCGTATTGGAACAAGGCTTCTTCAAGCCTCTTCAATTTTCACGCCGGAACGAGAATTCTCTCGATTTCGGCGGTAACTTCTTCTACCGGCGCCATGCCATTGATGACGCGCAATTCACCGGTTCCCGCATAGTAACTCGAAAGCGGCGCCGTCTTTTCACGGTATTCCACGAGACGCTTGCGGAAAGCTTCGGGATTGTCGTCCGAACGGACCTGACCACCCTTGGCGATCGTCTCGTTCACGCGGCTCTCCATCCGCTTGACCAGCGCATTCTCGTCAACCTTCAGCTCGATCACTGCATCGAGCTTGAGGCCCTTGCCCGCCAACATGGCTCCCAGAGCCTGGGCTTGCGGCACCGTGCGCGGGTAACCGTCAAGGATGAAACCGTTCGCGCAATCCGGAGCATCGATGCGCTCCGATACGATCTGGTTCACGATCTCGTCGGAAACCAGTTGCCCGGCGTCCATCACGGCCTTGGCGCGCTTCCCGATCTCGCTCTGCTGGGCGACTGCTGCACGCAGCATGTCGCCGGTCGAGAGCTGAGGAATTCCATGCTTCTTGGTAAGAAGTCCAGCCTGCGTCCCCTTACCTGCTCCGGGCGGCCCAAGAAGTATCAGTCTCATTTATTGCGTTTCCCACCTCTGAGTTTGGACTTCTTGATCAACCCTTCATATTGATGGGCGATCAGATGCCCCTGAATTTGCGCAACCGTGTCGAGCGTCACGCTCACAACGATCAGCAGCGAGGTGCCACCAAGATAGAAGGGCACACCGGTTGCGGAAATCAGGAATTCCGGCAGGAGACAGACAAGCACGATATAGATGGCGCCGACAACAGTGATGCGTGTCAGCACATAGTCTATGTATTCGGCGGTACGCTCACCCGGACGGATGCCCGGAATAAAGCCGGAATGCTTCTTGAGCTGGTCAGCGGTGTCCTTGGGATTGAACACAATGGCCGTATAGAAGAAGCAGAAGAATGCCATCAATGCAGCATAGAACAGCATGTAAAGCGGCTGTCCGTGACCGAGCGCATTGAGAATGGTCGTCGCCCAGGCAGGCATTTCCGTCGTGTTGGCGAAGCCGGCAACAGTCGCAGGCAGAAGCAGCAGCGACGAAGCGAAAATCGGAGGAATAACGCCTGCGGTATTGAGCTTCAGCGGCAGATGCGAGGTGTCGCCCTGGAACATGCGATTGCCGACCTGACGCTTCGGATACTGGATCAGAAGACGACGCTGCGCACGTTCGACGAAAACGATGACCGCAATCAGCACGATAGCAAGAATAATGACGCCCAGAATGAGGCCCGTCGACAACGCGCCGGTACGGCCAAGCTCCAGTGTGCCGGAAATTGCGTGCGGCAGGTTTGCGACGATACCAGAGAAGATGATCAGCGAAATACCGTTGCCGATACCGCGCGCAGTGATCTGCTCGCCGAGCCACATCAGGAACATCGTGCCACCCACAAGGGTAATCACCGACGAGACCATGAAGAAAGGTCCGGGGCTGGTAACGATGCCGTTACCGGATTGCAAACCGACCGAAATCGCGTAGGCCTGAACAAGCGCCAGAAGCACCGTGCCGTAACGCGTATATTGATTGATGATCTTGCGACCCGCCTCGCCTTCCTTCTTCAGCGCTTCAAGCGACGGCACAACGGACGTCATGAGCTGCACGATAATGGAGGCAGAGATATAAGGCATGATGCCGAGCGCGAAAATGGCCATACGACCAACGGCGCCACCAGCAAACATGTTGAAGAGCCCGAGCACACCTTGGCTATGCTGCTGGAAAGCCTGCGCAAGCGCGTCAGGATTGATGCCGGGAAGCGGAATATAGGTGCCGAACCGGTATACGAGCAAAGCACCCAGCGTGAACCAGATGCGCTTCTTGAGTTCTTCTGCCTTCGAGAAAGCCGAAAAATTGAGATTGGAAACTAGCTGTTCAGCAGCCGATGCCATTAAAATTTCTCCGGTGAAAAGTCTCCGGTCCTCCGCCCCCGTCAGCGCAATCTATAGCGGTCGCGCCTCGAGACTAAAAAGACCCTACCCAGATATGCGCATTGGCATAAATGTGCAAGCGGCGGCACTAAGGCCGCCGCTTTTTATTTTTGTATCGAAGCCTTATTCGGCAGCGGCTTCAGGAAGCTTGATGCTACCGCCGGCCTTTTCGATCTTTTCGACCGCAGCCTTGGAAGCACCGGCTACCTCGAAGGCAACCTTTGCCTTCAGTTCGCCGTCCGAAAGGATGCGAACGCCGTCCTTGGCGCGACGAATCACGCCGGCAGCCTTCAGCGAATCGAGGTTCACAACAGCCTTGACGTCGAGCTTGCCTGCATCGATAGCGGCCTGAATACGGCCGAGCGACACAACGTTGAAGCTCTTTGCAAAGATGTTGGTGAAACCGCGCTTCGGCAGACGGCGGTAGATTGGCATCTGGCCGCCTTCGAAGCCATTGATCGAAACGCCCGAACGGGACTTCTGACCCTTGACGCCGCGACCACCGGTCTTGCCGGTGCCCGAACCGATACCGCGACCAACGCGCTTGCGCGCCTTGACCGAACCTGGCTTGTCACGCAGATCGTTGAGTTTCATATCTCTATCTCCCTGCGCTATCACGCCTCGTCCACAACGCGAACGAGGTGTGGAAGCTTGGCAATCATGCCACGGACTGCCGGAGTATCTTCCAGCGTGCTGCGGCGGTGCATTTTATTAAGACCCAGACCGATCAGCGTTGCGCGCTGCTCGGCTGGACGACGGATTGGGCTTCCGATCTGCTCGACCGTAACCGTCTTGCCCTTCTTCTCAGCCATCACTCAAATCCCTTGTCTATGGCGTATCCGGTGGCCTGAGCGGCCCCGGACGAACACAAACTATCGGCTATTCTTCCGAACCGACCACATCATGGCGGCGAGCCTGAAGGGTCGAGTACTTGATGCCGCGCTGTGCAGCGATGTCCTTCGGATGCATCTGATGCTTCAGAGCATCGAACGTCGCACGAACCATGTTGTAAGGGTTCGACGAACCGAGCGACTTGGCGACAACGTCCTGAACGCCGAGCGTTTCGAACACTGCACGCATCGGACCACCGGCGATGATACCCTTACCAGCAGGAGCTGCGCGAAGCAGAACCTTGCCGGCGCCGTGACGGCCTTCAACATCGTGATGCAGCGTACGGCCCGAACGCAGCGGTACGAAGATCATGTCGCGCTTAGCAGCTTCGGTAGCCTTGCGGATAGCTTCCGGCACTTCACGTGCCTTGCCATGACCGAAGCCTACGCGGCCCTTCTGATCGCCAACAACGACGAGCGCAGCAAAACCGAAGCGACGGCCACCCTTGACGACCTTGGCAACACGGTTGATGTGAACGAGCTTATCGACGAATTCGCTGTCGCGCTCCTCACGGCCGCGATCTTCGCGGTTACGTTCTCTCTGTGCCATATCCTGATTTCCTTTTTCTTTTCCGGAAGCACAAATGCTAATTAGAAGCTAAGGCCGCTTTCGCGAGCAGCTTCGGCGAGAGCCTTCACACGGCCGTGGTAAATGAATGCACCACGGTCGAACACTACGTCCTTGACGCCAGCCTTGACGGCACGCTCAGCAACCAGCTTGCCAACGGCAGCGGCTGCTGCGGAGTCGGCACCGGTCTTGAGCTTGCCCTTGAGGTCGCCATCGAGGGTCGAAGCGGCCGCAAGCGTAACGCCGCGGACGTCGTCGATGATCTGGGCGTAGATGTTCTTGGAAGAACGGTGCACGCTGAGACGCGGACGGCCATTGGCGACAGCCTTGACCTGGCGGCGTACACGAGCAGCGCGACGCTGCAAAGTTTCTTTTGGCGATGCCATGACGCGCTTCCCTTACTTCTTCTTGCCTTCTTTGCGGACGATCTTCTCGCCAGCATACTTGACGCCCTTGCCCTTGTAGGGTTCGGGGCCGCGATATTCGCGGATCTCAGCCGCGACCTGACCGACCTGCTGCTTGTCGATACCCGAAACGACGATTTCCGTCGGCTTCGGAACAGCAACAGTAATGCCAGCAGGCACGTCGTAGACCACTTCGTGGCTGAAGCCGAGCGAAAGCTGCAGGTTCTTGCCCTGCATGGCAGCGCGGTAACCGACGCCGCTGATTTCGAGCTTCTTTTCAAAGCCGTCCTTCACCCCAACAAAAATGTTGGAGATCATCGTGCGGGACATGCCCCACTTCGAACGAGCTTCCTTCGACTGGTCGCGTGGATCGACGCTAACAGCGCCGTCTTCCATCTTAACCAGAACTTCATCGTGCACGACGAAGGAGAGTTCACCCTTCGCGCCCTTTGCCTTGACGATCTGCCCATCAACACTGGCGGTCACGCCTGCCGGGACCGGCACGGGTTTTTTACCGATACGAGACATTTTGATACCTGTCTTTTATCTGTTCGCTGTCAACCGCATCAGAAGATGCGGCAGAGCAGCTCACCACCAACGTTTTGTTCACGGGCTTCATGATCCGCCATCACGCCCTTCGGCGTGGAGAGGATCGAGATGCCGAGGCCGTTCGCGACCTGCGGGATCGACTTGACCGACACGTAAACGCGACGGCCAGGCTTCGATACGCGGCTGATCTCACGGATAACCGGAACACCTTCGTAGTACTTCAGTTCGATTTCGATCTCGGCCTTGCCGTTCACGAATTCACTCTGCGTGTATCCGCGGATGTAGCCTTCAGACTGAAGGACATCCAGAACGCGAGCGCGCAGCTTGGAAGCCGGGGTCGTAACCTTGGTCTTCTTGCGGCCCACTGCGTTGCGAATACGGGTCAGCATATCGCCGATAGGATCTGACACAGACATATGCTACTCCTTACCAGCTCGACTTGACGATGCCCGGTACCTGACCGAGCGAACCCAACTGACGGAGCGCGATACGCGACATCTTCAGTTTACGGTAGTAACCACGCGGACGGCCCGAAACTTCGCAACGATTGCGAATACGAACCTTCGATGAATTGCGCGGCAGTTCGGCAAGCCGGATGGTGGCGCGGAAGCGCTCTTCCAGCGGAAGGCCCTGATCCATTACGATCGCCTTCAGACGTGCACGCTTGCCAGCGTGACGCTTAACCAACTTTTCGCGGCGCTTGTTTTTTTCGACTGCGCTAGTCTTGGCCATATTAATATACCTCGCTACGCTTGCCGTTACTGCCGGAAGGGGAAGTTGAATGCACGCAGAAGAGCGCGCGCTTCATCATCCGTCTTGGCGGTCGTGCAAACGATGATGTCCATGCCCCAGATCTGATCAACCTTATCGTAGTTGATTTCCGGAAACACGATGTGCTCCTTGATGCCCATGGCATAGTTGCCGCGGCCGTCAAAGCTCTTCGGGTTCAGGCCGCGGAAGTCGCGGACGCGAGGAAGAGCGATCGTGACAAGACGATCAAGGAATTCGTACATGCGGTCCTGGCGAAGGGTAACCTTCGTGCCGATCGGCATGCCCTCACGCAACTTGAACGTTGCGATCGAGTTACGGGCGCGGGTCACGACAGCCTTCTGGCCGGCGATCTGGCTGAGGTCTTCAGCAGCAACCGCAGGCTTCTTGGAATCGCCAGTGGCTTCGCCAACGCCCATGTTGAGGACAACCTTGGTGATGCGCGGAATCTGCATCTCGTTGTCGTATTTAAATTCTTCAAGCAGAGCCTTACGAATGTTTTCGTTGTAAAGCTTCTTGAAGCGGGGAAGTGCCTTAGCTTCAGCCATCGATCAGCGCTCCAGAACGTTTTGCGACACGAACCTTCTTGCCGTCCTCGACGCGGAAACCGACGCGAGTCGGCTTGCCGTCCTTGGGGTCAGCAATTGCCAGGTTGGACAGGTGGATCGGCGCTTCCTTGGAGATAATGCCGGCTTCCTGGGTCTGGGTCTGACGCTGATGGCGCTTTACAATGTTGATACCGCGAACGAGCGCCTGCTCATCCTTCGGCATAACCTTGAGAACTTCGCCCTTACGGCCCTTGTCCTTACCGGACAGCACGACAACGCTGTCGCCTTTGCGAATCTTCTGCATCGTCTTGCTTCCTTACAGAACTTCCGGAGCCAGCGAGATGATCTTCATGTGGTTCTTTGCGCGGAGTTCGCGCGGAACCGGTCCGAAGATACGCGTGCCGATTGGCTCTTTCTTGTTATCGATGAGAACGGCTGCATTGTTATCGAAACGAATAACGCTGCCGTCCGGACGACGGATGTCCTTGGCGGTGCGTACAACAACCGCCTTCATCACGTCACCCTTTTTGACGCGGCCGCGCGGAATAGCTTCCTTGATCGACACCACAATGATGTCGCCAACGGAAGCGTAACGCCGCTTCGAGCCGCCCAGCACCTTGATGCACATGACACGACGTGCGCCGGAATTATCCGCCACGTCGAGGTTTGTTTGCATCTGAATCATGACTGGCCGCCTTCTTTCCTCTCAGCTGGTTAAGGGCTCCTGCCCTACCTAAGCTGCGTGTTTATAATTTAGCCTGCTGCTTCGTTCGTCAGAACGACCCAGCGTTTGTCCTTCGAGATCGGAGCCGATTCCTGGATGGAAACGAAATCGCCGACCTTGAACTGGTTGTTTTCGTCATGCGCCTTGTACTTCTTAGACTGACGCACGGTCTTCTGGAGGAGCGGATGCGAATAGCGGCGCTCAACCTTGACCACAACAGTCTTGTCATTCTTGTCGCTGACGACAACGCCCTGCAGAACGCGTTTAGGCATTATATTCTTCCTTATGCCTTGCTTGCGGCCGCCTTCTGGCGGGCAATAGTCTTGATACGCGCGATGTCGCGGCGAACCTGCTTCACGCGCGCGGTTTTTTCGAGCTGGCCGGTGGCCTTCTGAAAGCGCAGGTTGAACTGCTCTTTCTTCAGGGTGCCCAGCTCGTCATTCAGTTGATCGAGGCTCTTCGCCCGAACGTCTGCGGCTTTCATAGTTGCCTCTCTCTTATTCAGCAATGCGCTGGATAAAGCGCGTCTTGATCGGCAACTTTGCGGCGCCGAGTCTGAGGGCTTCGCGTGCCACATCTTCGGGTACGCCGTCAAGCTCAAACATCACGCGACCTGGTGCCACACGGCATGCCCAGTAGTCAACCGAACCCTTACCTTTACCCATACGGACTTCAGTAGGCTTCGAAGTTACCGGCAGGTCAGGGAAGATGCGGATCCACACGCGACCGGCACGCTTCATGTGACGGGTGATCGCGCGGCGGGCCGCTTCGATCTGACGTGCAGTGACGCGTTCCGGCTCAACGGCCTTCAAACCGAATGCACCGAAATTCAGATCCGTGCCGCCTTTCGAGTTGCCGTGAATACGGCCCTTGAACTGCTTGCGGAACTTGGTGCGCTTAGGCTGCATCATTGTTCTCTACTCCAAATTTCTCGCCCGCGGCCCGCTTTTTAAGCGTTTTCGCGGCGGCGGTTCGACGAGGAACCCTGATTGTCACCCTCGACCGCACGACGCTCGGAAGCCATCGGATCGTGTTCAAGGATTTCGCCCTTGAAGACCCAGACCTTCACGCCGCAGATACCATAAGCGGTCTTCGCTTCTGCCGTGCCGTAGTCAATATCGGCGCGCAGCGTATGAAGCGGAACGCGACCTTCACGGTACCATTCCATGCGAGCGATTTCCGCGCCACCCAGACGACCCGAGCAGTTGATACGGATACCTTCGGCCCCAAGACGCATTGCCGACTGAACGGCACGCTTCATGGCGCGACGGAATGCCACACGGCGTTCGAGCTGCTGAGCGATCGACTGGGCGATCAGCGTAGCGTCGATTTCCGGCTTGCGAACTTCAACGATGTTGAGCGACGTATCGGCATTGGTCATCTCGGAAAGCTTCTTGCGGAGCTTCTCGATGTCTGCACCCTTCTTGCCGATGATGATGCCCGGGCGAGCCGAATGGATCGTCACGCGGCACTTCTTGTGCGGACGCTCGATAACGATCTTGGAGATCGCGGCCTGCTTGAGTTCCTCGGTGAGGAATTCACGGATCTTGACATCTTCATGCAGCAGCTTGCCGTACTCACCGGTATTCGCGTACCAACGCGAATCCCAGGTGCGGTTGATGCCGAGACGAAGACCGATCGGATTAATCTTCTGACCCATTATGCGGCCTCCCCTTTTTCCGCGACTTCGCGGACAACAATGGTGAGATGCGAAAACGGCTTCTCGATCCGGCTTGCACGACCACGTCCGCGGACGTGGAAGCGCTTCATGACGATCGACTTGCCGACATAAGCTTCGGCGACGATCAGAGCATCGACGTCGAGGTCATGGTTGTTTTCAGCGTTCGCAATTGCGGACTGAAGCGTCTTCTTGACCGTATCGGCGATCCGCTTGCGCGAGAACGTCAGATCGGCAAGTGCCGCATTCACCTTCTTGCCGCGGATCATGCTCGCAACAAGGTTCAGCTTCTGCGGGCTGACGCGCAGCGTGCGGGCAACAGCTTGCGCTTCGTTGTCCTTGAGCTGACGGGGAGCTTTAGCCTTGCCCATCGTTACTTCCTCTTCGACTTCTTGTCCGCGCCGTGACCGTAATAGGTACGCGTAGGCGCGAATTCACCGAACTTGTGTCCGACCATTTCTTCCGAAACCGACACCGGCACATGCTTGTTGCCGTTGTAGACGCCGAAAGTCAGGCCGACAAACTGCGGCAGGATGGTGGAGCGGCGGCTCCACATCTTGATAACTTCATTACGACCGCCTTCGCGTACCTTCTCAGCCTTCTTGAGAAGATAGCCGTCGACAAACGGACCTTTCCAAACTGAACGAGCCACTTCAGACTACCTCTCTTACTTCTTGCGCTGATGGCGCGAACGCATGATGAACTTGTCGGTCGCCTTGTTCGAGCGCGTCTTCTTGCCCTTCGTAGGCTTGCCCCACGGAGTGACAGGGTGACGACCACCCGAGGTACGACCTTCACCACCACCATGCGGGTGATCGACCGGGTTCATTGCAACGCCGCGAACGTGCGGACGCTTGCCACGCCATACCGAACGACCGGCCTTGCCGTCGTTGATGTTGCCGTGGTCCGGGTTGGATACTGCACCGACCGAAGCAAAGCAGGCACCTGGAACCAGACGCTGTTCACCGGAATTGAGGCGCAGAATGGCCATGCCCTGATCGCGACCGACAAGCTGTGCGTAGGTGCCAGCCGAACGAGCGATCTGACCGCCCTTGCCCGGCTTCAGCTCGACGTTGTGGATGATCGTGCCAACCGGCATGGAAGCGAGCGGCATTGCGTTGCCCGGCTTCACGTCGACGGAGTTGCCGGCAATGACCTTGTCGCCAACAGCAAGACGCTGCGGAGCCAGGATGTATGCCAGTTCACCGTCTTCATAACGGATGAGCGCGATGAACGCGGTGCGGTTCGGATCGTATTCCAGGCGTTCTACGGTGCCGACAACGTCAAGCTTGCGGCGCTTGAAGTCGATGAAACGGTACGAACGCTTGTGACCGCCGCCCTGAAAGCGGACAGTGATACGACCGGTGTTGTTACGGCCACCCTTCTTGGACAGACCTTCGGTCAGGGACTTGACCGGCTTGCCCTTGTAGAGTTCCGAACGGTCCACGATGACCAGCTGACGCTGGCCTGGCGTGATCGGATTAAAATGCTTGAGTGCCATTGTCTCTTACTCCATGGCCTCTCAGAGACCGGTCGAAACGTCGATGCTCTGGCCTTCGGCCAAAGTAACGATCGCTTTCTTGACGTCGCTCTGGCGCCCGATAAGGCCGCGGAAACGCTTGACCTTACCCTTGCGCACTGCAGTGTTGACTGCGGTAACCTTGACGCCGAACAGCGCTTCGACTGCAGCCTTGATTTCCGGCTTCGTTGCCTTGCGGGCTACGTTGAAGACAACCTGGTTGTGTTCGGAAACCATGGTGGACTTCTCGGTGATAACCGGGCTGACGATCACGTCGTAATGGCGAAGATCAGTCATTTGAAACGCTCCTCGAGGGCTTCGACAGCCGCCTTGGAAAGAACGAGCTTGCCACGGCGAAGGATGTCGTAAACATTGATGCCCTGCACTGGCAGAACGTCGATGTTCGGGATGTTCGAAGCCGCGCGCTGGAAGTTCGCATCGATCTCTGCACCGCCGATGAGGAGTGCGTTTTCGAGACCGAGCTTGGCGAACTGCGAAACAAGCTGCTTCGTCTTGGCTTCCGTTGCAGCCAGATCATCGATGATGATCAGGTCAGATGCCTTTGCCTTTGCAGACAGGGCATGACGCAGGCCAAGAGCGCGAACCTTCTTCGGCAGATCGTGATCGTGCGAACGGACAACCGGTCCGTGAGCCTGACCACCGCCGCGGAACTGCGGTGCGCGAGCCGAATGGTGACGAGCGCGGCCCGTACCCTTCTGCTTGTACATCTTGGCGCCGGTGCGGCTTACGTCGCCACGGCCCTGAGCCTTATGGGAGCCCTGCTGGCGGCGAGCCAGCTGCCAGCGCACGACGCGCTGAAGAATGTCGTCACGCGGGTCGAGGCCGAAGATTTCTTCGTTCAGCTTGACCTTGCCGGCATCCTTGCCTTCAAGAGTGGTAATCGTGAGATCCATTATTCGGCTCCCTCAGTCGCGACAGCTTCAGCCTTCGCGGCACCTGCACGCAGAGCGGCCGGCTTCGGCGCGTTCTCAGGCAGCGAGACCTTTACCGCGTCGCGCACGATGATCCAGGCACCCTTGGAGCCCGGAACCGCACCGCGAACCAGGATCAGGCCGCGATCGCTGTCCGTCGAGACAACTTCAATATTCTGCGTGGTTACGCGGGTCTGGCCCATGTGACCAGCCATCTTCTTGCCCTTGAACACCTTACCCGGGTCCTGACGCTGACCGGTCGAGCCGTGAGCGCGGTGGGTAATGGAGTTACCGTGCGAAGCACGATGGCCACCGAAGTTATGACGCTTCATAACACCGGCAAAGCCCTTACCGATCGAAGTACCCGTCACATCGACCTTCTGGCCGGCGACGAAGTGTTCGGCGGTGATTTCAGCGCCGACTTCGAGGAGGTTATCCGGCGAAACGCGGAATTCCGCGACCTTCGCCTTAGGCTCGACCTCGGCCTTCGCGAAATGACCGCGCATAGCCTTGGACGTGTTCTTTACCTTGGCGATACCAACGCCAAGCTGAACAGCCGTGTAACCGTTCTTTTCAACTGTACGCTGAGCTACCACGTGGCAATTCTCCATGCGGAGAACCGTCACCGGCACATGCTCGCCGGCGTCGTTATAGACGCGGGTCATGCCCAGCTTCTGTGCAATAACACCTGAACGCATCGGGTTCGTTCCTTCCGTCCTCAAGCCGATTAAAGCTTGATCTCGACATCGACACCGGCGGACAGATCGAGCTTCATCAGCGCGTCCACCGTCTGCGGGGTCGGGTCAACGATATCGAGAAGACGCTTGTGCGTGCGCATCTCGAACTGCTCGCGGCTCTTCTTGTCGATGTGCGGCGACCGGTTAACCGTGAACTTCTCGATCCGTGTTGGAAGCGGGATCGGTCCGCGCACATTTGCACCGGTACGCTTGGCAGTCGACACGATTTCCCGCGTCGAAGCGTCAAGGATCCGATGATCAAACGCCTTCAGGCGAATGCGGATGTTTTGACCGTTCATTTCATCTGTTCCTTGTTACGCGGAAACGCCCGCTCTTGAGCGAGCGTTCCTGCACAAACCTTCATTACTCGATGATCGAGGAGACGATGCCTGCACCGACGGTGCGGCCGCCTTCACGGATAGCGAAGCGGAGCTTC